>CAJXUY010000004.1 GCA_913060665.1 uncultured Oleiphilaceae bacterium
CTGTCAACCCTTTTTTCAGCCCCTTCGCGATAATCATTTAACGATTAATCCGAAGTGCTTGAGCCAACCTAAGTCACGAAAATAAAACACCAAAAAAGTTATCTTATTTCAACATCTTAGCCTTCTACCAACACCCTGTATTCCAGAGCCTTCTGCAGAAGAGGAGCGCATTATATAGCGTTTAGGTTTGAGGTCAATAGCTCGTCACTCATTATTCTCAATTATTTTAATGACAACAAAACAAACTAACCCACCAAAACCTCTAAGCAGCCCGCCCCTTTCGTAAAATAGCCTGAAACGGCCCCGACAATGCATAGATCAGAAAGCTAATTAGTAAAACAGTAGCGGGGTCATAAGCGACAACAGAAATAACAAGAACAACAATTAGAATTGCCGTGAACGGAACCCTTCGCCTTAAATCCAAATCCTTAAATGAATAGTAGCGAATATTGCTTACCATCAATATTCCCGCACCCGCTACCACAACAAGCATTAATAATGCAGAAAATGTAGAGTCCGCTAAAGCATGGATATGATATATCCATATTAAGCCTGCAACGACACCCGCAGCAGCAGG
The DNA here is from genome assembly GCA_913060665.1 of uncultured Oleiphilaceae bacterium. GTDB lineage: Bacteria > Pseudomonadota > Gammaproteobacteria > Pseudomonadales > Oleiphilaceae > Alkalimarinus. The sequence continues at coordinate 578 of CAJXUY010000004.1, forward strand.
ACTAGGTAAACCAACGAAATAACGACTATCAACCGAGCCGATCTGGGTATTAAAACGAGCCAATCGTAAAGCTGCACCCACCACCAAAATAAAGGTACCAATCCATCCCAAGTTACCTAATGCATTTAAATTTAATGAAAACGCCACTAATGCAGGAGCTACACCAAAAGCAACCATGTCAGCCAAGCTGTCATACTGCTCACCAAATTTACTCTGAGTATTCGTCATTCGGGCAACACGCCCGTCCAAGCCGTCAAGTATCATAGAAATAAAAATAGCGATTGCTGCTTTGTCAAAATCACTATTCATACCCGCAACAATGGCATAAAAGGCTGAAAACAGAGATGCAGTTGTAAATAGATTAGGAAGTAAATAGATACCTTTTTTTCGAATTAGCGACCCACCCACTACCTCCTCTTCGATTACTTCAGCCCCCATCTCATCAGAATGAGAGCCATTAAGCTGCACACTTGCGTCTATTGAATCTTCTTCCGATGAATCACGATGCTCACTCATAGGTAATACGACCTTTCTTATTAGCACTTAAAGACAATATAATAACACCAGAAAATCCATTTTGATAAACTATCAGATTAAACGTAGTTAAGTCTTCGCGAAATAACCAAATAGCAAGCAAAAAAAAACACCCCCCAACTCGCAAAGAGTTGCAGGATGCCTTTAAATCGCTATAAAAAAGACAGTCTAGCCCTTAACATTCACTATAGGCTTAATACCTTTTCCCCTCTAGCAATACCAGAAACACCGGAACGGACAACCTCTAAAATACAGCTAGTACCGATAGTCTGAATAAACGCATCCAGCTTATCACTATTACCCGCAAGCTGAATGGTATAGACCGAACTAGTCACATCAACAATTTGCCCACGATATATATCAACTGTGCGCTTGATTTCAGCCCGCTGAGAACCAGCCGCCTTAAGCTTAATCAACATAAGCTCTCGCTCTATGTGCGTCCCTTCTGTCAAATCAACAAGCTTAACCACCTCAATCAGCTTATTTAACTGCTTGGTAATCTGCTCTATCACTTTATCTGAACCTGTAGTGGTCACAGTCATTCGTGATAGCGTTGAATCCTCGGTAGCCGCCACCGTTAACGTTTCGATATTATAATTGCGCTGTGAAAACAACCCAACCACTCGCGAAAGCGCTCCAGGCTCATTTTCAAGCAATACTGAGATTATACGGCGCATTATTAAGTCCTCTCCGTCTTGCTTAACCACATATCCTTCATTGAGCCTCGAGCAATTTGCATAGGATATACATGCTCATGCGGATCAACCATGACATTTATAAAGACCAGTTTATCTTTCATTGCGAAGGCTTTTTCAAGCGTAGGCTCAAGATCTTCAAGCTTTTCGACCGTAAGACCAATATGCCCATACGCTTCTACCAATTTCGTAAAATCCGGTAAAGACTCCATGTACGATTGCGCGTGACGAGATTCATAGTTCATATCCTGCCACTGCTTAACCATCCCTAAAGACTGGTTATTCAACACCAAAACCTTAACCGGAAGATCATACTGCTTGCAGGTGGATAACTCCTGAATATTCATCTGAATACTACCCTCCCCTGTCACACACACCACATCGTCATCAGGGAAGTTTAATTTAACACCCATTGCAGCAGGAAAACCAAACCCCATCGTTCCCAAGCCGCCTGAGTTAATCCAGCGATTAGGTTTATCGAATTTGTAATACTGTGCCGCAAACATTTGATGCTGACCCACATCAGAGGTCACAAAAGCATTCCCTTTTGTCACTTTATATAGCGCTTCGACTGCCTGTTGAGGCTTGATACCCTCGTCAGTCGTTACAAAGCGGCCGCCATGACACGCCCTCCACTCATCAATGTTTTTCCACCAAGAAGCCAGCGCATTCTTATCCGGGTCTTGCTTACTCTCTTTTATAAGTGCAAGCATTTCCTTAAGAACCGAGTCTACAGGCCCCACAATCGGAACATCAACCTCAACCGTCTTTGAGATGGATGCTGGATCGATATCAATATGAACAATACGAGCACCAGGGCAAAACTTATCAATCGCATTGGTTACACGATCATCAAAGCGCGCACCAATTGATACAATCAGATCTGCATGATGCATGGCCATATTAGCCTCATAACTACCATGCATACCAAGCATACCAAGATGCTGTTTATCAGTTGCCGGATACCCCCCCAACCCCATCAATGTATTGGTTACTGGATAGCCAAGCAGTTGAGCAAGCTCAACAAGCTTATCTGAAGCCTTGCCTAAAATAACACCACCACCGGCATACAAAACAGGACGTTTGGCAGCCAAAAGCATATCAACGGCCTTTTTAATCTGTCCAGAGTGACCCCTGACAACCGGATTATATGAGCGCAATTTCACCTTTTTAGGGTAAACATACTCATATCGCTCATTAGGCGTTGTCATATCCTTAGGGATATCAACAACAACTGGACCTGGACGGCCCGTCTGAGCCAAATAATAGGCTTTTTTAAGGATCTCAGGTATTTCAGAAGGATGTCGAACAGTCAGGTTATGCTTAACAACTGGCCTCGAAACACCCATCATATCTGTTTCTTGGAATGCATCTTCACCAATAAGTGTAGAGGGGACCTGCCCACACAACACAACCATCGGTATTGAATCAGTAAACGCTGTGGCGATGCCTGTTATAGTATTCGTAGCCCCAGGGCCAGACGTTACCAATACAGTTCCCGCCTTCCCAGTTGCCCGCGCATAGCCATCAGCCATATGCGTAGCAGCCTGTTCATGCCTTACTAAAATATGCTTTACTTTATCCTGACGGAATAACGCGTCATAGATATGTAATACGGACCCACCTGGGTATCCATATATGTACTCAATGCCCTCGTCTTGTAAAAAACGGGCTATCATGTCAGCGCCAGACAATAGCTCCACGGTAAATGACCCTCTCGTTTGCGTTTTTCGAAGAAACCACCAATCCAGGGAGCCTGAGAATCATTCTCTTATGAAGACTGATATCAGATAGACATTACATACATAGCAAATCTTGAGAGGTTATCCCCTGATCATCTAAACCACCTTTTTAGCGATTTAGAACTACATTTTTTATCAAAATGACTGCCGTTAAACAAACTTCAACAACAATGCTATGCACGCTTCAACAATATTACTGCTCGGGGTTACCTGCTGTAGATACCCCCCTGATTTGGGCAACCGACAATTCTGACACCAACTAAACAAGAGTCAATAGTAATTACTGTTTTCAACAAGAATATGTCGCATTTTCAACATATTCTCAGCCTTTTATAAGGTTTTATGTCTATAGTTAAGAAAATAGGACCTCACAAACTAAAGAGAGTGCACCTTAAATAAGGATGCATTAACATGGTTTCTATACTTTTAAATCATTACCAAACGTGGATAACATGAAACTAAAGCACGCATTTATCATCGCTATTGCGATCTTTATATATTCAATGATGGCTAGCTCTGCCCATGCAGGCAAAGTTTACAAGTGGACCGACGAAAACGGCACCATTCATTACGGAGATAAGCGACCCGAAGGGACTAAAACTGAAACTCTCAAGGTAGAATCCAACTCATCGGCACCACGCCCCTCTCTAGAAGAGCAATTAAACAATCTTGAAGAAAAAGAAGAAAAAGAAAACCTAGTAAAGCAAGAACAAGAACAAGCTAAAGAAGCACAAGAACAAAATAAATTACGCTGCAATCAAGCTAAAAACAACCTACAAACCATCGAAAATAACGCTCGAATTCGCATAGAAGAAAATGGCGAGCTACGATACATGACACCTGAAGAAATCGCGAAAAAGAAAGAAGATATGAACAAAGTTATAGAAGAAGCCTGTAACCAGAACTAGACGCACTAGAGTCTAGGCGCATATATACAGGTTTGATTTCAATTTAAAAACTAAAAGGGCCATAACGGCCCTTTTTTTTATGCGGTTGCTTCTGCGTTTTTCAGCATTTGAAACATCTCATCCTTGAGCTTTAGACGATTTAGCTTTCGCCCTTCTAGATACTCATCGGTAGGGGTTTCAACACCGGTTTCGATTCTGTGAATCTCATGATCAACTTCATGGTAGGCTTCAAAAAGTTTTGCAAAATGAGCATTATTCATCTTCATTTCACGGATCTGCTCTCGATACTCTGGTAATTCATGGATAAGGTCATGTTTTTCTAATGTCATTGATTCTTCCTTTTACTTATTAGGTATACGTGTTGATCTCACTCTTAGTTTGCACCCCTCAATTAATCCAAACCCTGATGGAGATCAATCCACCTATAAAAAGCGCGGCAATTGCCGCGCGCTCCGCATTATTTGATTATAATCGTTACTAGCTAGCCCGCTTTGAACACAATAGCATCTTCTTCTACAACACCCCGAATACTATCTCCACGCCTAAACCGTCCCGAAAGAATATCTTGGGATAATGGATTCTCTACCCATTTCTGTATAGCTCTTTTTAGTGGGCGAGCCCCATAAACCGGGTCGTAGCCGGCTTCTGAAAGCCTACTCATTGCATCAATATTCATACTCAAGGTCATTTCCTGCTCGGCTAAGCGCGCATTCAATAGCTCTAGCTGTATTGCAGCAATACCTTGAATTTGCTCTGACCCCAGCGGATGAAAAACAACCACTTCATCAATACGATTAATAAACTCGGGGCGAAAATGCCCCCCTACAACCTCCATGACAGCATTTCGCATCTGGTCATACTGATCGTCTTCGCCTCCCATCGACTGAATAACATCAGACCCTAAGTTCGACGTCATCACAATCACCGTATTTCTAAAGTCAACAGTACGCCCTTGCCCATCGGTCAATCGACCATCTTCGAGTACCTGCAGCAGTATATTAAAAACATCAGGATGCGCCTTTTCAACTTCATCCAGTAATAAAACAGAATAGGGCCGACGCCTGACGGCTTCGGTTAAATATCCCCCCTCTTCATACCCCACATAACCTGGAGGGGCACCAATAAGACGAGCAACAGAGTGCTTCTCCATAAACTCAGACATATCGATCCGAACCATTGCATCATCGGTATCAAATAGGAACGATGCCAGCGCTTTACACAGTTCAGTTTTACCCACGCCAGTGGGGCCAAGAAACAAAAATGAGCCATTAGGCCTATTAGGGTCAGCCAAGCCAGCCCTAGATCGCCTCACTGCATCAGAGACTGCCTTTACAGCCTCTGCCTGCCCAATTACACGATCGTGCAACTCTTCTTCCATCCGCAATAATTTATCGCGCTCGCCTTCCAGCATTTTCGAGACAGGTATGCCTGTCCACTTAGATACAATTTCAGCAATTTCTTCATCTGTCACTCGATTGCGAAGCAGTGTCATTTCCATCATTTCCGCCTGACTCGCCATATCGAGTTGACGCTCCAGCTCAGGTATTTTGCCATATTGAAGTTCAGACATTTTGGCTAAATCACCGCCGCGTCTTGCGGCCTCCAAATCAACCCGAGCCTGCTCCAGATCACTTTTTATCTTCTGCGAACCATGCAAAGCCGCTTTCTCTGTTTTCCAGATTTCCTCGAGATCGGCAAACTCTTTTTCAACAGTTTTAATCACTGCATCAATGTCGGCCAAACGCTGCCTTGAGGCTTGATCTGTCTCTTTTTTCAGTGCTTCACGCTCTATTTTTAGCTGAATAAGGCGCCGCTCAAGCCTATCGAGCGCTTCAGGCTTGGAGTCCATCTCCATACGAATCTGACTTGCCGCCTCATCAACTAGATCAATCGCCTTATCTGGCAATTGACGGTCTGTAATATAACGATGAGAAAGTTTAGCGGCTGCAATAATGGCTGCATCCGTTATTTCAACGCCGTGGTGAACTTCGTAACGCTCCTTCAACCCTCTTAAAATTGCGATGGAGTCTTCTACGTTAGGCTCTTCAACCAACACTTTTTGGAAACGTCGCTCAAGTGCCGCGTCTTTTTCAATATATTCACGATATTCGTTTAACGTAGTGGCGCCAACACAATGAAGCTCGCCTCGTGCTAACGCGGGCTTCAACATATTACCCGCATCCATCGAGCCTTCTGCTTTACCCGCGCCTACCATGGTGTGGATCTCATCAATAAATAAGATCACCTGGCCCTCTTGCTTAGCCAAATCATTTAGCACACCTTTTAAACGTTCTTCAAATTCGCCTCTAAATTTCGCACCTGCAATCAATGCCCCCATATCCAAAGATAATACTCGTTTGTCTTTTAGACCTTCTGGCACCTCGCCATTAACTATTCGCTGAGCTAACCCTTCGACAATGGCTGTTTTGCCAACGCCCGGCTCACCTATTAACACGGGGTTATTCTTACGGCGACGCTGCAACACTTGAATGGTGCGCCTAATTTCGTCATCACGACCAATTACTGGGTCTAACTTACCCTCTTCTGCACTCGCGGTAAGGTCAATAGTGAATCGCTCAAGCGCTTGCCTGTTTTCTTCTGCCCCCTGATCACTCACCGTTTCGCCCCCTCGCATTTGCTCTATGGCACTTTCTAGCTGTCTTCGATCAACACCCGAGTCACTTAATAGCTTTCCTAGTACGCTTTTATCGTCAAGGGCCGCCAACAAAACCAACTCACTTGAGATAAATTGGTCCTGCCGTTGTTGAGACAGCTTATCTGATTTATTTAGCAAACGTCCAAGGTCATTGGACATATGAATATCACCGTCACTACCCTGAACCTGGGGTAGCAATTCTATTTGCTGAGCAACATTGTTTCTAAAAGCAGGAACATCGACGTCCGACTGTCGAAGAAGCGTACTCACACTCCCTCCTTGCTGATCAAGCAAAGCCTGAATCAAATGGACAGGCTCGATGAAATTATGGTCTTTACCGATAGCAATTGATTGAGCGTCAGACAACGCTGTTTGTAACCGACTGGTTAGCTTATCCATTCTCATATAGTTCCCCTAATAAGCGGACATTGATCCCTAACATCGAGCAAACGACATCCTCGAAATAAACATACTCAGCGCATGGGATTAATTAACATTAACTACTATGTAAGGGCTTATAGAGCGAGTTTCAAGTCAACCAGATTAATGAAGCCATTCGTCCGGTTATGCCCGCTCGGCGATAGGAATAGAATTGGGACTCATCGCGCCAGGTGCAGTACTCCCCACCATAAACATCTGTCACACCCATTAATTTTAGGCGAATGCGCGCGAGTAAATATAGATCTGCTAACCACTTCCCTTTGGTAGCGACATGAGGAACGAAAGCCTGCCTAGTCAATTGTGAGAACTCATCTGACATCGGAAGAGAGGTAAACGCATCAACCACTTCGTCCCCAACCTCAAAAGCCGATGGGCCAATGGCAGGCCCCAACCAAGCCGACACATTTAAAGGAAGTGGAAACGTACTCAGTGTTGCTTCAATTATGCCCGATGCTAGCCCCCTCCAGCCAGCATGAACCGCAGCCACTTGCCTTCCCCGCTTATCACAAAGTAATACTGGCAAACAATCTGCCGTCATAATCACACAAGCAGTATTTCGAATGCGTGTAAAAGAGGCATCAGCTTCTCTCACCACTCCATCGGTGCGGGCCTCACACGAAGCATTTCCGTGAACTTGGTTTAACCATTGCAGACTCCCGTCTGGAAGCTGGCATTGCCTGGCGAGCTTTTGTCTATTTTTCTGAACATGACCAGAGCAGTCACCTACATGATCGCCTAAATTAAACGAATCATAGGGAGCAAGACTCACGCCACCTAGGCGGGTAGTGACCAGTGTCTGGACGTTGTTGGGCGCTGCCCATTGAGGGATAATAAAAGACTCATTGTGAGTCACTCATTACTCCTCAGCATGATGCTGTTTAAGCATCGCTAGTAGGTATACCATATCTTCTGGAAGATCGATCTCCCATGACATCTCCTTCCCACTTTCAGGGTGAATTAATGTCAGCTTCTTCGCATGCAATGCCTGTCGTTTAAAGTCCCGCACGGCATCAGCGACCTCTTCCGAAGCGCCTGCCGGCAACCGCAAACGACCACCATATACCGGGTCTCCAACAAGTGGATAATGCAGGTGAGTCATATGGACTCGAATCTGATGGGTGCGTCCAGTTTCAAGCTTAAGGCGAATGTGAGTATGCGCTTCAAACCGCTCAACTAGTCGATAGTGAGTCACAGCAGGCTTGCCAAAGGGATGAACTGCCATTTTAATGCGGTTTTGTGGATGCCGAGCCATTGCCTGATCAACACAGCCACCTCCGGTCATCACGCCGGTAACTACTGCCTCATACTCTCTACCCATTGTACGAGTCTGCAACTGGTCCACAATTGAGGTGTGTGCAACTAACGATTTAGCCACTACCATTAACCCAGAGGTGTCTTTATCAAGGCGATGAACAATACCTGCCCGTGGCAATTTGGCTATATCAGGGTAATGATGCAGCAGCGCATTCACCAACGTGCCCGATGCGTGACCGGCCGCTGGATGAACAACTAAACCCGCGGGTTTGTTCAGTACAATAATATGATCATCTTCATAAATAATATCAATGGTAATATCTTCTGCTTCCCAGCGTTCTTGCGACTCTATTTCAGCATGAACACTAACAACATCATTCGATGCCACCTTATCTCTAGGCCTTACGACTTGACCGTTAACTTTAACGGCACCGGACTTTATCCACCCCTGAATACGTGAACGTGAGTGTTCAGGCATCAGCTCCGCCAACGCCTTATCAAGCCTTTGCTCTCCAAGAGATACAGGAATAATAAAATCTGCTTCTATAACTTCTGACATCAATAGTCCTAATGTTGAGTATTACCACTAACCTGTGCGCTATCAGTCATATACGACAATAACGATAAACTCTAGAGCCATATTGAGAATATGACTACCATATGTCTGCATTTTAACGGGCGCGCGTGCCTTTTCATACCCCACGGCAAACCGGTTTTTCTATATGAGGTAATTCAACACCTATTCCAATAGGCTTAGTTATGAAATAATAGCCCGCCTAAAGACGTTTATCCTGTACTGGACAGCGATTAAAAGCGCCTCTCCAGAGACTACGTTAATTGTACTATTTCTACGGACACCCAATATTAATGCGATTCTTCCACCGTTTTACATTAACAACAACTCTCTTATTGCTGGGTGCCTGTGCCTCAACACCTGACCCTGAGCTGACTGAGAAAGAGTATTATGACGAAGCCAAAGCGGCTATTGATGCCAATAATTTTTCCCTAGCAACCAAAAACCTCGAAGCATTAGAAACACGCTACCCCTTTGGTCGTTATGCAGAGCAAGCACAACTGGACCTCATATATGCCCGCTATAACAACATAGACCTCGAAGGTGCACGAGCCGCCGCTGATCGGTTTATACGTCTACACCCTCAAAGCCCTCATGTCGATTATGCTTATTATATAAGAGGTATTGCCTCTTATAATTTAGATATCGGACTAGCTACACAGTACTTCCCTGCAGTTGACATCACATCAAGAGACCCGGGAGAAATGAGAAAGGCATTTGATGATTTCTCCCAACTTCTAACTCGCTATCCTGACAGCAACTACGCTGCAGATGCGGAACAGCGAATGATTGAGATTAGAAATCGTTTGTCAGAGTATGAACTCCACGCCGCTCGCTACTACCTCAAAAGAGAGGCGTATATAGCGGCTGCCAATAGAGCGAGCCATGTAGTTAAAAATTATCCAAACACCTCGGCGGTAGAGCCTGCATTAACGATAATGATTGAAACCTATCGGCTATTGGGAATGGATAGTCAGGCAGATGATGCACTTGCAGTGTTAGCAGCTAACTTCCCTGACAGTGACTCATTTGATGATAATATGAAATTCAAGCCTAGTGAAATCCAAAAGCAACAACGCTCTCTGCTAGGCGTCGTGACATTTGGGTTGTTTGAGTAGAGCTGCAAGTTTGACGATGTGTCGCTACAGGTTAACCCCTCGCGACACTCGACTATTTTTACGTATCTCCTTCTTCTTGCCCTTTATAACTCAACTAAATTATTCCCCGGCTTTCCATCCTGATGTAATAGGGTAGCGACGATCTTTACCGAATCCCCTTTCGGTGATGCGCACCCCAATAGGCGCTTGTCTGCGTTTATATTCGTTAATATCCACTAAACGAATAACACGCTCCACCACACTTCGTTCATAACCCTCAGCAACAATTGCATCAGCACTGTAATCACATTCAACGTATAAATATAAAATATGATCTAACTCGTCATAGGGTGGCAGGCTATCCTGGTCCGTTTGATCAGGCGCCAACTCTGCTGAAGGCGGTCTCTCTATAACCCTTACCGGAATAACAGGAGAAATTGTATTTCGATAACGGGCCAGTTTATAAACCAGCGTTTTTGGAACATCCTTAAGTACATCAAAACCGCCAGCCATATCGCCATATAACGTTGAATACCCCACCGCCATTTCACTTTTGTTACCCGTTGTCAGTACTAATGAACCAAATTTATTAGACAGACTCATTAGCAGCACACCTCTGCAACGAGCCTGCAGATTTTCTTCTGTGGTATCAGCTGCCAAACCACTAAACGGGTCGCTAAGGGTCTTCATAAACGCATCGTACATAGGCTCTATAGAATACACATCGTACTTAACACCTAATGCAACAGCTTCTTCTTCAGCGTCCTGAAGACTCATGTCAGAGGTGTATTTAAAGGGCATCATCACCGCGTGAGCTCTGTCTTTTCCGATGGCATCAACCGCTACGGCCAACGTAACAGCAGAATCAATACCGCCCGAAAGCCCTAACACTATAGACTTGAAGCCGTTTTTATTAACGTAATCACGAACCCCTAAAACCAGCGCGTTATACACTCGCCTTTCCAACGATAGCTCAGGATAAAGTTTTTGCGGCACCGGCTTACACCCTTGCTCGCAATTAAAGTCTACCGGATACAAGCCTGACTCGTACTCAGGGGCATTTACGACACATTCGCCATTACAATCAATAACCATAGAGCCGCCATCAAACACTAGCTCATCTTGCCCACCCATTAAGTTAACATAAACAATCGGGGTGCCGCTTTCTAATGCCTGACGACAAAGCAACTCTTTACGCTGTCCTAATTTATTTTCATGAAAAGGTGACGCATTCAAATTAAGTATCAGGTCGACATTATTGTCTGATAGCTGCTTAACAGGGGCTTCTTGCCAAATATCTTCGCAGACTGTTAAGCCAATCTTTAGCCCGTTAAAATTGACTATACTGGGCCTATCTCCAGCTTCAAAATAACGTTTTTCATCAAATACCTGGTAATTCGGCAAGCACTGTTTACGATAAAGCTGAACAACCTCTCCTTCAGTAATGAAGGCAGCAACATTAAATAGGCGCCCACCTTCTCTCCAGGGGTAGCCAATCACCACCGAAATACCTTTAGCCGCTCGCTTGATATCGTTGACTGCTCTTTCTATTCTAAGTTGAAGACTAGGCCTTAATAGCAAATCTTCTGGTGGATAGCCTGTTAGCGTCAACTCAGGGAAAACAATAATATCGGCTTGATGTGTTTGGCTAGCTTGCGCTATCGCCTCAATCGCCTTTGAAGAATTTCCTGGGATATCCCCAACGAGAAAATCAAGCTGAGCCATCACTACACGTAACTGATCGGACATAGATACCCACACACTGCTGTCACAAATTTGAGAATAATTACACAGACTCTCTGTGTAACGAGTAATGAGGTATTATACTGAATCTAACGCATTGTAACGAATAGAATAATCATTTCAGTAAGAAATCATTTGGAGTCAGGATTGGAACACACAATACAGAGCCTTCGGCTTTTTCGTTTTTACAATCACTATCGAATTGTGGTGGGCTTAATTCTTGTAGGAGCCGTTTTTTTCAAAATCTCTTTCATCGACCCCGCACAGCAAAAGTCCGCGCTTTATCAAATCACTACTATTTGCTATGTGTCGATTAATACTTTTACCGCTTTTATTCTATTGGCAGGCTTTCAGGCAACATCCAGACATATCATCGCGTCTATCATTTTCGACATCCTTATACTCCACGTTCTGATGTATGCCAGTACCGGCGTCCAGACGGGATTGGGAAATCTCGTCGTTATTAGTGTGGCAGCAGGCAACATTTTGATTCGAGGGAGAGTAGGCACACTTTTCGCTGCTTTAGCGGCTCTCGCATCCCTCGGTATTGAGCTAAACCAGGTCTTTAATTATGACGCAAAAGTCGATGGCGTCGTCAAGGCAGGGTTACTGGGTATTATCTATTTTGCGGCGGCATTTTTACTACAAAATATATCCAAACGCATTAGCCAAAGCGAAGAGCTGGCTCAAGAACGCGCAAGAAACATTATCGAACTTGAGAAACTCAACCACCAAATTATTCAACGCATGCAGACAGGTATTGTGGTGACAGATGAATTCGGCAATGTCCGACTGCTCAATCAAGCAGCGCTGTCTTTGCTCAATGTAGACGATGAGCGAAAACTCCCTGCACAACTAAAACAGCGCCAAGACTTATGGCGCGCAAACCCGAATATTCGCACCGAGCCTTTCAAGACATCGACCTCAGGCACCATTTTACAAGCCAATTTCACTCAGCTTAAAAAGGATACAGGGTCGGGAATACTAATATTTATTGAAGATACCAGCAAAATTTCCCAACAGGCACAGCAAATGAAGCTCGCGTCTCTGGGTAGACTTACGGCAGGTATAGCACATGAAATCCGAAATCCTTTAGGTGCAATTAGCCATGCGGCACAACTACTAGCAGAGTCAGAATCTTTATCTCCCGCCGATTCACGTATGACTGATATCATTCAACGCCACTCAGGCAGAGTGAACGGTATTGTTGAAAGCATTCTTCAGCTGTCAAGACGTAAACAACCTGAAGCAATTGAAAACGATATCAATGAATGGCTGACTAAATTTTTCCAAGACTACACACTGTCTCACAGCCCAACCCCCGAAATAACACTAAAACTAGGCTTAGAAAACCCCATCGCTCGTTTTGACCCCTCTCAGATAGAGCAAGTTGTGACTAACCTAGTGGACAACGGTTTACGGTATAGCGAAAAAGTGGTCGGCAAACCCACTCTCACGGTTTGTAGTGGTATCAATAAACGAAATGATCTAGCATTTATTGATATCATTGATCAAGGCACCGGCGTAAGTACAGAAGATATAGACCACTTATTTGAGCCCTTCTTTACAACCGAGAGCAGCGGCACCGGACTCGGACTTTATCTTTCAAGGGAGCTTTGTGAAAGCAATCAAGCACAGCTTAACTATTATTCTAACAGCCCTCCTAAAAGGGTTGAATTGAACAAAGAACACGTTAGTAGTGATGAGAACAAACAAGCAGCAGGCGAAGGGTTAGTCGATAAAGAAAGCAGCACAGGCAGCCGCTTTCGAATTACCTTTGCACACCATAAACGAATTATTTAGTGACCACACATAATGACCATTAAAACAGCCCTTATCGTTGATGATGAACCCGATATTAGAGAACTGCTAGAAATCACCCTAATGAGAATGGGTATAGATACACAAAGTGCCGAAAATATTACTAAAGCTAGAGCATTGCTAGAACAGCATGAGTTTAATTTATGCCTGACAGACATGAACCTACCTGATGGTAACGGCATAGATCTAGTCTGCCATATACAACAGTTTTTCCCTCACATTCCTGTAGCGGTTATCACCGCCTATGGCAGTGTTGAAACAGCCATTACATCACTAAAATCAGGGGCATTTGATTTTGTATCAAAACCAGTAGACCTTGCAAGACTCAGAGAACTTGTAAGTTCTGCCCTTAAGCTCACCGAAGAAAAGAAAGTAAGCAAAGAAGTGGTTGAAACCGGAAATCTGTTGCTGGGTAAATCGGCCGAAATGGAGAGACTGCGAAAACAGATCAAGAAACTCGCCCGGAGCCAAGCCCCCGTCTATATTAGTGGTGAGTCGGGCAGCGGAAAAGAGTTAGTCGCCCGCATGATGCACCTTCAAGGGCCTCGCTCCGAAGCCGCATTTGTGCCAGTAAACTGCGGGGCCATTCCAAGCGAGCTAATGGAAAGTGAGTTTTTTGGCCATAAAAAAGGCAGCTTCAGTGGAGCCGTAGAGACCAAAGAAGGACTATTTCAGGCAGCGAATGGAGGAACACTGTTTCTAGATGAAGTCGCCGACCTCCCCATAGGCATGCAGGTAAAACTACTCAGAGCGATTCAAGAAAAAGCCATACGCCCGGTTGGCGAACAAAAAGAAATATCAGTCGATGTCCGGATTCTAAGCGCAACCCATAAAGATCTAGCGGAGTTAGTTGAGCTGGGGGAGTTTCGACAAGACCTCTACTACCGAATTAATGTCATCGAGCTTGATGTCCCCAAGCTACGCGAGCGCACCGGCGATATCCCCCTGCTTGCAAATCATATATTACAACGCATTGCCAAAGAGTGTGATATTTACGATGCAAAAATCAGCAAAGATGCAATGGGGTGCCTCAAAGACTACCACTTCCCGGGCAATGTTCGTGAGTTAGAGAATATTATTGAGCGAGCGTTTACGCTTTGTGAAAATGACATTATTGAAGCCTCCGACCTGCAGTTACGCCCTGCGAGTAAATCTGACGGAGCCATGGAGTTCTCTGAATCTTCAACACTCCGAACTGAAGATACTTCACTTGAGGAGTACCTCGAAGGCATCGAGAGAAAGACGATAGAGCAAGCACTAGAAGAGACGCGTTGGAACAAAACAGCGGCGGCCAAAAAGCTCGGCATTACATTTAGAGCGTTACGGTACCGCTTAAAGAAGCTGGGTATGGAGTAACTAAAAGCACTAGGTAATCTCTGTCTGTAAGGCCCTACTATTAAACCCATAAGGCTCAGGGTCAACTGGACTCTCCAGCCCTAGCAGCAGTGATGTCATCACACGCACAGCAGCTGGCGCCAATACCAAGCCATTTCTAAAGTGCCCAGTATTAACGTATAGGTTTTCAACTCCAGGCACAGCCCCAATAAATGGCACCCCATTAGGCGAACCTGGCCTAAGCCCTGCCCAATGGTGCTCAACTTGAGCACCCGCCAATGCAGGAAACAGATCGATAGCCGTATCTGCTAACTGCTGCTTTGCCTGCTCAGTGGTTTGTTTGTCGAAGCCTACATACTCTAGCGTACTGCCAGCCAATACCCTGCCATCTCTGCGAGGGATAACATACTTGCCATCACACAGCACCACGCGATTCACCACCCCAGGCTTCGCGTTAAACAAAATCATTTGACCTCGAACCGGCTCAACAGGCATACAAACATTTGCCGACTGAAGCAGGTTACCCGACCATGCACCAGCGGTCACAAGAACCTTATCCGCTCTAATAGAGGCACCCTTAATCTTCACACCCACAACGACATCCGACTCAATGACCAACCCTGACACAGACGCCTGCTCAATAATGTTCACCAGAGGCTCGCGCTCTATACTTTTGTAAAGCGCCTGCACCAAACGGGGATTACGAATGCTGCCCACTTGAGGCATCCATAACGCGTCGCTCACACCTTCTCGAAGATTTGGCTCAAGTTTGTATATTTCACTTTTATCTATTAGCTCTGCCCAATTATTGTGTGCTGAAGCCCATTCAAGCGCTTCAGTTTGATCCTCAATAGACAGCATCATAAGACCATGTCGCGTAAGCTCAGGGTCAATGCCACTTTCAGCCTCAAGAGACTCCGCCAAATTGCTGTAGTAACCCTGAGACCATGTCGCAAGCGCCGTTACTGGCCGAGAATAACGCCAAGGATAAAGCGGTGAAACAATCCCTCCACCAGCCCAACTGGCTTCTTGCCCGCAAAGCCCTTTGTCGATAAGCGTTACTTCAACACCTGCTTGCGCAAGCTCTCTCGCCTGCATCATGCCAATGGCACCAGCGCCGATTATGATTGTTTTCAAAGAAAGATCTCTATGGGTCTATAGAAGTTAGTATGAAATGACTAATTTTCCATATTAAAGTGGCAGTGTAAATGGAATTTACGTTATCTGTTACTTTTAACTTATCAAGGATGATAAAAATGGAGAAAATTAAGGGGCTTACACTCATTGAGCTAATAGTCACAACAGCCATAGTGTCAGCTGTACTGTTAATAGCCTTACCTGACTTAACCAAAACCGTTGAACGCTCTGTCCTTCGAAATAAAACAACCTATATCAAAACACTTATACAGCTCACAAGAAGCTCAGCAATTAAGCACGGCGGGCTTGCAATATTATGTGCATTGAATAGCAAGGGTACCTGCACCGAAAACTGGCATAAAGGCATTACGATTTTTGTGGATAAGAATAATAACTATAAACTTGATAGTGATGACATTTTAATCAGATCAGAGCAAGTTCTTCAAGACACCCAGAGCGTTAAGTTAAAAATGTCGGCACATAAAAACCATATTGTATATAACAGTCAAGGAGTTACGCATGGAACTTTTGGAAGTCTTTATTTTTGTCGCAGGAACTCCATGCTCAGTTATTCTCAAAAGCTGATAATTAACCGCTCTGGAAGAGTAAGAGTCGAATTTGACCTAGACCAAGACGGGAAAGTAGATGGCCTTACTAAACCATCTACTTCATGCATATAAAATCACCAGCATGCCGTAGGCGTCTTTTGCCCTAACTGATTCAGCGTTAGCACAGTGCAATCTGTCCCTGCAGGCTTATCGTTAACCTGAGGCCCTGTTGCTTTAGCAGTAGCTGTAAGCGTGAAGCATGTAAACTTAGTAGTACCGCATCCGCTATTACCTAACGATATCGTATAGTAATCTTCCGGCGAACTAGTCGATACATCCAGTTCGGTGGCACCTAGGGACGACGCATAAGTATCATTATTAGTATAATAACGTTCCTGAAGTGCTGCATATTGAGTCAAAGTTATTTTACCATCGACTCGTCCAGACTTACGCACGCTATCTTGGTACGATGGGTAGGCGATAGAAGCAAGTATCCCAATAATCGCAACGACTATCATTAGCTCAATTAAGGTAAACCCTTTAGAACGACTAAGTATAAACATAGCTATTATAATCCTATAAACCTAATCAAAAATTTGTAATGTCAATTTGCTTCCAGGACTGCCTGCCAGACGGTGGTACTCCAATATTCAGGTTTTTAACTTCAATCTCACCGGTAGAAAGATTAGTAATAACCTTTACTGTCCCATCAACACCCTGGTGCACTACGGGACTAGAAGCCTGACCAGCCCCGAGATAAACCTTATTCTCAGACGCATACAAATTACTTGAATTTTGAACCGTACTGCTTTGAGCTAAAGGTATAAATGGTGTGCTAATCCCTCCTTCAAAGTCCAGCGCCCACAGATAACTGGACCCATCAACATCACACGCCTCTGCAGGAGGCAGGTATTCAGTAAACAAAATTATATTAAAAATTGATGCTGCCGACCTTGTTACGCGACCAGTAGGGGCTGACCCAGAGTTTTCCATATTAACTTTCCAACCCGGACTAGACTTCAACTCTGACTTTAATCCATCATAAGTTGTAATCGTCGTACCAGACAGAACATAATCTATCAAGGAACCTGAATTAATTTGCTTTATGGAGCCATCAGAGAAAACAACAATATCAGACGTGTCAACTAGGCTAGAGACACTCACCGCGGCATTATTAAAAGTGCCAGAAGAATTTTTTGGCTCCTTGACTCCATAAAACTGTTGCTGGGAAGTGGTGAGGTTATCTGCAGCTACCAACATTCTCCCTGTACCTACCATTAACCAACGATCAAGCCCTGAGCCTAGTTTCGCCAAGGGAGCCGCTAAAATAGGCTTATTAATATCATCCAGCAAATCACTCACCGACAGCGTTGCTATTGAGCTAGTATCAACCCTCTTCAGCTTACCGGAATATGGTGTGGCTGCCCCATTTACAGTTCCGAAATAGATATTGTCATCCTGAAAATCTTTATCCCAATCAACAGCGGTAAAGTCGCCAGAAAATCCGTTTAATCCACTATCTATAGCTACGCCAGGGCTCGTCCCAGTTTTCAATAGATGAGGCTCAGACAACGATACAGCCCCAACATTGGCAACCACCTTTTTGAGATCAAGTAAATAGGCATGAGTACTTTGATCACTATTTGCTTTGGCCAACGCCTCAGTACCATGAGGGCCTGACCCAAACGCCAAATACCATTCATTCACCGATGGAGATGTCCAATCGCCCGAGGTACTCGGTGCCCGTTTTTTTACTACCGTTGGGCGGCTAGTAGTAAAGCCAAGGTTATCATCAGTAAACTCACCTAATAGCTTAGGTGCAACTTCCGGGTTGGTAATATCAAAAATTACAATCGCTGAGCTCATACTTTTGGTGTCTGAGCTTCCATCACCGTCTGGATCAACGTCAACAGCAATACTTCCTCCCCCCAAACGCATTGCTGCAACCATAACAGTCCCCCAACCGCCGGGATGGTCAGTATCAGCTGGAAATATATTGGCATCAAAAGTAATCGGTTCACCATCCACATAATAGACATGGGGATAAGTCGTTTCAGGTAGCCAGCGCAAGTGGGGTAACAAGTTCATTGGAATGTATGCCCATAACTCAGAGCCTATACTATGGGTCTGCGTTGCTAGAACACCATCAGTCGTCGTAAACTTTTGATTTGTTGTATCCCAAAATCCGCCATTAAAGGCATGTAACATGCCGTCATTGGCGCCAACATAAACCATCTGACGCCGGTTAAGGTAGTGGTTATAAAAAACTCTATATGAATCATCTCCATACTTTATATGATATGCATCTGAAGGAGCACCAACTACAGCAGGCGTTGAATGAACTATATCACCTAATCTCCAGACGTCCGTATTACCATCCGCATCAATATCGAACTCTCGATTTCTATACCCTGAGACTTCACTTCCCCGAACCCATTTTACAAGGTTTGCTGCAATTGATAGATCACTAGTCCCAAGATAGTCATTGTAAGTTAAAGCAAACGACCCATCAAACTGACTCTTTTCAAATGAAATAACATCATCTTGATTAATTACGCCATCGTCTGCTTTATCAACGGCGGTAAAGATATAACGCCCGCTTTCAGCTTTTGAAGCATAATTTCTATTGGAAGTAACATCCGCAACACTAGCAAGCGCGTTTTCAGCACTCCATATTGACGATAAATCTGAAAGTGGATGTTTAGTTCTTTTTAAAACGTCAAAGGTCTCCCCATCTGTAGTTTCCCAACGGAAAACAACTGTTTCAGCATCGGTATCTACATATTCAATAGTTACAACAGGGTCATCTGTATATGAACCCAATGTATAGTCACCATTATCCTCCCTTAGATTGCCTTTTGAATCGATAAACAGAGCGTGCATACGACCAACCCATGAAACACTATATGCTCCTGCACTTAAAGCGGGCTGATAAAGTGCCTGGTATACTGCGCCTACACCAGAACTACTGTTAGAAACGACCGCAGCATTGGTTCCTGAAGCTGTTTTGGAAACAATACTTCTTAAAACTTGCTCAAGCTGATCTTCTAACTGAGACGGGTTGGTCGACAAAAAATAGTTATCAGGAATACCATCCGGTATAAAATCTCCAGTTCTATTATCCTTAACATCCCACTCTTCAGTTTTATCTGGTTTACCATTGCCATCTATATCCGTGAATCCGCCCCACTTTGAAGCATAGTAAAGAGGAGCCTCTAACAGCTTGGCAGTTCCAGTACCAATCGGGTAAGTATTCGAGGTTGCAGCGTCACCAACATTACAATTTGAACAACCCAAAAGGGAGGCATCACTCTCAGTATAATTAAACCCCTCAATTCCTGAGTGGACATGAAACCCATCTTTTGTAGTACCACCCAGAACATAGCCAAACCCCATATCCCCTGAAGTAGATTCGGCATGCACATCAGTAATTACTTTAATTGTGGTAGAAGTAATTTCATAATCGATAGTTCCCCACATGTCTTGATCGAAATCTCCGCCCTGCTCACTATCTTCCCAGTTTACATATAACTTTCCTTTGTAGGTACCAGGCGAACTAGCGTCTTCGGCATAAGCTTTTACTATCTTGAAATCAACGATTGCGCAATTTCCAGAGGGTGAAGGTTTGTCATTACGACAAGCCGGGAGTAACTGTACAACCTTATCAGCGGTACCTGGAACTGGTATATTAAGAGCCGGTAAGCCTGGGGATAAAGCAACACCGTATGTCGCCACCGACTGTTCGCCTACTCTGTCGCTTTCAGCTCTCAAATCATTTGTATGCGCATGATAAGCAATACCCGCCATCTTATAGGAACCATCCAGTCTAGGAGCTCCAGGACATGTGCCTTCAACTTTGCCAAGTTCATTAATAGTTTTGGGGGTGCAGAGTTGATTGTTGTCTGTGCCATTTTCACCAACAAAGTAATCATTTCCGTGTATACCTTCTGCAGCACCTATTGTATTGGTTAGCGAAATCGCAGGGTCAGATCCCGTCAAAAAGTCACTTTCGTACTTTGTAAGCTCGTCACTGTCATAAGATACGGTGCTTGCATTAAACATAATCACACTCAAATTGGCACATGCATTATCTGTCGCTATAGGGTCACTCCATGAAGCAGTTTTAAGGCTGGAGATGTAGCTCGAATCATCGGTGCTAAAGGCACTGTTTTCCCCTTTGTTTCCAAAATAGGCATAACATTCAGCAAGAATCTCAGCAACGGGATTACCCCAGTTAGAGCAATTACCATTGCTAAATGAACTCAACTGATAACCACAGTTATCTCCTGAATTATAATACCCTTGACTGTAGGTATAACCATATAAACGGAGCGCGTTCATTGTACCTATAACTGAGCCAGCACTAGGGGCCGACTTAAATGTCCCATTTGTGCTAATATTTATTTCATCTGACATCACACCAATGTTTTTACGTAATACTCCTCCAGATTTATTTTTTCCATAGCTACCAGTCATTAACCCAAACCTGACTGCATCCTCATCCCCATAAGTTTGAAGAACACCAATTGGCTTTAAATTACCATCAGGGTACTCCTTACAATTATCTTCTTTCAACGCCTCAGACACGCAGACCTCAACCCGAACGTTATAGTCCGAGTTGATTGTTGAGTCTGCTATACCTGGGTTAGAATTAGCAGCGTTCAAGCCACTTTTTATCGGGTCATTACCGTTACTTGCAGACTTTTCAGTACTCCAGCGACACTGCCAACGCTCGTTACCAGCCCATAAACTATTGTCTCCTTCTGCAACTCTTAACAACGGAGCATCGGTCACATTTTGGGATGAGGCACTAGTATTATTAACTGTGGTATTACAAAAAGTAACTGTTTTACCCGCCGCAATAGGCGTTAGCTTATTTAGGTCACTGCCACTATATAGCTTTGCAAAACTATGTGCGTCATTGGGGATAAATGTCCTCTCTAACACTGTAGCTGACGCGGTATCAGTGCTTCGAAGACCACCATATAGAAGCTTACGAATAGTATCCATTCGCGCCATGGTAGCCCAATTCAAGAAATTACCAGACCAATGGGTTCCACCACAGTATTTATCGGTTGTTAAAGATTTTGGTTGAAATACCCCACTTACTGACGAATATGCGTAACACTTTCCAGTATCAAAATACCCATAGTAGTCAAAATCATGCTTATAGGTTGTGTCAATATTTCCATCACCATCAAGGTCATCATAATCCGAATAGGCTTTGAAATAGAGTTGATGATCATTAGACATTGCCAGCATCACCAATGGCGTTTGCTGTTTAGATAGTATGGGGGGCACTGCGGTGTAATCTGCAGAACTCACTGGAGCGCCATATGCGGGGTGAACCCCTGCAATAATTAGAGGGACACTGTAAAAAATACTTTTCATTAGGCAACGCAATTTAATCATCATAGTAAGTTACCTCTGCATTAAAAGTTCGTTAGTTTGTAAGTAGATTGAAGCATGACCTGAGAGTCTTCAGTACCACCTTTTGCTAGTACTGTAATTCTAAAGTGAGGGGACCATTCAACAAAGTTTTTGGGGTCTGGGCTTTCTGTAGATGGGTCTTTCACAATAAAGCATCTAAATTCAACCATATATTTTGCCTTGGCAGCAGCGCCTGGTAATACAGTTTGTTGCTCCTTGTGCTTATTCGTATCGTTCCAGTTCGCCCAATTCTGCCATGGTTTGCTGTCTCCCAGTGTGCAACTCGACACAGCATCAGAAGAAGATGGAAATGCACCTGATGAACAAAGACCTTTAGCGCAGTTCTTATCAAAGCATGTATTTGAAGTGACACTACAATCATCAAAGAAATCAGTCATTTCATAGCCTGCATTCTCCACTTCACCCTCAGCCTCAACTAATGCGGCTTCTGCTATCTGAAAAGCCATTTGATGATCCTTAAAGTTTCCCGCCATGCGCTCTTCCAAACTAGACATATTCATAGCGCTAATTCCCACAAGTGTGAGGATAAGCAAAAACACTAAACTGACAATAAGCACACTGCCCTTTTGAGTACTCATTGCTACACACCTCTGTTTCGAATTTGGATGGTTGAAGTAAACGACCTGCGTACATAGTCTCCATTGTATTTTTCAACACTTCTAGAAGTTACAATAATACGAACAGAGCTGACCAGCTCCCACTCTGTTGAGGCTACGCTACCTGCTTTCTTAAACTGTAGATTAGACCCTGATGGTACACCATACCAAATTTCCAAGTCCTCTATACCTTGCACCAACTCCTCTGCACTCGAGAGATCACTTGCTATACGGTACAAGCCTGGGACTGTAGTATCACTTCCAGAGTCTCTAATAAAGTACCCAAGAGAGCTCATAGCGTATACTGACGACCCAGGCGTATAAGAATCTTTCGTTGCCCCTGTATCACCTGAATTAGGATCCACCGAACAATCAAACTCTCCTTTAAGATACTTAACACAATTCTGCACACCGTCGAAATCTTTACCTGTCTGATGGACAGCATTGCTTGCAGCCCCAGAGCCTCCTGAGACATTTGAGATCATAAATATACCCATATTTGAGCAGTTTGAGTCAACAATAACCATTACCGTGCCTGCAGCCATTCCATGTTGTGCAGTAAGGTCAATTTGAGCTGAGTTTGCATTGTGTTTATCCACAGTAAACTCGTTGTTGGCATCAATTAAATGAAGAACAATTGCATCGGTGGTAACATGAGTGGCACTTAATTCTGTCGGAAATGTATCTACCCCTCCCTCATAACCTCTTAAACCATTTGAAAAGTCAGAAAAGGCACCGGATGCGCCTTCTACCGTATTCGCGACTTTTATATCACCCGAACACCCACCATACCCAGCCATCCGAATATCTTTAGCTATCATATCTAAAGCAAAACGTGCATTTTCTTGCACTTCAGATAGGGCCTGTTGTGATGCATATGTTTGCTTGGACGAAAGAAAAACCTGAATCACCCCCCCAATCAGAATTAACCCCAACACCATTGCAATCATTAGTTCAATAAGCGTAAAACCAAGGCTTTTATTAGAAACTTTCATAACGTCGCCCTTTTAAATTCGACTTTCAAACGAAAAACTGGTTTTTTTAGTCGTTCCATCACTTTTAGTTTCTCCACGTGATGCATCAAATTCAATCGTAATGGTGTATGGTCGCCAACCTGCTGAATTTGCCGCTTGCGGTACCACTTCTCCAGTACCAGAAGGTAATATAGATGCCAACTGAGCACGCCATTGAACAATATCAAACTTCGCTAAATCAGAAGCTGAGCAGGCGGAGGTTTCACATTTAGTTTTGCTTACCGCAGGGTCTGGCTCCGATATTTTTATTGCATAATTGTTAGCGTCTCGGGCGTTATCCCTATTTGCTCTCATTCTATCCATTATATCGTTGGCGAGTAACGTAGCCTGAGTGCGATAATACGAGTCTGTATTAAACCTTAAACTTTGTGTTTGCAATCCTGCCAACCCCAGGAGCCCGACACCTAGTATCAAGACAGCGACTAACACCTCTATCAGACCTGCCCCCTGTTGTTTATTAAAATTCGTTGCATTCATCGTATTTCTCTCTTCACTATCCTTTTTTAGGGCGGCCTGTCGCTGAAATTTCCACCCCTCGATCATGATTCGTATAAGCATCATTGGTGCTGAATACAAAGTTTCCTGAGCTTGAAGACCTTCCTTCACTAGTGTACGTAATCGTTGCTCCAGCGGTGGTAGTCGAAGAAACAGACGAACTCGAAGGTTCAACAATACGCAAAACTCGATCATTGTCTTCAGTTATCGCCGCACTACCGCTGTCTACAACTGCATTACCGTTAAAATCAATAAACACTATCCAGCCTGTATTCCAAGCCCCACCGCTGCAGGTAGCACCATCAGAACTAGTGCAAACAGTAACTCTCTTTCCTAGCTTTACGGCTTCTGAACGAGCATATACAAAAGTATTAAATAAACGATCCCGCTGAGTAGCTATTCGTTGCGATTTTATTGTTTCCCCAAAAAAAGGTATCGCTAACCCAACCAAGATAGACATGACTGTTAATGTCACTATTAATTCAAGTAAAGTAAAACCTTTGCTATTCATAAGTAATCTCGAGAAATTTGCTAACTCTAACGTTACATTACCGCTTTATTTATCTCTCTATGATTCAGATAAATGGCATTTCCTGTCGACAACCGGTTATCAAGTGCTACATTTCGAGAGATAGTTCCCATATTACAGGCAAAAAAAACGCACTAGACAAATCACCCAGTGCGTTTTTCAGTGTAGTCGAACTTAACCGTTTAGATTATTTAAATTTGCTTCGCCGGTATCCGCAACTCTTTAGGCATACTAAACACTATGTTCTCTTCACGCCCCTGAATCTCTTCTGGTACATTACCACCCAAAGCCTGAATGCGCTCGACGACCTGTTTAACCAATACATCAGGCGCAGAAGCCCCTGCAGTTACACCGACATTTTTACGACCATCTAACCAAGCGGGATCAATACCCTCTTCATTATCAATCAAATAGGCAGGGGTACCCATTCGCTCAGCTAACTCTCGTAGCCGGTTCGAATTTGAACTATTTGGAGAGCCGACTACTAGCATTAGGTCACAGTCAGCGGCAAGCTGCTTGACTGCGTCTTGACGGTTTTGAGTGGCGTAGCAGATATCGTCTTTTCTCGGGCCTTCGATATCAGGGAATTTTCTGCGTAGCGCATCGATGACTCTAGCAGCATCGTCCATCGAGAGAGTAGTCTGTGTCACGTAGGTCAGCCCTGCAGGGTTTTCTACTACAAGCTTATCAACATCTTGCTCATCTTCGACAAGGTAAATATTACCGCCAAAGGAGTAGTCATATTGCCCCATCGTACCTTCTACTTCAGGGTGGCCTTCATGCCCAATCAATATGCACTCACGCCCATCACGACTATAACGGCTAACTTCTAGATGAACTTTGGTGACCAACGGGCATGTAGCATCAAAAACTCTTAGACCTCGAGTCTTTGACTCTTCTTGAACGGCTTTTGATACGCCATGAGCGCTAAATATCACTAACGAGTCATCAGGCACTTCTTCCAGTTCATCAACAAAAACAGCACCACGATCACGCAAATTGTCGACCACAAATTTATTGTGTACGACTTCATGTCGCACATACACCGGGGCACCAAATACATCCAGCGCACGGTTCACAATCTCGATCGCGCGATCTACACCAGCACAAAAACCACGCGGGTTTGCTAGACTTATATTCATAGTGTGCTACCTAATTTCGTAAAGGGCTGTCCACCCTCGTAATGAACTAACTAAGCTCAAAAAGCTACTTCTCATCGCCTAGGGCGGTTACGCTGAGGACCTGCACCTCGAAACGTAAAGTCTTCCCCGCCAAAGGATGATTGAAATCAATCACCACTTCGCTGTCACTCAATTCAGCAACCACTCCGGGCAACTCAGATTTATTGGCATCTGCAAATGACACGACTAACCCTTCTGCCAACTCCATATCGTCAGGGAACTCTGATCGTTTCATCGTTTGCTGATTATTAGGGTTAGGCATGCCGAATGATTTTTCAGGCGGCACATCCCATTGACCTTTCTCGCCTGCCTTCATGCCGACTAACAGCTCTTCAAATCCGGCAGGAAGGTTTCCATCTCCAAACTCAAACGCAGCAGCATCACCTTCAAATGTAGAATCAACAACACTACCGTCGTCTAGCTTTAGAGAGAAGTGCAGAACCACTCCCGTACCTTTACCTACTTCCAATTCGCTCATGCTTTGTGCCCTGTAAAATAAGTGCCTGTCAAAATATACTCAGAGTGCCGCTTATGGCAACATCCGCTGATCAAACTTTTTCTGATGCATCCACACCCGGTTTTCGAAATATATCCAATGCCATCATAATGGCTCCTACAGTAATCGCAGAGTCCGCAATATTGAAAGCAGGAAAGTGATAGTTTCCCCAGTAGAAATGTAAGAAATCAACCACATAACCGAGTAGCACTCGGTCATATAGATTACCCAGCGCGCCCCCTAATACCAGCGCGATCGCGACCGCGAGCCACTTGTCATCTTTAATTGAGGCCAGCCACTTAACTAGCATCACACTAATAGCAACCGCAAGTGCGGCAAAAAACCATCGCTGCCATCCACCCGCACTAGCGAGAAAGCTGAAGGCGGCACCTGTATTATGTAGCAACGTAAAATTAAAGAACGGTAGAATAGGGACAGAAATGGCGTAATCGAGCATGTCGGTTGCAAGCCATTTTGTTCCAAGATCCAGCACAACAACCACTGCTGATAACCATAACCACTTCAACATAAAAACCTTACTTTATCATTTAATTTCAGCGTATTAAAAATGGTGCGCATCGCGCCCCCTATTATGTTACTTAATGGTTATGCGAATTTTCTGGACTCGCCTTCTCCATCTACGTTTTCAATACAACGTCCACAGAGCTTAGGGTGAGCCTCGTGAGAACCTACATCCTCACGCTGATGCCAACAACGATCACACTTCTCATGCTCACTTGGTACAATCAGCACTTTTAACCCTTCAACCTCTGTTGCAACCGCTTGATCTGCACCAACAGCATCAAGCCCAACCACGTTCGCTTCGGACGTAATCAGGACAAACCTTAACTCTTCACCGAGTGTAGTTAATGCTTGCTTAAGTGTGTCATCGCAGAACAAGGTGACTTCGGTCGTCATCGAGCCCTTTATGTTTCCAGCCTTACGGCCTTCTTCAAGCTGTTTATTGACCGCTGTTTTTACAGCAAGTATCTGCTCCCAATAAGCTCGACCCTGCGCTTCGGTGTCATTTAACGGCGTTAGCCCCTGATACCATTGCTCAATGAAAACCGTATTCGTTCGATCACCTGGAATGCTTGACCAGATTTCATCTGCTGTAAAACTAAGTACCGGAGCGATCCAACGAACGAGGGCCTCTGTGATGTGATACATAGCCGTCTGGCAAGACCGACGTTCTAAGCTGTCAGGCTTTGTGGTGTATTGTCGATCCTTAATGATATCAAGATAGAACCCGCCTAAATCAATACCACAGAACTGAAGTATCTTCTGGTTCACTGCCAAAAAGTTATACTCGTCATATGCTTCAATTAACTCCTCTTGCAACAACAACGCCCTATCAACCACCCAACGGTCTAGTGCTAGCATTTCATCAGGCGCAACAGCATCTGTAGCAGGGTCAAAACCATTAATATTGGCCAACAAGAAGCGTGAAGTATTTCGAATGCGACGATAAGAGTCTGCAGTGCGCTTCAGTATCTCGTCAGATACCGTCATTTCACCGCTATAATCAGTTCCAGCGACCCACAAACGAAGGATGTCAGCACCTAGCTTGTTCATAACCTCTTGAGGTGCCACAACGTTACCCATAGATTTAGACATTTTCTTACCTTGTCCATCTACGGTAAAACCATGGGTTAATACTTGTTTATAAGGGGCTTCACCATTAATCGCGATACCCGTCTTCAATGATGACTGAAACCATCCTCTATGCTGGTCCGACCCTTCTAAGTAAAGATCTGCAGGGTATTCCCCCAATACTTCCCTCTGCTTTAAAACAGCTGCATGCGTAACGCCCGAATCAAACCAAACATCTAAAGTATCTGTCACTTTTTGCCATTTATCAGCATCGTCGCCTAACAGATCTGCTGGATCAAGATCAAACCATGCGTCCATACCTTCTTTTTCAACACGTTTAGCAACTTCTTCAATGAGGCGACTAGTGTCAGGATGAAGCTCTTGCGTCTCTTTATTCACAAATAGCGCAATAGGCACGCCCCAGGTGCGCTGTCGCGAGATACACCAATCAGGGCTCTGCTCCAACATACCTTCAATACGCTGCTGCCCCCAAGACGGAACCCACTTCACGCCTTTAACGGCATCTAGCGCTGAATTTTTAAGGCCATTTTGCTCCATGCTGACGAACCACTGGGGGGTCGCACGGAAAATCAAAGGCGTTTTAGTTCTCCAGCAATGCGGGTAACTGTGGCGAAAGGATTTTTTGTAAACCAGCTTTTTGTGCTGATCTAATACATCAAGAACCTTAGCATCTACCTTATAAACATGCTCGCCTGCAAATAGATCGGTCACATCTCGGAATACACCGTTATCATCCACTAGATTTAAGGTTTTTAAGCCGTAAGCACGACCCACATTGAAATCATCCACACCATGATCTGGCGCTGTGTGCACAGCACCGGTTCCGGCATCGGTGGTTACATGGTCGCCCAAAATAACCGGAACCTGACGCTTTGAATAAAATGGGTGTGCAAGTAATTTGTTTTCTAGCGACGACCCTTTACAGCGACCCACGACCTGATAATCATCGATACCATAACGCTGCATATTATCAACATGAAGCGCTTCAGCCATCATCATACGCTCTTTACCAAAGCCTGCATCACACTCAACCAGCACATAGTCTAGTTCTGCATGCAATGAAACCGCCTGGTTAGATGGCAACGTCCAGGGAGTGGTAGTCCATATAATCACTGAGACGTCGCCTTCACCGCCCCCGCTCTCAAGTACAAAAGCGTCAATAAAGTCGGCTTGATCTATAGGCGTGAATCTCACATCAATCGCAATGGACTCTTTGTCCTGATATTCAACTTCAGCTTCAGCTAAAGCAGAACCACCTACGACACTCCAGTAAACAGGCTTAAAGCCTTTGTGCAGGTGACCGTTTTCAACAATTTTACCCAAAGACCGAATAATGTCAGCTTCGAATGCGAAGTCCATTGTTAAGTAAGGGTTATCCCAATCACCAAACACACCTAGGCGAATAAAGTCTGCTTTCTGCCCATTTACCTGCTTTTGAGCATATTCGCGACAAGCCTTGCGGAAAGCTTTAAAGTCGACTTTAACACCCGCCTTGCCAATTTTTTTCTCTACATTGTGCTCAATTGGTAAGCCGTGACAATCCCACCCTGGAATATAGGGTGCGTCATATCCGCTAATGGTTTTTGCTTTAACAATAATATCTTTTAGAATTTTGTTAACCGCGTGACCGATGTGAATATTACCGTTGGCATAAGGAGGGCCATCATGAAGAATGAATTTTTCAGCACCACGTCGTGCATCCCTAATTTGCTGATAGATACCATTATCCTGCCAGTCTTTCAGCATTTTTGGCTCGCGTTGGGCCAAATTCCCCTTCATCGGAAAGCCGGTATCAGGTAGGTTCAGTGTGTGCTTATAATCACTCATCGTCGGTCACTTCATCACAATTAAAACAAACGGCTGAACTCAATCACCTGCGTTCGTTTATTTGGGTTAACATTTATTTCTGAGTCTTTTATTTAATTCTTATTACGACTGCTCAGCGTATCAAAATAAGTTTTTGTTTCTTTAATATCGTTAAAGATTTGTTCTTTTAGAGCATCTATATTAGAAAACTTCTGCTCATTTCGAATTTTATGTCTGAATACCACTTTGAGGTGCTCACCATAAATGGAGCCCTTAAAGTCAAAAAGGTGTACTTCAAGAGATGGCTGCACACCGTCAACCGTAGGCCGGACGCCTATATTGGCAACACCCTGCCAACAACTCCCCGATTCTAGCTCTGCCTCAACCGCATAAACTCCATTTAACACCAACACTTTTCGTCCTAGCGAAACATTCGCTGTTGGTACGCCTAGTTGCCGTCCGAGCTTTCGCCCATGAACAATGCAACCAGAAATGGTATAAGGATGCCCTAACAAACGGCCAGCGAGCTGAAATTCGTTATCGTCCAGTGCATTACGAACCCGAGTACTGCTTACTCTGTCACCTTCAAGTTCGATGGTACGCGTACTTTCAACTGAAAACCCTTGAGCTTGCTCCTTAGGAGCTTTGCCTGCCTGACTTAACAATGCAAAATCTCCGGCACGATCACAACCAAACCTAAAGTCATCTCCAATAACAAGATGCCTAATATTGAGACCTGCAATCAGTACTTGATCGATAAATTGATTCGCAGGCATTTCATGTAGCTCGTCATTAAACGCCAAACAGACAAGGTAATCTATATTGAGCGCCTGAAGCGCTACCAGTTTTTCTCTAAAACGCATTAATCGAGCAGGCGCATCGGTTTTTCTAAAATACTCTTGAGGCTGTGGTTCAAAAACAACCACAACAGACGGCACTCCAAACGCCCTAGCCTTATCTTTGACTTGTTCAATAATAACTTTATGACCTAAATGGACGCCATCAAAATTACCGATTGTTGCGACACAGCCCACGTCACTAAAACTTAACGTTTTATTTTGCGAAATCAAACTGCGCAGCCCACGTACGAGCTTCATTAAGACCAACCTACTAAAACAAATGGGCGATTATATAAGGATCCCACGATTAAATCTAACCATCTAGACACATTACTGCTCACCATTTAATGCTTAACCAGAAACGTCCTAAGTCGTATCCCGGATATATATAACGCTATAAAATACGAAGCGCTACCAGAGGTAACCACTAAAGCAAGATAACCGATTCGCTCAACCACTGACATTAACAGCCAGTCGGGAAGGTATTGCAGCAATACCAACAGCACACCTGACATCATCAATAACGAGAAAAGCAACTGAAACAAAAATGTTTTCCACCCTTGCTGCAACCAGTAGACACCCTCTTTTCGCAACCCACGATAAAGCAAGTAAGCATTCAACCATGCAGACAGGGCGGTAGCCAGCGCCAACCCAGTATGTGCCAGCGGCCAAATTAATATCAGGTTGAACACCATATTAACCAGCATCGCAATGACCCCTATCTTGACCGGGGTTTTAGTATCCTGACGTGAGAAGTACCCCGGCGCCAAAACCTTAATTAACATAAAAGCCATCAATCCTGAGGCATATGCCTGCAAGCTAAGCGTGGACATCGCAACATCTAACTCCGTCAATTCCCCGTGATAAAACAATGTTGCCAATAAGGGCTCAGCCAAGAGCAATAGCGCAACAGCTGCCGGAAAGCCGATTATCAGCACAACTCTAAGCGCCCAATCAAGTGTTTTTGAAAAAGCCTCTGAAGAGTCGCTAGTGTGCTTTCGTGAAAGAGAAGGCAATATTACGGTCGCAATAGCCACCCCAAAAACTCCAAGCGGCAATTCAGACAGCCTGTCAGAGTAATAAAGCCAAGAAACACTACCTGTCTGTAGAAAAGAGGCCAGCACAGTATCCAGCAGTAAGTTAATTTGACTAACCGACACACCAAACAGAGCCGGCAACATCAATCTCATAATCCTTGCCACCCCTTCGTGGCGGTAGTCTAACCTAGGGCGTGGCATCAACCCTAATTGAAGCAAGAAGGGAAACTGAAAAAATAACTGGAGCATACCGGCGATCAATACACCCCACGCCATTGCGATCACTGGGTGCTCTAGCAACGGCGATAGCCAGATAGCCGAAGCGATAAGGCATAAGTTAAGTAATACAGGCGTAAATGCAGGCACGGCAAACCGACCGTAACTATTTAAGATTGACCCTGCAAACGCGGTTAATGATATAAGCAGCAGATAAGGAAATGTTAAACGCAACATTTCACTCGCCAACGAGAACTTTTCTGGCTCATCAATAAACCCAGGCGCAAAAATGGTCGTTAGCACAGGCGAGCCAACAATGGCCAACAACGTAACAACCAGCAGCACCAACCCCAAAACACCGGCTACCGAATTAATAAGCGCCCTAACATCCCTTAACTCTTTCTTCGCACGATATTCAGATAGTACCGGCACAAATGCCTGTGAAAATGCCCCTTCAGCAAAAAGCCGCCTTAAAAAATTGGGAATCTTGAATGCCACAAAGAAAGCATCAGCTCCAGCGCCCGCGCCAAAATAACGCGCAATGACGATATCTCGAACCAACCCCAACACCCTGGATAGCATGGTCATTGAACCAACAACACTGCTTGATTTTAAAAGCCCTGGCGAAGATGCAATCTGCTTGACCGAGCCACCGACATCCTTTTGTTTGTTTTTTTCCGGCAAATCACCACCCTTTCTGCTCTTCAACGCTGTTCTCTCGATATTTTTCGACTACCCCCCTATCGCTAAAGCCCTGCAACCGTACAGCCTACAGAAGGATCTCGATATAAAAACCGGCAATAGTACCACTCTCTCTTTAATAATTCGCCTCAACTCTGTATCATTGCCCGTCCGAAGGCTCAGTACGAATCGTTTTCACTCGATTCTTATTGACAATAAGGTTTTAAACGGGCATAGTCTCGCGTCATTTATTTTGAGATCGCTCAAAAGTATACAGCATTTTCGCTAGTCGAGGAGTTCAACGGTGGCAAATTCCCCATCTTCAAAAAAGCGCGCACGCCAGCAGGAAAAGCGTCGCCAGCATAACGCAAGCCAACGCTCAATGGTTCGCACGTACATTAAAAAAGTTACCGCTAAGATCGAAAGCGGTAACCACGAAGAAGCCCAAACAGCCTTTCAGGCTGCTGTTCCTGCTATTGATAGCATGATCAACAAAGGCGTTCTTCCGAAAAACAGAGCAGCTCGCATCAAAAGCCGCTTGAATGCACGAGTTAAAGCACTTAAAGCTTAATTCGTACAGGCATAAAAAAACCGGCCGTAGCCGGTTTTTTTATGCCTGTAATTTTCCACCCAACTAAACCAGAACTAAATTATCCCTATGAACTAACTCAGGCTCATTTATGTATCCTAAGACCGACTCAATCTGATCGCTCGGTAACCCAATAATTTTTTCAGCATCAATAAAGTCATAACCCACCAAACCCCTGGCAACCTCATTGCCCTGCTCATCAACACAAGCGACCATCTCGCCACGCCTAAACCGCCCAGACACAGATTTAACACCAACCGCCAGCAAGCTTCGTCCTTTTTGACGAAGTACATCCACCGCCCCAGCATCCAAAACCAATTGCCCTCGCATCCGCAAATGCCCCGCCAACCACTGCTTTCGGGCCACCTGCCTCTCCTGCGTAGGTAGCAACAGCGTACCCAACGCCTCTCCACTCCTTAGACGACAAAGCACATTCTCAATTCTACCGCCAACAATAACAGTCTGCGCACCTGAACGCGCCGCCAGTCTCGCCGCCCGAATCTTGGTAACCATACCACCACGACCAAGAGCACCTGAACCACCTGCGGCCATTTGATCAAGAGAGGTATCATCCGCCTGCGCTTCACCAATTAGTGATGCATCTGAATTTTTACGAGGATCCTTATCGTACAAACCATCCTGATCGGTCAGAATAATCAACGCATCAGCCTCGACCAAGTTAGCCACCAAAGCACCCAATGTATCATTATCACCAAATCGAATTTCATCAGTAACAACCGTATCATTCTCATTTACAATAGGAATAACATTCATCCCTACCAGCGACTTCAAAGCACTGCGAGCATTAAGATACCGCTTGCGGTCAGACAGGTCGTCGTGTGTCAGTAATATTTGCGCAGTATGTAAACCATATCGCTTAAATTCAGTTTCGTACGTTTGGATCAACCCCATCTGACCTACCGCAGCAGCAGCCTGAAGCTCGTGCAATTCTCGCGGTCGTCGAGTCAAACCCAACCGAGTCATTCCTTCAGCAACCGAACCAGAAGAGACCAACACAACCTCTATACCTTGCTCACGAAGCCAGACCAACTGATCAACCCACAAGGCAATGGATCGCTTATCAAGCCCCTTACCGTCATTGGTCAACAAAGCACTTCCGATCTTAACTACCCAGCACTGAGATTTAGACAACACCCGCCGACCCGACAATTCAATCACCTACCTGATAAAATAAGAAGAGAGATAAGTGCAGACAGCAAGCGGCAAGACATAAAAGCCACTCACTCCCTCCAACTTGTTACTTGTTACTTGTTACTTGTTACTTGTTACTTGATTATGGTGCATAAACAACTTCAGCTTCGTCATCATCGTCATCATCGAAGCCATCAAAATCATCCACCTCATCAGATTTCTTTTTAGCGCGAGCAGCCTTTAAAGCCTGCAATTTCTGCCTTGCCTCCGTATCCATTCTAACCCTCAAGGCTCGCTCGGCTTCAGCCAGCGACTCATCCTCAGCCTCCTCTGCAGAACGAGCTTCCATCCACTCCATAATATCAAAACAGAGCTGCTTAGTACCCTCTCCTTTGATCGCAGAAATATGGTATACCGGCCCATCCCAACCCAACTGCTGCTGTAACTCCTTACATACCTGCTTCCGCTGATCCTCCGGCAATAAATCCAGCTTATTTAACACCAACCACCGCTCACGACTAGCCAACGTCTCACTAAACTTCTCCAACTCAGCCGCAATAGCCTTCACAGCCTCGGCAGACTCAGTCTCATCATAGGGAGCCATATCAACAACATGCAACAACAACCGAGTCCTAACAAGATGCCGAAGAAACCGAATACCTAAACCAGCACCCTCTGCAGCCCCCTCAATCAAACCGGGAATATCCGCAACAACAAAACTGCGGTGCGGCTGTACACTCACCACACCCAAATTAGGCACCAGCGTTGTAAACGGATAGTTAGCCACTTTTGGCTTAGCGGAAGACACCGCTCGAATCAAGGTAGATTTGCCGGCATTAGGCATACCCAACAAACCGACGTCAGCCAAAACCTTCATCTCCAACCTAAGGCTTCTCTCTTCACCCAAACTGCCATTTGTTGTCTGCCTAGGAGCCCTATTGGTACTAGACTTAAATCTTGCATTACCCAACCCATGAAATCCGCCACGAACAACCATCAACTGCTGCCCCACCTTGGTTAGATCACCTAAAACCTCTTCGGTATCAACATCAATAACCGTAGTCCCTACCGGAACTTTAAGCACCACATCAGCACCCTTAGCCCCTCGACAATCACGACCACTTCCACCTTCACCAGTCTGCGCCCGGTATCGAGGCTGATAACGAAAGTCGATCAGAGTATTAACAGAACCATCAACCTCCAGATAGACAGAGCCTCCGTCACCCCCATCACCGCCGTCAGGACCACCTTTTTCAATATATTTCTCCCGACGGAAGCTCAAGCAACCATTTCCGCCTTTTCCGGCCTCACAAAAAATAGTTGCC
Source organism: uncultured Oleiphilaceae bacterium (assembly GCA_913060665.1). Taxonomy (GTDB): domain Bacteria; phylum Pseudomonadota; class Gammaproteobacteria; order Pseudomonadales; family Oleiphilaceae; genus Alkalimarinus. The sequence goes on from CAJXUY010000004.1 coordinate 36,104, forward strand.
TCATCTACAAACTTCATAACCCACTCCCGCCAAAAAAGAACAGCCCAACCCCACCCCACTGCAACAAACAGCAAACGACCTCAGACCAAACAATCATCGTAACAATATAGCAATAACAACAATAAATGCGCTATCCGCCAAACGAACCACCACTCAAAAACTATTAGCAGCCCAAACAAAAAAAGCCCCGCAATAGCGGAGCTTTTTTAATACCAACGACAGACTAGCTTGCTACAACAGTAACAAATCTGCGATTTTTGGCACCTTTAACTTCAAACTTGATAACACCATCTGCCGTCGCAAACAAAGTGTGATCCTTACCACAACCAACATTTACTCCAGGGTGAAACTGAGTTCCACGCTGACGAACGATAATGTTACCTGCTTTAACTACCTGACCGCCGTACATTTTGACACCAAGTCGTTTCGACTCCGAGTCGCGGCCGTTACGGGTACTACCACCTGCTTTTTTGTGAGCCATCTGTCCTCTCCTCTAGCCGCTTACGCGTTAATTCCAGTAATTTTAACTTCTGTATACCACTGACGGTGACCCATCTGCTTCATGTGGTGCTTACGACGCTTAAATTTCATGATCTTAACTTTGTCGTGACGACCATGACTAACTACTTCTGCAGTAACCTTAGCGCCTTCAACAACAGGAGCGCCAATTTTAACATCGTCGCCATTAGCCACTAATAACACTTTATCAAAATCGACAGCGCCACCAGTTTCTACTTCAATTTTTTCTAGCTTCAGCACTTCACCTTCAACTACACGGTGCTGCTTACCACCACTAACAATAACTGCGTACATATAAATCTCCGACCACCCGCAGGTAGTACCATCTATTGTTCGCGTAGAACTCTAAAATATATTAGTTTAGTATACTTACGCGAACAAATTCATATACAAATTCGTCTTCACATCCAAACTTAACTACCTGCTTCTACTGGAAGCACTCTGTCAACCATATTGCAGGGCGGTTCTGAAGGGCGCGTAATTATATTAAAGGTGACAAATATCTGCAAGTCTAAATTACCGACAAAAACCTGAACTCTTAAAAAATTACATTTAGCTCAATTTATCACTCGGAACCCTAAGTGAAGGGGCCTTATAACTTGACACTGGCGCAACCACCCCATAGGATTCTCTGAAAAATATGCATGAACGATGCTGACTTCAACTAATTCAGTTAGCCTGCATCCGCCATCTCTCGACATATATTATCAACCAGAAACATCTGAGCATCATTATGCAGCCACAACAAGTACTCGAAACAGTTGCCAAAGATTTTGGGCAAGTTAATCAGCTCATAATAGAGCAACTATCTTCTGATGTTCCGTTAGTTGAAAAAATTGCACATTATATTGTTGAGAGTGGCGGCAAACGAATGCGTCCACTATTAGTGCTACTTACCAGCAACGCCCTCAACTACAAAGGCAGCAACAGCATAAAGCTGGCGACTATCATTGAGTTTTTGCATACCGCCACACTACTTCATGACGATGTAGTTGACACCTCAGATTTACGCAGAGGCAAGGCGACGGCTAACGCAAAGTGGGGGAATGCCCCTAGCGTTTTAGTCGGAGACTTTCTTTACTCCAGAGCATTTCAGATGATGGTTCAAATTAGCAGCACGCCCATCATGAACATTTTATCTGATGCAACCAACGTCATAGCCGAAGGTGAAGTGTTTCAGTTAATGAACTGCAAGAACCCTAATGTTACTGAAGAAGACTACATGGAGGTCATCAAGAATAAAACAGCCATGCTATTTCAGGCTGCCTCACACAGCGGAGCGGTTATCGCGGAAGGAACACCTGAACAACAAGCAGACCTAAGGGACTACGGCCTTCACTTAGGTTTAGCATTCCAGCTAATAGATGACGTGCTCGACTACACCGGATCAGCTGAAGATATGGGCAAAAACGTCGGAGACGACTTAGCCGAAGGCAAGCCAACACTACCGTTAATTTACGCCATGAAGCACGGTTCAAGCGAACAAGTTCAACTTATACGTAACGCCATCAGAAAAGGCGGCCTTGAAGACTTATCGTTAATCAAAACAGCGGTTCAAACCACTGGAGCACTTGACTACACCATCAACAGAGCTCAAGAAGAGTCCAGCAAAGCAAAGTCTTGCCTGAACACACTCCAAGACTCTATTTATAAAGACGCTCTTTATGCACTGGCAAACCTGGCGGTTGAACGCGATCATTAGAGCAACGCCAGCTAAGCACAATAATAAACAATAACAATCTATTGGCTATCATTTTGAGCCCCTTTGTATAATAATCTCGATTATTACTATCGCTCGACTAGGACAACACACTCAGAGCGCACACTGCCAGAAACTTAACTCCAAGAGTGTTAACTTATATGCAGCAATTATCGGATCTGGATGCATCCTTCCTTTATTTAGAAACTGACAATTCACCCATGCTTATCGGCGGGCTCTACATCTTTGATAGTGCCCAACGAGATACCCCCATGAATTTTGGTGAGTTTTATTCTTTTATTGAATCCAGACTCCATGTTGCTCGCTTTTTTCGCCAACGCCTAGTTGAGGTACCATTAAAGCTAGATCAACCATACTGGGTAGACGACCCTGAATTTGAACTAGCTAAACACCTCTCCTATGTCACGCTGCAAGGTGATAACAAAGACACCCAATTAACAGAGCTTGCTGCCGACCTGTTCAGCCAACCGCTTGATCGTGACAAACCACTCTGGTCCATCACGTTTGTTGACGGGCTTGAAAATAACTCAAGCCTACCTGGTAAATGTTTTGCAATGATTGTCAAAGTTCACCATGCAGCAATCGACGCCCTCAGCGGTGAAGAAGTAATGAGTTCACTACTTGATTTTTCTGATGGTCCGACCCAGATCAAAGAACCAATAGCATGGAACCCAGAACCTCTACCCAGTAAGTTCAGATTAATAGGTGGCGCCTATGGAAGTGCACTTGGCACCCCATTTAGGCTCGCAAATCTTGCAAAAGAAACTGCAGCTTCAACTTTTTACTCCGCACTACTTCAACGATTACGCAACCTTAACCTCCCTCCTGCGCTATTCAGTGCGCCCCGAACGGCCTTTAATAACACCATTAGCGACAAACGAGCGCTACACTATGTTGAAATACCGTTAGAGCGCATAAAGAATATCCGAAAGGAAATTAATGACAGCACGATCAATGATGTTGTAATGGGCATATGTGCAGAGGCACTGCATCACTATTTAAAAGATCACAATTCGACACCAAACTCACCTCTAATCGCAATGACCCCGATCTCAGTGAGATCTAAAAGCCTGCAGAAAAAAACGGGAAACCAACTCTCAGCAATCATGCTGTCCCTTGCTACAAACATCTCTCACCCAATAGCAAGAATCAAAAAAATTCATGAAAATGCCGTTATATCAAAAACCTATAGCCAAGCTATATCAGCAGAGCGTTTAACGGAACTCATTCCCTCAAGCGTTGCCGCGCTTTCAGCTAGAATATATACCGAGTTCCAATTAGCACAACGCCATAAGCCGTTATTTAATATCCCCATAACCAATATTCCAGGGCCGCAAACCCCACTCTATATGAATGGCTCAAGGCTAACCAGACAGATCGGCACAGCGCCACTTTTCGATGGTATAGGTGTCGTATTAGTAGTCGTAAGCTATGATGGAAAAATAACCATTAGCGTCACGTCGTGCCCCACAATGATGGAAAAACCTGGCGACTTTGGAAGCTACCTATTAAAAGCAGTGGATGATATTGAACGAGCCCTTCTCACGCCATACTCAGTAGACGAGGAGTCCCCCGACGCAGTCGAACAGACATCTTCCCTGATGCAAATAGGCTCTGGGTTTATCGATGATATATCAGGGCTTTTTAGCAACCTATTTAGCAATAATGATGCAGGCAACCCAACAAGCAGCAGTGCAGACGATCACAACGAAAAAAACCGTTAACGGTGCCCTCCGCTGAACAATGACAGGCAAAATGTTAAAACGCCCCAGTACCCTTTGTAAAAAAGGTATTTGAACTTCAAGAGAGTGGTCATGAACATTCGTTTGATCATTAAGCTCTACGCAAGGCAATTCTAATAATGCATCAACACACACCTTATTTGTCGCGACATAACCCAAAGGAGTCATAAAATAAGCAGCAGAAGAAAGGTCGATGCTTTTTAAAGGGACTTTATGGCTAGGCCCTAGAAGCACAACACGGGAAACCAACGAAGACCCTATGAGGTTATACGCAGCTGCAGCAACAATACCGGGATAGATATATCCAGCATGAGTTACGATCAAGGCCTTTGGAACAGGGAGCACAGGCTCAATAGAGGACCTATGAGGCATATTCAAGTACGACTCAATTCGTGCTTGAGCATCTTTGCTTCAGATGTGCAGAAAAGCCCGCTTACAGCAGGCATTCTGACGCATGGTTATCTAGCACCTCCTTTCATACCAATCTATTCTAGACTAGGCATACCCTTCATCGGTGTGGGTCGAAGGAACGGTAAGTACAAATAAAAACTATTTAAATGCCCATTTGAGAAACTCTTTCTTCTCCTCGGTGCTAGCACTGTCCCATAACACCTTTAGTCCCTCGATGGTCGGCAATGCACCACGTTGAGCCGAAACAGGTGCTACTGCAGCCGCTGTCACAGTAGTCGGAGCAGCCGCTTGCCCGGCAACCGCAGCCCCGGCAACCGCCCCTCCAGTAGCGGCTACCGCTGCGGCCGAACTACCTACTGCTCCCCCTGTTGCACTAACTAAATCTACCGCCTGCGTGCTTGGGGCTGCTGCGACTACAGCATTACCTGATGAGTCTGCACCCTCAACATAAAGCACGGATTCAGTTACAAAACGGCCAGATGAATCTACAAGCGTCGCTTTAAAGCCTGCTACATTATTTCGCGCTTCATTTTTAGATTCAGGGCTTTCAAAGTCAAAATGATACACCTCTCCCACCTTTGCATTGAAGCGAACCATCATCGGTTTTGTCACAATCAATTCAGCATTTGGCTCACCAATTTCTTTTTTTCCAGGCTTCGCCCATAGAGTTTCATGAGTAAATGTAATGGTATTGACTCCCGGTAATAGCTGATAATTCAAATCCAACTCCGAAAACAAGTATTTTTTCACCTCTTTACCATTCACCGACAGTACTTCAATACCATCAGAAACAGACAATATAGCTGAACGCGAAGGATCAACCTGTGGCCCATCATAAGTTTTCACTAACGAGATTGATGAGCACCCAACTAGAAACAACAATACCAATGGAGAAACCCAGCTCTTCAACAACCGGCCTAATACCAACATTCATTTATCCTTTTCGATGATGACTTGAAGTAAACGCTAATTGTCACTATTACGCTAAAGTTATGCAATAGCCAACAGCGGAATAACATAGGTTGTTAATATCAATAATTGTTGAAAAAATAGACAAATATTGTAGAGTGTAATGATAACTACAATAAAAAAGTAAATTAGGGGGGTATTGGCAATGAGTCTAGATACACATAAATTAGAGGCTCGCGGCGGCGAACCTAGCGAAGTTCCGTTCAGAAGTAATCGTTTTTTCTGTGTCGGTCATAAGTGGTACTTTTCGACCCGAGAAGGTTTCGATAGCGGCCCTTATGCAGATAGAGAAAGGGCGCGAATGGGTCTTGACCGTTTTCTGCACATTGTCAGCCTACTACCTGGCTCAAGTAGAATTCACTAAAAAACTCAACACCTTTACCCTGTTGAAACTTGATCCTCAAAGGGGTATTTGTGGCGCCTGAGAATACGATTGGCTTACTAATGACATACTTTATACAACAAGTGGCTACCTTAAATAATAATATTCAATAGCTGCAAACAAACCAACGCATATAAGCCTGCCATTACGTCGTCAATCATGATTCCGAAGCCACCACTAATCACTTTGTCTGCTGTTTTAATCGGCCAAGGTTTCCAAATGTCAAATATTCGAAATAGCACAAACCCAGCCAATATCCACATCCAGCCTGCAGGAGCAGCAATCATCGTAATCCAGTAGCCTACGAACTCATCCCACACAATCCCTCCATGATCATGCACACCAAGAGATTTTGATGCTTCATCACAAAGCCATACACCCAGTATAAATGTAACAACAATAAACCCTAAATAAAGCCAGATAGGCAGATACTGAAGCGGGAGATATAATAACACCGCCATCGCAGTTCCGAAGGTACCAGGGGCTTTAGGCGCGCAACCACTACCCAGCCCAAATGCTAAAAAATTGATAGGGTTCTTTAGAAACCCCTGCGGTAACTTATCCACTAGACTACTCCTACAACAGTTTAAAAGTGCGTATACCCTTTCGGATTCAATATTCGCTCACTTCCGTCTTTGTGTCGCATTTTTAACCCAAGCTCACTTGAGACAACACCTATAATACTGACAGTCCGAAATAACTCATTCTGCTTAAGTTGCTCATAATGGCATTCTGGCAGACAAAAACAGAGCTCATAGTCATCCCCAGCAGTTAACGCTATAGACAGCGACTCACTTCCAACCTCAGACCTCAGCATATCAGAGCACGGAATCTTCTCTTCATAAAAGACCCCTCCTACCTTCGATGACTCCGCAATATGATTAAAATCCGCCAGCAACCCATCAGAAATATCAATTGCGGCCGTCGCGTATCCTCTGAGCAAACAGCCTAACTCTATTTTAGGCTGAGGGCGGAAATAATGCTCCAGCAAATGCCTAACACCTGCACTAGCCGAATCGATTTCAGGCTCAAGATGTAGAACACTCAAAGCGGCACCAGCAGCTCCCAAAGAACCCGACACACAAATTAAGTCACCCACTTGAGCACCTGACCGTTTAAGCGCCTGATCTACGGGCACTAACCCATGAACCTGAATTGAGACCGTTAGCGGTCCTTTGGTCGTATCTCCACCCACCAACCTAATCTGATACTGATTTGCCAGTTGCGATAGACCTCGGGAGAAGTCAGCTAGCCACTTAACATTACTTTCTGGCAATGTCAGAGCTAAAGTAAACGCCACAGGTAGAGCTCCCATAGCCGCTAAATCGCTTAGGCTAACAGCTAAACTACGATATCCAAGATGGTAGGGAGTAATACTTTCAGGAAAGTGAACACCACAAACAAGCGTATCAATTGAAAGGCAAATTTCATGATCTGGAGGCGGTCGCAGGATGGCGCAATCGTCTCCAATACCCAAGGGTATTACGGGGGAGTCAAACGAAGACTCATCAAACTCCCCCACGTTACCAAAAAAGCGAGAAATTAAACCAAACTCATCGATCGAGCAATTAGTCATCTCGCTTTACCAGGCAGCAACCCACATTATTTACTGCGTTTACCACGAGTCTCTTCGGCTCGCAGCCTGAGCGCAAGCTTATCAAGCACACTATTGATGTACTTGTGGCCGTCTGTTCCACCAAACTTCTTGGCAAGTTCAACAGCCTCATTAATAACTACTCGATACGGCACATCAATTCGATGCAGCATCTCATAAGTTCCCATGCGCAAAAGAATCATCTCTATAGGGTCAACTTCCTGTACGGGCCGATCAAGAAATGGCTCTATCTGGCGATTTAAGTCAGATAAGCTAGTCGGTATTCCACGCAATAACTCTCTGAAATAAGTAACATCCACTTTAGCCATATCGTTATCGACTGAAAATTCAGCCTCGATTTGAGAGACGCTAGAACCAGAAAGCTGCCATTGATATAGCGCTTGCAATGCAAGTGAGCGCGACTTTCGCCGTTGCGCAATACCTAGCCTCGCATTATTTGTAGCATTATTGGCAGACTGATCGCTCACCAGGCTTACGCTCCCATTCCATTAAATAGACTAACCATTTCTAACGCAGAAAGTGCAGCTTCACCGCCTTTATTCCCAGCCTTAGTACCTGAACGCTCAATAGCCTGCTCGATACTATCTACCGTCAATACACCAAAAACGATCGGTAGTTCAAGGTTAAGCGATACAGCACCCAACCCTTTCACACACTCACCGGCCACATATTCAAAATGAGGCGTTCCACCACGAATAACGGCACCTAAAGCAATAACCGCATCATACTTTCCGGATTTAGCCACTTTCTGAACCGCTACAGGGATTTCAAACGCCCCTGGCACTCGGTAGATCTCGATATCCTTCTCTTCTATGCCGTGACGCTTAAGAGTATCAGTCGCGCCTTCCAACAAACTCTCGACAACAAAGCTATTAAAACGCCCCACCACAATCGCATAACGACCACTGCAGTTTCGAAAATCACCTTCGTATGTTTTTATAGACGACATCTAAATCTCCAACATTAACTTGTGGCAAGCCACTGACATTCAATAATATTCTTTTGCTGATGAAATGTTCGACTTTCACCAGCAAATCAAAACTTTATAATCAAAACAAACACGAATAGACACTATGGCTGATAAGGGATGTATTCAACAACCTCAAGGTCGAAACCAGAAATGGCAGAGAACTTCATTGGCGCACTAAGAAGTTGCATTTTACGCACACCCAAATCGTTCAAAATTTGCGAACCTGTGCCAACCGTCTGATAGACACCAGAACCCGCTTGAGCTGCTCCCCGAGCCTTCTTAGGGGTAAAGAATTCAGTGACACGGGCTTCAAGGTCATCATCTGAGTTGGTACCCAACAACACCACCACACCCACACCTTCAGACGCCACTTTCTCTAGAGCCCGATGTAAAGGCCAACTAGAAGAACCTTTCTGCCTAGCACCCAACAAATCCCTTAATGTGTCAGCCATATGAACACGGACAGTAACGGGCGTTTCCGCGTCAATACTACCCTTAACCATCGCTAGATGGGTTTCACCCTGAATAGTGTCTTTATAGGTCACTAATTTAAATTCGCCATGCTCAGTATCTATTTGATACTCGTCTATTTTTTCGACCGTTTTTTCGTTTAGGGCACGATAGTGAATTAGATCTGCAATAGTACCTATTTTCAAATCATGCTCTTTGGCAAACGCTTCCAAGTCTGGCCGACGAGCCATCGTGCCATCTTCGTTCATGATTTCCACAATAGCCGCGGCTGGTTCATAACCCGCCATTCTAGCAAGGTCGCACCCAGCCTCGGTATGTCCCGCTCGGCTGAGCACACCACCAGGTTGGGCCATCAAAGGAAATATATGACCGGGCTGTACAATATCTTCCGGCTTAGCAGTTCGGCTTACCGCTGCACGAACGGTATAGGCTCTATCGGCAGCCGATATTCCGGTAGTTACACCTTCGGCAGCTTCTATTGATACAGTAAAGTTCGTTTGAAATTGCGCTTGGTTAGAGTGAACCATCAATGGCAACCCTAAAAACTCACAACGCTCATCAGTCAGAGTAAGGCAGATAAGCCCTCGCGCATGCTTTGCCATGAAGTTAATATCTTCAGGACGCACCTGCTCTGCCGCAATAATAAGATCACCTTCGTTCTCACGATCTTCATCATCCATCAAGATAACCATTTTACCTTGACGAATATCTTCAATAATCTCTTCTATGCTATTGAGCTCCATTGAGCCACCCTTTCAAAAATTTAACATTTCCAGACTTCAGACAATCGTGACAAGTAACCTACTTATCAATGAAGTCTAATCGCTTATTACGCTTTTCGCCTGCATTTTAATTAGCTTAAATCTCTAAGAACGTGCCACTCAGAGACTATAAATCACTAACTGTTACTTCAAAATCCTCATTTTCACTTTAAAAAACCATTAGTGGCTAGGAAATCGAGATTGATTTTCGAGTCATCTTCACTTGGTGATGAAGCATGCTCACCGCTAAAGGCTAAAAGTCGCTCTAAATACCTTGCGACAAGGTCCACCTCTAGATGAACTTTACTCCCCTGTCGATAGTCATTAATAACGGTCTCTGCAGCCGTGTGCGGAACAATATTAAGCACAAACTGAGCACCCGAGACCGCATTGATCGTCAAACTAACACCGTCAACGGTTATAGAGCCTTTTTGCGCTATATATTTTGCAATTTCTTCGGGGGCATCAATCACAAAACGAATAGAACGGCCATCATCATAGCGATCAACCACGCTCCCTACACCATCAACATGACCACTAACCATGTGACCACCCAAACGGGTCGCTAATGTTAGAGCTTTTTCAAGATTAACCCGAGTGCCGACACTATAACCAGACATCCGAGTGTGCGTCATCGTTTCGTTAGAAACATCCGCCCAAAAACCATTACTCTCTAGCACTGTTACCGTTAAACAAACACCGTTTACCGCGATACTATCGCCTAACTTAACATCTGAGAGTACCAGCCCTGCAGTCTCAATAAAAAGCCGGCTATCACCACCTTGAGCGCGTATAACTCCGATTTTTCCTACTGCTTCAATAATACCGGTGAACATTTACACTACCTTTTTATTCCGTTTCAAGATGATATATAAAACGAATGTCATCCCCGACGACTCGACTCTCAACAAGTGTCATCGGTATCTGCTGAGACATTTTATCAAGCGGAAGGTTAAGCAGCGGACGAGCTCGACTCCCCATTAACGTCGGCGCCATATAAATCCATAGTTCATCAGCCAATTGCTGATAGATAAAAGCCCCAGCAAGCGTTGCTCCCGCCTCAATCAAAACCTCGTTACACCCTTGTGCCGCCAACCAGCTAAGTAGCAACTTTAAATCTACACGGCCATTATCGGCTGAGAACGATTTAAACGAAATTTTTTCTGAGTGAAGCAGGTCATGCTCGACTCCTTTATTCGCGGCCATCGCCACCACAATTTTACCAGCCAAACCTAGCAACTTAGATTCAGACGTAATGTCACCTTCAGAATCGACCACAACTCTAAGAGGTTGTCTTTCAGCGACCTCTTCTGCATTATCTAAACCCAGCTCTTCAGCTCTCACGGTTAGTGATGGGTCATCAAGGTTAACAGTGCCGGAACCTGTAATTATCGCAGAACTTCGAGCGCGTAACCGCTGTACATCCTGCCTCGCTGCGCTCCCCGTAATCCACTGACTTTCACCCGACGCCATCGCCGTTCTACCATCAACACTCATTGCCAATTTTACACGAACGTGCGGCAAACCCGTTTTCATTCGTTTGACAAAGCCAGGGTTCAGCATTTCTGCTTCTGACTGGAGCAGGCCAACATCAACAGTAACACCCGCATCGCGCAGCCTTTGGAAGCCGCGTCCCGACACTAGCGGGTTAGGATCCTGCATCGCAGCAACAACCCTTTTAACCTTTGCCTCAATTAACGCGTTTGCACATGGAGGGGTTTTACCAACATGACTGCAAGGCTCCAAAGTAACATAAGCGGTTGAGCCTTCTGCACTAGCCCCCGCGTCTAAAAGAGCATTAACTTCGGCATGACCTTGGCCGGCTTTTTTGTGCCAACCTCTGCCTACCACCTGACCATCTTTGACAATAATACAACCCACACGAGGGTTGGGCTCTGTGGTATAGAGCCCTTTATTAGCCAACTGAATGGCTTCAGCCATGTAAATTCGATCTGGATCGGTCATCAATTATTACATCCGCACAACATCAGGCACCTTGGTCCTGACTAGATAAACGGTCAATCTCTTCTTTGAACTCGTTAAGGTCTTGAAAACTTCTATAAACTGATGCAAATCGAACATAGGCGACTTCATCTAGCTTTCGCAGTTCGGTCATAACCTCTTCTCCCACCACCATTGACTTAAGCTCTCGCTCTCCGGTTGCTCTGAGATGATGTTTAATACGATTGATCGACTGCTCTATCTCCTCAGTGCTCACCGGACGCTTTTCAAGTGCCTTAATAAAACCCGCGCGAAGTTTTTCTTCGTCAAACGGCTGTCGAGTGCCATCATGCTTAACGACTCTAGGCATGACCAGCTCGGCAGACTCATAGGTTGTATAACGCTCTCGGCATGAAAGGCATTCACGACGACGCCTAACCTGACCGCCACCTGCAACTAATCGGGAATCAATAACCTTAGTATCTTCTGCACTACAAAACGGGCAATGCATGGCGTCTTCCTATGATGAGAGTTAACGTCGATGATGATGTTGATGAACCTGAACAAAAGGCGGGCAGAACCCACCTTGTTTGGTACTTAAATACGGATTAATTTGCGTAAACTGGGTGTTTTGCACAAAGTTCAATGACTTTTGCTTTTGTGCTCGCAATAACATCTTCATTGCTAATGTCATCTAGGATATCGCAAATCCATCCCGCTAATTCACTGACCTCAGTTTCTTTGAAACCACGGCGAGTTATCGCGGGTGTACCAATCCGAAGACCACTGGTTACGAAAGGTGACCGAGGATCATTAGGCACCGCATTTTTATTAACAGTAATATTTGCGCGCCCTAATGCGGCATCTGCATCTTTACCGGTAATATCTTTGCTGATCAGGTCTACCAAAAACAGATGATCATCTGTGCCGTTAGACACGATATTAATACCGCGATCAAGAAAGACTGCAACCATTGCTTTGGCATTATCTGCAACCTGCTGCTGATAAGTCTTAAACTCATCGGACATTGCTTCTTTAAAGCAAATAGCCTTGGCTGCAATAACATGCATTAATGGTCCACCCTGGCTTTCAGGAAAGACGGCAAAGTTTAATTTCTTTTCAAGAGCTTCATCTGCTTTAGCCAAGATCAAACCACCACGAGGGCCACCCAGAGTTTTATGGGTTGTAGTCGTAGTCACGTCAGCAATATTGACTGGACTAGGATAAACACCTGCAGCGATCAAGCCTGCAACGTGTGCCATATCAACAAACAAATAAGCACCTACTTCGTCGGCTATATCACGAAATCGCTGCCAATCAACTACTCGCGAATAGGCCGAAAAACCAGCAACGATCATTTTTGGCTTATGCTCACGCGCTAATTCAGCAACCTGCTCATAATCTATTTCGCCCGTTTCTGCATTCAACCCGTATTGTACAGCGTTGTATATACGTCCAGAAAAACTAACTGAAGCACCGTGAGTTAGATGACCGCCATGAGCAAGGCTCATACCTAAGATTGTGTCACCAGGCTCACAAAGCGCCATATAAACAGCTGCATTGGCCTGCGAACCAGAATGAGGCTGTACATTCGCATAGTCAGCTCCAAACAGTTCTTTTGCGCGATCGATCGCTAACTGTTCAACAACATCAACATGTTCACAGCCGCCATAGTACCGTTTACCTGGGTAGCCTTCTGCATATTTATTAGTTAAAACAGACCCTTGTGCTTCCATGACTCGAGGACTGGTATAGTTCTCTGACGCAATCAGTTCAATATGTTCTTCCTGACGCTTAGCCTCTGCTTCAATCGCAGCAAAAACATCATCATCAAATCCGGCAATAGTCATATCTCGAGTAAACATCTGCAGCCTCTACCCTAATTCTCAGTGGATAGATCCGCGCTTATTAGCGGGACCCAATAAAAAGGCGATATTTTAAACTAATCTTCGTCATACATCACTACACTGCATCGATTTATTGCCATTCATTCAATTATCCGCTAGTTTTTGCGTCTATATCCTTTGCTTATCAACTGACAGGTTTCAAAACAATGGCCCAATATGATTATCAACCCCATTGATTTTTCGTTAAGTTTTACTGGGTGGGTGGGTAAAAAACTAGTAAATTCAAGCCTTCTATAAAAATCAATCACGTCATAAACCCTTAAATTTTGCACACTTAATATATATTTAGTTAACTTTTACCAATTTTGGCCAAATTCAGACGTCAAAACTTAACGTTTTTGCGAAAATGAAGCTTTAGAAACTGCCTACATTTTCAAATAATTTAATGCCCTTTAATTCATCATGAGTACAATATTGATTTAATGATAAAGCTGCCTCTATCAACAAATAACATCTATTGAATCTATTCTGATTGCTTCTTCTTAGAATAGTATTGGCCAATTACCTCGTTAGTGAATCGAGCCGAAGCATATTCTGAAAGATCTTTTGTGTTCCGAATAATATTTACAGCAAGAGCATGCCTCATCGAGTGCACAGTCAAATTCTTATTCATCACGTCACCAACATCTTTGAATGCTTTAAACACTGCCTGCCGAGATATTGGTGCTGGTTCTTTGTTTACTCTATTTCTACTATTCCTCGATTGAAATACAAATACGTCTTCTGGGTATTCTTGCCTAATACTCTGAATGATTTCTGCTGCTTCTGATCGAAGCACAATACTTCTGTGCTCGTGACTAAGGTTTTTCAAACTAAGGACTTCAGTATTATCTTCTTGACAGAGATCTTCAAATTTCAACTGCAATAACTCACCTATTCGCAACCCCGTCAACAACCCTAACCTCCAAACATCTCGCATTTGAGTACCAAAGAACTTTAGTAGCAAGCTCTCAACCTCTTTGGTCTCTTTAGGTGTTGTTGGCGTATATATCTCTCTGCTAACTACGCAATTTCTATTCATTTTAGATTCAACCCACCCATACTTGTCATATTTTCATTTATGTAAAGTATAGCCTAATAGATTAAAAATGTATGGAAAGTGCATGCTTTTTTTACAGAGATCATCTAATTACTTTCGACCCCATTATCAAAAACAACCCTTAAGCGAGGTTTGTAGCTAGAACTTTAGTTAAGCTCAGCGAGCAGAACGTAATTTCTTCTTTGTCTTTTTGGGCTTTACTATTGGCGTGAAAGATTCGGTCAAATGTTGCCTAAACCAACGACGGCGCTCAATGTTTCGATAGGTGTTCAATACAAAACGAAACTCACACCGACCAAGCCGAAAACCACAACCGCAGGGGCAAGCTAACTTATTGGCTTCTCTTTTTCGACACCCTAAAGCTCGCAACGCACGTAGAATCGATAATTTACCTTTTAGACCAAAAATTTCACCATAATCGTCAATTAGACCTTGTTCTCCATGCGCTAGATCACCATAAGGAAAACAACCAAACTCTATACGATGTGTTACTGCATATAAGAACCGGACAACAATTTCTTCAAAGAACGTAGTGAGCGAATGGTCATTGCACAAAATCGATTTTATTTTAAGATCCGATCCAAGACAGAAAGAGCCATCAGAATATGTATGATAATCCTGATGACGAGGAAAATACTCTCCCTCATCAAAAACCTTAGGAATACTTTTGGGGTAGTCACGAGGGCAAACAAGCCGCAACTGATAAGTTCTTTCAATAAGATAGCTACCTGCAAGCTCCGCTTTTAAATGGTACTCGCCTGCCAGCACAAATCGATCATCATTGATTTCAGCAATTCTTATCTTTGGATGAGCTGCAAGAAAGTCCTCGAGACCTATGCTGTCCCAATGCCTCATCTATTTACCGTACCATGGTTTTGGGTCAGAGGCTTGGATCGCCTTAGTCGGCGTAACCACAGCCGCAGACAAACCCAATACTAAGGCAACATTTTTAGCATCCAGGTTAATATCTAAACCTCGATCAGCTGCTTCTACGACTAGTTGGCTATCATCCTTGGTGCACAATGCTCTAAAGTCAGCTTTTGCTTGGTAGAGCCACTTATAGAAGTTTTCCCGTAATTCATACTCGGCAGAGCTCTCGTCATACCACTTGTCCGCAAAATCTTCAGCCGGGTTTACTGGGTTCGGTACTAACGGCACATTAGCATTGATGTAGTTGATCATGTTTGTAAGGATATTACTCAAAGCAGATGCAAGATCAGCTTCACCGTTATAGGCTTTTGCAGCCAAGGTCGTAATGATCACTGAAATCGGTTTACTATCCTCATTATTCTTGAACATAGTGTCGCGATGGCGCTTCAGTAGCTGAATGGCCTGCTGCAATGGAGTTTTCCATTGATAGTAAGGCAGACTATCAATACTTGCCTTAAAGCTCATCTCTCGTTCATTGATGATCGATTGCGCAGTTTTCATCCGGGTCTCAAACCATCGTGCGTAGCCTTCAGGGTTACTAATTCTCCAGAAGTCTGTTGTAACCTTATATACAGGATCGGTATTATCGGTGATCGACACAGCGAGCTCTGATACGTTTTGAGCAAGCGCATCATCAAAGCGAGAACTTTCAACCATGCGCTTCTTCAAAGCACCTCTGCCGGTTTCGCTTTCGGGAATACAAGGCACAATATCCATGTGAAAACTTAGCCCATCAGCATATTCAAGCCGCCAACAACGCTTTTTCTCGGCAAGCTCTTCCTTAATATTGCGCGCCTTACGATATTGTTCCAGCTCTCCGCCCACAAGGTTTTTAAGCTGCTCCTGAGTAATGCCAGACTTACTTAGCCCTTTACGTAAGTTACACCCCATATCAAGGTCATACTCTTCATCCGAATCCGGCTTGATAGCAGTGCCCAGCCTGAAAGAACCTTGCGAGAATACAAGCGGATCATACTCTATGCAGCTAGACTCTGGGCGATGAAACCATTCACCAATATCTTTATACCGCTTTTCTGCTTTTTCATATGCACCATCAGGCAATTCAATTTTTTCAAGAATGCTTTTCAGCACGTGGTTACTTCGATTAGCAAGCATGTAGATCACCTTTCAATTCAACAGATTTAACAAATTCCTGAGTTTTCATGTCATGGTCATAAATCAACCATGGCATGTCTGCCTTAGGCATTCTTGCCCGCCCTAATTCAATTGCACATGAAACAGGCATCACAGGAAAAATATGAAGCGGAACTGCTTCACCACGAGCACGCTTGATTTCGACAATCAGGCTTCTAATGCGCTTTCTAAATAAAGAAAGTTGCTGTTTCGCCTGTAGAAAATCATTGTGTGGATTTTTAAGGGTAATCTCCCATATAGATATATCCTCACCGATAACTCTAGTGATACGTTCTCGCGAAACATAGTCACTTAATGACACTATCAGTGCAGGCTTGCCGTCGAAGTTATCCGGTTTATGTATAACGTAATCGAAGTCATCTTCTCCTTCCATCCATGACCATCCCTTAGGTTCCCTATGTAGCTGATAAGTTTCAACGTCGATTTTGTCAGTTAACAAAGCACCAAGTTCAATCAACAAGGGCTGAGGCGCTAACGCAAACAATGAAAAATGTTTACAAGGCTCATCTTCAATTATCGAAAGGATTTTGCGCTGAAAAGCTTTAAAGAGATGTTGCGATTCTGATTGCCAGTATTGTTGCGTACTATCGTTAAGTTCAGATGTCATTGAAATCAGTACTGGCCTTTCTGAGGCTGGATACCACTGAGGGAACATTGCCTCCACGCAAGCGTGGTATTGAATAGGTGATTTCTCCGACCCTATATTTGCACCGTATAGTACCACATTGGTTTTTTTGTCAGGTGCAATACCAGTTACAATCTCAACACGTTGCTCATGCTGAGTCTTCCATTGAATCAACAGATCAGCAGGATAACGATCTGCACCACCTGTTTGATCTATTTTTTTATGGCAGTCATAGCACATCAACATCAGATTACTGACATCATTAATGGCTTCGAGGTTTTCCTTATAAGGTCCTCGACCTCTCGGGCCTTTCTCAGAGAATGCATAAATGTGTGCCTTTTGTGCAGCATTTACCGATTCTTGTGTAACGCACGAGGTGTGCAACAGCCTGTTGTGTCCATCAAACTGACAGCGACCCGCAGCCCTTGCCCATAACTCTCTTTGAGCTTGATCGGGAACATATCTTGTAACCTCTGATACCATAAATCCCCCTAAAGCTTTCCGAGCAGCGGCAGTGAGCGAGGTGTAGTAGCATCACACAAAAGGTGACTAACATACGCACAACCCGCAATTAACCCCATACCTCTAAGGCACTTTTGCTTGCTATCTTCAGGGTGCCAGCCATACATTCGCTTCAACCCAAAGCCTAACGCTGACATAACAAGAATGCTATGACAGAACTGACGGTGATGAGGGTTGCCCATCGAGGGCTCCAAAATATCAGGTAGCTTCCCAAATAAGCCTCCTAAGACAACACCAGTACCTGGGTGATGACTAATTTCATGCTTTCTCTGGTCAGCAAGAGCAACGGTTAAACCAACCGCCGCCCCTACCGCCAAGTGGGTTTTACCACTCGCCATTACTTTTTCTCCTTGCGAACACCTTTAAACGGTGTCTTGCTTGAAGTTTTTACATCCATAAAGCGCCCCGTCTCAGTATCACGCTTTACATAGTGCCCAGACGGCGTCTGGGTTTGGGAACGGTCACGTACAGCACCTTTACGATGCCCGTCACCTTTAGGTGGATTAGTTGCCATAATACAATCTTCCATTTCTGTTAAAGTTAATCTGATTTATCAGAATTTTAATAAAAAGGCATTCACATGCCTTAGTACAAATAATAACCCGATAAATCTGCTTAACGCAATACTTTTTAACAGAAAAGTATTATTTATTTTATTGGCCGATAGATAAACTCTAACCCACCAGACTCCGCCACTTCCTTCTTACCTAGGACAAATCCTTGATTATAAAGTTTTTTAAGCTTACCACTGGCATTTTGAACAGAGACATCAAAATACTCTGCTATCTTTGCTGTAGTAACAGACTCTTGATCGTAGATAAAGTCGAGCAAATCCTTTGTCGCGGATTTAACTTCTGGTCCAATCCAAAGGCGTTTACCTTCATCCAAAATCATTAAAGGCTGTTCTTTCGCATCAGCACCGTATGACCAGTTATCGATTAGATCTTTGCTTTTAAAGCCTGACAGGAAGAAAGCTTTTTCACCACGAAGTGACTTTGCGAGGTTAACGACACTTTCTCTTGGGAAGGACGCGTCAGTAGCTTTAATGCCTTCAAGGGATATTTCGAAGACAAATTGCTCTGGGTGTTTATCTACTATCCGAGATAATGCCTGAAACGCCTCACGGCCCTCCTCATTACCTATTGCGATAGATTCACCAACGACATCAAACAGTTTTATAATTACATGCTCATTCATCTGTTTAATTTAAACTGATGAAGCTGATTTAGTCAATGTAGAAATCAAAACAAATATGAGTACCATTCATTTTTGTGAGATTTTTTTGAATAACCGGGTCAGCTAATTCACCGCCTCGATACCGAAGCTTGATATTAAAAGTATCCAAACGAATACTTAGATCTGCATCAAACTTGCTCGCTTGCTCACGCGTACTCTTGAAACCCAAACCACGACCACTAGCTTTGCCATGTCTCGTTATATTGCCTTTAGAAAACACCTCTAAGACAAGCCCTATATCCGACTCCACGCCATCGTCAGGAAACCGACCATAGAGTTCAGGATAGTGATCTTGCAAAGTACTTCTTAATGTTGAAACAACACCCATACCACTATCAGAAATAACGGTTTGAATATGATCACGCTTATAGTTTGGCTCATAGATTTGTAGAGCTGCAAACCCTTCTATCAGGGAATTACTGTGTTCACTTACATTGCCGATAAACTCAGAAAAAACCGTAAGTGCAACGGTATAATAATCCTCACAGGTCTTATCTAGAAAACTGGAATGCAAAGAAACTATCAACTCTTTGTTTTTACTTTTTGGACATATCGAACCAAATTCGACTAAAGAGTCACAGGTCCCTTTGAATACTTTCGCAGTAGAGCTCTTTGGCCTTTTTGGTAAAACTTTTACTCCTGATGATAGTAAATCAAAGAAACCTGCTCGATTCAGAAAGTGTCTTGTGTTCCCACAGTCAGCCATATCGATAGTCACATCGATGCAGTGATGCTCTAGTTGATTCGACAAAGCCAGTAGGCGTGATATTGGCTCTAACAATAAACTACAACCCTGAGGTAAAACAAAGGTTACCCCACCTTGACTAGCGAACAGGTTTTCATAATCAGCCAATATTGATTCGTACTTAGCTGCGTCAATCCAGCTAGATGGAAACTCGACAGTAGTACCAACATTTTTGTTAAACCAGCAATAACTCTCGTCTTGATAAAAGGTATCTTTGTTTTTGCTTAAAAATGAATTAACTTCAGGCTTTTCTTTGCCAAGCTTTTTAGCTATCTCTCGTCCCTTCAAGCCAGGTGTATCACATAACACCCGATAAACATCTTGTTTCATAAAAACTAACTCACTCTCTCGATATGCTCCCACCGACACCTTTAAACTTCTCTACAAACATCGCGATTTTTTGGAAAACACTTTGCTTCTTAGTTTTGTATTGGGGGTTCAGTGGGCTCATTTTTGGAAGAGCCTCATTCAGTGCCGTACCATTTTCACTGGCATATTCTCGTTTTAATGATGCTGAGATATAACGCTTAGCCGCATCTTCATTGAGACCTTCGGATTCAATTAATTCCTTAGCCTCTCTTCGCTGTTCAGCCTGGGCGAAGGTGAAGAAGGCATCAATAATGCTGGCCTTATCGCCTATATCATCGAGGTTGGTTTGGTTAATAAAATCTACGATCAAGCTCTCTTTGGCGCGGTTGCCAAGGCTTGCTCGAATCAGGCGGCGAACTTCATCAATAAGCTCTGCCTTACTCTTATTCTTTTTGTTGTGATCAAAAATCAGTTCCAGAATGTAATCGAGATTGATCTCTTGGGACTTCAACAAATCCACCTCAAAGACCACGTCATCCCAGTCGATGGTGGACTTTTCCTTTTCGTCCGCTGATTTCTGTCGGCGCTGCCAATCGCGTACATCGTTGTAAGTCGAGCGATAGTCTTGAATCTTACGCTCGGCGGGAAGGCGTATGGTCTGCAACTCAGCCAGCTTTTCATCATCCAAGTAATGTTCGGCTTTAAACGCTTCAACGGCTTCTTCGTCGCTCATATCTACGTCTTGAAGGGCTTTCAAAGTGGCAAACTCATCATAGTTTTGCAGCACATTTTCTACACGCAGGTACTCGCCGAATAGTTTGGCAAAGTCTTTCTTGTCGGACTCTTTTTCAATAGCTGAGGGATCAGGGAAGCGCTGTTCTAACTCGGTCACTACATCCATAAAGCCGCGCCGTGCTTCACCTGTCACCACATCGGTAAAGCCTTCCATGTATTCCTTGTAGCTTTTCTCTAGCACTACGTTCTTGGTGTTCTTGTCCCCAAACAAGGTAATGGCATCTACCGTGGCGCGTTCTAAATCGCGGAAGGTGACAATATTACCGAACGTTTTGGTAGCGTCGTAAATGCGGTTAGTGCGCGAAAAGGCCTGCATCAATCCGTGATAACGCAGGTTCTTATCCACAAACAAGGTATTGAGTGTCGGAGCATCGAACCCGGTTAAGAACATGCCTACCACAATCAACAGGTCGATCTCTTTAGATTTAACCCGCTTGGCCAAATCACGATAGTAATTCTGAAAGCCATTACTATCGACACTAAAGTTGGTTTTAAAGAAGGCGTTGTAATCGCCTATCGCTGCATTTAAAAACTCCTTAGCACTACTATTCATTGCAGAGACATCAAAGCTCTCATCCAGAATCTCGCCCACCGCATCCTGCTCTTCATTGGCAGCAAAGGAAAAGATGGTAGCGATTCTTAATGGCTTTTCGCTGTCTGCCTGTAATTTGTTAAGGGATTCATAATACAACTTAGCTGCATCCACACTGCTCACGGCAAACATGGCATTGAAGCCCTTAGCGTTCGACTGTAATCGGTGTGTCTTCTGGCGGAAGTTTTTCAGAACATACTGGGAGATTTCACGAATACGCTCTGGGTGCAATAAGGCCTGTTTGTTTTCAAGAGCGCTTAGTTTTTTCTCATCTTGCTCCGTCTCAATATCCTTAAACTGTGCTCGCACATCGTTATAGTCCACCTTGAACTTGAGCACTTTCTCATCGCGAATCGCATCGGTGATGACATAAGAATGCAGCTCGCGACCAAACACGCTGGCAGTGGTTTCTGCACCTAATGCGTTTTGCGGGAAGATTGGCGTACCGGTAAAGCCAAATTGATAGAATCGTTTGAATTTCTTGTTCAAGTTTTTCTGTGCTTCACCAAACTGGCTGCGGTGGCATTCATCAAAAATGAACACTACCTGCTTGTTGTAGATAGCTAGGTCGCCCTCGCTCTTCATCAGGTTGTTGAGCTTCTGAATGGTGGTAACGACGATCTTATTATCGTCTTTATCCAGATTACGCTTTAAGCCAGCGGTACTGTCTGAGCCATTTACACTGTCAGGCGAAAAGCGCTGATATTCCTTCATAGTCTGATAGTCGAGGTCTTTCCTGTCGACCACAAAAAACACCTTGTCGACAAACTCCAAGTCTGTCGCCAAACGTGCGGCTTTAAAGCTGGTTAAGGTTTTACCTGAGCCTGTGGTATGCCAGATAAAACCGCCGCTTTCTGGGCTGCTCCAGTTTTTGGCTTCAAACGAACTTTTCACCTTCCACAATATGCGCTCTGTGGCGGCTATTTGGTAGGGTCGCATAACTAGCAAAGTGTCACTGACATCAAACACCGAGTAATGCAGCAACACGTTAAGCAGCGTGTTTTTCTGAAAGAAGGTTGCGGTAAAGTCTTTAAGATCCTTAATCAGACTGTTATCTGCCTTCGCCCAGTTCATGGTGAAATCGAAACTGTTTTTATTGCGCTGGGTGGTATTGGCAAAATAACGGCTATCGGTGCCGTTCGAGATTACAAACAACTGCAAGTATTTATACAGCGAATGCTGGCTGTTAAAGCTTTCTTTACTGTAGCGGTGAACCTGATTAAAGGCTTCGCGAATCGCCACACCACGCTTTTTCAGCTCGATCTGTACCAACGGCAAGCCATTGACCAGAATGGTCACATCATAACGGTTGGCGTGGCTGCCGGTTTGCTCGAACTGCTTGATTACCTGCACTTTGTTGCGAGCAATGTTCTTCTTATCAACCAGATAGATGTTTTTAATGCTGCCATTATCAAACACAAAGTCGTGAATATAGTCATCGTGAATCTTACGGGTTTTATCCAGGATGGTGTCGCTGGGCTTATCCAGATAGGTTTCCACAAAACGCTGCCATTCGCCTTCGGCAAACTGCACATTATTGAGCGTTTGTAACTGCTCACGAACGTTGGCCAACATGGCCAGCGGATTATTCAGGCCTGGTAGGAACTCATAGCCTTGGTTTTGCAGATCCTGAATCAGCTCGCGCTCTAAGGCATCTTCACTCTGGTAGCTCTCGGCTACTTTCCAATCTTTATTGTATTTATCCAGAACAATAAAGTTATTCGATTCGGCGATGGTTTTATAATTGGTCATTATGCGTCCTGCTTTCTGAAGCCATAGGTCTCGATTAAATAGACTACCAACTCACTCAGGTTCTCTTTGTCTTTGTCTTCAACATCAGCGACTTCTTCGCCAGCGTGAGCAGAATGACTGGAGAGATTCAGAATTCTATTCGCAAAGGGATCGGGCTTATCTTCGGTTGTTTTTGGTAATAGAGCCGCCCAGCGGTTATAGCCTAAGAACGTGGCCATTTTCTCTAAGATGTTTCGAACAAAGTTGAAGTGGTACTTCCTCACCTCGCCACTCTTGATGGCCTCCTGAAGCTCAGTTAAGAGAAAAAGGTGATATGAGAATGGCGAGTCGGTCGGCTGAGCTAGCAACTGGAAAAGACCGTCCTCCTGCTTTTCTAGGCGATACTTTTTAAAGTCTTTATTTGGGTTGTAAATGAGCTTATGTGAGTCATCAGGCTGCTTTTCATATACTTTATTACTGAGCTCATTGCACAGAACGTTATAAAATAGTGGGCTATGTGTTGTGATGATAAATTTCAGGCCAGACTTGCTGTTTTTGATTAAGCCTGCCAAATCTACCGCCAACTCAATTAAATGGCTATCATCCAGCGAGCTAACAGGGTCATCAACAAACACATACTCTAGATTATCAAACTGATTGTCATCGCGTTGCGATGGATCTGGCTCATTAATAATTTCGACGACCTCTTGCAATAGTGTATAAAACACACTCCAGATAAAATTACTTTCCTCTCCCTTGGATATTTTTACATTGCCGGTGCGTTCTGATCCGCGATCATACGAAAACACTACCTCTGGATACGTTTTAATTGTGGTACGCCTTCCATCTTTATGTATTGCTCTATCATCCTCCGTGAAGGTAGGAGTGAGCTTATCATCCGTGTAGCGCTGGAAATTCTCCGCAATATTCTGATCTTGCCCTCTATCTCTTATAATCCAATCGGTAAAAGAATTTGGTTGAATTTTAAGCTTTGGCTTCCCATCACCTTCCGAATCGTTATCCCAGTAGAATAGGTCTTCCGTAAAGGCGTTGTAATAGAGGATTTTGTTTCGCGTTAACTCGACCTGATCCGAGTCTTCTTCACTATCACAATTAGGCACAATCAACGCCTTAAACTCGCGTGATAGGCGTGTTTTCCCCGTGCCATTGAATGCATAGATCATCTGTACCTTAGGAACTGGTTTAATATCTTTTACCTGTACCTTGCTTCTCCTCTTATTCTTTCCTTTTGCTTTCACACTTTTACTAGAGGATTCGGGATTGCTTAATATTTTAGCAATATCTTCTAACGTTCTGCTCATCTTAAGCTGCCACCTCAGGTTTAGGAAAATTTAACAACAGATCACGATAGTACTCGTATTGCTTTTGTCGTAGCTCTATTTCTCGGGGCAGACCTTCAGTGATGGAGTTGGTTAGAGCGTCGAATTTATCAAGAACAGCGACGATACGAGCTTGTTCGGCAAGTGATTTTTCAGGATCGTTTGCAAATGGAACAGGAAATCTGAAGTTTTTTATAATGCTTGAATTAAGATCACCTCTGGCTCCTTGTCCAAGCGACTTAATATTCTCATAGTTAAAACTCACCCAATGAAATACATAGCGATATAGCGCCTTAGAACTATCAATTTCCAAACAACCGCAGTGCTGATTGGTTGTTAAAGGTATTTTATTGATTGCGGATCGGCCTGCCGTTGCCCCAGAAATTGCAACAATTACGCAATTCGCCGGAATCCATTTAGCCGATGAATTATCTAACGCTGATTGAGTTACTTTTACCGCAGTTCTATCTATGTCAGAGAACTTAACCTCTTGCGTTCTTAACCAAGGAATATCGCCGTCATCGTAATATTCTGGGTTACCAGCCCTAGGCGTGCCACCTGAGTACCATTTCTTTGTTACATCCCCTAAAGTCTTCCACTCAACTTCCCCTTCTTCAAAACTCAACAACTGATCACGATAGTAGTTGTATTGTTTTTTACGGGCATTAAGCTCGGTGGTCAGCTCGGTGGTCAGCTCGGTGAAGGTGTCCAGTATACGGACGATTTCGGCTTGGATTTCCAGCGATTTTTTTGGGTTTTCTGGGCAAGGGATGGGAACCGGAATCTTTTCAACTTGATGGCTCATTAGCTTGGGATTACCCATTCCAGAGTAAACGTGCTTTTGCGCCTCAATCGAAAGCCAGTAAAATAAAAACTTATAGCTTAGCTTCCTCTCGTCATTAATTTTTATCGATCCACATACATTGGTGATTGAGAACTTGCCTGTACGATGAAATACCGTTCCAGCATTAGCCCCATCAGTTGTCCAACTAATATATTCGCCATCAAAATCAAACGTATCAATTTCCCCGATCATTCCATTTTTTGCCGTTTGAGAGCTGTAAACGGGAAATTCTCCTGCGTTATCGACAAGATACTCCTTTGACATAACGCGACCGCGCTTCAGTGTTGTTATCGTTCCTAACTTTTTCCACTCCACCTCAACCCCATCCAGCAGCTTTTCCATAAAGCTCAATTGGCTCATCCCTCAATCTCCGCAACGATCCCATCGATATCTTTTCGCAGTTGATCAATCTTGGTGACAGTGACCTCCAGCTCAGTATTCAATTCGGTAATATCAATCACTTCACGCGTGTCTTTTGCTTCAACATAACTACTTACCGAAAGGTTGTAATCGTTAGCTACTTCTTCATAGGGCACAGACCGAGCAAAGTGATCCACATTCGCTTTGCTATCAAACACATCCATGATCGCCTTGACGTGCTCATCGGTGAGCGTGTTGTTATTGGTCCCTTTTTTAAACAAGGCGCTAGCATCAATAAACTGGGTATTCGTATCCGTTTTATGTTTGGAGAGCACCAAAATGGTCACGGCGATGGTGGTACCAAAAAATAAATTGGGCGCAAGTGAAATAACCGTTTCGACGTAGTTATTATCGACCAGATACTTACGGATTTTTTGCTCAGCGCCGCCCCGGTAAAAAATACCGGGGAAGCAAACAATCGCTGCACGGCCTTTGCTCGAGAGATAACTCAATGCATGTAGCACAAAGGCAAAATCAGCCTTTGATTTTGGTGCGAGTACGCCCGCAGGTGCAAAGCGTTCATCGTTGATTAGCGTTGGGTCATCACTGCCAATCCACTTCACCGAATATGGTGGATTAGAAACGATGGCATCAAAGGGTTTGTCTTCACCAAAGTGCGGGTCGGTCAGGGTATTGCCTAGCTGCATATTGAATTTGTCATAGTTGATGTTATGCAAAAACATATTCATACGAGCTAGGTTGTATGTCGTGTGGTTTATCTCCTGCCCGAAGAAGCCCTCTTCAATGGTATGTGCGTCGACATGTTTTGTGGCCTGCAAAAGCAGCGAACCGGAACCCGCAGCTGGGTCATAGATTTTATTGACGCTGGTTTGTTTGTGCATGGCCAGTTGCGCGATTAGCTTGGAAACATGCTGCGGGGTGAAAAATTCGCCACCGGATTTACCGGCATTGGCTGCATAGTTTGATATAAGGAACTCGTAGGCATCGCCGAACAGGTCGATATGGGCAGCGTCAAATTTACCAAACTCCAATCCTGCTACACCTTTCAGCACATCAGCCAATCGGTTATTTTTTTCTTTTACCGTATTCCCTAAGCGATTACTGGTGGTATCGAAATCGGCAAACAGGCCTTTTATGTCGCCCTCCGATGGGTAGCCGCTAGCGGAGGCTTCTATAGCGGCAAAGATCGCGGCCAGGTCGGTATTCAGGCTTTCATTGGTCTTTGCGTTTTTGGCGACATTCACAAACAACTGACTGGGGTAGATGAAATAGCCCTTAGTTTTGATAGCGTCGTCTTTGATGTCTGAAGTGATGACCTCATCGCCTAGCGATGCGTAATTGATACTTTCATCATCGGCCTCGATGTAACTTGCGAAGTTTTCGCTAATGAAGCGGTAAAACAGGGTGCCGAGGACATATTGTTTAAAGTCCCAACCATCGACTGAGCCGCGCACATCGTTGGCGATGGCCCAGATTTGACGTTGAAGGGCGGCACGTTGTTGGATGCTTGTCATGTAGTCTTCCTGTTTATAATTGTTTGTTCGTTATATTTAAGAGGTTGTTCATTGCTATGCCAGTTCGAGCAGGTCACCTACCTGGCACTCAAACAGCACGCACAGCTTCTCAATGGATTCTAGGTCCACTTTCTGGGCCGTTTCTTTGTAGAGAAGCGTGATAGTAGCGCGACTAAGCCCAGTCTCTCTGGCAACGTCAGCAATACGCATCTTGTGTTCGCCCATCATACGGGCGAGATGGCAGCGGATCATGGCTGTGCCTCTAGCAATTTGTTATTAGAATTAACACCGTAGCATACCAGCAATTATAGATTTGAGTAGCATTTTGTGAGTTCAACTTAAATTATTTCGATCAGAGAGATGTATGACTTTACTGCTTGGTACCTAAGATTTGTTTTCATCAAACGCGCCCAAAGCTGAATGCGGCGTTATCGTAATCATATTTATCTACGCTTGATTCGCACCGAGATCCAGTAGTCGAATAATCTGCCGGACATCACTCAAAGCTCTATGAGCAATAACCTCCCTTTCAATTTCTCTTTCAAAAAGCTGGAATAATGATGTATCGATAACGTCGTAAATAGAGCCAAAATTAAAGCTTGGCGCCTGCTTAGAATTTGCGAATAACTTAAGAATCCACCTTTTATCGAAAACAAAGGCGTCTGAATAAATTGTTTTGCCGGTAAGTTTTTGATTGAGTCTGCAACAAGCCTTATCTGCGTTTATACCTTCTGAGAAAAGAGTATCCCTTGAAATATGATGAATTTTGGTTTCAGCTTTCTCATCCCAATAAGTCCATGAACTTGCAGGTTTAATAAGAAAGCTATCAAATTCATTAGGGCTATCGGTATCTTGCCATGCAATTTCTATAGGGTAACTTTCCTCTGACAGACCGCTTGCTTCAACATCAAATATTATCACCGAGGCATTCCCTTAAATTTACAACCTAAGAACGACACATAACTACTAGCAAGTCATGAGTTAACTAAAAATGATCGCTGTATTATGCTCAACACTTAGCCTTGCAGCCTCAAACAGTGCAATCCAAGCAATAAGCTCATCGCTATATTCCCTGTCATAATTCAATTCATCAGCAATATCATCTGTCATAACTCCATCTTCCAATTTAATTCCAAGCGCAGGTGCTACATATATCAGCTCACTCATTAGTTCATAACTAGAACCTAGCCAGGTCCCTGGAATCCTATTTTCGTCAGCGATAACTCGATTGAACTTTATCGGTAAATAGAATCCGTTGTAATCAGAATGACAAACGAGATGGCTTTCAGATAGCGCACCTTCAGAACATGAGTTGGAACCGTTCTCTAGAGTGAAATCTACATATAGTTCACGTAACTGGTAGATTGCCGAGTATCTAAGAGAATCAAACGCCGAACGATTATTTAACCTTTCTAGTTCAACCGGCTCAACGTGCTCTAGAAGCCCCATATCTCTTAGCACTGAGTTTATAGAGGCCAGTTGATGTTCAATTCTCTCGGCTTCACCTGGGTCATCCTTTAAAGCGCTAGCATATGAACCCACACCTATCATTAGTCCCATAATTAGCTCCTATTCTGCTAAGCGAGGTGTTGCTTACTTTTATCTAGCCAATGAGGAATATCATAGGAAAGATAAGCTCTTTCATCCTCACTCAAGAAATTGGTTTCACAATCACCAGTTGATGATAAAAATGGGGTTGGGTAACTATGATAAGCAGAGCCTAAACCGAAAAGTTCTTCCATCAATAGAAGGGTTATCGACGACGTTTGATGTGTTGCTTTTCTAACAAAAGGCTTAATCGCTTTATGAGCTTTTTTATATTCCAAATGGAATTGATAAGCTTTTTGCACAACTCTCTCAACTCGAGTGCTAGCATTACCTCTCAAATAATAAAAACGCTCTTCAATTGGATTTGAGTCGTTCACTGCACGCCACAATAACATGTAGGTTTCAGAGAGGTTTCTATTACTCAGAATATCCCGAAGGCATGTCGTTACCGAATCTATGCCCTTATAACACGAGATATCTATTGCCGATATTTCGTATAGAAACATCATGCACTCATCAACAAGAACCTGACCCAATAGCTTTTCAATTTCTTCATCCTGATTCCAATTATGTTGCCCCAGCTCAAGACCTTCCAATAACCCTGAAAAAGACTGAGGACTATTCTCAACGGAGAGCTTTAATAAGGAATTAGGAGCAAAACTTGAAGCCTGGTTATTTTTCTGTGGAAGAGGCTTATCAGTCTCTAATTGAACAATATTCTTGTTTACTAACAAAGTGAAAAATTGATTGGCCAGATAAGTACTTGGTGTAAATGTATGCTTGCCTAGCAATCTTCTTGGAAACGGATTGCCATTGGTAGGAGCAAC
Source organism: uncultured Oleiphilaceae bacterium (assembly GCA_913060665.1). Lineage (GTDB taxonomy): Bacteria > Pseudomonadota > Gammaproteobacteria > Pseudomonadales > Oleiphilaceae > Alkalimarinus. Next base: position 65,645 of record CAJXUY010000004.1, read on the forward strand.
TACCATTAACGCGGCCAGAATCATCTTCTCAGGGCGAGTTAATTTACTTATTAGTTGCGACATTGTAGTTCTCTTCTCAACTTCGAGGGGCGACAGATTCAAAAATAAACTTAGGAAAACCTCTAGACAAATGTCTCGAATTTCGAGACATTCTAGTTTGTCTCTATGATCGAGACAATGAAAAGATCATTATATTCTCAAAAATATGAAATTCTGCGGCGATGGCTAAAAGAAGAGCGCCTGAAGCAGGAGGGCCTGAGTATTCGAAAGCTGGCTGAAGCTTTGGATATTCATCATTCTATTGTTGGAAAAATAGAGCAAGGTGAACGTAAGCTCGATATTATTGAGTTTGTTGAGTATTGTGATGTTCTTGGTGTAGACCCAAAGAAGGGTATTGAGCTGATTAGAGAAACGTAGGCTAATACACTTGGACCGGTAAAGTTCTTTTATTTGGTTTGTTAAAACTTATGAAAGCAGCTTACTCAAATAACTGTTTCTAAAGTGCGCATTGCTTGCGTTAGTAGTTATTTCGACAAAATCATCTTCATTTCCGACAATATGTATCTCAGACTCTGCTCTAGTTATGGCAGTATAAAGCCACGCACGATCTACAACCTTACCCTTCTTAAGGGCGATAATTACGCGAGGAAATTGAGAGCCTTGTGCTTTGTGAAGCGTTATTGCATAGCCTAGCTCCATACAGTCTAGTACTGGCTGGCTTATAGAGACCTTTTCGCCAACATCTAACGTGACTTCTCCGAAGGAATCTTCAGCGCCGTTAACACTACTTAAAACACCTAAGCTCCCGTTTTGGAGACCTTTATCATATTGATTCTGAGTGAATAGAATTGCGTCATTTAAACGTAAGTCTTGGAAAAACCGCTCTCCATGAAGCTCAAATTCAAGTCTCTTCCCTTTAGGGTTTACTTTGTTTTGAATGAGGCTATTAACTTCTCTGACTAATACCTTTGTCGGAGCCATTACACAGCTACTGCTCGGGTTGCGAGAATAAAGATCGCAGCATACTTGAGCAATCTTATCTTTATCTGTCGCATGAAAGTAAATATTACCCATTGAGAGCTGCTCTGGTACAACGCCATTATTAATAGATTTGGAGTACTCAGGGATGCCTGTACTTCCTTCCTGGCGCTTCACAATATCTAGCATGGTATTAGCAATAGACTTTGAATGAACTATGTCAGCGAGCACCTTACCACAGCCAATAGGCGGCAACTGGTCAGGGTCGCCTGTGAATATAATTCTGACTGATGGGTGTATATGATTTACAAGCCTGTACATGGTCGGCAGGTCAATCATCGAAGCTTCATCAATTACCAATAGGTGATGTCTTTGCTGAGGCGTTGGTTCGATAGCATCGTTCCTAAGCAATGCTGCAATTGTTTTTGTGAGAAAACCGATTGACTCATGTAGACGCATTGCAGCTCTGCCACTGAGAGCGACGGCATGGATTTCATATCCCAGTGCGCTATAAGCCCTAAGAGCAGTTCTAAGCACGGTGGTTTTTCCTGTACCCGCTCCTCCTGTAATACAGCTAACACCATTATCCAAACATACTGAAACAGCTTCACCCTGCTTCTTCGTCAATTCGTAAGGGAGTTCTTCAGCAGCTTGGTTAAAAGCATTGTAAGCTTCCTGTCCAAATAGATCTTTCTGACTCGACAAAGCTTTCAGTCGCTTTGCAACAACATTCTCCATAAGCAACTGAGCTGTTGGGTGATAAGTACCTTGCTCCGGATTGATAATGAATTGAGCCTTAGTGTAGCCAGTACTATAAGCCTGACTAATCACGTCTTTATCTTTAAGCAATTTTCTTAAGCAAGGTCGCAGGCTTGCCTGGTTTGTATAAGTATGGCCTTTTTCAATTTCTTTTCTTATTGCTACTTCTAAAGCTGCACTAAGCCTCTTGGGATCATTATCAGTGATTTCAAGTTTAAAGCTTTTGTTAGCGAGCATATGATCAATATCTTCAAAAGGCATTCCGAATCCAACAAGCAGATACGGATTTTCTTTAATTGCCTGTATAGATTTCTCACCGTGATACTTCAGCAGCCTTTGCTGAACGCTAGCAGGAATTTTTCTTTCTGACATCCAGTTACAAAACGCGAGGTTCTTATATTTGGCATAACCGGCAAACAGTGCATCTATGGACTCATTGCTCAGAATGTCTCTTAGGCGCTTCCTCGAATTAAATGTATCAGCCTGAAGGACTGAATGAAAATCACGCCCCAGAGTCTCCCAAAGCGATCTAGCTTTACTTTCCCCAACACCCTTAAAGTCTTTTTCTTTTGCAATAAACCGTATTAGCTGCTCACCTGATTCAGGCAACTGACACTCAACCCTCTCAGGCTTTTCATATGTATGCTGCTCCATCAGGTAGTCACCATGGTTGATCTCTGTTACAGATCGAAAACCTACTACTGACCATTGCTGCCCAATCGAGGGCCGAACCGGAAGGCTGTTAGGGTCTGCAATGACCGTAACATAGTACTTACCACTATTTACCCTGTAGCTATCCCTTTTCAAAGGAATACCGGTAAAGATCACTAGATTTGTTGAGGTGTGAGGTATGCTTGTGACCCGTAATTGATCTTCATTCAAAGCTAGTGTCATCGAGGCATAAACCCCATTTCGGAAAGAGTTTCCGAGAGTTCACCAAAACGCTCTAATCGCCCCTCTAGCTCTTTAACCTTTGCCTTCAACTCAATATTTTCTGCTTCCAAGGATGACAATCGTTTTGAGTCGAGTAACTTTCGATTAGCAGTGTTATCGTACTTTTTAGGGCTGCTCTGTGCTTTCTTACCAGTCTCAGATAAAGAAGGAAGGATACCCTTTTTACGCAGTCTATCCTCCAGTTCCTTTAAGGCTTTTCTTACCTTCGAGTTATTCTTGAGAGCTTCATCTGACAAACCCGATAGCTTTTTAATCTGTCCCTTGTTGAGTTTGCCAGTTGGATGGTAGATGATGTCAGCGAAATCATCATCAGACATTGTACTTTCCCAGACATTGAACAACTCAAAGTAGTGATCACCTTTCTTCCTACTCACAAGCTCTTACCCCCCTAAACAGAGTCAAACATTTTCTTATAGAACATCATCTCTTCGCATACTGAACTAAAGGTTGATCCAACTTGGTTTGCGATACACCATACATATCAGCATTCGCCTGCCATATCTTAAATCTCTCAAGCAATTTCTGATTAACAAACTTTAGTCTTTGATTATCTTCAGTGAGCTTTTCGATACGTTCATTCGCTTCGTTGATATCTTTGATCCAGCCGGCTTTCTCCGTTGGAGCCTTAAGCGCAGTCTTGCGGTCCTTCATAGCTATTTGAAGCTCTGTCAACTTCGCATAAGACTGGCGAGAACGAATGATTCCCAACCTCCTTTCACACGCCTCAACCAAGAGTGGCCACGTCAATTTAGGCTCAGACCACTCTTCAATTAGTTTCTTAATACGTGTAACGTCCTTCTCTGTTAAGTGTGGACCCATAGTTATACCTCAATTTCATCCAGTATTGCTGACAATTCATCCAAAGATGGCAATGCCTCTTGTTTTTCAGCCTCTATGGTCTTTGGGTCTATAATGCCAGCCATGGCAGCTGCGTTGTTCGTGAGGTTCCATCCGTCATCGGTATTCCATACGATGTCACCATTTTCAAGTCCAGGATCTTCGAGGAGTTTGACCAGTGCGTCGCACTTGAAAAGGTCCTTACATACTTTGGTCACCCATTCCGTTGCACCAATTTCCCCCCTAGACTCTGCAGCAATAGCATCACGATATCGTTTTTGCAGGTAATCCCGCTCCTCTTTGATGTTCTTAAGTTTTTCTTCATCGCCCTTGACGCAGGCGAGTTTTCCGCATCGCAGACACGACCCCATTTTGGGGCAAGGGTCACTGGCAAAGTTGTGCACACAAAGGCCAAGATGCGTTTGGTGAATAACTCGGTCCTGACCGCCTTCTGCAAGTTCAGTCACATCGCTCAGACTTAAGGGCGCATTGGTCATGATCTTTTCAAGACGACTTTCGGCATTACTCTGTTTCGTTTTAGGGTGAACCGCAGCGACAGCTTGGGTGCGCTCCTCAACCGTTTCATGGTTGTAGACGGAGCCCATACTTGTTCGACCTGAGAACGCATCGATGAGCAGTTGAGACAAACCTGCGCGATGCATCTCTGTATTCATTTCGTGGCGAAAGGCGTGTGTGTTCACCTTGACGCCTTTGTAACCATGCCGCTCGAAAATGCCTTTCGTATTTCCTCCGCTGGACAATTGCGATATCATTCGGTGCCTAGAGGCCGCGTTTTCCACACCAAAATCTAACGTCGCTATCCCCTCCGAGTTAAGCGCACCTGTGCGGACCGTGAATAGCGCATCACGATACTTCACACGTTTTTTGCCATCCTCGGAAGGCGAGGTGTACGGAAAGTCTTTGGGCAGATATTTTTCGCGCATCAGGGTGTTGAGCTTGCGCAGCGTGATAACCGCTTTATCGTCAAAATCTCGCCGCACACCTTTCACGCCCATAACGTGGACTGGCTTTCCCTTGCTTGTATCCCAACCATTCAGCATCTCATCTATTATCTCCCGTGCAGCAGGACTCAATGACTTTTTCTTAGCGAGTTTATCGATGTAGGAGTTCTTGAAAGTTGATCTAGGCGCCTTATTTCCTGACAGAACTAGCTTGAGTGCAGAGCATGCTTCTGCGTAGGTCAATGGCTCATCTAACCCTTTATTCGGAACACCCTCATGCGGCGGAAATTCATCAGGATGATCTTCCAACCAAGCAGCATACTCTCGGGCTCCTTCGGTAATGGGTAGCATCCGTTCGATAAGACGGTTTACAACCTGCTCCATGCCTACTACGACTGGCTTAAGCGTCGCACCGAAACCCTTTTCGGAATACCATAGCAAGAACATGCGCTGACCACCATTTGCACCCTCCTTGAATACGATAGGATCGCATTCAATGTCCGCCAATTCACCCACGCGGGCTGGCTGACTCAGCAATAAGGCACAGGCTGAGGTGACTACAATGTCTAGCGGATTGGTCAAATCGTTGTTGAACAGCTCGCCCAGAGCTTGAATTGACTCTCGACTCGGTAATTTCTTTTCTCGATCTTGTTTCTGTTGCTTTAGGGTGCCCACAGATACTTGCTTCAGAGGCGAAATCCAACGGAAGGGCTTGGCAAGCAATCTTTTCTTTGTCATCAACTTAACGACTTGCTCAAGACTCTTACCTCTAGCGTACGCATTATTTCCTCTTGCCCACTGTAAATGCATCAGCTCGCATGCTCGGTTGCAGACCGGAGCTGACACCTTCGTCACGTCCCGTGCGCCCGTCAACTCGACTAATGCGTCCTCTAGAGTCCTGATGCAAGAAAGCCAATCTTGAGCGGATTTTTTATTAAGATACACACAGCGGTAAACAATGATCGCTTTGGCAAAATCCACAAAAGGGGGCTGCATATACAGCTTGGTTTCAGCTTTGCCGTTTTTATTATGCGCTAACTGCGTGAATGAACTGCATTCCAATCCCGATTGGTGCCATGAGTTCATATCCCATCGAATGCCTTCATGGACCCGACTACTCTTAGGTAGAGAATCTTTTGCCCACGCGATAAAGGCATCCAACTGCTCGGCAGCCTCAAGGTTTACCTTAGGTTTAAAATCAATGATGTCACTCATGCTTCACCCCTTCCAACAGTTTCAAGCATAGCCTTACAATCCAGAATCACCTTGCGACAGGCCAGAATGGCACGATCCCAGACGATCCCCGTGGTTTTATCGGTGGCAATGGTTTGTGCACGGCGACGCTCCATACGCTCTATCGCCGCACGGTGATCCGCGCCGAGCAGTGGCTGGAATTTGCTGCAAGCATAACAGCTAAAGGGTGCATCCAGATGACAGGTAGCATTGGCACCGCAGACCGCCAAATCTTCGATTTGACAATCCACTCGGTCACCGTTCTTGGCAGAAGCACGATCTCTCACAATAGTACCTGTAAACGCATTCACGACCAGCGCGAGATGATCACTCATCTTCTCATCAATCAGCGACATCAACTCCTGAGAGACCTGTCGGTATTTCCGTACAGTACGAGTGTCGCTATGCATAAGTGCACGAGCCATTGACCACTCATCCAGCCCGGCATTCGAGAGGTCGGTCCCAAGCGAGTACCTAAAGCGATGGCCTTTCGAAATTTTCAAAGGCTGATGGGTGCGTGGCGAAATTGGAAAGCTAGTCATACGTTCCATGCTTTCCAACCAATATTTTGTACCGTTTGTCACATGCAAACGTCGCTGTGGCGCATCCTCAAGCGCTTTGTGATCAGTGTCATCAACCAGCACAGGAATTGAGTTTACATTCAAAGTCTGGCCTTTCCCTTTGAATTTACGCCTAAAGAGCGGCACATGCTTGATGGCTTTATCCCAATCTGCACTACCTGGGTACTCTTGCTTGAGTCGGGCAAGGACGATCGCCTTGTAGGCCTGAACAGTGTTGTAGAGATCCTCATCCAAGTTAAAAGTCTCCGACTTTGCTCGGAAGCCTGCGCCATCTTCATCCTTCTGCTTTGCCCAGTGAATCCGAATTTCATAGCCCTGCTCGCACTTTATAAAATCATCAAAAACCATCATTCGAAACTGAGCGCCGCGCTGCCCGTAGACCATCAACAACCGAAGATAGAGGTAGCGTTCAGGATCTAGATTTTGGTGGCAGAACTGTTCATGCAACCACTGATGTAACGCATCCTGCTCCGCCTGGATAAATGGTCCCTTTTCAGGATCTAAACTGAGAACAGGATCATTTTTAGATCGCTTCTTCCTTGGTATATGGTAGTACGCATCAATCAGAGCAAGTGAAGGCTTTATTTCAAGCGACTCACACGTCTGCCAAAACTTCATAAAACTGCATAACTGGGCAAACTCAGAACATGAACATAGCTCGCGAAAATTGACCAGATGATCTTCTTTCAAAGGATCAAAGACCTCCTTTGCGGCCCTCGACAACACTGAAGTGACGTTGACAATAGTCTGTTGTGCTACCTCTGTCATACGGATAGCTAAAGCAGCTTGCAACCAATGCTGCCAATCAGATGGAACACACGCCACCGCCGCCTGCCAGTTAACCGATGGGGCTGTATTGTCTGGCCGCCACATCGGCATGGAAGCTATGAAAAGTTCACCACACTTTGCCGGTCTGGGCGCATCTAGCCATTCATCCAGAGTGTCCGTAGTGGGGGCTTTAAGCGCTTCAACTGCAATACTCATTATTCATCTCCGCTATTAATTTGGGCCTCGACCCTCTGGCGTATTACTTTGAATTTATCCGAGCGTTTTTTCATAGCCTTATCTGCTTCTTCCTTCCAAAATTTCGCCCCGTATAGGCCCGGCATATTAGACTCTTCACTCCATCCAAAGGCATAGGTGAGGACTTTTTGAACCTTTGTCGTGCGATCCTCTGGGGTCAGCGCTTCCAGTTCATCCTTCATGCTCTCAAGGAGCGTATAGACAGAATCATGCCGCAAAATATGAAGGTGAACGAATTTCAACTCTGGCACGACTGCACCCACTCGAGTCAGGACACCATCAAGCGCGTTCATGCTTAGTGCCCGACCTTCGTTTCGGCGATGCGATACCAATAAAAAGGGATGTGTCTTTGCTTCAGACAGACCGTTCTGCATGACACGGTAATTTTCCACGTAATCCTTTAGTGCCCACTCGAGATCATAACCAATCTTCCATTGTCGCTCATGGGTTTTGAACTGCGGTGCTTTAGGTCGCTTGTCGATTGACTCGTCCTCAAGATTGATAACTGAGAGTTCTCCGCTATGCCAATGAATATCTTTAAGCTTGATCAATAGCATTTCGGAACGGCGCAACCCCAGATCAACCCCCAAAAGCAGTATGATGTAATTGCGTAATTTCAGTGCTGCATTTGCGAAAGGGTTTTCAGCACTATCAGGATGCATAACCTCTAACAATCGTTCACGTTGATTCTGATCAAGCCTCTTCATTTCCTCTAGCTTCTTCTTTTTCCAGGATGGCTTCGCCGCTTTGACCTTGCGATTAATACGCCTAACTAAATAATCACACGCCGACTCCTGAGTTGACTGATCACCTAGCTTTTCATAAAGAAATTTGAGATAGTCGCGTGCATGTTCAATACGCTGCTGAGCATGAGTTCTTCCAACATATTCAAAAGCTGATGGGAGCAGCCGTACCCCTGCATACTTTTGCTCAAGGGTTGATTTTTGGAAAGCCGCATCGCTCACAAAACGAGAGAGTTCATCATCTGTTAGATAGCTCGATTTGGGTCGCTGTTCTAGCCGGGCAATTAGATCAATCGATTCATACTCCAGAAATCTCTCTAGCCGTGCTATGTTATCAAGATATTTTTTCTGAGTATTCAGCGCTCGAGTTGACAGTTCAGTGGTGGCAAAAAGGTTCGGGTAATAAAGAGGCATTTGCTCTTTCAATAAAACCTTTGCTCGAGCGCCGTTTATCATTATCTCTACGGTTTGATGATTCATATTTAGATTCCAAAACATAACTTTTTTAACTATAGTGATGAGCATATCACAACAATTTTTAAACATAACTTTTTAAAATTAATTCCCGTGCACCCAGAAAACTCTTAAAGGCCACGAGATATATAGCAATAAGGTAAATATTTATATGTCAAAAGATAACAAAACAGGCAAAACGGGTTCTTACGTATATACCATGAATCGGGTGGGGAAAATTGTCCCGCCGAAAAGAGAGATCCTGAAAGATATTTCGCTGTCATTTTTCCCCGGGGCAAAAATTGGCGTTCTAGGTCTCAATGGCGCGGGTAAATCGACACTGTTGCGAATTATGGCAGGCGTCGACACTGACTTTCATGGCGAAGCCCGACCCCAGCCCGGTATCAAGGTTGGATACTTAGCCCAGGAACCTGAACTTGATGAGTCAAAAGATGTAAGGGGCAATATTGAAGATGGCGTCAAAGAAATCAAAGAAGCACTAGTCAGAATAGAGGAAGTATATGCCGCCTACGCCGAACCCGAAGCGGACTTTGACGCACTTGCGACTGAGCAGGCAAAACTTGAAGCCATTATTCAAACCTCTGACGGTCACAACCTTGAGCGAACACTTGAAGTAGCGGCTGACGCACTAAGGTTGCCGCCGTGGGATGCAGATGTGAGTAAACTCTCTGGCGGAGAAAAGCGCCGCGTTGCGCTTTGTAAATTGCTACTTTCCAAACCAGATATGCTGCTACTTGACGAGCCCACCAACCACCTTGATGCTGAAAGCGTCGCATGGCTTGAACGCTTCCTACATGATTATGCGGGTACCGTAGTGGCTATCACTCACGATCGATACTTCCTCGATAATGTAGCGGGGTGGATTCTTGAGCTAGACCGAGGGTACGGCATTCCATATGAGGGTAATTATTCTCAATGGCTTGAAGCAAAAGACCAGCGTCTTGAACAGCAAGGCAAACAAGAAGCTGCTCACCAAAAAGCCATCAAAGCTGAGCTAGAGTGGGTGCGCAGTGGCACCAAAGGCCGTCATAGCAAGAGCAAAGCCCGCCTACAACGTTTTGAAGATCTTAACTCCCAAGAGTTTCAAAAACGTAATGAAACCATGGAAATTTACATACCACCAGGGCCGCGCCTAGGGGACTTAGTCATCGAAGCGAGCGACATCAAGAAGAGTTTCGGCGATAAGCTACTATTTAAAGATCTCACCTTTAAAATCCCCCCTGGAAGCATTGTTGGAGTGATTGGTGGCAACGGTGCAGGTAAATCAACGCTATTCAAAATGGTTGCTGGGGTTGAGACTCCCGACCATGGCGATATAAAGATTGGCGAAACCGTTAATGTAGCCTACGTTGATCAAACCCGAAATCTCGATAGCGACAATACCGTGTGGGAAGAATTAAGCGGCGGGCAAGATATATTACAGATTGGTAGCTATCAAACACAGTCCCGAGCCTACGTGAGCCGATTTAACTTCAGAGGAAATGATCAGCAAAAACACGTTGGCGACCTATCAGGCGGGGAGCGAAACCGGCTGCACCTAGCCAAGCTATTAAAGCAGGGCGCCAACCTTTTATTACTGGATGAGCCAACCAACGACCTTGATGTCGAAACATTACGAGCATTGGAAGAGGCGATACTAGCCTTCCCTGGCTGCGCTATTGTTATCTCACACGATAGGTGGTTCTTAGATCGTATTGCGACTCACATTCTCGCATTTGAGGGTGATAGTGAAGTCATTTGGCATGAAGGCAACTTTTCGGATTACGACGAAGACCTCAAAAATCGTAAAGGCGAGTCCGCTAAGACACCTCAACGCTTGAAGTACAAAAAGCTTGCCTGATTACAAGTAAACGTTTAAAACGAAGCTACGGGTCAACTGCCAGGTGGCCCGCGGTTTTATCAATTGTGTTGACTAGCCTTCCCACAAAAAAAAGCTATAGTTAACCTATCGGTACAAAATACTCATTTGAGGGGCCTATGGATAAGCAACACTCCGCTGCTGACAAACGCCATTTTAGCCGCATTATATTTGATGCGAAGTGCATCTTACATCAAGGCGATAACCAATGGGCGGCAGAGCTGCTTGATATTTCTTTACGAGGGGTATTAATAAAATCCCCAGACCTATCTAACGCAATCCTGGACAAGCCGTTCGAGGCTATCATTGCGCTATCAAACGCTGGCGAGTCGATCATAATGTCTCTTAAGCTAGCCCATCAAGAGTCAACACATTTAGGGTTTGAGTGCGAGTATATCGACATCGATAGCATCACCCATCTTAAACGCCTAATTGAACTTAACTTGGGCAACCCCGAATTACTCAACAGAGAGTTAGGAACCCTCACACTCTATCATCGTGAACCTAGCGAGTAGTAAAATCAGCTAATAATATTGAGCGCTTCTGATAGTTTCTGGACCGCGATTACATCCATCCCATCAATTGGTTTTTTAGGTGCATTCGCTTTTGGCACAATAGCTCTTTTAAACCCATGCTTCGCTGCTTCATGAACACGCTCTTGCCCGCTAGGCACTGGACGTATTTCACCCGATAGACCAACTTCTCCAATAATCACCATATCCTGCGGCAAACAAATACTTCTGAAGCTTGACACCACCGCCAACAATGCCGCTAGGTCAGCACTGGTTTCAGTTACCCTCACCCCCCCAACCACATTAACGAATACATCCTGGTCTCCGCAATGCAATCCGCCATGGCGATGCAAAACAGCTAACAACATCGCCAACCGATTTTGATCTAACCCTATAGCCACTCGCTTTGGGTAACTCATCTGACTCTCATCAACCAATGCTTGCAGCTCTATGAGCAGTGGCCGGGTACCCTCCCAGATAACGGTTACACAACTACCGGGCATTTGCTCTTCTGAACGATTAAGAAATATTGCGCTTGGATTAGTCACTTCTTTAAGACCATTTTCCAGCATCGCAAAAACGCCCAGTTCATTCACCGCGCCAAATCGGTTTTTGATTCCCCGGAGAGTGCGAAAACGACTATCATCTGAGCCATCCAGCATAATAGAACAGTCTATCATATGCTCCAACACCTTAGGCCCCGCAATGGAACCCTCCTTGGTAACATGCCCTACCAAAAACAAAACAGTACCAGTCTGCTTGGCATAACGAGTTAGCATCGCAGCACTCTCACGCACCTGTGAAACGCTACCTGGCGCCGACTCAATACCTTCCATATGCACCACCTGAATACTGTCCACCACCAAGACTTTAGGCTGCATTTTTTGTGCAGCAACAATAATTGAATCAACATTGGTTTCAGACAGCATCTGCAGGTTATTGGTTTTAATCCCCAAGCGTGTTGCTCGCATCGCAACTTGCTGCAGCGACTCTTCACCCGTGATATATAACGCAGGCATATTCCCCGCTAAATAACACATCGTTTGCAATAGCAAGGTACTTTTACCTGCCCCCGGCGAGCCACCAATTAAAATGGCTGAACCCGGCACAAGACCACCCCCCAATACTCGATCAAACTCACCAATACCCGAGGTGAAACGGGCTTGCTCTTCTAAGTTGATATTTTCGAGGGACTGAACTTCAGAAAGTTTACCCGCATAACCTTCAAAACGAGTACTCTTTGCAGATAAAGCTTTGCCTACCTTAAACTCACTGATCGTATTCCACTCACCACAATCCGAACACTGACCTTGCCACTTGCCATACTCCGCACCGCAATCAGTACACACATACGCTGTTTTAACTTTTGCCATTTACATTTCATCTCGCAATGCAGCAGAGCTCAACAAACCTTACACCCTTATGAATCGATTGTTCAGGTTATTTTCTGCTACTCTTTAGCTCACTCAGTAACAATAAAATAATGATAACGACAAAACAGTTCAACAGATAGGCGACAACGCACGATTACTGTTAAAAAATAGAAATAGTCAAACCTAGCAACCATGAGTCAGGAGATAGATAAGTCATGAAATTGGAAACTATTGCCATTCACGCCGGTTATGAGCCAGACCCCACTACCAAAGCAGTAGCAGTGCCACTCTATCAAACGGCATCCTTTGCGTTTGACAGCACCCAACATGGCGCAGACTTATTTGATTTAAAAGTGCCAGGGAATATCTACAGCCGCATTATGAACCCGACCAACGATGTGCTTGAGCAACGCCTCACACAGATGGAAGGAGGCATTGGGGCTCTATCTATGGCTTCAGGCATGGCGGCCATTACAGCATCAATTCAAGCTATTTGTGAAGCGGGTGAAAACATCATAAGCGTTAGCCAGCTTTACGGTGGCACGTATAATTTATTTGCTCACACATTCCCTAAACAGGGCATTGAAGTACGCTTTGCAGACGGCAACAATATTGAATCGTTTGCATCACTCATCAACGATAAAACCCGAGCTATTTTTTGTGAATCGATTGGCAACCCAGCAGGCAATATTGTCGACCTAAAAGCACTAGCGGACATAGCTCACCAGCATGGCGTGCCGTTGATCGTTGACAATACCGTTGCAACACCCTGCTTGTGCCGCCCCTTTGAACACGGTGCAGATATCGTTATTCACTCACTGACCAAATACATTGGTGGTCACGGAACCACTATTGGCGGCATTATTATTGACTCTGGTAAATTTCCATGGGCCGACCACAAAGAGCGCTTTGCGGTAATGAACGAGCCTGACCCGTCTTATCATGGTGTCGTATATGTAGAGGCACTTGGGCCGGCCGCCTATATCGGTCGTTGCCGTGTAGTACCTCTTAGAAATATGGGGGCTGCACTGTCTCCCTATAACGCGATGATGATTATGCAAGGCCTAGAAACACTACCCTTGCGTATGGAAAGACATTGTGAAAACGCTCTAAAAGTCGCTAATTTTTTAAATAACCGACCAGAGGTTGAGTGGGTCAATTATGGAGGACTTGAAAGTAGCCCTTTTAACGACCTTGCAAAGCTATATATGAACGGCACGCCCTCAGGAATATTGTCATTTGGAATTAAGGGTGGGATAAATGCCGGCTCGAAGTTCATCGACGCGCTACAGCTCATTGTTCGCTTAGTGAACATCGGTGACGCCAAATCTCTCGCTTGCCACCCCGCATCAACTACCCATAGACAACTAAGCCCTGAAGAATTAATTAGCGCAGGCGTTTCAACCGATATGGTTAGGCTATCAATTGGGATTGAGAATATTGACGATATTTTAGAGGATATCACTCAATCGTTAGAGGCATCGCAGAAATAAGATCAACAATGCCTCACAAAAAAAGGCGACTCGTTAAATGAGCCGCCTTTTCAGTCTTAAGCCTAAGCTAAACGTTAAGACTGGTGGTACTTAGGACTTAATTCATGAACCGCTTCTACAAATGCTTTAGCATGTTCAGGATCTACAAACTGGTGAATACCATGTCCAAGATTAAAAACATGACCACTACCCGACCCATAAGCGCTTAAAATACTCTCAACTTCATTTCGAATCGTTGCTGGAGACGCATACAGAACGCTTGGGTCCATATTGCCCTGCAATGCAACTTTATCACCGACCAAACCTCTTGCAACACCAATATCAGTCGTCCAATCCAGCCCAAGCGCATCTGCGCCGGCATCTGCCATTTGAGGCAACCATTGACCACCACCTTTTGTAAACATGATCACCGGCACTTTGCGTCCGTCATGCTCACGAATCAATCCATCAATAATCTTCTTCATATATTGCAAAGAGAAGGTTTGGTAGGCTGCATGGCTTAGATTTCCACCCCAGGTATCAAATATCTGAACAGCCTGAGCACCTGCTTTGATTTGCTCATTCAAGTAGTCAATGACTGATAGTGTTAGCTTTTCAAGTAGCTGATGCATTATTTCCGGCTTATCATACATCATCGCCTTAACATGCCTAAAGTCTTTAGAAGAACCGCCTTCAACCATATACGTGGCAAGCGTCCACGGACTACCTGAAAAACCGATGAGAGGCACACGACCATTGAGCTCACGACGAATTGTGGTCACCGCATTTAAAACATAATCCAGGTCAGAGGTAGTCTTCACAACCGGTAATGCATCAACATCAGCTTCGGTGCGCACAATTTTCTTGAAGCGTGGACCTTCACCTGTTTCAAAGTACAACCCTAACCCCATCGCATCGGGGATCGTCAGGATATCAGAGAACAAGATAGCCGCATCAAGCGGAAAACGCTCCAATGGCTGAATCGTCACCTCACAGGCAAACTCTGCATTTTTACATAAACTTAAAAAATCACCCGCTTTACTACGAAGCTCTCTATACTCAGGCAGGTATCTACCCGCTTGGCGCATCATCCACACCGGAGTGGTATCTACCGGTTCTTTTAATAAAGCACGGAGAAAACGGTCATTTTTTAGCTCACCCATGTAATGTCTCTCTTTTTACGTTCTCGAAGGCTGAATCTTACCGCCTAAAAAATTAATTCAGTTGCCAAATATCAATAATTAACAAAAATTATCACTATTTTCAAAATAATAACTCATCAAAACAACATCACCTCATCACTGCCATCAATCAGATAAGCAGAAAAAAGGCACGGAGCCTGCCGTGCCTTCTAATACACACTCTAGCGTCCGCTAAAGTGTCGATGAGATATCGTAACTACTTATACATTAAGGTAATCCAAAATACCCTCTGCGGCACTTCTACCTTCGGCTATAGCGGTCACAACCAAATCTGAGCCACGAACCATATCTCCACCCGCAAATATTTTCGGGTTCGAAGTCTGGAATGGGAATTCGCCTTTCTCAGGCGCAATCACTCGCCCACCCTCATCAATACCTACGCTCTTCGCTTCAAACCATGAAGCAGGGCTCGGTCTAAATCCGAACGCGATCAATACGGCATCAGCAGGTAACACCTCTTCACTACCCTCAACCACTTCAGGTCTACGACGGCCATTTTCGTCTGGCTCACCCATCTGGGTGCGCACCACTTTAACGCCTTCAACCTTATCTTCACCTACAATAGCAACTGGTTGACGATTAAATAAGAACTGAACCCCTTCCTCTTTGGCGTTTACCACTTCTTTGCGTGAACCAGGCATATTCTCTTCATCCCGGCGATACGCACAAGCCACGGTTTCTGCCTGCTGCCTAATAGCTGTTCTATTACAATCCATGGCAGTATCACCACCACCTAACACAACAACTTTCTTGCCTTTCATATCAATAAAGTCAGCAGGCGTTTTTTCAAAGCCTAGACAGCGGTTAACATTCGAAATGAGGTATGGTAATGCATCATACACACCCTCTAACTCTTCACCAGGGAAGCCGCCCTTCATGTAATTGTATGTGCCCATCCCCATAAAGACCGCATCATACTCTTCCAAGAGCTGATCAATGGAAACATCGGTTCCAATATCGATGTTAAGTTTGAACTCGATCCCCATTGTTTCGAAGATTTCGCGACGACGCGTCATCACATCTTTCTCTAACTTAAACTCTGGAATACCAAACGTCAGCAAACCACCGATTTCGGGATTTTTATCAAACACGACAGGCTTAACACCGTTTCGAACCAAAATATCAGCACAACCCAAACCAGCAGGGCCTGCGCCAATAATAGCCACCTTTTTGTCGGTCCAGACAACGTTTGACATATCAGGGCGCCAGCCCATGGCAAACGCAGTATCTGTAATATGTTTTTCAGCAGACCCTATCGTCACTGCGCCGAAGCCGTCATTAAGAGTACACGCGCCTTCACACAAACGATCTTGTGGGCAAACACGGCCACAAACTTCAGGCAATGAGTTGGTTTGATGACACAGCTCGGCTGCCTCAAGTATATTGCCTTCAGAAACCAGCTTCAGCCAGTTAGGAATATAGTTGTGCACGGGGCATTTCCATTCACAGTATGGGTTACCACACTCTAAACACCGGTGAGACTGACTCTCAACCTCTGGCTTATCGAACGGTTTGTATATTTCTCCAAATTCGTTTTTACGAATTTCTGCCGCTACCTTATCAGGGTCCTGCCGGCCAACATCCACAAACTGGAAATTGTTATTCAATCGATCTGTCATCGCTTAAAAGCCTCTTTAACTCTCACACGTACTTGTTTATCACCGCCTTCACCTAAATTTAATCTGAGCCCTATAACCATTGACTAATGGAAGACTCAGGAGTGAAGTCCCAAGCCTTACTCCGGTTGAGCTCTAGTGCTGTTAAGCAAGCTCTTTAAGCTCGCAGCCTTTGGTTTAACCAACCAAAAACGCACAATATAGTCATCAAAGTTATCAACTATATGCTGAGCCCACTCACTGCCAGTTTCAGTAACGTGTTCTTCAATTACACCACGCAAATGATTGCGGTATGGTTCCATCTGCTCGCTTGAAATACGATGAATCTCTACGAGCTCATGATTGTATTGGTCAACAAACCTGTTTTTCTCGTCAAGAACATAAGCGAAGCCACCTGTCATTCCTGCGCCAAAGTTATACCCGGTTTCACCCAGTACAGTAATAAGACCACCCGTCATATACTCACAACAGTGGTCTCCAACACCTTCTACAACAGCATGAGCGCCTGAGTTACGCACGCCAAAGCGCTCACCTGCAGTACCTGCAGCAAAAAGCTTACCGCCGGTGGCGCCATACAAGCATGTATTACCTGCAATAGCGGTGTCCTGAGTTTTAAATATACTGCACTGTGGCGGCCGTATAACCAGCTTACCACCAGTCATACCTTTACCTACGTAATCGTTAGCATCACCTTCAAGGAACATGTTCAAACCACCAGCATTCCACACACCAAAACTCTGACCCGCAGTACCGGTCAAGTTAAGTTTAATAGGCGCAACACTCATACCCTGATTACCATGAAGCTTCGCAATTTCGCCTGATAATCTTGCACCAATCGATCGATCACAGTTAGTAACAGCGTAGGTAAACTCTCCTCCCGCTTTAGTGTTAATCGCACCACTAGTTTCGGCAATCATTTTCTCGGCTAAAAGCCCTTTATCAAACGGCTCGTTTCGTTCTACCTGACAAAACTGAGGCTTATCCACAGGGACGTGATCATTAAACAATATCGGGGTCAGGTCGAGGTTTTTCTGCTTATTAGTATTGCCCGGCAATACCTCTAGCAAATCTGTACGCCCAATCAATTCTTCTAGTGATCTAACACCTAACTTCGCCATCCATTCACGAGTCTCTTCAGCAACGAATTTGAAGAAATGCATAACCATTTCGACGGTGCCAATAAAGTGCTTATCTCGCAAACTTTCATTTTGAGTCGCCACACCTGTGGCACAGTTATTCAGGTGACATATACGAAGATACTTACAACCTAACGCCACCATTGGCATGGTACCGAAGCCAAAGCTTTCTGCACCTAGAATGGCACCTTTAATAACATCAAGTCCAGTCTTCAAACCACCATCTGTTTGCAGGCGAACGTTACCACGCAGGTCATTTCCTCTAAGCGCTTGTTGAGCTTCACTCAAGCCAAGCTCCCAAGGAGACCCAGCATAACGAACTGAGGTTAATGGGCTTGCCGCGGTTCCACCGTCATAACCTGAGATAGTGATTAAATCTGCATATGCTTTTGCAACACCTGCAGCAATAGTACCTACGCCTGGCTCTGACACCAACTTCACCGATACCAACGCACTTGGATTAACCTGCTTCAAATCGAAAATTAGCTGTGCTAAATCTTCAATTGAGTAAATATCATGATGAGGAGGCGGTGAGATCAGTGTAACCCCGGGTACAGAATACCTAAGCGTTGCAATTAGCTTATTAACCTTACCACCCGGAAGCTGTCCACCCTCACCCGGCTTCGCACCTTGCGCAACTTTAATCTGAATGACATCGGCGCTACTCAGGTAATGAGGTGTTACGCCAAAACGGCCAGATGCAACCTGTTTAATTTTAGATCGCTTACTCGTACCGTAACGAATTGGGTCTTCACCACCTTCACCTGAATTAGAACGACCACCCAGTGTATTCATCGCAACGGCCAATGCTTCATGAGCTTCTGGTGATAACGCACCCAATGACATCGCCGCAGAGTCGAATCGAGCTACTATTTTTTCCATGGGCTCTACATCTGACAGGTCTATCGGGGTCTGGTTATCAGTTACTTTAAACAAATCACGCAATGTAGCCACTGGTCGTTCATTTACCAGCGATGCGTATTCACGATATACACCATAGTCACCCGTTTGCACCGCTTGCTGTATAGTGCGAACCACATCTGGGTTGTATGCATGATATTCACTACCGTGAACAAACTTTAGTAGCCCACCCTGAGATATTGGTTTTCGCTTTTTCCATGCATCGTTAGCCAGCAATTGCTGCTCAATCTGAAAATCATAATAAGTAGCTCCTTGAATTCGGCTCGCGACGCCTCTGAAACAAAGGTCTACAACATCATCCGCCAATCCGACGGCTTCAAATAACTGTGCGCCTCGATATGAGGCAATAGTCGAGATTCCCATCTTAGATAGGATTTTCATCAACCCTTTACCAATACCTTTGCGATAGTTATTCTTCGCATCGACCGGATCAATTAGCATCTCGCCTGAACTGATCAAGTCATTAAGCACTTGATAAGCAAGGTACGGGTAAACCGCAGTAGCTCCGAAACCAAACAATACTGCAAAGTGATGAGGATCTCTTACAAAGCCACTTTCCACGATTATATTTGAATCGCAACGAAGGCCTTTCTCCACTAATCGGTGGTGAACAGCCCCAGTTGCCATAAAGGCGTTAACCGGGAGCTTCCCTTCTGTAAGAAGCTTGTCACTTAGGATTAGAATAATGTTTCCATCGCGAACGTACTGTTCTGCTTGATCACAAACTGACTTAATTGCTTGCTCTAACCCTTGTTCTGGGCTGTAACTAAGCTCTATCCGGGCAACATCAAAGCCAGATGCATCTTTGGAGGATAATCGTTGAAATTTAGCCGGTGACAACACAGGCGTACTAAGAATAACCCGCCTGGCATGCTCTGGTGTCTCTTCAAAAATATTCTGTTCAGCGCCAATACAGGTCTCAAGCGACATCACGATAGCTTCGCGCAATGGGTCTATCGGAGGGTTGGTTACCTGAGCAAACTTTTGTCTGAAGTAATCTGCAACCGATCTAACACGCTCAGACAGCACCGCCATTGGCGTATCATCACCCATAGAACCAACGGCTTCCTGCCCATCCTCTCCTAAAGGTCGCAAGATCTGATCTCGCTCTTCAAAAGAAACCTGGAACATTTTCATCTGAGTCTTCAGCTCATCCTGTTCCATCACGTTAAAGTCAGACGTTGTCTTACCCAATGTAGCTTCAAGGCGAGTCGCGTTATCTCTCAACCACTGTTTGTAAGGGTGCGCCGTCTTAAGAATTTGGTCTACATCATCAGTATGCAAAACCTTACCCGTATGGGTATCTACTGCGAGAATTTGCCCCGGCCCCACACGCCCTTTTGCTACTACATCTTCAGGCCTGTATCCATAGGTACCAATCTCAGACGCAAGCGTAATATATCCATTTTTGGTGATCACCCACCTAGATGGCCGCAAACCATTACGGTCTAACAAACATACGGCATAACGCCCATCGGACATTACGACACCTGCAGGACCATCCCATGGCTCCATATGCATGGAGTTGTATTCATAGAACGAACGAAGGTCAGCATCCATCGTGTCAACATTTTGCCACGCAGGTGGAATCATCATTCTGACCGCGCGAAACAGGTCAACACCACCGGCTAACAGTACCTCTAGCATGTTATCCATACTTGAAGAGTCTGATCCGGTTCTATTAACTAATGGCTGAAGGGATTGTAAATCAGGTAAATCATCTGACTTGAATTTTGATGCACGGGCCAACGCCCAATTTCGATTACCTTCTACGGTGTTGATTTCGCCATTGTGAGCCAACATTCTAAATGGCTGAGCCAAGGGCCAGCGAGGCATAGTATTGGTAGAGAATCGCTGGTGAAATACGCAAATAGCTGTTTCAAAAAGCTCGTCTTTCAAATCCAAGTAAAAACTTGGAAGATCGACCGGCATCATAAGTCCTTTGTAAGACAATACCTTTTCTGACAGAGAGCAAACATAAAACTCTTTGTCATCAGCCAGCGCTATCTCTGCGCGCCGTCGAGCAAGGAATAGTTTGATTGCGAAATCTTTTTCTGAAAGGTCACCCGCGTCAACAAATACTTGTTCAATGCTCGGCAAACAATCTAATGCCATGGGCCCAAGACAAGCATTATCGGTCGGCACTGTGCGCCACCCAACCACTTTAAGACCTTCATTACAGAGGTGCTTTTCAAATAACACCTTCGATGCCTCAGCTTTAGCCGTATCTTGGTTAAGAAACGTCATACCAACGCCATAGCGCTGACCAAGGTCTGCACCAAACATGTCTTTTGCAACATGACGCAGGAATGTATCCGGTTTTTGCAGTAATAAACCACAACCGTCACCGGTTTTTCCATCAGCAGCAATTCCGCCACGATGGGTCATACAGGTCAAAGACTCAATAGCGGTCACAAGCAGGTCATGACTTGCCTGACCTTCCATATGGGCAATCAAGCCAAATCCACAGTTATCCTTGAAGTCATCAGGATGATACAAACCTGTCATCATATTTCACACTCTCGCGTTTATTCTTTACTAATCAAAAGCTTATAAAAACCTTATTCAAAACAAGCTTAAGATCCTCAAAATTTGGGGTGGCTATTTTACATGTCTACTGGTGGGCATACAAATTTATCGAAATCATATATCCGACACTTTAAACTACAATTCAAACTATTTCTAATTAATTCAACAAGTAAGATAATGTACAGGTAATTACGCTATGACTCAATCAAAGTCATCAACAGAGACAATTAACTAAATCACAGCCCTTTAAGGCTTCTAATCCAAGGCTTTTGCTTCTTAACAGAAGTCGGCAGTTTATCCAACACTGTTCTGGCAGCAGTTTTATTGGGGTAGACCCCAAAAATCACCACAAACCAAGGCTTTTCTTTATAACGTGACTCAATATAGAGTAACTCTTTTGAAGAACTTTCGCCTTCTATATATTTGATAGCGGTTTGTTCGTTTCGACTGCCCAGCACCTGAATGGTGTAGCTACCCTTCTGTTGAGACGACATCCACTTATCACCTCTAAAGCGAGAATGCCTAACCACAACATTATCTTCGCGCGGCAGAGTTATCGCTTCCTCGTCAGTATTAGCCGCTGTTTTTTCCGCTAACGTCTTTTCATCCTCATTTAATCCAGCCGTTAACCGCGCATCAACACCCGATAGGTCAACAACATCATTGCTGATATCTGCAGTCGGCAGTATCACACCATCCGGTGAGTACACAACCTCACCAGCGACATTTACCACTGGCGAACTAACCGCTAAGGGCTTGTTCTCCGACTCTCCACTAGGAACAACCATGACGACCTCAATATCAGGTAACGCACTCACCTTCATCTCGGCCTGCTGGATTTTATCTAACAACACTTCCCTGCTTTGAGCCAGGGCAGCACCTTTAGCATGATCCACCAACATCTCACTGGAAACTCCAGTAACATTAGGATTGAGTCCAGTATGAGACTCATGCTCTTCGACCTTGCTCGCCTGACCAGCAGAAGGCGCAAAAAAGAAATTATATTGATAACCAATCACGGCAAACGATACAAGCAGGGACACCACAACACCCACTAATAGCCCGCTAAGGCCTTTTTGCCTAGGCGCTCGAGAGCTGGCAGCTTCAAAGGAGTCAAGCAACACCCCCGATGCAATTCTATTAATTCTTCCAGGACACCCTTTACCTAATTCATATAGCGCTTTCTTCTGAGCATCCGAAAATACCGGCTCGACCTTAGACCCTGCCCTTATAAGCCTTAGCCCCACATAGGTTTCCGCATCCTCTTGAGAGAATGGTTTTAAATGAATTTGATGAATCCAGCTACAGGTGGCAGGGTCAACCCCCTCACTCGTGATGGACTGCAATATCTCTTGTCGCCCGGACACAAGTAGGCAGATGCCAGAATCACCACCAAGCCCTCTGAAAGTCGACAGCAGCACCTTAAAGCTATCAGCATTGGTTTTATGTGCATCATCAACTACTAATAATAACCGCTCGCCTGACGCGGCGCTGTGTTCGCAAGCGTCAAGAACGCGTTCCATCGTTCTCGTAACTGGTTCCCCTTCAACCCATTGCAAGTCAAGCCGTTTACACAATTCAAATTCTAGTTTTCGAGGACTGGGAATCAACGATGGTTTAAGGTTGATTATTCGAATACTGTCTACAATATGCTTACCAAGCTCAGCAATTAACGTAGTCTTTCCACTTCCCGAACCTCCTGTCAGCAATAGTACCATATCACCATAACTAACAAGATGCCTTAATGTTTCCAGATTATGCTGCCTTTGAGCACCCTGAAAGAACAACTGTGTTGCCTCACCAAAAGGCTCAGTTTGGAGTTGGTACTTATTCCTTAACTGATCATTCAACGATAACGTCTGATCATGTTCCATTGCGGCAGCATTCATATTATTTCAAGATTCCAAAAAACTCTTTATAACCTTTGTAATTGCGGCTTGGACGACAATGTCGCCTCAAAATTCGAAGATTCAAATGCCTCGGTGACAAACGCTTCACCTATTTTACTCATCAGCACCAGACGCAAGGTCCCGTCTATCACTTTCTTATCCACCGACATCAATGATTTGAAACGCTCTACACCTATTTCTTCTGGTGCAGCCACAGGTAGCGCTGATCTTTGCAATAACTTAATAACGCGACTAACATCATCAGTGTTGAGCCAGCCTTGCCGACAAGACAAATCTGCCGCCATAACCATCCCCGCGGCAACCGCCTCCCCGTGCAACCATTCACCATACCCCATATGGGTTTCAATCGCATGCCCAAAAGTATGCCCTAGATTCAAAATCGCTCGAACTCCACCCTCTCGCTCATCCTCGCTGACCACCAGCGCTTTACACTGACAGGAGATTTCTATCGCGTAGGCAACGGCCGCGGGGTCCAACGCCATCAGATTTTCTATATTTAATTCAAGCCATTCAAAAAAGCGCGCATCTCGAATCAAACCATACTTGATGACTTCCGCTATACCTGCAGCAACCTCCCGCTTAGGAAGCGTGTTCAAAGTATCGGTATCGATAATAACGACATTAGGCTGGTGAAAAGCGCCTATCATATTTTTACCTAACGGATGGTTAACGCCTGTTTTTCCACCAACCGATGAGTCAACCTGAGATAACAAAGTGGTGGGTATTTGAATAAACGCCACTCCACGCTGATAACAGGCCGCCGCAAAACCCGTCATATCGCCTATCACACCACCACCCAAGGCTACCAATGTAGTCTTACGACTATGGCGTTGCTCTAGCAACTGATCAAACACAATATTCAACGTATCGAGATTTTTATACTGCTCACCATCGGGCAACACCGTAACCGACACATCAAAGTTTGAAAACAACGCCTTGGTTCGCTCAAGATAGAGCGGTGCAACCGTCTCGTTTGTAACAATCATCACCTGACGACCTGAAACATGAGACGCGACCAACTCCGCACGGTTAAGTAAACCCTGACCAATATAAATGGAGTAACTTCTTTCGCCAAGCTCTACTGTTAACTGCTTCATTTTTAACTCTACAACCTATTTCTTTAATATATTATATGGCTACCACGGCCAAATTAAAAAATGCCCTATCTAGCAGAATATCAGTGGGGGACTACTATTTGATCTAGAATCTGCTTGACCACCGCTTTGGGGTTCTTTTTGTCCGTCATAATAACCGCATCGGCAATTTCAGAGTACAAGGGATCCCTAATCTTGAAAATATCCGTCAACACTTTTAAGGGTTCGTCATTCTGTAGCAATGGGCGATTTCGATCTCTTCTGGTGCGTTCAAACTGCTGCTCTACTGATGTTTTTAGGTAAACAACCTGAGCACCTTCTTTTAAGTGGGCTCTATTTTGTCCATTCAAAACGGCACCACCACCTGTCGCCAACACAATGCCATTGGTTTGGCTTAGGTCACGAATAACACCGCATTCACGTTCACGGAAGCCCGCCTCACCTTCAACATCGAATATCCACGGAATATCAGCCCCACAGCGAGCCTCTATTTCACTATCAGAATCACAAAAGGAAAACCCCAGCTCTCGGGATAACAGCCGACCAATTGTTGTTTTACCAGCGCCCATAGGACCCACTAACACAACCCTTTTTGCGCTATGTTTTAATAAACCAGCCATGAGAACCTACAAAAGCATAAATGAAAGACCTGTATATCAAGGTATACAGCTAAGAGGAATAACGCCTCTATTTTAGAGTATTTTTGAAGAATACCATAAGGCATTCCTTTCAGAACACCCTAGATACAAAAAAGCCATCACTCTTCAGTGATGGCTTTTAAGGTTAGCTTTGTTGCTGCTTACTGATCAACCAAGCCACGCTTTAACAATTTGGGCGTTATGAAGATCAGTAACTCTGCTCGCTCATCCACTTTTTCTGTTCTTTTGAAAAGAGCGCCTAAATAAGGTATGTCACCTAAGTAGGGAGTCTGTGTGACCGTTATACTCTCTTCGGTTTGGAAAATACCACCAAGAACAACCGTCTCACCGTTACCCACCAATACCTGCGTCACAATTTCATTGGTCTCTATACTTGGAATACCGTTTGTCACCTCGCCTCGATTATCCTGGTTAATTTTAAGGTCCATAATCACCTTACCGTCAGGCGTAATTTGTGGAGTAACCTCTAGGCTTAATACCGCCTCCTTAAATGATACAGAGGTCGCGCCACTTGAAGATGCCTCTTGATAAGGAATCTCTTCACCCGATTTAATAGTAGCGGTTTGGCGATCAGCCGTTACAACCTTTGGTTGAGCAACAATCTCACCACGACCATCAGACTCAAGCGCCGACAATTCCATCTGTAGCAACACATGATCATTACTAAAGCCTAGCGCAAATGATGATGCTCCAGCCTTTGTAACACCCAAGTCAACAACGTTTGCACCAGGAAATGTAATGGTTTGTCCTTGCGATACCTGGGATGTCGTTTCATAGCTACCACCACCGAACGCCTGATGATTACCACCAGTATCCTGAACAGCACCACCCCACTGAACACCCAGATCACTCGCAATATTAGTTCTAGCCTTAACAATTCGAGCTTCAATAAGCACCTGACGAACTGGAATATCCCAAGTCGCAATTAAACGTCGGATTTGCTCTTGTTTGTCTGCGGTTTCTCGCACACTAATCGTATTCGTACGTTCATCAGAAGAGATAAACCCTCGACCGGAAATTAACTCTTTATCTGACTGCAGTAACGCTACGATATCCTCCGCCTTAGCGTAATTGATTTGCACCACCTCAAGTCTAACAGGTGCCAATGCAGCAACCTGCTTATTGGTCTCAAGCTCCAATTTCTCTCGTGCCGCAATTTCATCTGCTGGCGCCACTAACAACACATTACCAATCTTACGCTTATCGAGACCTTTCGTTTTAAGAACTAACTCGAGTGCTTGATCCCAAGGAACATTTTGTAGTCTTAACGTAATTCTTCCACCAACCGTATCACTAGCAACCAGGTTAAGCCCCGTAAAATCAGCAATTAACTGCAACACCGACCGAACTTCAATATCCTGAAAGTTAAGTGAGAGTTTCTCTCCAGTATAAGGAAATTTGTCTTTTTTACGCTGATCAACTTCCTCACGCGTCAACTCTTCGACACTTATTGTAAATTTGTTATCTGCCTGGTATGCAAGGTAATCATAATTACCTTCAGATTTGATCGTTATTTCAGCACCATCATCGCCAAGTTTCGCATCAATTCTTTTAACCGGCGTTGCAAAATCAGCAACATCTAAACGCCGCTGTAGCGCCTCAGGTAGGTCGACCTCAGGCAAAACTAACTTAATAAGTCCACCCTCTTCAGACATATCAACATTAACTTTAGAAGATGACAACGTTAATACAATCTGGCCATCGCCCTTCTCGCCCCGTCTAAAGTCAACATCTGTAACCGCTGCGCTTGCTGATGAGCTTGCCACTGCAGAGCTACCAGAAGATTTAGTCGCCGAAGATGCCTTTGGCGCATCACCTGAGCCAATCATCAGGATGATATTATTTCCATCTACTGTCGATGCATAAGGAACGAGCTCTACAAGATTTACGATCAGGCGAGTTCTGTCTTTCGCTCCAATAACCGTTATCCCCTGTGCATTACCTACACCCAAGCTGTGATATTTTGCACTTAAAGCGTTAGTTACGCCCGATAAATCCAACGCAATTCGGGCTGGCTTTTCAATGGTATAGCCCTTTGGCTCTGGCGGCGCACCATCAAAAGCCAATGTAACCTCGGTTCTGTCCCCTGCCAGAGAAGCAAAACTGATATCTTTCAATACAACAGCATTAGCCTGAATTGAAAAGAGTGAAAAACAGAGTGTACCTACCAGCATTAACGCCCGATAATACATATTATTCTTAGACCTCAATTGTTTATTATCGCATTCAGCATATAAAATATTCATGTTACCCCCTTCCAATTACTGATCATCCAGAGAGATAGAACGGGGTCTTTCCAACCAGCCGCCACGACCATTTGGTACAATTTCTATCAATTCAAGCTGACTCTCTTCTATGACGACAATGCGTCCATGGTTTTTTCCTAAAAACTGGCCTTTCTTAACCCTATGAATACCGCTCTCATTATCACTAATAAGGGCCCATAAGGTGTTCGCCTCTTGCATCTGAAGGGTTCCGACCATCTTCAAAGAGCCTAACCCGAAGGTTTCAAGAAGTTCTTTTGGTCTATCAAAGTCAGGCTTAACATTGCTCTCAGGTTTTTCGTCTGCGATAGAACTCAACACCACATCGACTGGCCGTGAGAATGGATCTCGGCGATTCGCGGCACTATAGGTAAACGATTGATAGGCTTTAAATTCAGGTAGCGGCTCAACCTTCCCTCGAGGCTTGGCTTTAGTTTCATCCATAAACTGGTCGATATCTGCAAAACCATCACTACCACTGCAGCCTGATAAAACAAGAGACACACTTAATATTGTTAGCAGGTTTCTAATACTCACTTTCCTCTCCTCCCTGCTTTATACCGGTAGGTTTTCGCTTCTATCCCCATCGACATTATTCCTTCGCCATTTTTTTGAGGAGAAATAGAGAAGTCATGGAGCGTTACAATTCGGGGCAAACTAGCAACACCACTCACAAAAGAGGCGATATCATGATAGGTACCTTTAACTGAAATCTGGATTGGAAGCTCAATATAGAATTCTTTTTTGGTTTCAGGCTTCAATTTAATTTCTTTAAACTCAAGTCCACTACCTAGACCGGTATTAGTAATATCCTCTAATAAACCAGGCACCTCAGTGTCAGTTGGCAGCTGTTTGAGTAGCGCACCAAAAGACTCTTCCATCTCTAGCATTTGCAACTTATAGGCTGCCAAGTTGGCCACCTTATAGGCTTTAGTTTCAAACT
Organism: uncultured Oleiphilaceae bacterium; assembly: GCA_913060665.1. Classification (GTDB taxonomy): domain Bacteria; phylum Pseudomonadota; class Gammaproteobacteria; order Pseudomonadales; family Oleiphilaceae; genus Alkalimarinus. Next base: position 93,678 of record CAJXUY010000004.1, read on the forward strand.
GTTGTTTGAGCTCAGTTTCTTTGCTTTTGACCTGATCCAACTGAGCTATTTGGTCTTGAATTAGAAACCAGTACCCACCTCCGACGACTAGCACTACCACAATAATACTAACGATTGCTTTTATCGGTGCAGGCCATGAACCTGCATTATTGAAGTCGAGGTCGTTGACGTCGAAGTTCTTCAGGCTTTCAAGTGATTCTGCAAAACTCACTTCGCATTCTCCTTATCATCTTCCGGAGTCTTTTGAACCACAGTCATATTAAACTGACTTGCAGGCTCTCCTTTTTCAACCGCTTTTACAGCCGTTAAATTGGGCTCACCAAACCAATCAGATGCTTCAAAATTCCGCATCAGCCCGGCTATTCGATTATTCGACTCAGCCAAACCAACAATACTCAATCGATCACCTTTTTTACTGATGCTATTGTAATAAAGGCCATCCGGAAGCGTTCTAACCAGCTCATCAAATACTCTAACAATGACAGGACGCGTTCCTTGTAAATTCTGTATCACCTTCATTCTGGCTAACAATTCTTTCTTCTTTTTCTTTAGCCCTTCAATCTCTTTTATCTTCTTATCCAGAGCAACCATCGAAGTCTGAAGGTAATTATTTCGGGACTGCTGATATTCAATCTCAGAAGTCATATGTCCTTGCCATAAAAAAACAACACCAACGGCGATAATCAACACGCCAACCAGCATGGCAATAAACTGCTTCTGCCGTTCAACTCGTAGTTCCTCTCGCCAAGGCCTGAGGTTAATCTTTGCCATTAATCAAAACTCCTCATCGCCAGTCCACACGCGATCATCAACGATGGCGCATCATTACTTAGGGCGGACGCATTAACCCGTGAATTCAATGCCATGTCTGCAAACGGGTTTGCAACAACCGTGGTAGTACCTACCTTCTCTTGCACCATTTCGGCTATCCCCGTTGTCGAAGCAGTTCCGCCAGCAAGCACAACAGTATCAACCTCGTTGTATTGACTAGATGAAAAGAAGAATTGCAACGAACGTGCGACCTGCTGAACAACCGCTTCTTTAAACGGCTCCAACACTTCCATATCATAATCATCAGGGAGCCCGCCTTGCTTTTTGGCTAATCCGGCCTCTTCCTGTGATAACCCATATCGACGCTGAATTTCTTCCGTCAACTGCTTGCCACCGAATAGCTGCTCTCGGGTGTAGATGGTTTTTCCGTCTGCCAGAACACTGAGCGTCGTCATGGTGGCGCCTATATCGACTACCGCAATTGTTCGCTCATCGGCATCAACATCCATTTGGGCATCAATCAACTCAAACGCTCTCTCCATGGCGTATGCTTCTACATCAACCACTTTCGCTTCTAAACCGCCAATTTCCAGTGAGTCCTCTCTAAGCTCGACGTTTTCTTTTCTGCACGCAGCTAATAAAACATCAACTTGATCTGGATTTTGTTCTGATGGCCCCTGAACCTCGAAGTCTATTGAGACTTCGTCAAGCGGATAAGGAATGTATTGATCAGCTTCAACTGTAATTTGGTTTTCAAGCTCTTGCTCACTAAGCCCTGCAGCCATCTGGATGGTCTTGGTGATAACAGCAGAGCCCGCAACCGCAACCGCAGCTTGCTTTGAGCTTGTTCTAGACTTAGCAACCACTCGCTTAATCACTTCACCAACCGCTTCCGCATCATTGATGTTCTTCTCTACAACCGCATTGGGTGGCAGCGGCTCCACACCATAGCTTTCAACTCTATAGCGATTACCGTTTTTCCCGATCTCAAGTAGCTTAACCGAAGTCGAGCTGATATCGATCCCAATGAGCGTATTTGCTTTTTTTCCTATTAACCCAAACACTAGTAAACCCTATAAGTTCTAAACAGTTATATTTATTTATTAGCGCAACACATGAAGAGCTGCTGCAGACTTAAACAATTCTTAACTAATACCGTTAATAAAAAACACGTATAATAAAACCAATTTAAAGCAATTTCTTAAATAATAGACATATATTCATCACTTGTCAGGAAAAACATGTTGCGTTTTGTGAGTTTTTATAGATTTTTGGGGTGGTCTTTTGTTACAGGTCTGTGCGGAACGGGCCTGCTTATTGCCTCTTTCTACCTTTATCTTACCCCAAACCTGCCTGATGTCGAACAGCTTAGGCACACCCAATTACAAATCCCACTACGCATTTTTTCATCAGACGATAAATTAATAGCAGAGTTTGGCGAAAAGCGAAGGTCCCCCATAACAATAGACCAAGTACCACAAAAACTCTCCCAAGCGTTTATTGCGGCTGAAGACAATCGTTTTTATGAGCACCATGGCGTTGATATTAAGGGACTTTTAAGAGCCGTAACGCAATTAGCCACTAGCGGAAAAATACAGTCTGGTGGCAGCACCATCACCATGCAAGTTGCAAAAAATTTCTTTTTGTCACGAGAAAAAACATTTACAAGAAAATTCAACGAGATACTTCTCGCTCTTCAGATAGAACAAGAACTTTCAAAAAATGAAATATTAGAGCTTTATTTTAACAAAATATATTTAGGAAACAGAGCTTACGGCATAGAAGCGGCATCACAAGTCTATTATGGGAAGTCTGTCGCAAAATTAACACTGGCCGAAATGGCGATGATTGCAGGTTTACCTAAAGCTCCCTCTAGATACAACCCAATAGCCAACCCTTCTCGCGCTCTTATTAGAAGAAATTGGATACTTGATCGAATGCTAGATCTTGGTTTTATTGATGCCAGTCAGCACAGCACAGCAAAAGAAACACCTATAAGCGCCGTCTATCACGGCTCAAAGCCCCAAACAAAAGCACCTTATCTAGCCGAAATGGCGAGAAAAGAGCTGGTCAAAAAATATGGAGATGAAGCGTACTCTGAAGGTTTTAACGTCTATTTGACGGTTAACAGCACGCTACAAGAGGCAGCCAATAAAGCGGTTCAACAAGGTTTGGAGAGCTATGACGAGCGACACGGATATCGTGGACCGGAGCATAAGATCACCATTGATAATCCTGTCGCTGCCGACAATATAGACTCCGTAATCAACAATATGACCAATTATGGCGACCTAACCATTGCAGTTGTTACTGACGTTAAGGACAACGAAGCAACGCTATTCACCAAAGACCACGGATACCTAAACTTAGACCACGAAGGCGTCAAGTGGGCAAGACCATTCATTAGCGTTAACCGGTTGGGAGCAGTGCCCAAAAGCGTATCTGACGTATTAAGCCCAGGCGATATAATTCGAATTAAGAAAATACAAACAACCCAGAAGTGGAAGTTAGCTCAAACCCCAAAAGTTCAAGGCAGCCTTGTTTCAATATCACCCTCAAGCGGGGCAATCAAAGCATTAGTGGGTGGCTATGATTTTGCTCAAAGCAAATACAACAGAGCATTACAAGCAGAACGCCAGCCTGGCTCAAACTTCAAGCCTTTTGTTTATTTAGCCGCACTAGAAAAAGGCTCCACAGCAGCAACACTTATCAATGACGCCCCTATAGTATTCGAAGATAAGAACCTTGAAGCATCATGGCGACCCGAAAACTCTAGCGGTAAGTTTTTTGGGCCTACCAGACTGAGAACAGCACTTTATAAATCCCGAAATTTGGTATCCATAAGATTGCTCAAAAAGACCGGAGTCCGCACCACTCGCAATTTCGTAAGTCGGTTTGGGTTTGATAGTGAGGCTCTACCTAATGACTTATCTCTAGCACTGGGAAGTGCAGGCATGACCCCCATGCAAATAGCCACGGGCTATAGCGCTATCGCTAACGGCGGTTACAAAACAGAACCATACTTCATAGAGAAAATCGAAGATAGCAAAGGAGATATTATTTTTCAGGCAGTCCCAACATTGACGCCTGAAGCTATAGCAAACCTAACGACAGAGTCTATTGACGAACCAAAAAACACAAACAACACAAACAACACAAACAACAAAATAAGTTATATCAACAACGACACTAACAGCCTCTCAATCACAGAGGAGACTACCGCTACTCGCCCATCAACCCCTAACTACCACGAAGCCAAAAGCATCCTTGATGGTCGAACCATCTACATCATGCACAGCATTTTAAAAGACGTAATAATACGTGGTACAGGCAGAAAAGCTCAAACACTAAAACGCTCAGATCTCACTGGGAAGACAGGTACCACAAACGATCAAAAAGATGCATGGTTCTCTGGCTTCAACACAGAAACTGAAACAACAGTCTGGGTAGGCTTTGACCAACCCACTACATTAGGAAGAAGAGAGTATGGCGCCACCGCCGCACTCCCCATCTGGATCGACTACATGCGAGTTGCGCTGGCAAATACCCCAAGCGCAGCCATGAAACAACCAGAAGGACTCATAACCGTTAAAATAAACACAGAAACTGGAAAGCTTGCGAAGGCTGGCGATAAAAGCACGATTTTCGAAATATTCCGTAAGGAAAATGCACCTCAACCGGACACATCCACTATAGGCCGTCAAACTCAAGAGCAACCGTCGACAGCAGAGGATATTATTACGGCAGAAGATATATTTTAAGGTGGCGTAATTGCAGATAAATCATTATCAATCATAACCATCAGGGAGCATGATATCCAACCCTACCGGCAGGTGATCCGAAACAGGATACATGACAACACCTGCCTTAAGAATCTTAAGAGAGGGACTCACTAGAATATGATCCAAGGCCTTGTCAGGCCGCCAACTTGGAAAGCTATGAGCTCCCACAGGCAAGGAAACCAAACTCAACTCTTTTAAAGGCGAATCCTCAAGCAGCCTCTCAGCATGAGTATTCATATCTCCCATCAACACCACATGCCGATAATCTGAGATTATATCCTTTATAAACCCAAGCTGCTTATTCTGGGCTTTAGCACTAAGCGATAAATGCATAACCACTAGCACCAATGGGTCTTGCTCTCGCCCATATTTAATAACAATGGCACCTCGACCAGGAATAATGCTAGGCAAGCGATACTCCTCAACACTTAGAGGCTTAATACGACTTAAAAATCCATTACTGTGCTGCGCAACCCGGCCCAAATCACGATTCAGCTGCTGATACCAAAAGGGAAAACCTCCTGCCTCAGCTAAATATTTGACCTGATTAACGAAACTACTTCTAATGCTACCGCCATCTACCTCCTGTAATGCTACAGCATCATAGTGTTGAAGCAGCATAGATATTTTATTAAGATTTTCTGTTCGAGTACGATTTGGCAAAAAATGCTGCCAACTTCGAGTCAGGTAATGCCGATATGAGGAGGTTGAGATACCTACCTGAATATTAAATGTCAGTAGGCGAATATGGTTTTGGCTTTCGAAGGGGGAACCACAATCAAGCCCTGAACACAGCCCTCGCACCTTTGTAACCTCATTGCGCCGATAACTGCTTATCCTAGACCTTATCTCTCGATACATACCGGTAAACCTACCTATTTACGGTACAGCCATACTAACAGTATGACTGTACCAAGCACACCCAGAACAAAGAAGTGCCAAATCAACTACTTGCCAAGGCTAGCTCTTTCTTTTTCAATTAGAAAATCAGCTACTTTAATCATATTCTCATTGCCACCGGCTTCTGAGGCACTGATACGATATTTACCATTCACGATTAACGCAGGAACACCAGTTGCACGATAGCTTCTACCTCGCGCATTAGCTTGGTCCACTTTTGATTTGACACTAAATGAATTAAAGGCCTTTTTAAAGTCATTCTCATCAACGCCAAAACCCGCAAAGAATAGAGCCAACTCAGCTTCACTACCCAAGGGTTTTCGGTCCCTGACTATCGCATCAAATAATGGCTGATGCATTTTCTCTTGCACCCCTAAAACCTGCGCAGCATAAAATGCCTGAGCATGAACCTTCCACGCGGCACCAAAGGTAGCAGGAGACAACCAGAAATCCACATCATCCTCCAAGCCTTCTGCCCAGTGATGAACCATAGGGTTGAATTTGTAACAATGCGGGCAGCCGTACCAAAACAACTCAACTACTTCAATTTTACTCGTATCACGGGTACGAACCGCGTAAGGCAGAACCTTATAGTGCTTACCGGCAACCCATTCTGTATTATCTGAGGATTCGACACTAGCAGCATCAACCATCAGCGAAACCGGCATCAAAATCATGACCAAAATAAATTTAGCCCACAAATGCTTCATTATCCTTCACCCTTATTGTTTTTAACTCTCGAAACGATAGCTCATCATTAACTATTTTCTATCAATGAATCCGCATATTAGCATTATTACTAATAATCACTATTAAATTTTCGCAATATTCAGGCACAAAAAAACCCCTCTGAAAGGGGTTTTTGAAGCGCTATGAGCGTTTAGTGTAAACCGCTCACATAACTTGAAACAGCTTCAATTTCGGCATCACTTAACTTTGCAGCAATATCCCGCATCATTCGTGAGTCACCGTCATTGGCACGCTCTCCAGAACGAAACTTCTTAAGCTGCGCTGCGACATAAACAGAGTACTGACCAGAAAGAGCAGGAAATGCTGCTGGCCCATTACCTTCACCACTTGGCCCATGACAGGCTGTGCATGCTGCAGCGCCTGTTGCCATATTACCTGCGCGATATAACGCCTGCCCTTTTTCAACTAACTCAGCCTTAGCTTGATTTGTTGATGATGTTTGCGATGAAAAATAAGCAGCAATATCCTGAAGGTCCTGATCAGTCAAATTATCTAACAAGCCCGTCATTTCTGGTACCGGCCTATCACCAGCTCTAATATCAATCATCTGTTTAACAAGATATTTTTCACCTTGCCCAGCCAATTTTGGAAAAGTAGGCACCATGCTGTTGCCATCAACACCGTGACACCCAGCACAAACGGCGGTTTTTTGCTGGCCAGCGGTCGCATCCCCTTCAGCCTGAGCCACCCCAGTAAAACCTATGGCCAAAACAAGACCTGCTACAAAATTTTTCATGTCAGCCCACACTCTCTCATCATCTCTAAATTTTAATACGCTTAAATTTGCCATCGACAAATAATCAGCAATAGTACCTGCGTCAAGACTCTATAAATTGACCTGCCGCAAAGTTATGACTTCTTTTATCAGTTATTGATCGACCAATAGTAAAGCATCTATAACACCTCACCCTGCGCGACGCAGCTAAAACGATTCGGCATTATACACTATGAAAAACCTGATTAAACCCTATATGCGTATTTCCCGCTTACATTCACATAAAATATCAAATAGTAAAAATCAAATTTATAACCCTGCGTACTCGAAGCAATGGGTAAACACCGCTATAATACCGAGCCGTTAATTCTATAAGACACACGGCACACACGTTAACGCTTTATATAAGCAAGAGATGACATTAAAAATGAGCGAAAAGCAGCCTAAGATCTCCTACAATAGCGCTAGATTTTTATTAAGTGCACCCACCATAACGCAATGCCCCACAGACAATGGGAGTGAGGTAGCGTTTGCAGGCAGGTCAAATGCAGGCAAGTCATCCGCCATTAACACCATAACCAATAATTCCAAACTTGCCCGAACCAGTAAAACGCCTGGACGCACACAACTGATTAACTTTTTTACCCTTAACATCCCTGGCTGCCGGCTAGTCGATCTTCCCGGGTATGGCTATGCCAAGGTATCTAAAGAAGTGAAGACAGAGTGGCAGGAGCACATGGATGAATACCTGCATGCACGAGAAAGCCTGAAAGGCCTGATGCTGGTTATGGATATTCGCAAACCGTTATCCGACTTTGACACCATGATGCTGGAATGGGCAGAAGCCAGTAAACTTCCGATATCAATACTACTCACAAAAGCCGATAAGCTTCGCTCTGGTGCAGCAAAAAATTTACTCGCTAAAATTAAGACAGAGCTAAAAGAGTTTGAATATCTCGCATCAGTAGTGTTATTTTCCAGCCTGAAAAAAACAGGTATAGAGAATGCTCAGCGACAATTAGATAACTGGCTAATGCCGCCAATAGACCAAAATATTTCAGACGAAACACCTGGATAAGAAATCACGACCTAAATCGAGTAATTTGGCCTGTATTGATCCTGAAGCTTTTTGATTTCTTCAACATAAGCAGGCGTCAAATAAGGCACAGTAAATGATAAAATCTGATAGATACCTTGCCTTAACATGCCTTTATCGATAGCAATATTATCATCACCCGCGTGAGCTGTTTTCAAGTATGCCATCCAGTTAGTCACCACCAACCAAACGTTAAGCACCATCGATTCAATATGCTCGTCCTCCAGGTCCTTTAGTACCCCATCCAGACCTTTCTGCAACCCCTTAAGTATCTTCTTGATTCCATCTAGGCAGCGAACTGTAAACTCACGATAATCTTTTCGTAACCGCTCATCACTATCTAGTAGAAATTCTAAGTCACGATGAAAGAAACGATAGCTCCATAACCCATCAAACACTGACTCAAGATAATAAACAAGATCATTAAGGTTTAGAGGTCGATCGTCGGTAATTTGAAGGTAATGGTCGACCAACAATTCATACTGAATAAATATTTCGTAAATAATGTCGGATTTATTTCGAAAATGGTAATACAGGTTACCCGGGGACATACTCAAATCTGCAGCGATGTGATTGGTCGTAACATTTCGCTCGCCTTTGTCATTAAAGAGCTCAAGACTCGCTAAAATAATTTTATCTCTTGTTTTCATAAACGATTAACCAACACCCCATCTTGTAACATTCGACCCAGCCTCTATACCTTTACCAACAACCTAACATACTCAGGAAATAACGTCAGCATAGGCTAATCAACTATCATACATCATTAGCGACCGGACCCAAAAACATATAACAGAAAACCCGTTTTTTACATCTAATAAGATCAACAAAGTGCCCCAAACAATGATGAAAAAAATAAAAACAGTTGACTATTTAGAGTATATACTCTAATAATATACGCATAACTTAACAAAGCTAATTACCAAGCTTTAAATCTCACCTTGTTAGCATCAGGAATTTGGAGGCACATAATGGTCACTAATGTTGTTCAACTTACCGAAAGTAAAAAACACATACAGCATTTGAATAGAGTGTTTAATGATCAAAAAAACGCATTCCGAAAGAATCCAATGCCGACGTTGGAACAACGCAAAGACCACTTAAAAACATTAAAAAGCGTTCTATTAAAAAATCAGGATCGCTTTGTCGCAGCCATAAACAAAGATTTCAGCAGCCGCTCAGAAGACGAGACATTGTTAGCAGAAATCATGCCTGCCATTCAGGGCATTAACTACGCACTTAAGAACTTATCTAAATGGATGAAGCCTTCGAAGCGTCATGTCAGCCTCCTATTTCAACCTGCTAGCAACAAAGTAAATTACCAACCTTTAGGTGTTGTTGGCGTTATCGTGCCATGGAACTACCCTCTATTTTTAGCGTTAGGGCCTCTAACCGGAGCATTGGCTGCAGGCAACCGAGTGATGATTAAAATGTCTGAGTACACGCCAGAAACATCACAGCTTTTCAAAGAGGTTATCGAAGACGTATTCCCAGAGAACCTAGTGAGTGTTACGACAGGTGAAGCAGATGTTGCGGCAGAGTTCTCAAAGAAACCATGGGGACACCTCCTTTTCACAGGCTCTACGGCAGTAGGCAGACACGTGATGCGTGCGGCAGCAGAAAACTTGACACCTGTCACCCTAGAGCTGGGCGGAAAGTCTCCTGCTATTATCTCAACAGACGTTCCCATGAATGATGCGGCAGAGCGAATTGCGTTTGGCAAAGCCTTCAATGTTGGCCAAACATGTGTTGCTCCCGATTATGTGTTATGTCCTTCAGACCGAATTGAGCAATTTGTTGAGTCGTTCAAGTCTCGTTTTGCAACCATGTACCCTACCTTAAAAGAGAATAATGACTTCAGTAGCATCATCGATGAACGCCAACGAGCGCGGCTCAACCACTATATTGATGATGCCATCAATAAAGGTGCTACGGTTATTGAAGTAAACCCTGCAAATGAAGATTTCAAAAATGGTACTCGAAAATTACCTATTCACCTGGTGCTAAATGCCAATGATAAAATGGTGGTAATGCAAGAAGAGATTTTTGGCCCTATTTTACCGGTTATTTCATACAATCAAATAAACGAAGCCATTGATTATATAAATGAACGCCCTCACCCATTGGCATTATACTACTTTGGATATGACAAGAATGCCCAGAAACATATTCTTGAGCATACCCACTCAGGCGGCGTCTGCATTAATGATACCCTAATGCATGTAGCCCAAGATGACATGCCATTCGGAGGTGTTGGTTCATCAGGTATGGGTCACTACCATGGAGAAGAAGGCTTCAGAACATTCTCCAATGCGAAGGGTGTGTTCGCAAAACAGCGAATAAACAGCGGAAAGGCTATACACGCGCCACATGGGTCCATTCTTCATAAAGCGATTTATTCACTGTTTATTCGTTAATAATTGACCAATCAAGGTCGTTCACCCCTCTCAAAAAGGCTGTCAGAGTGACGGCCTTTTTAAATTTACCCTATAGAGTTTGTGCTGCTGCCTTAATTTGGTTAAGATTCCGCCCAATTTCGGAATAACTCTTTGGGCCATCGTTACATGAATATTGTTGTTTACCCTGGTACTTTCGACCCCATTACTAACGGTCATTCAGACTTGGTTGAACGAGCATCAAAGATGTTCGATAAAGTCATACTGGCCGTTGCAGAAAGCCCGAAAAAAAGCCCTCTCCTACCGTTAGCTCAACGGGTTAATCTCGCTCAAGATTGTCTGAGTCATCTCAATAACATTGAAGTCATTGGTTTCAATAATCTCTTGGCTGAATTTACCAAACAGCATAATGCTAATATTATCTTGCGTGGAATTCGAGCGGTATCCGATTTTGAATATGAATTTCAGTTAGCCGATATGAACCGCCGATTGGCGCCTGATGTTGAAAGTGTTTTCCTGACACCTGCCAACCACCTCTCATACATATCATCCACACTTATTCGTGAGATTTCAGCACTGGGCGGCGATGTATCAGAGTTTGTAAACCCTTTAGTGCTTCAAGCTTTAAAGGAACACTTTAACTAATTTAATTTTCTTACTACAAGTAACGCCGACTTCAATCATTCTGAAGTTGATTGAACGTAAATGAGGTACTCGAAATGGCATTAATAATTACTGATGACTGCATTAACTGTGACGTTTGTGAACCAGAATGTCCCAATGAAGCGATCACTCCCGGCGAAGAAATATACGAGATTGACCCTAATAAGTGTACCGAGTGTGTAGGTCACTATGACGAACCCCAGTGTCAGCAAGTGTGTCCGGTGGACTGCATTCCAGTCGACCCAGACCAAATAGAAACAGAAGAAGAGTTAATGGAGAAATACCACAAACTCACAGGCTAATGCCAAACGTTTAATAATGCTGCCAGCCAAGGATTGGAATGATGAAGGCTAGATTATTACTAATAATAAATACCCTTTTTACATCTGTATTGATGGTAAGTTGTGCTAGTAATCAACCCACTTTCAACAAGGCAGCTATTGCAACATCGCACCCTTTAGCAACTCAAGCGGGATTTAGAGCCCTTGACCAAGGTGGAAACGCGTTTGATGCAGCTGTTGCCGCATCCGCAGTCCTATCCGTTGTCACCCCTTACGGTGCAGGCCTTGGAGGCGGGAGCTTTTGGCTGCTTAAAAGCAGAGGCGGAGCCGCGACAATAATTGACGCTAGAGAAGTAACACCCCAGAGTCTTTATCAAAATAAACACCCGAATAATCGCCACACAACTCCTACCCTTTTTGCAGATAGCCCTCTGTCTGCCGCTGTACCAGGGCAACCAGCGGCGCTTGTACATATATCTAAGAAATATGGCATTCGCCCTCTAGCCGCCAACCTTGCTGATGCGGTGCATATCGCAACTCAAGGGTTTCGCGCCAACAAACAATACCGTTATTACGCCTCAGAACGTTTAAATATCCTTAAGCAACAGGCATCGTCACCATTTTTACATCAAGGTAATATTTGTAAGAGAGTAATAAAGTTGTATCCTGGAAGATGTATGGTCTTAGTGCCCTAAAGAACGTCTTAGTTGAAATTAAATTCAATTATAGCCTGGGAAACATACCTTTCTAGGAAGTTTTAAGGGCATTTTTATTAGTGCCCTTTATTTTCAAATGTATTTTAGAATGGTAAGCTTATATAAAAGTTAACTAAGGCGACACTTATGATCGACCTGAACATGGAAACTCTGATTTTTGATACAGGCGAGCGATACCCTATGCTAGTTGATAGCGGGGGGATGCCTGACTTCTATATCTCGCTTTTTATCACCGTAATGATGCGGCCAAAGAGCGAAACTAATACCTTGGTAAAGGTTTTGTCAGCACTTAAACACTTGCGACGCTGGGAGGAATTCAATGATCGTCGGCTCGATGATGAGTTTTATGAAGGTCGCTTGCTTGAGCTGGCAGATCTGCATTCAATCCGAGATCATTGCAAGCTTGATAGTGACGCTTTCGAAAATTGGGTGGCGCAAAAGAAAGCGATAAATGCGGGCGACCTTGTCAATGTCGCGAGTCTAAATAGGAATCAGTCGCCTCAGATTCTATCCGTCTCCAATAATCATCGCGCTATTCGCATGGGCTACATAGCGGCTTACTTGAAGTTTCTCGCAGAAACCGTGATGAGAGTGCGGCCTGATTATCCTTGCTTGCTGCCACAAATCGACCGAATGATTGGTGATTTTCGCAAGTTGATTCCCAGGACCCGAAGCTATCAGCAGAACAGCGGTGTTTCTAGAACGCCAGATCATTCAGTATTTGAAACCTATCTGTACATCGCAAAGCCTGGATCAATCGACAACCCTTTCAAAAATCCAGGCAGGCAATTGAGGCACTTCATCATGATGAGCTTACAGTTCGAAGCGGGGCTGCGACCAGGCGAGGTGCTGGCACTCTGGGCGGAAGATATCGAATACGGCGCTGAAAACTATGTTCATGTTGTGCGACGACATCACGACCCAAGAGATCCAAGGATTCGACAGGAAGTCGCGAAGACAAAGCCAAGGGTTTTGCCAATAGATCATGAGTTGGCCCGTTTGATCCACAAATACGTTGTTGAGGTTCGGAACAAGATTCCCGAGGCGCAATCTCATCCCTTGCTGTTTGTCACGCATGCTAGCAATGGGCGTGGTCAACCCATTTCTTCCAAGGCGGTGATGCAGGAAGTGGGACAGATCATAAATATTCGTCCAGATACGTTAGCAGGCCTAACACGCCATCAATTCCGGCATGGGTTTGCCAATCATGCGAAAGAAGTCATGGGCGAAAAAGGCATCCAAAACGCATCGCAGGAGCCCATCATGCAGCAAGCACTCGGACACGGTTCACCCGAATCCCAAAAGCCCTATACCGACAAGTACGTCCAAAAAGAAGCTAGTAAAACCCTCCAAGAAATTAATCGGGAACGCCATGGAAAAGCAAAAAGTACAGATATTAAAAAAGACGCCTGAGCAGCCTCGTGTCAAGGTAGCTAAGGTTAAGCAGACCATTCGGACTGCACGCTCGGGGGAGATATTCGTCTTTGAAAGTAACGAATGGCGTTTGGGGGACCTTAAACTCCCCTGGTCTATTTTGGATGAGAAAGGCATAACGGCGCAGGTCACTCCTGTTTTATTGACGTCTTTTCGCAAAATGATGGCTGAGTTGGTCGAAGAGGTCAGTGAAAGCTATGCAAGAAAAGTGTTTGATCAAGTCATTTCTCTGCTGAAATTCTGTCGGGATGAATTGACTATTGCTGCTTTCGAGACTTGGAGAGCAGCATTGTCAAAGCAAGGGTTAGGGGCAAATTCCCAGATTGTTTATGTGACCTATTGCCGTGCAGGTTTAAACGCCTGGGCCGACGGGAACTACCCTGGGCTAGAACAGGGGCTTACGGACCACGCAAATCGGATTTACTCAGGTTCAATGACCTCGGGCGAAGCCGTTCGTGAGCTATGCCCCGTGCGCGGTCCTTTCACACAGGCTGAGGAAGCAGCCTTGATTCGCTGGCTCCATCAATCTTATGCGAATGGAACATTGTCGTTGCAAGACTATGCCATTTTTATGGTTGAACTTGATTATGGCTGCCGTCCCGTAGAGCTAGCTGCGTTGCGCGTATCAGATGTGATGGAACGCGAGAATGGAGTGGGTTATGAGATAAGAATTCCTACGGCTAAAGGCCAACGAAATTACCGTGAGTCATTCCGCGTGTTAGAGATGTCGGCCGATTTATATGCCCTGCTTAACGAAGTGATTCATCAAGGTCAAGCAAAGCTAGCGCAGGCCTGGGGTCAACCGATTTCACCCAGAACCTCCAAGCAACTACCTTTGTTTATCGGTAAACGCTTGCTGGCTGCAGGCAGCAGCGAAGCCATTGAGCATCGTATTGTTAAAACGCCCAAAACTTTTGATATCGCTGTATCTAGCTACTTACAATCCTCCATTAGAAAGTGCCCGGTCACTACAGAGAGGCTGGATGGGGAATTGCTGCCATTGTCTTTATACCGTTTTCGGCGAACCGTCGCGACGCGTCTTGCGGAAGCAGGCGCTACTGATGAGACCATTGCTGCAATTTTAGGTCATACCAGTACCAAAACCGTGAAAGTCTATACCGCGCACACATACGAGGATCAGGAGGCTAGTGATGCAATTATGGCAGAAGCTTGGATGCCAGTCTTGAATGGGATGAACGAGCGCCTACTGGAAACCCCAATACCTGGACAAGCCAAGGTGCATCTAAACCGTGATGTCGACATTGGTAACTGCTCACAGCTTTGTGGGGGTGGCTTCTTAAACTGTTATCCCTGCGCCAAATTCAGGCCCTTTGCCGATGCAGACCACGAGGAGGCGCTGACGAAGGCAGAATCTGAGAGGCAATCACGTATTGATAAGGGCATGAGTGGATCGGAAGTGGATTCATTGGATCTGCCCATCGCAGCGATCAAGGCCACGATTCTAGCCTGCGAGATACACAAAAAGGGAGGCTCTGCCCATGGGTGATCTGCACTCTTCCTCTCGCATTGCTCTGCAAAGCTACATAGAACAGGCCCGAGAGCTTTCTATCTATGGTGGTAAAACCGGTTGGTTAACCAATAAATGGGTCACTACGACACTTCGAAATCCCATCAAGATGGAATTCTGTCAGATGCGGAAACATTCATCAGAAGCGATTGTTCCCCTTAAAAGCCCGTTCCTTGAGTTTGCCAAGGCCTACGTGCGTCATCGGCAACATAGGAAAGAAGTTGGATCAATTGCCTTCACAATGTCAGCACTGCGATTTATCTATGCGGCATTGGTGGAAATCCATTCAGAGCATGAAGTTTCAAAAATTGACGGTGCCGTACAGGAGTTGGCGCGTGAAAAGATAGCTGCGTGGTATAGCGAAGATTCAAATACTCCCTTTCTCGTTGGGGGGCATCTCATGGCTATCTATGCAACGTTGCGCGACAATGGGATTCATCCCGCACTGCCATACTGGCAATCGCCATGGAAGGAAAAGGTAAACAAAGCCTATTCCATGAGTTCCAAAGCGAAGGCTTGGCGAATACAAAAAACACCTGACGATCAAAAACTGGCTGCTGTGTTGGTCGCCTTCGAGCTGGCTGAATCCGACAAGGATCAGTATTTCAGCAGTTTGGCGTTGTTGCTGGCGTTTGCACCCAGTCGCGGGGGAGAGTTGATTGACCTAGGCGTGAAGTCACTGATCGATGAGACATTCACGAATCGCTACGGCCGAGTGAAACGTCGCGTCGGAGTACGCTGGTTTTCAGAAAAGGGCTTCGGTGTCCGCACAAGTTGGGTGCCGCGTATTTCTTCATCCAACGGTGATGAGGCGCAGGAAACCTTCCTTATGGATAAAGTCGTGTTGGCGTTCAACCGACTTAAGCGATTGTCTGAGCCAGCCCGTCGAGCGGCCAAATTGGCGTTCGATACTCAAGGCTCGGTTTACCCAATACACGAATTTTGCATCACGTCTGCCGACTATTCGCAAACTCAAGTGTTGAGCGACCCAGAGACTGCTCATGCCATGGGGCGAACAGCGACATTGACTCAATCGAACCTGAATATTCCAAAGTACTGGCGTACTAAGAAATACTTTAGTTGGCATACGCCCTGTATTGAACACGGCAATCCTACGTATAGGGATATTGCACAAGCTGATTATGAGCATTTTACCGGTAAGTTTCCTTTCTGGCCTCATACATCAAACAGTGAGCGCATAAAGGTCTGGGATTGCCTAGTTTTGCATCAGTGGAATCAGTTTAATGAAACCAGTAAGCAGGTTTACCCCAATAGTTATATGCTGCCAACGACCAATCAACTGGGTATTCAACTAAGCGGCAATCAAACACAGACCTCTCTGTTCGAGCGTTTAGGGCTCACAATGGATGATGGTTCAGCTATTCAATTGCAGTCCCACGATTTTCGTCGCTGGCATGGTACTCGGGGCCGAGAGTTGGCCCACAAAGGTCTGACAGAACACCGGTTGCGGATGTTGGCGGGACGCCAAGATATCACCCAAAATGAAGCGTATGACTTTACGACTCCCAAGCAAAGAGCTGATCGAATTAGGAAAATCATTGCGAAATCTAGTGAGAGCATACCGCTTCATGAGCGAGTTGCGATTGGCACACCGATCTACCGGCACGAATTATTAGATCGTAAGCTGGGAGAACTGGAAGTGCTTCAACCGATCCAGTTGGGCGAGTACGGTGGATGCACCCATTCCATTACGGAACCACCCTGCATGAAAGGGGGCGACTGCCTAACTTGCTCCGAGAAAAAATACATCAAGGGTATGCCTGGGTGCCTCCAAAGGCTGCGAGAAACTGCGGTTCACCACAAAGCCGAGTTTGACGCCTTAGAGGCTTGGCAGAAGAAACGGGATCAATTAGGCGTAGACCAATGGATGACCTACAACGCCATTCGATATGCCGTTGCAGAGTCTCTTGTGCGGCAAATGGAAGATCCCACCATACCCGATGGCACGGTACTGGGCGTCGATGAAAAATTTGATCCGAGTCCGCTCAAGGTAAACTTGATGGCCAAAGGTATTGATGTACAGGAGCAACCGGAAGATCTCGTGTCTCAGGAAATAAACCAACTGTTGGGATTTGATTAATGCCTAAAAAGATTATCACAGATGAAACGATGCCACAGGCGCTAGGACTGCTTCACAGTTGGCAAGGCAGGTTGACCTGGGATCTTTATGCTAAGAAGTTAGCCAAGCGTCTGAAAGTTGATCGTATCGCGAAGCGCTCGCTTTACAAACACGATGAAATTGTCATCGTTTACAAACAAGTTCAAGAGAGGCTGAAGGAGCAAGCACCCGAAGAAAAAACAACCGACGCAACAGTTAGAAAGCTGACGCAGGAACTGGAAAAGACGCAATCTGAGCTTGCGCATGAGAAGCAAAAAGTGACCAACCTTCAGGAAGCGTTACTGCGCTTACAGCGCAATGCTTACATGGTTCCTGGGATCGATACCAAGAAGCTACAAGACCTACTAATTAATAGATTACCGGATGAAAGACGATAGGAGGTAGGCATGACAAGGAAAAATAAAAGCGGTGCAGAACTTGCCAAGGAATACTTTGATCGGGCCAAAGAATGGAAGGCTCGTACTGAGGCATCCGGGACTGCTCATGAGTATGTTTATGCTGGACGGGTTAAGCGCAGAGAGTTTGCTAAAGAGTGTGATTTCTCCTACAGCGTGTGTACTCAGAACGGGGATGTTAGGAAGCTACTTGAGAGCTGTGATCTGGAATGGTTCGGCACAGAATCAGTTGATAAAGCTGCGGAAAATGCAGCTAATGAGCGAGCTGAGAAACGGGCTCAAACAGTATCCTCAGATAACAGTAGGCTCAAGGTACGCGTTGCTGAGTTGGAAGCTGAAAACAGAGCGCTCAAAAAGCAGTTGAAACGCTACCAAGCGCTAGAAGCAGTGGTTCATGATGGTATGGCCGGATTTGGAGTAATTGCATGACGACTGCAAGACTTTATACATTGGTCCAGATTGCTAAGCAGCGCTCGGGTGGTTATTACTTCGTCCACTTGATTAATTCAGACGGTACGCTTAAGAAGCGACGACGCTCATTGATCGTCCAGTTTCCAAGTCATCTTGGCTCACTACCTATTGGCTCATTGTGGAAAGTGAGAGGACAGCAATCGGTTAGTCAGTTTATGGTGAATAGCTTTCTGGTTTACGAAGATGTGCTGAGTGCGACACACGCTGCCATGGTGCAGCCTGCAAAGCATACTCTCAGTCGATGGATTAGCTTAAATGTCGATGGCGTTGGTGAAGTCATTGCTAATCGGTTGATCCGTAATCGCAGCTTAGAGAAGTGGGTTCGTAATGCTGATATAGATGCGTTGTGCAGTGTGCCAGGCATGAATACCAAGTTGGCTAAGCGATTGATTGAACAGTGGCCAGAAGAAGGCCTATATGAAACCATGGACTGGCTAGATGCTTTGAATCTGAGCCCTTCACTGGGCTTTAAGTTGGTCAACCTCTTTGAAGATAAGACTGTAGATCGTTTAACTGATAATCCCTTTTTGTTGCTTGGGCTAGGCATTACCTATAAGCGAGTGCTAGAGGTAATCGACCAGCTCAAATTAAACCTGTCTGAGGAATTATTAGCCGCAGGAGCTGCGATGCATGTGGCTATCAAAAGATCCAACAGCACAGGCTCTACGGTGATTACAGATAGTGAGTTACGTGAAGGTGTAAGCAAGCTTAGTGATACTATAGGGGCAACTGACCCCGGTAAGTCTGCTGTGAAGCAGGGACTATTGGTAAGGGTTGAAGGCGGCTATCAGGTATGGGGCGCTGCCCTCATGGAGGCAGCGGTCACTCAAAAGCTAGTTGAGTGCTTAAACAGATCGCCAGGAGCGGGGGCGTTGCTTGCGAGCTGGGAGTGTAAGATCAGTGAACCTGTCTTACAACAGGCCTTATCTGAGTATGAAAAAACATTACCGTTCACTCTTTCAGACGAACAGCGTCAGGCTGTTCTAGGTGCGGTATCCGCGCCAGTTGTCGGTATATCAGGGGGCGCTGGAACTGGCAAGACCACAATCTTACGGGCCATCATAGGTGTGTATAACTCGTTGTCAGAAGGCTTGGTTTGTCTGCCTGTAGCCTTGTCAGGCAGGGCTGCTCAACGGATGGCCGAAAGCATAGGGATGCCTGCCCAAACCATCGCCAAGCTGATTTCAGATCATATTGGCGAAGGCAAACCAAGGTTCCCCGAGCATGTATTGATCATTATCGATGAAGCTTCGATGGTTGATCTGTTATCAATGCACCAACTCGTGGGTCTTCTGCCAGAAGCTACGCGCTTCCTCTTCCTCGGAGATAGCGCTCAACTGCCTCCAGTAGGTAGCGGCTTAATATTCCATGCTTTATACGACTCGCCAGTTCCGTTCTTCGATCTGTCGCAAGTTAAAAGACAGTCTGAACAAAGCCCCATCCATCAGTTTGCTACAGCGGTTAGAGAAGGTGAAGTGATCATACCAGAAATGGCATCACAGGCACTTGCTGAGTCGCCCGAGTGCTCAATCATATCGCCACCCTCATTAGACCTTCTTACGCGCTTTTGGCGCGATGCTGAGGCTGAGGGGGATCGCATCATTCTTTCTCCTCGCCGATCTGGTGACTGGGGTGTGACAAGGCTTAACGGGCACTTCCAGGAGGTCGCGGGTTATTCACGCGAGGATCTTTATTATCTAGACCCAACCAAGGGGTGGATACCTTGGATTACACGCCACAATCAGCGTATAAAGTTGGGTGACCCAATCTTGGTTACAGAAAACATTTACGGTGATGAGCTGGATGTTCGAAATGGTGATCTTGGGACGGTTACCGAGGTTTTTCCAGCGATTAGTCCTGAGGGTTGGTATGGAAAGGCTGTGATAAATGGGCAAACCAAGGGTATCAGTCAGGACTTGCTGGAGGTATTAGATCTTGGTTATGCAATTACGATTCACAAGTCACAGGGTTCTCAATGGCACACTGTTTTCTCTTTGGTGCATCGTGATGCGAAACACATGCTAGATAGGTCTCTCGTGTATACTGCCGCGACAAGGCCCACAGATAGGCTTGTGCTCGTTGCAGATACTCTATGTCTCGAATGGGCTATCAAGGCGGGTAACTCGGCGAATCGGAGAAGGGTCGATATCAGAAACAAGCTCGCTGGATTGCTCACTACAGATTCAATTAACGTTAGTCAGGATAATTGCGGATAAAAGGGATTTGGGGGTTGGCTTTCGCACAAGATCCCCCTCATCGCCGGTCACTGCCATCGGCTCCTCAGCCTGTGCAGCATTTCTGACTATACCACATCGCTGGTCCAAAATACCTGCCAGGGTGAATTGGCGGGCGTCTTTTTGCCCGTCAAGAGGGCGCGGCGAGCGACCCTATACAGAAGAATCTGATGTCGTAACCATAACTTGGCCGGTTTGGCCACATTATGCAAACGTCGAACGTCGAACAGCATTTTTCGACTATTTTCGGCACTAAAATGGTCTTAATGGTAGTCACTGTACTTCGGCTTAAAGAGGGTACCGGACCTGGTTTACCAAAAAATATTTCCATTATCCGAGGAATGACTCGTATCTCTTTATACCGGACTTTGGAATCATTACCGACCAACGGCGAAAGCGGACTTTCCTTTATACTGCACGGCACCAGAGGATGCATTATTATCTTGGCATTATTAAGTTGAAGCTCGATTTAGTGAGGTGTTGTATTCCAAAAGCCAATCCCCGAAACCATCTCCAAAGGAGACATTCGAAGAGAACGGTTAAATCAACTAAGACTAACCGGCGAAAGCCTTTGTAAAAATGTAATCCTCGGACAAAGCGACCCTTTCGAACAATTACTCAAATGGGCCGGTTTGGTGAGGTTAGCGTCAAGAATCCTCTTGTAGCTGCCACTGACGTTTGAAACGTTTTGGTTTCCCGAAAGCGTGTAATATTCCGGGCTGTTTTAGGCCATCTGTACTAACCTAATCTAGCTTAAACAACCAACCAGAAAAAGCACTCCCGATTGGTCGATATCCCTAAACGAGAGTGGTACAGTCCATTTCAGATAGGGTCAAAAGGAATTGTGTCATTTAGATCTAACTCTTTCTGAGTGAGTATTTCTTGTTCTATTTCGCTCATCTCTGCGTCTTCTCGATCTCTTCTATGTAATAAAGTCCTTATTTCGTCTGCGTAGTAAAGATCTACTTTGTGGCTTAGATCTTCCATCAATCCTGACAACCCATATGCGGCCTCTGGAGAAAGATCTGGTAAGGTTAGCGTGATTTGGCATTTTGTCTTCATCTTAATACCTCCACGGCCTCTTCTATTAAGTCATCCGGCAAGTGATTGAGTCCTTTGGGAACGGCGAGCCGGAGTGCCGTTTTGATAATTTGCCCGGCGTGGCGAGGGATGCCCTGAGAGGCTTGCCGTAACATGTCCATGCCTGAGTCTGACAGCAAGGTTTGCTGACAACCTACCGCTCGGAAGGCATGCTCAATGAGTGCGCGAAAATGCGCATGATCCTGGATGGGCTGGAAGCTAACGCGAACATGGATTCGACTCGATAAGGCCGCATTGGGGACTCGATCAATGGTGTGCAATAGACTGGGCAAGCCAACTAACCAAACGGTCATCAGTTCACGTGAATCAAAGGCGAAATTCAAGAACGCGGGGAAGTCACGGAAAAACTCCGTGGGTAGGTTTTGGGCTTCATCAATAATCCACACGGGTTGTATTTGTCTGTTGTCAACCAACTCCAACACCCGAGCTTTAATCTCCCGCCACAGTTGAGTGCGCCGGTAAGCGGGCTCTAGTCCCAGCGCCAAGGCAAGATGGCTATACATATCGCGGCGACTGCAATCGGTATCTTGCGTGTAGATCGTCTGATAACAATGAGGATTGAGCGGAGCGGTTATCTGGCGAAGCGCCGCCGTTTTACCGACGCCAGCATATCCGGTCAATACGCCCAAGCCAGGGGAGTCCAATAGCCATTGAAATCGTTCTTGAAGCAAGGTTAACTGTGCATTATCAAACAGCGTTTTGGTGCCTTTATCCAAGGGGCAACCGGTGATGCCAAAGTGTTGTCGATACATATCAGGATTCCTATGATTTCTTTTTGAGAGGTCGCGTTAATTTCGCCGTTTGTTTTTGCAGCGCCTTTTCCAACACGTTTGTGGTGGTCGGGGGCGAAGTCACCACGTCCTCTACTAAGGGTGGGCGTTGTCGCGTACGCTGGTTATTGGCCTGACGATCCAATGGCGTCACGCCGCCCAAAGGTTGGCCTTCGAGGGTTTCTGTACGGATGGGCAGTTGCGTATGGGGATCGACCACCAATTGAATGCGTTGGCCGACCAATTCGTAGGGTACTTCATAAAACTGGCCCGCGTAGGAGACCGTTCCATCCTTACGAACTTGACGGGTGAGTCGGTGATAAAACAGGTCATCCAGGTGCTGAGCAAAACAACCCAACGGCCGGATCTTTAGTAAGTCTAGTTGGTAGCGCTGCAAGGGCGTCAAACCGGCGAGGCCACTGTGTGGTCTGTGATGGTAAAGGGTGTCAATCCATACCCAGAGGCGGGAGTTTAAATCCGCCAAACTGCGAATGTGATTGGGGTTTAATTCAGTTAAAAACTGTTGTCTGAAGACTCTGTGAAACCGTTCAAGTTTCCCTTTCGATTCGGGATCAAATGGCCGACAATAGACCAACCGGATCTCCAGACGGGCGCAAATACCTTGCAAACTCTTGGCACGGTAAGCCGCTCCATTATCTACGACCAGTTTGGTGGGCAGACCACGCTTTAATAACGCCTGTTTCAATACGCCTTCAATATCGAGTGCGGTTTCACCCAAACAAAACGCACTGTGCGTCAATAAACGCGAAGCATCGTCCATCAGTGAGACCAGATAGGCCTTACGCATCTGGCCATCAATCATTAGTCGAGGACCATGCATGACATCCCCGCACCAGAGGTCCCCGGCATGTAAAGCGTTATAGCTTCTACGCTCGGTCACCACGGTCGCTGGCGGGGGACGAGAAAGTCCCTTTTTCTGTAATAAGCGGTGGATACTAGAGCGTTTGACTTCGTCAACCGCCACCAGGCCACTGTCTTCCAAGATCATTTTAAGGGTATCGAGAGAACGTTTAGGATTCTCTTGCTTACTCGCAATAATGGCTTGCTGCACAGCCAGTGTTAACTTTGATTGACCCCGATCTCGACGCGGCTTCGGGGCAAGCGCATCCACGCCGCCTTTCTTCCATAAGCGATACCAGCGTTCTATGGTTTTCTCGCTCAAATAGACCCGTTTTGAATGAGGGATGTCGTAACGGTGACTGGCTAGTTCATGGATGATTCGAGTCAGATCACCGCGTTCAAAGTGCTCGCGACTGGCTAATGGACCGAGCACGGAAAGACGAAAAAGTGCCAGGGGATGAATGGCTTGCATAAGGGACTCCTTGTTGATGATTTCGCATCTCAAGTAAATAGCAAGCGGTTTCCTACGTCTTCTGCAAACTGTGTGGGGTGGCCTAGTACCTCTTATTGATGTGTTTCATAATCGACTTCCTCTGAGTGATTATGGGATAGACAGACCGGCCCTATGAAGTTTCAACATCGCCTCCGATAGCGGCATTTTATCTAAACAGGCTTGCCAAAAAGTCTGATAGCACGCGTACCTTCCCAGCTCAGGATATTGGCTGCACAAATGAAAATGATGTTCGGTAAACTGGCAGCGACACTGTCGACGCCATCGATACAGCGTTGAAATATCCGGCGTCAGCGGGTTCGGCAACGAGGCGGCAAGATGCTTGCAAACCTTCAGTAGACTCTGCCCCATCATTAACAACCTGAAGGCCAACTGTTGAACGATCCAGTGATACCAACGACGGGGCGGGATATACTCTGGTAAGACCGAACAGGTCTGTTCACAATCAGGGCATAAAAAACGCTGTATCGGAGCACAACACCCCACTCCTTTTTCACAAGCCGCTTTACGATAATACACCCCATGCGCCCACAGACCACTTGAACCACAGTGAAGGCATTGACTGGGTCGATAGCGATCAGGATGGTTTATAAAGGTTGAAATGTGTTGATCAAGGTGAGCAATGTCTGACAGAATAAGTTGCATGGCTGGTTCCTTTTTTGATTTATTTTGTTTTTCGCGAAAATTACAAAATAGATGAGGAACCAGCCTTTTTCATTTCTGGGATGTTTATTTCGAGATGTTTTAGGGAGTTGCACTGAATAGACCCTAAAAATTAATGGGATGCAGGAAGGGCGTTAAGCTATTTTATTGGACGACGTTACAAAAGCGGACCAAGCGCCAACAACAGAGTGAACTATCGATGTGTTTTGCGTATTTTTAATTTCTCTGCCGCTAAGCAAAACGACACTCCCAACTTCAAACTCCAAAACAATCTGACTATTGAGGCCTCCAATTAGATTCGTATTGGCAAAGTCTGGTTTCGGCACTAAAACTGCCACTTAAACACTCGATTACCAAAACTTTCGACTTTTCAATGGTGTGGGGCTGGTCGATGCGCATACCGGACTTTCAAGGGCCATAAAAATAACGAGATGACGCAGGAATTCAATGTTCGTCAAGGATAGGGCCACAACGGTCATTTATATTAACTACTGGTGTAAGCGTCCGCAAAAGATAGCAGACATTCAGAAATGCGAAATCAATTGGACTGGATTTACAGGAGTCATCTCGGCCATGAATAGCGATAGCTCGCTAGCCTCCGGCAAATGTGGGCAGATTTTGATAGCCTAGTTATGTTTTATTCTTTAATCGATACCTGCTCCTGTGCATGTGGGAGACCTACACAGGTTGGATGTGATTGTTATTTCTCACAATCATTACGATCACCTGGATGTGCCGACACTGAAGCGAATAGAAGATAAAACAATTTTGATTGTGACAACATTGGGCACGGGTACCGTTATTCGCAAACTGGGATTTACTCATGTTGTTGAACTTGATTGGTTCCAGCAGGTTGAGCATTTGGGAGTGAAATTCACGGCTTTGCCTTGCTACCATTTTTCGGGTCGTGCGGCCAATGACAATAACCGGGCGCTCTGGGCCAGTTTTGCAATTGAAACACCGGATATGAAGGTTTATTTTGCCGGTGATACCGGATATGGCAAGGTGTTTAGCAAGATCGGAGAGATGATGGGACCGTTTGATATCGGCTTGGTCCCTATTGGGGCATATGGTCCAAGGTCAATTATGGCGAAAGTGCATGCGGACCCGGAGGAAGCCGTTCAGATTGGGTTGGATGTACGGGCAAATTTTCTAGCCGCGATGCATTGGGGAACCATTCGATTAACCAATAAGCCGATGATGGAGCCCAAACCTCGTTTCAAGGCGGCATTGGCCGGGCAGGTACCCGGCAAAGTTTTCAGCATTGGTGAGACTGTTTTGCTTTCAGCCTTGAGAAAGAGTGCATCGGGTGCACCGCTGGGATTGTAAATAAAAAACGGCGTTCGATCGGATTTTCCTTAGATACTAATTGGTAAATTTCTCGAATTGCCTCTCCTAAAATTGCCTCTCCTAACTCGTCAGAACTTCTTTGTCGGCAAGTGAATCTCCCTGTAAAGCCTGGGTGACTCTTTCTACTTCAATCAAGCCAAATATATCGTGGTCGCCATGGATGTAGGTATCTAGTGGCAAAATATGACCCCATGTTGGCAAAAAATGACCTAATAACTTCTACTGAATTTTAATATCCTAGTAATTCGACTGTTCGATTAAAAATAGTCAGATACACAAGTGGTAAGCGACAAATTAATTTAGATATTTTAGGAGTACTTATGGGCAACCTTACTTTTATTGAATTTGACGGCACTGAACATACCGTCGACCTAGAAGAAGGCAAATCTCTCTTGCAAATCGCCGTAGACAACGGTGTCCCCGGTGTGGATGGTGATTGTGGCGGTGAAGGCGCCTGTGGTACCTGTCATGTGATTGTCGACGAAAATTGGATGGATAAGACCGGCGATATTTCCAGTGAAGAAGAACAAATGTTGGATATGACCCCTGAGCGTGAAGCGACCTCGCGCTTATGTTGTCAAGTCAAGGCCTCTGAAGATCTGAATGGTATTCGCATGCGCATGCCTGAGTTCCAGATGTAGCTGTAACAATTAATTTAAACACCAAAACGACTCATGATCAGGGGCAAGCAACATGATAACTGAACAACAACTCAATAAGATTCTCATTCCCGCCGCCAATAAAACATCGGCCATCATCCCTATGCATCTGCAAATCAAAGGGTTACATCTCATCCAGAAAGTGAAGCGAAAAATTCCTTCTCTGGATACCTCCATGGACCAATTGGTTGAGCAGGAAATACCTGATGTTGATACCCTGGCGTTAGAAGACATCGATGTCAGTAATCCGTTTTTGTGGAAACAAGATAAGTGGGGATCTTATTTCAAGCGCCTGCGCGAAGAAGATCCAGTTCATTATCAGGCCAATAGCATTTTTGGCCCTTTCTGGTCCATCACCAAGTTTGATGACATCGTGTTCGTCGACAAGCACCACGACCTGTTCTCAGCTGAGCCGGCCATTATTATTGGTGACCTTCCTTCGGGCTTGCCAGCTGAAATGTTTATCGCGATGGACCCGCCTAAACACGACGAACAGCGTAATGCCGCACAACAGGTTGTTGCGCCTAAAAATTTGAAAGAAATGGAAAGCGTGATTAGAGGTCATGTCTGTGACATTCTCGATAATCTGCCCACCGATCGTCCTTTTGACCTCGTTTCCAACGTATCCAAAGAGTTAACCGGACGAATGCTCGCAACCATTCTCGGATTCCCGCTGGAAAGACGTCATGAACTGATCGAATGGTCTGATGTCATAGGGGCCTGTCCTGAAGCTACTGGCGGAACCGCAACTAATGACGATACTTTTGAGGCTGCATTTGAGGTCGCCAAGGCATTTTCTGGACTGTGGAATGAAAAAGCGGCCAGGAAAGCCGCTGGCGAAGAACTGGGCTTCGACCTGATCAGCTTGCTATTGTCCAATCCTGACACCGAAGACATGATTCGTCGTCCTGTGGAGTTTATTGGTAACCTGGCGCTGTTGATAGTTGGCGGGAATGACACCACGCGTAATTCCATTACAGGTGGTGTTCTGGCTTTGAATCAGTTCCCTGAGGAATTTAAAAAGCTTAAAGGAAATCCAAAACTGATTCCCAATATGGTCTCTGAAATTATCCGCTGGCAAACGCCACTGGCCTATATGCGCCGCATTGCCAAACAGGACGTTGAATTGAATGGAAAATCCATTAAAAAAGGCGACAAGTTGGTGATGTGGTATGCTTCTGGCAACCGAGATGCCGATAAGATCGAAAATGCAGACCAGTTTATTATCGATCGTAAAAACGCTCGTAACCATATTGCCTTTGGTTTCGGCATTCACCGTTGTATGGGAAATCGCCTGGCTGAAATGCAGCTTCGAATCCTGTGGGAAGAAATTCTCAATCGTTTTGATGAAATTAAAGTTGTCGATGGTCCCGAGCGTGTGCAGTCTAACTTTGTTCGTGGCTATAGCAGCATGATGGTTCAGTTGGTGCCTAAAGCGGCTTCATAGGTCGCCTAGCCACATCTTGAATGAACGTTTTATAGCGCCCAATATTCAATTGGGCGTTGTACTTTAAACCAACTGCGAAACCGATATTATGTCAAAAACATGCATTATCATTGGTGCGAGCCATGCAGCCGCGCAACTCATTGCCAGCTTGCGCCAGGAAGGATGGGAGGATGATATTCTCACCATTGGCGACGAACCTCATCTACCGTATCACCGCCCCCCGTTATCTAAGGCTTACCTCGCTGGCGACAAATCCGCAGAGGAATTAGCTATTCGGCCGGCGTCATTCTATGAGAAGCAATCGGTTGGCTTTTATCAGGGGCGAGTGACTAGAATAAACCCGGACGGAAAAAGCGTCTCCCTGGAAGATGGGCAAGAACTTGCGTACGACAAGCTCGCTATTTGTACTGGTGCACGTGTTAGAAAAATTCAACTGCCCGGCAGTGATTTAAGCGGTATTCATTATCTTCGCGATATGTCGGATGTACAGGGCATCAAGCGTGACATGGGGGCCGGCAAGTCGGCGGTGATTATTGGCGGCGGGTATATCGGTCTGGAAACGGCCGCATCTCTCAGAGAGCAGGGTATGAATGTGGTCGTGCTGGAAATGGCCGAACGCATTTTACAGCGCGTTACACCTCCGGAGCTATCGGAATTTTATACCCGAGTTCACACCGAGCATGGCGTGAGCATTCAAACGAGTGTCTCGGTGTCTCGCTTTAAGGGCAATGGCCACGTTGAAAAAGTCATCTGTGACGACGGTCAGACCTTTGATGCGGATTTAGTGGTGGTTGGTATTGGAGTGCTGCCCAACGTTGAGCTTGCACAAGAAGCTGGTATTGAAGTCGATAATGGCATAGTGATCGATGAGTCGTGCAACACCAGTGCCCCAGATATCGTGGCGGTGGGTGACTGCACAAATCATTTTGACAAAACCTATGACTGTCGCCTTCGACTGGAATCTGTGCCTAATGCGAATGAGCAGGCGAAAGTCGCCGCCGCGACCCTTTGCGGTAAAAAGAAGATTTACCACAGCCTGCCATGGTTCTGGTCAGACCAATATGATCTGAAGTTGCAGATTGCCGGTTTGAGCACTAATTTTACTCATATTGTGATCCGAGGTGACAAAGATACCGGACATAGCTTTGCCGCATTCTACTTTAAGGACGATAACTTGATTGCGGCTGACTGCGTCAACCGTCCACAAGAATTCATGCTAATGAAAAAAATACTGGGTGCAGGCCAGAGTATTAAAGCGGAGTACTTGGCAGACGAAGGAAAGTCAGTCAAAGAGCTGATGCAATTGGCAGGTTGATGCTCGCCACGAAAAGTCATTTTTTGATATGAACCACCTGTCGGATTCAAACTAACTCGTCTGACGGGGAGAAATTGTCTGTTCGAATGAGTGTTTCATGGCTTGAGATGTTTGATGAGAAGAGGTGATGCGTGAGTCAGCAAGGGGCATCTATTGATGTGAATCGTGCCTGTATTCCATCCAACTACTCGCGTTTGATGGCACAGGAGTTGGGTTTACAAGCGCGGGAATTGCCCCAGTTGTTAACTATGACCGGCCTGACGACGGAGCAGTTTCTGCGTTATGATACGTTGCTGACATCATTGCAACAGGTTCAAATTCTTCAAAATGCCATCAGATTGTCGAATGACGGGTTGTTTGGCTTACACCTTGGGCGCCGGTTTACGCCAGCAACCCATGGGATTTTGGGGTTGCTGGTTAATAGTTCTCCCAATTTTTTTATGCTCATGAAGGCTTTCCAAAGCTTTGTGCCAACACGACTTTACTTTTCCAGGCTCGGTTTAATGACCGATGATGAGTACTTGCAATGTACACTGCATTTTGATATCGACTTGCCTGATGAAGTACTGCAGGCCTTGTCAGAGTGTATGTTGATGGCTTTTTGTGAAAATGCAAAGTTTATCATTGGGCAGTCATTAGAGGGTATGAACATCCAATTCATGCATGAGGCTCCGAGTTACTTTCAGAGTTATTCTGATTACTTGCCGGGAGATATTCAATTTTCCCAGAATCATGTCATGGCGAGCGTTCCCTTGGAACTATGTTATTTGCAGAATGACTCTGCGAATAGAATGAACTACGCCCTGGCGTATAAACAGTGTGAGCGGCTGATTGGTCAGTTGCACGGTGAGGGCACATGCAAATATCAAGTACAGAAGATGATGTTGTCGGCTCCTCCTACGGCAATTTCAGAGGTTGATATCGCATCCGCTCTATTCATTAGCAAGCGTACCTTAGGGCGACGTCTGGAAAAAGAAGGTACCTGCTTTCGGCAAATTCGGGATGATATATTGTCCCAGCAAGCCATTAGCTATCTTCGTGAAAGTGATGTCTCGATTGAAGCGGTGGCCAATTTACTGAACTACCATGATTGTGCAAATTTTCGTCGGGCCTTCAAACGCTGGTTCAATATGACGCCAAATCAATACCGAGAACAGCTGCAAAAACGTTCAGTAGCAAACTGAGCTCTTTCGAGAGAATGCTTCGTAATTTACTCTACTCATCGCAACGGTGAAATGGATATATATAACAAGGATAGAAGATATAGACGCCCTTGCCTTGTCCGGGGCATTGATGGCTACTCCTAAGTAGTGCATTGTATCTACACAAAGTAAAAGCGGAGGCGTCTATGAAACAGAATATCATTTATATCGGCTTGGATGTCGATGATACCCAATACCATGGCTCAGCCTTTAATAAAATTACCGGAGAAGTTATTAATATTAAGTGCAAGCCCACTTTGAACGGGCTGCTCAGACAATTAGTTAAGTTAGACCAATATTTCTCCGGGAGCGCCTTCAAGTTATGTTATGAAGCTTCATATATTGGATACGCTCTCCAGAGAGATCTGGCCAAAAAAATGCAAACCCAAGCCATCAATAAAAGATTGGGATATGTAAATTCAGTATGCCCAGTTTGTTTAGACAGGAGCTTTGATCAGAACTGGGATGGGAAATCTCTTTGTGGGTATCAATTTCCTTTGAGTTATATAGTGGACTATGGGGTTAGTTGGGATTTTAGTGATGAATTTATTGATGAGCTAAAGCAATACAAAGGCGCAAGATTAGCGGGGGCTTTCAAAGGAAAGCAGCCTGAACGGTTAAAGGAGTTGGCTCATTTAACTCAGCTTTTTATTAGTAGATATCATGGATTTAGCTTCGGATATCTGGATAACTTTGAAGAGTTAGATATCCTAGATTTGGATATGGTAGCTTTGGAAACATTGGACGGTGTTAGCCGTCTCCGGAATATTCGCTCGCTCGCACTAACAGAGTGTAAGCAGTTGACTTCATTGGAATCTGTGGAGACGTTAAACCTTAGAATTTTATCGATCACTCTATGTAATAAAATATCCGATTTAGAACGAATTCGGGAAATGGACACGTTAAGGTCATTTCGTTTTGAAGGAAAATTTATCAGGGATCTAGTTTTTCTTTCGGGTATGGAGAGTCTTGAGCATATCAACATCAACGCCAAAATTGAATCCAGAGACTTGGCTCCGATTTACAATATAAAACAACTTAAGAAAATCGGGGTTAAAAAAACGGGCTTCAAAAAAACAGATTTTGTTTCGCTGCAAGAGGCTCTACCAAATTGCGACATTGTGGTTTACTAATGAACCCAAAAGTTAACTCAAACGACAGAGCAATTAATGTCGGCTTCTCGCTTGAATAGATGAAGTATTTTTTCTTCACTATGTCCGTTCCGGCCTAACTTTGACGAACATTCAATTCCTGGGAAATCTCGTTATTTTTTTGGCCCGTGAACGTCCGGAATGCGCATGCAGCGGAAGCCCAATAAAACTCTAAAAGCCTGCGCAAAGCGAAAACTCCGCCACTTTATCCGAGGCCGCTTTGTATAGGTTATCTACCAGCCTGAGCAAATACTCAGAAGGACCGCCATTGCGCCTTTTTACCAAATCCGATGAGAAAAATTTCGAATATATCTCGTTATGAATTTACACTTTTAAGTGTCTGCTTTGACGATCAATCCTCCAACCGATATGAGAAAAACCTCAGCATTTGTCGATGGATGCAAACCGTCGAATCTCCTGTCACAGATTTAAAGCAAAGCTCAAGAAGGTCCGTTTTTGGGAAATCAAAACGCTTCTACCGCCAGCGGCAGCTCTAAGAGGTGAGCAGAAGTTGAAGATGGTAACCTTTAATGCAATTCAGTGGTTTCGTCAAACGCAATTGACTAGACCTTACGAGTGGAGTTTTTAAGGCAAGAGGGCTGAGTCCTAATTATTAACATTTTTTAAAAATAATTATTAGCTAAAGACGTACCTAAAAAACAACCCAAAACTAAGTGCCCTAAAATCGCTATATGACTTGCATTTTGGTCTATATAGCACCTTATTATAGGGGTATGGTTTACCATATAGAGTGAAAATATGATTAAAGGCTATATATAACAGTTGTTTAGCGATTCACTCACTCACGCACCTTTCGGAAATGGTTCTTAGAAAGTTGTTAACTAGTTACTCTATAACCTATTGATTTATCGTCCCCGAAAAACCCACCAAAGAAAATAAAGTTGTTAACTAAATTGATAAAGCCTTTCTATAAGCCATATTATCGAGTAATAAAGTTGTTAACTTCAATATTGAGTTTAAATAACTGACTTTTAGACAATTCCTGAAAGTTTTTTCCAGACTTCTCGATAGTCATTTCCTGACATTTTAGAGCCTTCCGGTTTTAGTCGAATCCAATCTTCTGCTTTAAGAGATTTCAGATACTCACCTGCTTTACGGGCGGACAATACGGCATCAATGCCACCGTCTGTCTGCATTCTGAAATCTTCTGCTGCTCGTTCAGCGATACTTCTAGGTACGCTATTCATGCGCATCAAAACAGCTTCTTCAGTTTTAACACCGTGATAAAGCATAGCTGGTAGATTATTTAGCCTGCGCTTTTCTTCATCCGTCATGGTTTCGAAATCGAGCCCAGATGTAGGCATCTTACTCAATGCAGATAGACCCCAAGCGCCATTGTTAGCCAAGTCTCTATACACAGCTCTACAGGCTTTAGATATTTGGTCTGTAAGGTTGTCACCTTCGAAGTAAGTCTTGGCAATAGACTCAATTGAGCTGCCCGTTACCCAAGCTTGTGTGATATCAGCTAGTTTCCGATGACTATTGCCCTGGCCTTTACTAATCTCTCGCAAACTCTCTTGTAATTGCGGCACCCTCAGCATAATCCCCATTAGGCTTGGCAAAACAGATTTCGATTTATCACCAAACAAGCTCGAAGGTTCCCAATCTGCAAGCGTTAACTTGTTTTCAAGGTTATTCAGATCCAATAATGTTGAACGAACACCTTCAGGTGAGAAGCCCGTCACATCAGCAAGTGAGGCATTTTCCGGATGCTCCGCTAGCTTTCTAACATATCCCTTGGTTGCTTCAAGCAAAGCATCTGCTTTCTCTTGCGAAGCTTGATCAGCTTTGGCGCGAAGGGAGCCAAAACCATAGGTATTACGCAATAACTGTTCGGCTTCACCAATAACAGAATCCAAGTTGCGTTTTTCATTCCACAGGTGAGCGATATAGCTTCTAAAGTCAGCCCATTGTTCTTGCTGAATAACCCACGATAAGTTTGCTAAATCACCCGTCGCTTGAAGAGCGTCTAGCATCCCTTCGAGGCGAGAAACTAATGATGCTGTTGCATCGCTCACATACTTTCGGATCTCATTCGGCTGTGCACCTGCTGCAATACCGATAACTCCAACACTATCATGCCCAATACGTCCCGCACGGCCAGCTAGGTTCCAAAATGCTCTATGCGACATTTCATTGCCGTAAGGCAATTTTCTCGTCGCAAGAAAAACCGATGAAACAGGGAAGTTAAGTCCTTGTGCAATAGTCGTCGTTGCACACATAACACGAATATGTCCTGCTTCTGTAAGCCATTCGATTAAAGAAAGCGCTTCAGCTGGTAAACCGGCGTGATGAACGACTACGCCTTTTGTCAGCATATCAATTAATTCAAAGTCTTCACTAATCTCAGCGGCAAGAAAACGTTGAACCAGCTTAATGTCATCGTGCACTTCTACAAAGGGATCTAGCTCTGCTGCAACCTTACGAGCAATACTCCAAGCATCAGGGATTGTCTGCGCAACAGCAATACTGGTTCCACGCTTAGAGAACACCTTAGCCATAGCAACGGCCTGTGTTGCCAGCCCTTTAGCATTAGAATACGTCAGTTTTTTCAGTGGCCGGTTACCATCTACATTGTGCGTTCCTTTAAGGTGAATCGTGCGTTGAGTGGTTGTCAACGTTTCAAAGTTTAAATTCCAATCGCCACGTTTCTCACCTTTATGGATATCAAATAGACCAACAATTCGTTCATTCGGTTGCCAAGCAGAGGTGCCTAAACTGATACTTCGGCCACGATCAGCAGCCAACCACTGTGCCAGATCATTGGCGTTAGGAACAAATGGCATCAAGAGTAAGAAGTTCGCCCGAGGTGATTCCTGCTTAATCGTTGCAAGCAGCAGTTCGATGCGTAAACCACGAGACTCGTCTTCAATATTGTGGGCCTCATCCATTACAACTAAAGCCAGAGGACGAGCCACTTTTTTGTTTCTCATCACCAACTGGAGTTTTTCAGGCGTAGCAACCAAAACCTGAAAAGCACGTGCTTCACCTAAAAGAGCCTCTTCAAATGCATCAACTTCAATTGCCCCTGTTAATGGTTCAACTTGAATACCTAAAGGTCCAAAGTCTTCACGCAAACGACGCGTAATTTGAGAAACCAAGGCCCGAGTCGGCGCGACGTAGGCCACCCAACCGTCATCCTGATCAAATTGATTAAGCGCTTGCAGCATGCGGAATTGCGCCAACGCCGTTTTGCCGCCTGAAGTCGGCAAATCAACAATTACTGCTCTGCTGGCTTGGTCAAGTAAGCCTTGTTCTTGAAGTGCCGCCCGTTGTGGTGGTAATAGCTCAAATAAGCTCTTGTGCTTAGTTATATGAGAAACAAAACGCGTCACACGAGAGTTAACCGTATGCGCCACCCACCATAACGAGCCTGCAACCATTTTACGGCTCGCTACATGTAACCAGCGTAAAATCATTTCTAGTTGAGGGTCTTTAGACGCTTGTGCCGCCTTTTGCGCCGCTTCAAAATGCTGATCTAACTGAGCATCTATGGCAACTGGCTCGCCTTGTAGCATGTACACGGCTAGCCGCTCTGTTGCTTTTGCCCAGTGATAAAGCGCCACTAAACGCATAGCAATACTTTGCGCCTGCGCACCCTGGCTTTGTTCCAGTAACGCTTTTTCGTAATTTACTTGATCGTTTCGTAAGCCAAGCACGATCTCTGAAATCTGGTCCAGGTCATCCCAACGGTTTTTGCGAAGTAGACGTAACCAACAATCGAAAATACGGTATAACAAACGCTTATCCCAAGTGACACCGGCCACACTTGGTACATCCACCGCACCGCTCTGCTCTTCAAACCATCGGCGTAAGTCCGTCCAGCGATCTCCGCAGTATGCCAAACCCGCTACATGCAAAACATGAAACAAGCGCACTTCATTATCACTGGGTACAGGTAATACGCGATATAATCCGAACGCACGAAACGCTCCAGCTTGCGCAAGTTCGCGAATACTTTTATTTTCCTGATTGGCTACGGGGTGCAGCAAAGCACTAATGCCTTCGATTGCAGCCAACTCATATGCGGTCGCAACTTGCTCTAGCAAGTCGCCGTCAAATTCAGTTGCCGGGTGTTCTAGTAGATTACCAAGCGCCACATCAACCAAACGCCGTTCAGCCATTTCCATTGCTTGAACACGGAGTTCATCACCAATGGACTGAACTGCCCAGTGCTGATCTACCTGTAATAAATGCTCTTGTGAAAGCGTCATGACGCCTCCTGCATCGCTGCTTGAGCACGAGCAGACAGCGTATCAATCACGTTAAGGGGAAGGTATAAAGCGTACATTTCAATATCAGTTTGCACTGGGCAATCGGCCGCCAGTGCTTTTGCTCGGCCAGCAATATCAGAAGCGCTTGGGGCAATATCTCGCACCAAAACACCATAAACAGCTACATCCGTTGTATTCGAGCTAAAATAGCGCTTAGCTGCGCTTTGAAACATCGGCTCCCAAGGCGCTCGCACCGCATGGAGACCCAAATAACGTAAGAGGGCATCTTTTACTTGGCGATTATCTCGTAGCCCAAACAATTGGTTACCCAAGCTGGTCATAACGCTTGGCGGCGCTTTGTTCTCTTCAGAAGTTTTTACTTCACCAAACGCAAAACGGTAAGGAAGCTCAGCATCGTTTACAGGCTGAAACCCAGTTAAATCGCATCCAGCAGGGCTTGCATTAGGGTTCTTAAGATCTCGTCCTGTTGGCCACGGGAACACACAACAGCCTTTGTCCGCAACAAAGGCTTCGGCAATGGCTTCACCCACTAGCCAATTATCTGGCACCGTTTCATCGGTCAACGCTTGGCGTAAACCTTCTTGCTCAAATTCAGTACTCACGACACTGCCAAGTAATTCCTGTAGCTCTTCATTGCCTGCGGTATCTTGCAAAAGATGCTTTACGGGCCCAGATAATATCTCGCTCACTTGCTCGTCTTGATAAGACAAACCATGAGCAATGACAGGCTGGGTGCCAGCATCATAAGCAAGCGTGGGTGCAGGCATAGACATTAAACCAATTCTCCTTTAAAGGCTTTATCTAAAATCGACGGCATCAGGGCCTCTAGCTCAGTTTCATTTTCCGATTGAGCTTGTTTAATTTTTTCGACATAGCTTTGTAGTTGATTAAACCAAAGCTGTTTATCGTAATCGGGAACCGGAACCTCTATTTTTTCAAGCTTTTTGAGTCCTAAAGTTCTATTCCTTCCAGCACCGCCTGGTGATGCTGTTTGTATTTTCTCTAGTCCCTCGGTCGTCAAAAAATAAAAACAGAGGAAATCGGAAGTCACTACTCGTGATTTAGGTAAACATGTTATAAAGCGATGTGACGCGACACGACCTACGTCTTCTTCTTTAACAACCGCTATCGCGCCTTCCCATGCAAAAACGTTACTGAATACCAAGTCATCAGGAACCATTTGGTACAGCTTTTTTGTGCCAACTTCCATTCCGTCAAGAATAGGTTTGTGGAAAGTTCCGTTACCAAAACAACGAACGCCAAGCTCTGGATATTCAGCATTTACGTCGATTTCAACTTTACGGCGCTCAAGAGGAGCCACTTTCGACATAGGTTTGTAAACAGAACCTTCAATTATTTCATGGAAAGCACTGTTCAGCATCGCTTGCGCATCCGCTAACAAGGACTCTCTTAGCTCACAGATTACTCTGGATTTCGAAGACAGACTTTCAATCTTGTTAACAATTTCATCCTGAACTGACAACGGAGGTAAAGGAATCTTAATATCGAGAAACTTTTCAGGTTTGATCCTATTTTTTCCACTCGTACCTCGGGATTTCTCGTCACATAAATTCCAAAACCAGCGAGCCTTGGTTATCCAAAAAAACCATTTCGGATTTATTTTTTCTTTGTTAGGCAGAAAGAGGGGGAACTCTCCGGAGCAATAGCAACCTTCAAGCTCAGGAGTAACGAGGCTAACGCTTCCGTTTCTTGCCCAAATTTTATTTACGATAATATCGCCCGATACCACTTTATTCAGGAACTTATATTTCGTGTCGCCACCATCGATCGTCTCACGCTCATAAGCACCTTCGCCCCAAAGCCGAACACCTACCTGCCTATAACTTTGGCCAGCTATCGGTGGTTCAGGTCTCTCAATGCGTTCAGCGATACTACCTATCGACACACAGTCCCAACCAAATTTCACAGTTTTTCCCCCAAAGAAGACTTTATCTCTTCCATCAACTGGGTAATTCTCAGTTCGGTTGTTAGCATTTTATCAATCAGTTCACTAGGCGCTTTATGCTCCATGGCCTCAAGACTATTTGGGTTCTTGATATCTAAGTTAACTGAAACCAACTTGCCGCTGTCGTCATATTGGATAACGTCTTGTGCTTTAACTGACCAAGCTTGGCCGTTTTCCACACGGCTAGGCCACCACTGTAAGCAGTCTTCGAATTCGAAGTACTCCATTGGTTTAGTCTTGGTGTATTTTTTTCTGCCTTCAGGTGTCGATATTTGGTAGTACCAAATATCGTCCGTTGGACCGGAGCGATCGAAAAAGAGTAAGTTACCTGCAATATCGGTATAAGGCGCAAACACGCCTTCCGGCAAACGAACAATAGTGTGCAGATTAAAATTCTTTAGCAGCTCCTCTTTAATGCGTGCGCTGATACCATCACTGAATAGCGTGCCATTTGGTACAACAACCGCGGCGCGGCCACCATTGTCAGAGCCATGGCCAGGACGTTTAAGTTTACGCATGATCAACTGAAGGAACAGCATAGCGGTTTCGGCGGTTTGCATATCTTCTGGGAAGTTACCAAGAATGCCTTTTTCTTCCTCACCACCAAAAGGCGGGTTGGTTAGGATCACATCTACGCGATCTTTGTCGCCCATCTCTCGTAGTGGAAAACGCAGGCTATTTTCTGGGTCAATTCTTGGGTATTCCAAACCATGCAGTAACAGGTTCATTTGCACCAGAAGGTAAGGCAACGATTTGGCCTCACCACCAAGAATGCTGCTTTCTTGCAATACTTTGCGGTCTTCAACCGTTTTACACTGGCGCTCTAGGTGTTCGAACGCTTCAACCAAAAATCCACCAGTGCCACAGGCTGGATCCAGTACCGTTTCACCCAGTTGCGGATTCATCACCTCAACCATAAAGCGGACCACTGGGCGCGGGGTGTAAAACTCACCTGAGTCACCGGCGGCATCGCGCATTTCACGTAACATGGTTTCGTATAAGCGGCTTAAGGTGTGCATTTCTACAGATGAGTTGAAATGAATGCCGTTTATTTTGTCGACAACATCACGCAACAAATAGCCGTTGATCATGCGGTTTTGCATGCCTTTAAACACGGTAGCAATGACATCACGGCGATCACCGCCATTGTCACCTTGCAGGCTGCGCAAGTAGGCAAACAAACCAATACCACGCGTGCCATCTGGACGCATCGCTTCATCATTGTTAATAAAGGCAATTAGCTCGTCGCCGGTTATACCACCTTCAATTGCGGCCCAGTCTCGCCAGCGGTATGGCGCTTCGATGGCTGGCTGGAAGCTTTTTCCTTCCAACACGGCTTCGGTTTCTCGCATTTGCTCTAAGTCGTCGAGAAACTTCAAAAACATTATCCAAGTTAACATCGGCAGACGATCGAGGTCGCCATTTAAGCCTTTGTCCTTACGCATAATCTGCCGTGAAGATTTTACGATAGCGCTTAATTGTTGCGCAGTGGTCATCGGCTGATCTGCTTTTTTTGTTCGTGCCATAAATCGTATCGTCGCTTCTGTTATTGCTCGCTATAGAGCAGCGTTTGTAATTGGTCCACGGCCGTTTTCATTTGCAAGGCGCCGCCAAAGAGGTTAGCTATTTCCATCACATTGCCATATTCAGAAATTGGCGGTACCTGTAGCGAATCAGGGATACTAAATTGCTTAGGGCCGTGGTCGGTATATTTGTCTAGTAAAGACGTTAAGATTGCGCGTGCTTCTGAACCGTACTGATCAAAAAAATCGGGTTTGTTTTTCTTTAAATAGTCTGCGCGTTCTTTTCTAGTTCGCAGTGGTACGTCAAATGCTATGTGGCAGAGTAAATCCAATGGATCAGCATCGGTTTTGCCTAACTCCTCTACCAAGTCATCAAACTGTATCCCTCGTTCTTGCAGTTCGAAAATGATCTCTTCTCGTTTAATCGGGTTAGCCCACTTATCTTTTAATTCATCCATTGAAGAAAAGAGGATTTTTACCTTCTCGGCGGTGTAATCGGTATATTGAATGACGCGAAGTTGTTTACCATCTTCATCTAATTCATATACTAGGTGCGACGTAATTTTAACGCTACCACCGTCTACATAGTACTTTCTCGGTTCGTGATCATTTTCGTCATTCGAGCCTTCGCTTTCAGAGTTGACATCATATTCGCTCGTCTCTTCAGCGACTTTTAACTCTTCACTGTCTGGCACTGATGTTTCATCAACAACCTCTTCACCGTCTTTATCGATGACCACTTCATCTTCAATTTCTGGGTAACCATCAAAGTCAGGGTCAGCAAAATTTTGTGTGGCTGAACCCGTGTAATCAATGATGTTGAACCAAAGTTTGCCGTAATCTTCGCGTAAGCGGGTACCACGGCCAACGATTTGCTTGAACTCACTCATCGAGTTAACAACGCGAGCAAGCACAACATTTTTGCAGGTCGGCGCATCTACCCCCGTTGTTAACAGCTGTGAAGTGGTAAGTATCACCGGGGTACTAG
The DNA here is from genome assembly GCA_913060665.1 of uncultured Oleiphilaceae bacterium. Lineage (GTDB taxonomy): Bacteria > Pseudomonadota > Gammaproteobacteria > Pseudomonadales > Oleiphilaceae > Alkalimarinus. Next base: position 133,713 of record CAJXUY010000004.1, read on the forward strand.
TTTCAAGTTCTTGGAAGCGACTGAGGTGCCCTTTACCAATTTTCCCTTCTTCTGATGTAACGCGTGCAACATAGTCTGGATGCTTGGGAGTCAGGTCAGAATTTAAATTGTTAAGCGCTCTGCGCATTTCATCGGCGTGTTCTTGGTCGACACAAAATACGATGGTTTTTGCAAAGCGGTCGGTTCGCTTCATAAAGCCCGACAGGTGTTTAGCGAATGCGTCCGTTCGGGATTTTAAAGCAATAACTCGTTCGAAATCCTTGGTTTGATACTCTCCGTCCGGAATTTCGCGCCCAAATCGGTCAACATCGCCTTTACTTGGTCGCCAACCTGCTGCATCCACTTCAGAAATCACCCTGTGAACACGATATGGAGCCAGGAATCCATCATCAATACCTTCGCGTAAACTATATGTGTAGATAGGGTTACCGAAATAACGATATGTATCGCGATTATCCTCACGAAGCGGGGTGGCTGTCATACCGATTTGGTATGCAGGCTCAAAGTATTCTAGAATTTCACGCCAGTTACTATTGTCTCGGGCACTACCTCGGTGACATTCATCAATTATGATTAGGTCAAAGAAGTCTTTTGGAAATTCTTTATACAATCCGGGACGGCGCTCATCACGTGCGATGGATTGATAAATCGCAAAATAGATTTCACGGCTTTTGACGACTTTGCCACCTTCAATCTTATGCCTTGCGTCACCAAATGGGGTGAATGTTTTATCCTTTGGGTCATCGACAAGCACATTCCTGTCTGCCAGAAACAGTATGCGAGGCTTTCTGTAGTCTCCTGTACGATTCCAGCGCGCACTCCAAAGTTTCCAGCTAATTTGAAAGGCAACGACTGTCTTACCCGTACCCGTTGCCATAGTAATTAATGAGCGCTTCTTCCCTTGAAGTACCGACTGAACTGCTCGGTTTATCGCAATTTGTTGGTAGTAACGAGGCGAATACCCTGATACATGATGGTAAGGAGAAAGTAAGGTATCAACGTCATCATTTTTTAGGCCTTCATCACCACAGAGCCGCTTAAATAGCTCATCGGGGGCCGGAAAGCGAGACACAAGCTGCTCTTCACCGGTGGTATAGTCAAACTCTAGGATCTCATGACCATTGGTTGAGTAAGCAAATTTTAATCCTAAGATTTCTGCGTAATCCTTTGCCTGCTGCATACCTTGGCCTACAGAACTGCTCTCTGGTTTAGCTTCAACGACAGCAATCGGAAAGTCTCGTGTGTACTTGAGCAAATAATCGGCGCGCTTTTGTTCTCCACGTTGTACTTTGCTGCCTTTGAACTGAACTCGTCCATCAGTAAATGTATATTGTTCGGTGATAGCTCGGGGGTTGTCTTCCCAGCCTGCATCTTTGATCTTTGGAGTTACATAGACACGACAGGTATCTGCTTCATTTAAGGCCATATTATTTATCATCCATTGAGTCGTCTGCACCACCGGATCTAACCCATTGATCAATCTCCTCGGCCTTAAACTTCCACAATCTACCTACCTTGTATGCTGGCAATCCCTTTTTATCTATCCATTTGTATATTGTGTCAGTAGAGACGCCAATATACTGGGAAACTTCAGCTATTGATAACCAACGATCCTGGATATTCCCCATAATGTCTTGATACTCCTGCGACCGAAAAAATGAGCAAGTTTAAGTACCGATTCTAATACCATTAGTTCCGACTTTAACATATTGTAGCTTGGTTTAAGCCAGTTATTTACGCTTTGATCGACATAAATCTATACAAATCGCATCAACGAGACATCCAGTTAAAAAACCTCTGTGCCCATGGTGGTATTTCTTCTGGCTTTAGCCGACCTGAGTGTTTTGATTTAGGGTGGGGAATTCCAGAAAAGTCCGATTCTTCTAGTTTTTCCTTGAATATATTGGTTGGCCAGCCCAATGACTTTTTCATTATTCCCTGCAATATACGGCTCATATTATCAGACAACCATCCGCTGGAGCTTATAAGCAACATCATTGTAGACAGCTTTGCTGCGTCATCAGAAGTATCTATCTCAAGCAGTGTTATTGCGCCTCCCTTGTACTCTATCTCTACAAGATTCATACACCTTGGGTTTTGAGTATCTTCCAACATATGCAGATTCTTTTTGCTGCTGTCACGCTTTGGCAATTTAAAAATTTTACTTATGACGATTCTGCATTGATGTTGTGCTTCCAAGCATTTAATGGCATCTGAAAATGACTGGAATTTGGACAAGTACAAGTGAGTATCATCTGTTTGATCATCAAGGTTGTTCCAAGCGCCACCAGGAAGGTTACCTGTTTCTTCCTTTTCATTGGCACTTAGACCCTTATCTAGCATCTCTTTATCTCCATCACCCGTAAAAGTATTAACAGGCTTTAATTTCTTAGCGATACGGTTAGTGATGAATGGCGTTTTGAAACTGGTTTTAACTGTATCCGACATCAAAGCCATAGTGGCTTTATCCGTATCCGACAGCTCATCATCATTTAATTCAAATAGCTCTGGGACTTCTCCTTTTAATCCATTTCCCTTTACCGGCTTACCACCAACTTGACGTTCATACTTAGGGTGAAGAAAATCTACTTCACCTTCAATATCTGACGGGAGACCATTGACCTCATGAATTTCCCAAACGAAAAACGTTCCGGAATCACGATCATCCCAACCTGTCATTTCAAGCTCTACTCCGAAAAGAGGCGGAGGGCTGAAGGAAAAGTTCCAGTGATCGTAATCTCCCTTACGAGTTTGATTTAGCAATAAATTCGCACTAATGCTTTCAAACGACCTCCGTGCATCTGAGTCCATTAAAACCCAACTCAAGAATCGCCTGTTATCATCTCCGTTAAAATAATGCACTGGATATTCTGCACCTTCACGGACATATATGGTTTGCCCTTCAGAATTTAGATCGACAAAGAAGTCCTCGGCCAAAGCGTTATGCTGCAAACTTAATCTAGCTAAGAAGGGGTCATGAAAGAAAAGTACTCTGGCCAACTCAAGCTGTGGAATGTAAACCTTCCGGTCAGCAGCATCAGCAACAAAGCAAAGCTGTGCGTGATCTCGTCCTTTGGGAGCTTTGTGATATGCAGGACAGTCATTAAGTTTGGCTAGCTTCCAATGCGTTGCATTTGCAATAGTCAAGTGACGCGATAAACCAGACTTTTTATTGCCGCTTGTCGCGTTTAATATTCTTCGTCGAGCGAGTATGGGCGCGGCACTGAATTGAACACTCTTGGATGCTTTGCCCGAAAAATCGAGATTTATCGCCCACAACTTATTATTAACGCCTCGAAATAACGAGCCAATTGCACTTATTTTCGAGTCATCTTCAATATGCTTATATTTTGCATTGCTTGCCATCCCTGACAATCTCCCCTAAGAACTTTCTTACAACTTTGGACATACGCACTTCACTCAAACCCGCCTCTCTAAGCAATACCCATTCTTTTACCATCGTATTGCTTTCGATGAATGAGATATAGGCTCGAGTTAGACGCCTTATCTGATATTCATCAACAGTCTCTGTGTATCTTTTTAGAATGGCAGCACAGCGCGGTAAACGACATAAATTCTTCTCTATCGTCGCGCTATTATTTAATTGATGTATCAAAAATGTCTGCGTTAGTCGAGGCGCAGACAAGTCATTCTCTACCTTCCGAACAAAGTTGCGTAACGCTCTGGCTGCCACACGATCACGAGCAGACCACTCGACACGGCGATTTACACTCACCGGAGGTAACTGATATTTTTTGTCTACATCGATTAACCAGTCATGGTTGTTTCTATAAAGGCGAGCATATAGCGCAGGCTGTGCATTTCTTGCTCCCTTTGGCCCGTATTCAAGTACGAGTGACAGCCATTTATTCTGATCTACCGTCAGCTTGTTACTTTCGACTATTACCTTTGCCTTCTTTTTTTCGCACGTTTCATTTATATCTAAAGCTCTTTCAAGCGCCTGTACTATCGACATTTGGCCTTGAGATAGGGCTCGTATGGCCGTTATATGTTCTGCAAAACTAAAAGCCTTACGGTGCTTTCGACAAATACTTCTTAACCATGAGGTATCACTCGTGGAGGGGAGCAGGTTCTTCTTTTTCAGCCAGTCTTTACCCCAATACGAAATTAATTGGCTTCGTATGAGCTGATGATCGATTCGCTTACCGTTTCGAAAGTTATTTGCAAACGCCAAGGTACGATAAAAGGATGTCCATTGTTGATAACTAGGCGAGCCTTTTCCGAACGAATCAAATAACTGATAAACCAATTCGCTAAAGCACTTGCCTGATTCTGTCTCTGGATGGCTACCAACAATTTTGCTTTGTGAGACCGGAACATAGGCATGTCGATGCTCACCATTTTTCCTTATATCGGTCTCAGATAGCGCTCCATGAATTGGACAACAATCGACCAAGGGGACTTGCCATCGCCTATCCCAAAAGGCTTCTCCATAGTCTTGCTCATGCTGCTTAACACAACAGTGACACATCAGCATGACCCTCTTAGCGGGTACTCTCGATGCTACGATTCCAGACGCTAAATGCGCAGCTCCTTGCGATCTATCACACATCCATTCTTCAACCGACTTCCTTCGGTCATTCGGCAGAAAAGGGGCATAGATCGGCCAAAGAGTATGCTTTTCTATTAGATCCAATGCAGATAGGCTCAACGATTTTGGATACTGATCAGCAATACGCCCGACATGGCTGGGCAAATCTACCGTGGCAATAACTTTTTTATTTGCAAACACCGAGTTTAATAGCTGTTTCGGTGATGTCTCTCCTTCATGGACCCCAGCCCTAGCAATGACGCTATACAACAGCTCATTAGGGTAAGGGGTAGGAAATCCAAGCATTAAAAACCTGCTGTCCAGTCTTCCAAGTTAAAAAACATCCCCCTTCTGTCCAAGGTTTCATGAAGATCTTTGTTCTCTGTGTCGCAAAGATCGAATAGATAACGCAAGTCTTCGCTTTCCAAGTCATGCCAATCTTTTCTCTTCACAGATTTCTGAGCGGTAGGAGGCTCATCCTGTTCGCCTTCTGAATACCATTTAATCAGAATGGGGAGCATTTCTTTAAACTGAGCGTTTGGGTACTGTTTAAATATCTTTTTCACCAAAGGTACCAAGAGCGTTTCATCATAATTTTCATCGAGTTGAAGCATCAAATTATACAAATGAAGAGCTTCATTATTACCGCCAAAGAGGCTCTGTTCCTCTTTTTGACGCGAGGCGATAATCTGGTTTCCGAGTTCTATAAGGCGCTTTTCGATATCCAAGTCACGCAGGTCCGAATATTTTACGATTAGCTCAGCATTTCCAGAACGAAGCGCATCAAGCATCGGCTGGACTGGCTTAAGTTCCTGCTCATAAACTGACTTCATTATCCCTTCAGTTATTCTTTCTTTTTTATTCGCAATAGCTCGAAGCTGAGAGAGCACAAACAGCTTGACGACGATATCGAGCACTCCCTGTGAAAGGTCGAACCAGCAATCTCTAATTTCGTTAGTGAGAGGATCATCCGCATGTTTCAGCCACTGGTACTTCCACAAATCATTTGTAAATCGTATCCAATTTGGATTATCAACTAGACCTTTGCCTGTCTTACCTATTTTCTGTGGAATAGTTTCCCAATAAATAGATCCTATCCCCGAACTCCGTCTACCGGATTGCATCTCAAGTTCGAGGATCGGTCGGGCTTTTGGCGTACCCACAAGCACTACTGGAATACCGACCTGATTCACCAGTTCTACAAAAAACTCCAACATGTGTTCTTTGCCACCCGACCGCACTTGACTCAAGCGTTGGATTTCATCAATAACCAAAACACCTATAGCCCGGTTGTTAGCTGTTTGACGCATCAAGGCCAACATTTTCGGCAAAGACAAACGCTGCTTGGCATACCGCCTCTCATAATCAGACCCAAGAATGTTATCCACACCGCTGAAAAAATTAAGGCATAGGCTTTCCAGATCACCATTGCTTGGGCATTCGATTTTGAGGTAAGTAATTTGAATAAAATTGCGTGCTTCGTGAAAGATAACTTGAGGGTAAGTTTCTAGTATTCGATTTAAGGAGCTGCTTTTACCGCTACCGGATATACCAATCAAAGACATACTCCGGGCAGTAGTCTTTTCAGTAGCAAAATTTACTGGCTGCGTTCCATCAGATTTAATTAGCTCATAACCCTCCTGCAGTTTTCTATTCAATGAGCCATCATTTAAATTTCTACCCACATAGCCTCTGCGTATCATCATACTGATACGCTCCTCTAAAAGGACATGCTGCGATAAGGGTTGAAAGTAGTCATCCAGCAGAGAAACCACCATATGCATTCTAGCTTTGGCATCGGCATTTCTGTCCGAGGGCTTATAAAGAATTCTTCCTTTTAAGTTTGTACCAGCTTGTTTGACCGAGAGTATTGGCGGTAGCGCCTCGATAAATGGATTATCGTCGTATTGCGGTACACCCGTGTCGTTGTATTCCGCAACTACGTAATTTTTTGGAAGATTCATTAGTCATCCCCGCCATCGAATAGTTCGTCTTCATAATCAGGATATTCATCATCGTCGGAACTCTCGCGTAAACTAATAATCTTAGCTGATGGCGCTGAAGTAGTTGTTGAAGCCCTTCTTTGGGCTCTCTCGGTTTCTAACTGGTCAGCACGAGCTTTACTTACTCCAGCCATTCTCTCCGTGTTGGTCTTGGAAGGCCTTGGTGTATCTTTGATTGCCGAACTTATAATATTTTCTATTCGCTCTTCATGAGCAGCTCTCGTTTTGTCTGCAACTAGCTTCTGTTTGGACAATTCTTTTTTTTGTATATCTTGCTTACGCCAAACCTGCCAAAAGGAGCAGTTTCGATACTCTCGTGATAAGTCAGTGAGTTTGCACACCCAATATTCTCGGCTATTTGGCTTATATAAAAGGTAGACTTCATTGGCAACATTAGGGTCATACGCAACAACCACTTTCTCAGGCCTGTTAGAAGATTTTGTACGATGTAACCAGCCTGACGACAGCACTTCCGGAGAAGAGTAATACAAGCCAAATAAACACACGCCCTTTTCAGAAGTTGTTGCTTGCTTTCTGGGTAGCAGCGCAATTCGAAGGCTTTCCTCATCACCTTTTCTGAGCCGACCTGTTCGGTTTTGTAAACCCCAATTCCATAAATGAATAGGGACATTAGGTAAATCTGCAGGCATGTCCTCACTTCGATCATACTTTTCCATTGGGTCGACAAAATTATGCATAATAACCGAGGAAACAAGAATTTCAGTGAACTCCGAAATTGTCAGCTTTCCATCCAGCCAATAGTTTTTACCTCCCCGTTTTTTTACCGTCGTTCCTGAAACAACGCCTGGAGCAAATGGTTTAAACTCTGCCTGCAAAGAACGAAAGTTCCTTTCAACAATTCCCTTAGCATCTCCGCGATAAGGAGGAGTGTTTTCAATTCTCACGAGAAACGCTTCTTCAAGCCCCTCAATCTGATGACCTAACAGTTCACCTCGATCAGCAAGAATTGATTCAGGTAGACCTGATGCAGGCCAATTCACTTCGGAGCACTCAATTCCCAGCGAAGAAAATAGATCGCTCTTATCTGTCATAGCAACATGAAGAGACTGGATCGCCGCTACATAGGATGGATTTTCAAAGCCTATATACCAACCAACTACAAAACGGGAAAAAACATCAATAACAATATATAAGATTGGTCTACCAGCTGGCTGTGTTCGGTCATTATCATCAACCAGAATAATATCTGCGATGGTTGCGTCTATTTCATAGCGCGACCCCGGACCAAAGGCTTGCATGGTCGCTGTGCTGGTTAATGGCCTGATATCTTTTTTATAGTGTTGAGTGGGCGTTCTCTTAATTATTTTTTCTTCAAAACCGTATTCCCGGTCGTAGAAGTGCTTCAACTGCCATTTGGTCGGTTTTTCTGATTCAGGGGTGTTTGGAAAGAGTTGGTCATATAATCGTTTTAATCGACGATGCGCAAAGGGGAGTGAAAATTCGTTCTCTTTTAACAAGTACTTATCGATTACAATGCGGAAAAGCTTTTCGGTTGCTTCATCGATGAGTGCCCCCACACCTTCCATATGAACTCTTGGGCGACCCAGTTTTTTATCTTTTGCCTGACGACGTTTACCTTTACCTCCTGAATTCGAATAATCAGGTAAAAGTGCATTTGGTATTTGGCCGCGCTTCCAATATTGCCTAGCAATGCGGTATAGATAGGGTTTTGAGATGTCTTCTACTTCAAGTATCGACTTAAATACTTTCGAACGTATCTCTGGTATGTAAAAAAGTGGCTCTTCGATTAAAGGCTGCAGGATTTTGAAGTTTCTATCGCGAATTGCTGCCGCTTTTGAGCCCGGTTCGGGTGCTTCCTGTTGTAAATAAGCATAGGGATCTTTTTCCCGTATTAGTTTTTCATCGAGAACCAACTGCTCTAGAGAACCTAGAGATTCAACGGAAGGGAAGGCATTTTTGTCATCCAGGGCAATCCATACAATATCTTTCCCAGCTATTTTGAGAACTCTGAATAACTCATCATCAAGGCAAAGAACTTCATTAACCTGATACATGCAATACCTCTACTACAGTATCAAAAGATTCTGACAACAAATCACTGCAACGAAGCTTGCTGTAAGGAATGGAAATATCAAAATGGAAATACCGTCGTGCAAGCAAAAGGCGCAACTGGAACAAACTTTCGCCCAATTCAAGACCGTAAGCTGTGTCTATTTGTTTGCAGAGATCAATGACTGTTAGTTGCGAGTTTTGAGCAATTTGCTTGGTATAGAACTCAAAGTATTGTGATTCATCGTCTAAGCTCATTTCCTGGCTTTGAAGACTATAAAGCCATTCAATATTCTTGAAGACTACAGCTGGTATTTCTTTTTGAGTCACCAGATACCAAGGTGTGTTCTTCTTTCGCCAAAAACGACGCTCAATTTCTAGCTTTTCTACTGTTCTAGCATCCTTAAGTGCTGAGCTATCTTTGACCTGTATGGCAAATAACTCCTTGTCTTTTTCCTTAGAGTTAACGACAAAGTCAGTACTCATAAATTGTGGTACACCATTGCTGGCAGGGTGAGGTATTCCTGTTTCGTTACAAAGTTGCTTTGTAATCGTAATATCTAGAGGAAATTGTTCTCTGATATCGAGCGTAGAAGCTCTCCATTGCAATAGCAGGAACGTTGCTAGCTCTAAATCAGATAGAAGATGATGAGTTCGTTGCGTTAGATGGCCAAAAACACGATGAGATCGACCCTCGGATGGAACATCTCTTACAGTAAGCCAGGGTTTATATTTAGAACCTAAACCTTGCCCGCGCCCTTGCTTAATCCAGCGAGCATTCTTAGCTTCAGTATTCCAATACCGTTTTTTGGCCATAAAAAAACCATCCATGCTAGTCTGAATTCAGATTAGCTCAGATGGCTTTAGTAAACAACTTTATTACTCAGTTAACTACTTTATTACTTTGTTAACAACTTTATTACTCGCCCACAATATTCCAGTAAGCGGCAGCATTATAAAACAACCTAAACTTGCTGCGACCTTAACTCAACTGGGAAGAAAAGGGCATAAAGGTTTTTACCAAGGGGAGGTTGCCAATAATATTATTTCAGACCTTCAAAAAGCGGGAGCTGCCTGGACACCGCAGGACCTCAACGATTACAAAGTCATTGAACGCCCTCCCATTTTTTTTAAGTATAAAGGCTCTTCCGTCACTACCACTCCTCCCCCGTCCTATGGAGGTGTAGCATTACATCAAGCGCTAAAAGCTATAGAGCGTTCTAATACAAGTGACATTACCGTCAAAAAGTCCACGCCAATGAACATTAAGACAGAAATGCCTACAAACGAAAGTGAGGCGTTTATGTCGCAGATATCCATTATCGATCAATGGGGAAACAAAGCATCGGTTTCATTAAGTATGAACATGCCTTTTGGATCAGCGTTTACGTCACCAACAACCGGAATACTGCTTAACAACAGCCTCGCTAAATTTACAGCCTCCCCCAACAGCAGAAGCGAAATTGATGTAATAGAGCCAGGAAAACGTCCGCAATCATACATGACACCCACGTTGATCGAATCATCAGACTCACTAACCATTATTGGTGCGTCAAGCGGAAAACACACCTCCACGACTCTGCTTTTGACAATTTTAAACTATGTAGACAACGCTTCAGCCAGCCAAAAAGCAACGCTGGAGGCTATGGGCCATAACGCTCAAGAACAGCAACAAAAACACTCGGACCTGCAAATAGTCCACTCAAATAGGACAAAAGGGCGTATTGAAGCTTCATCAAGTCCAACCGGAGGAGGCCAAGCAATTGTTCGCTAAAAACCATGCTGAATGCCACCCGATTATTAGTTAGTCAACACTCCTCAAGTAGCGCTAAAACTCACACCTCTATCTCTTTATTTTTAAAACTCTTTATTCTTGTCTACACTGTAGTCAATAACCGCAGATTTATGATTATTTGGAGCACCCAATAAATGACGGAAAACGAAAGGTCTGATGAACAAGAAGAGTTATCGGAAGAGCAACGAATTTCAATGCTTGAAAAAAGCGTTACCGCAAACAAAGTGGTTTTACTGATATTAGCATTTACCCTCATCGTCGCAATCTCGGTGACATTGACAACAATGATTATATCAAGCATGAGTGAAGACAGCTCTCTAGGCGAACAAGAAGGCTTCATACAAATACAACAAGAGCTGACATCACTTAAAGAGCAAGTTGCAACGCAACAAACGATTATCTCTAAGTCTGAACAGGCTTACTCAGACCTTAAAGGGCTACTCAATAATAGTAGTGCGCCAACATTTCAGCGAATTTTATTACAACAAGAAAAAAGTTATCAAGAATATATTAAATCAATGAAATCAGGCATGTATGATCTAGCTCACATGGTTCCAGGATCTCGAACATGGCTCGAGTTATACTCAGAGCAAATGAATACAGCGATCTCTAAGAGCCAACAACGCGAACGAGAACTTAAACGTTTACAAACAGGCGAAGCGCTAATTGAGCCAGACTTTTAAGGCTCAAAAAAGCGGAGTCATTATACAAGCTCCGCTTTTTTCTACTCACTAGTTCAGCATCACTACATCAGAGGGGGCAATGGCATTTCGATACCATTAACATTAATGATCATACTCTCAAGTGTTGCTTCCGTTTTATAGACTTCACCTTCTTTCACAATCAGGCTTTGAGCCAACAACCCTTCTAACTGTTGCAGCATTTCAGGGCCACCACTTTCTAATAATAGTGCAGGCACCGTTAGCGACAACTGCCCTTTTGTTGTTTGTAACAAAGCACCAGGCCCCGCATTTACGGTCACATCAGACTCAGGCTGCTCGATATGCAACATGCCATTTACATCGCCCTTAGGTGTACTTACAAACAACTCGGAAATATCTATTTTCAACCCTTTATTAAATAGCGCCGTTACATCCTGACCCACTTTAGCAAACTGTTCCATTTGAGCCATTGCCTGCTGTTGCGGATCGGCTATTTGAGAGGTCTCTTCAAGTTTATCAAACGTTTCCATCAAAGCATCAAATTCAACAATGGCAAGATCTTTCAGGCTGAAGACCAACTTTTGGTTCTTAAACTCTTCTTCATTTAACTTAACGCTATCGATAGACATCTCAAACCCAGAATCAATTCGTCCTTTTTCAGCCTCTGCAGTGACAGAACTCATTTTAAGGTTTTTAAGATCAAACCGCTGACCAGCCTCCACCCCCGACACAGTATCTAAACTCAATGTCATATCACTAGCCCACAAGTAATCAGTCAACTGACTTCCGGTTTGCGTCATGGTAAATTGGCCAATCATGACTTCCTCACCGCCCTCACCTGTCATTGTCATACCCGGCCAGTCAATATTTGCCGTCACTTGCTTATGATCAGATGGTACATCAACGGTCATCTCAAGCACTGAAATGGAAACCTTATCGCCACCCTCTGGGTCGGTATAATCAACTTTTGGTGTAACCGCCACTACAGACGCATCACCAAATATATTAACGGTAGTCACGATTTCAAGCGGGGGAGCGTCACCCAAGACTTCTTTTATTTCCGCTGTCGTTTCATCATCAAACAGCAGGTGAGATAAGGCATTTACAGAATAGATCCCATGAGAAAAGTGGGTCTTAAAACGTATTTCCTGAGGCAAGTCATCATCGAGTTCACCCCCATCGAGTTTGATCAATGTAACAGAATCTGCTCCAAAATAACCTTTTTCGTACCCTTCGCTGATTGCCACCACACCTGATTGAGCATTAAGTGACTCAATTGCTTGATGATACTGACTCTCTGCCTGAGTACCACTGATATATGGCCCGCCCAATGCAACAGCCCCCAGACCTACTAGCCCTACACCAACCAATTTATTCATCTATATACTCCATATTTAAATTCAGCAGAGCTGCTATTTTGACAACCCATAATTTAGTAAGTAAATATTCACTTACTTTTTATCGCAAACCACATCGATCGTTAGCTTGACGATCGTCCTATTCATATTCGCTTCAAAAACCTTCTTCACGCCAGGCTTAATCGTGTCTCTCCTTTTTACAGGCAACTCTGGGCCATTCTTGAATATCACATGACACAGAATTGCTTGTTCCTCATTATTTTGAACAAACGCCATTCCTTTTAGTCCAAGCAAACTTGATTCTACGGACACATCTAAATCATTAAGCGTTTCATTTACAAAAATAGGCGTCGCTGAAGCAGTAAACGCTATAGTTTGCAACAGCACCACCAAAGCAGCCAGGTACCTACTAGAGTTGACCATACGGTTGATTGCTCGATACAAGCTTAAATACATCATAACCTTCCTCAATTAAACATAAATTCGTTTAAAAACACTAATCAGGTGACGAATCCTTAATATCTGGTCCCATAATAATTGCTAACCATTTAGTCTCGTCGCTGCTTTCAAAGGCAATTTTCATCAACATCGTTAACGGCACCGACAACAGCATTCCTACAGGCCCCATAATCCACCCCCAAAATACTAACGATAAAAATACAACAAGCGTAGAGAGCCCCAGGCCTCTCCCCATATAGCGAGGCTCAATCACATTCCCCATAACGATGTTGGCAAACAAGAACCCAGCCCCTGTAAAAAAAGCCGAGAGAGGCCCCAGCTGAATAAGCGCTAGAAGCACTGCTGGGACCGCTGCGATAATTGAACCAATATTTGGGACGAAGTTAAATAGAAATGCAACAACGCCCCAAAGCAACGCATAATCAACACCCACGACCAGAAGCCAGATATAAATAGTCAGCCCTGTCATCAAACTGATTACTGACTTAATAGTCATATAACTTTTCACATCATCCAAAAAACGAGAAATATGAGCCATTTGCGTGTTGTCTTTGCCAAACGCAGCTTGAAGTTTATTAGGTAAACTGGAACCTTCGAACAACATAAAAATAACGGTCAAAATAATCATAAAGGAGTTAGAAAGCACTCCCCCTAGACTACCCAATGTGTTGGCGGCAATTTTTAATACAACACCGGGGTCGAAGTGCTGCTGAAGTGCGCTTTCAGGCACATCTATACCCCACCCTTCTACCGTCGTGGTGAAGTTAACAAACAGCTGCTGCAGTCGCTCTTGGTAGAGAGGAAGATCTCGAGAGAAGTCTGAAATAGAAGAGGCGATAATGGTAATAAACAAAAACTGTATAGCCGTTATACCAATAACCACAATGATCAACGAAATCCAATCGGGCACCCCTTTACGTAACATAAACATAAAGGGTGGAGCACAAATAATGGCAAAAAAACCAGAGAGTAAAAACGTCACCATTAAAGACTCAGCCGTTTTGATGCCCGCAACCACGACAACAAAAGCCGCCAATATAATAATGGTGCGCGACGCACTGGAAAAACCGATATTATCTTGCATATATATTCCGTAGCCAGATTAATGAGCTATAGTGAGAGCTTGACCGCGACTATATTAAACTGCAGAAAGCGTTTCTAGTAATTTTTGCTGCACACTAAACCGCTCTTCGTCTTCCGCAGGGTGATTCAAGATATAGTCCCCTTCGGACTGCAAAGCCCAACTCAAGCAGTTGTCCTGAAGGTAGTAATCTAACTCTTCTTTAACTCGCTCAGCCAGTTTTTTATCTCCAACCGGGAAGCAGGTTTCCACTCGATGCACCAGATTTCTGACCATCCAGTCTGCACTGGAGCCATATACAACAGGCTGCCCCGCATTTTCAAAATAATGAACACGGGTATGCTCTAAGAATCGACCAATCACAGATCTAACCCTTATATTCTCTGATACCCCTGGAATGCCAGGCCTCAAACAACAAATTCCTCGAATAACAAGGTCTATATTAACGCCCGCCTGAGATGCTTTAAACAGTGCTTTCATCACCTTTGGGTCAGTCAACGAGTTTATCTTTATCAGAATATACGCACTTTTTCCCTCAGACGCATGCAGCGCCTCTCTTTCAATCAGCTCAATCATCTTACTATGTAAGGTAAAGGGCGCATGGAAGAGTTTTTTGATTTTCAGCGCTTTACCCATACCGGTCAATTGCTGAAAAATCTTGTGGACATCTTTAACCAGGGCTTCATCTGCGCTCATAAAACTGTAATCGGTATAGAGCCGTGCATTTCCTGCATGATAGTTACCGGTCCCCAGGTGAACATAACGCTTAAACCCACCTTCTTCACGCCGTACAATCAATATCATCTTCGCATGGGTTTTGTAACCTACTACACCATAAACCACCACTACACCCGCTTCTTGTAATCGGCTGGCAAGCTCTAGATTTTCCGCTTCATCAAAGCGGGCACGCAACTCGATAACCGCAGTCACCTCCTTTCCACGCCGAGCGGCATCAACTAACGCCGCTACCAACTCAGACTCAGCACCGGTTCGGTAAAGCGTTTGCTTGATCGCAACGACACTTGAATCTTTAGCGGCCTGCCGAAGCAAGTCAACCACGGGCGTAAAACTTTGATAAGGGTGAAGCAGTAAAATATCTTTATCGCGAATGGCAGCAAAAATATCCTGTTTGTTATTGAGCGCTTTGGGCAGTCCCGGCGTAAAGCGCGGGTACGACAAATCATCACGACTTATTAGTTTCTCAAGATTCATCATTCGAGTCAGGTTAACAGGGCCTCTCACTCGATAGAGCTCTCGCTCCGACAAGCCAAATTCATCTAAAAGAAACTGCACTAGTTCTAGGGGGCAGTTATCTGCCACCTCCAATCTGACTGCCTCACCAAAGCGGCGACTAAGCAATTCACCTCGTAGAGCAGAAGCCAAATCTTCCATATCATCGTGAGCCAAAACCAAATCAGCATTTCGCGTGAGTCTAAACTGGTAACAGCCTTTTACGTCCATGCCAGGAAAGAGCTTGTCAGCATGCTCGTGAATCATCGACGACAAAAACACCAAATTGTCACCGCCCTTACAAACATCATCCGGGAACCTTACTAGTCGAGGCAAAGAGCGAGGCGCAGGTACAATAGCCATACCGGTTTCTCGTCCAAATGCATCTTGCCCATCAAGCTCAACAATAAAGTTAAGACTCTTGTTAACAAGACGCGGAAACGGGTGAGACGGATCCAGTCCTATCGGATTTATGACCGGCAAAATTTCTGCTTCAAAATAATTAGCCACCCATTCAGCCTGCATATCATTCCACTCTCTACGGCGAAGAAAGCGAATATCTTGGCTTTGAAGCTCAGGAATAAGGACTTCGTTAAGGATTTTATACTGCTCTTCAACAACCTCATGGGTTTTGGTGTCTATTTCTGCCAGTATCTGCTCAGGGGTTAACCCATCAGGCCCCACTGTTTCACGACCGTATTTTATTTGATGCTTAAGACCGGCAACCCGTATTTCAAAAAACTCGTCCATGTTGCTACTGAAGATACAACAGAACATCATTCGATTAAGTAGCGGGTGATTTTTATCAATAGCTTGTTTCAGCACTCGATAATTAAACTGAAGATGACTGAGTTCACGGTTAATGTAATAATCATGAGAGCTAAGGTCGATTTCAACTGGAGTATCCGCTGCATGATCAACAACCTCCAACTTGCTGTTTTCAGCCTTTTTATTACCTTTACTGTCAGTCATTTCCGTTTTAGCCTCTTCCTTATACGGTTTTAATCATTGTGCAGACTTATCAAATACCCAGTTATCAAGCTCTAAAAAACTGTTTTTTCTAGCTGTGATCTCTGAGTGCTTGTGCCGCACGTTTGGCGAAATACGTAAGAATTCCATCAGCGCCTGCACGCTTAATGCATAACAAAGACTCCATCATTACCGCATCCAAGTCTAACCAGCCATTTTCAGCGGCTGCTACATGCATCGCATACTCACCGCTAACCTGATAGACAAAAGTAGGCACTTTTAGCTCATATTTTACCCTACGCACAATATCCAAATAGGGCATCCCTGGCTTAACCATTACCATATCAGCCCCTTCTTTTAAATCTAATTCCACCTCATGAACCGCTTCGTCACTATTTGCAGGGTCCATCTGATAGCTCTTTTTATTACCTTTACCCAAATTTGCAGAAGAACCTACCGCATCCCTAAAAGGACCGTAATAAGCCGAGGCATACTTAGCAGCATAGGACAATATTCTCGTGTTGATGTGCTGATTCTCTTCTAATACCGCCCTTATTTCACCGATCCGCCCATCCATCATATCTGATGGGGCAACAATGTCTGCGCCTGCAACTGCATGAGATAACGCCTGTTTCTTCAATGCTTCAACGGTAATATCATTTAACACATAGCCATTTTCATCAATAATTCCATCCTGCCCATGAGTGGTAAACGGGTCCAGCGCTACATCCGTAATCACCCCTAACTCAGGAAAATTGGCTTTTAATGCTCTAACGGCTCTCTGAGCCAACCCTTGTGGGTTCCAAGCTTCCTGTGCATCCAGTGACTTAGCCTCTAATGGCGTAACCGGAAACAATGCAATAGCGGGAATACCCAATTCAACCAGTTCTCCCGCCTCTTTTAGCAGCAAGTCTATGCTTAGCCGGTCAACCCCTGGCATTGACGGAACTGGCTCCCGCTGGCCCTCACCTTCTAGAACAAACACTGGATAGATAAGGTCATCTACGCTCAGTTTATTTTCTTGCATCAGTCGACGAGAAAAACCATCAAATCGCATTCGACGCATACGTGTTGCAGGAAATTGTCGCTGGTTACCTTGAGACACTTGTTTCTCCAATATTCTTTTTAATCAATGATGATGAGGAACGCTCCAAAAGCATAACAAATCTATGGTTGGGCGATCATTGATACGTGACAAACATACGTTCAGCAACACTATACAGGGCACCGCCAAATCGCTCATAGAGCATACGTGATAGGTCATAAAAAATCACTAATCCCACAACAATGGCCTCTATAAAAAAGCGACAGTGTAACGTAACCTTTTTACGTCAGGTCTTTATTAAGGTTGAGTGCGGTCCAGCTCTTTAACGCGGCGAAACTCAATATATGCACGAAAGTACTAAAAAGATTGCTATAAAGAAAGATATGAAACTGAAAAAGGATGCGAGTCGCACCCTGAGAAGTCAACTCTATGGAAATAGAAAGACAAAAGATTAAAACTGTTAAAAACCAATCAATCAGCCACTTTAGATAGGTGCTGAACCATAACTCATAGAAGGCTTACGAGGAGGGTCTGCTCGTACATTATTATCAACCTGGGTCACCTGACCACCACCACTTAAGAAAGCCTCGACATCACTCATCAATTGTGTGCGAACTTCTTCACGCTCAAGCAGCGATAGCGCCTCGGCTTCATCTTTCTTAGTTGTTTTTTTAGTTGTTTCTACTTCTGTTTCAAACATATGGATACCCCAACGATCGATCTTATTTTTGAACGACTGTCATCTATTTCAATGATATAAGTGCGTTTAAGCGATAAAATTTCATTCTATTTATAGCTTACCTTAACGCTGATACCACAAAAAACGGACTATTTGTTTGTATCTTTTTGTATCTGTTTCCTGATACGTAACAAACCGTTGGGATCATTATATGATGCGTACAATCAAATACTCATCATAATACACTGTAATAAATGACTTTTTTATCATTTATTTTTAGACGCATGCTTGATTCAACCCACTCGTCCCGCACTACCCTTTAGGCTTCTGGTATAATTCAGCCTGCATGTCTTCCGACAGGGCCTTTATTTGGGGAATGATTGATTGCATCTGTTTTTGTGCCAAAGCCATAGACTCTTGCATCAGCAGCGGCATTTTAACAATCAACTTCTGCCCCAACGGAGACTTGTAAAACGCTACCAACTCTTCAAGCTCTTTCTCACTGAATACATCGACATAAACATCTACAAATTGCCCCTTTAGCTTATCCCAAGACATCCCTTCTTTCATAATGGTGTTGAGCCTTTGCTGATACCTCTCTGCCTCAGCTTTTTTATCCTCTGGGAGGTTCATCTGCTGAACGGTCTGGGCAAACATAGCATCTACTTGCTTTGACATATTATCTAGCACCGAGCTGGCTTGAGAGACTTCAAGCATTTCTTCAGCCAATGCTCTTTGTTTAGCAACGTCTGCATTGACCATGGAAGTCGCTACCATCAAGGTGAGCATTACTAATATCTTTTTATACATTGTGACTCCTGAGTAGGTTTTAATAATTTATGACCGCAATAGAAGCCCACTGCAATCAAATACTGCATTTGAAGCACTTCTATTCCACAACTTAAGCTACTATATCTAGAACAGCGAATGAATATCTAGAGGGATTAACGAATGTTAATCAATGTCACACGATACTGAGACATAGTTTCAATTAATATGAATCAGCATCGACCTTACTTTATCGAGCAGGCCTTTAATTTACCCTGCATATACGCCAACCCTTTTTCCCGTGCGTACCGAACATTCCGTTCAGGTATTCGTTCCGGATTATCAACATCTTCTAGCACTCGCTCAATACTTTCTTCACGAATCAAATGTAATGCGGGATAAGGGGAGCGATTAGTATAGTTGGCAGGGTCGTCGTCAGTGGAGTCTGCAAAGCAATAATCCGGATGAAAACTCGCTAGCTGATAAACACCCTCATAGCCTTTTTCAGCCATAAGATTGTTAGCCAACTCAAGTAACGCCAAAAAATCCTGAAAATCAGCAAACCCTTCTGAATAAATCAAGATGGTTGTTTCTATCGAATCGTTTTCATCAAGTGTTTTACATTCAGCCATCAGCGCCATCAAGCCCGTCTCTAAAGCGTCGCTATCTTTTTCATCGCCTACCACCCTGTATCTAATCGTATTGTTTTCCATTTCTTTTCGTGCGAAAGGGCAGAAGTTATCACCCACTACAACAGACGAAACCCAAGCTTTAGTCTGATCAATGATTAATGTATCTGAAGACATGTTGGGTGGCACCCCCAAAGAGAATAGTGAATGATCTAATGCCTACGACAAAAATAGATATAGGCCTGCCGTCACAGCATAAGCCACTATACACCAATTAAACCGCGCAATCTTTTTTACCAATGGGGTTTTATGATGAGTTCTTAGATAACCTAATAGCCCCAAAGCAGTTATAACGAGTAATATTTCGGCAAAAAACACACCAATAACGGTTGATGCTTGAGTGCTCCCTCCCCACAACTGAAGGTAAGCGATCAATGTAATGGCGGTCCCGATAACCATAAAAAAAGCAGGCATAATTGAAGCAATAAACCACACCGTCTGTTTTTGTGGTTTATCCATTATATTGTGTTGAATCATCGATCGCGACTACCTTATAAAAATAACATAGTAACAATTCTACAGGTTTGGGTTGTAGCAACCCTTGATTCAGATTAGGAAAATAAGGGTGGCTAACACAGTACGTACGCATAGAGTAATAAAGCACCGTGACTGAATAACGAAAGGACTTACGGACGGCATAACAAAAACAACTTACGAACAGCCGACCGCAAGAGGCTCTCTAGCTCTTTTTTTCCTTGTAAATTAAGTTCCTGAACTACAACCTCTACTTGACGTTTCTGTATCACTCTACGAACTAAAACATCGACCTCCTGCTTCGTACATTGCCTATCAATCACATCATTTGCTGCTGACAGCATGACTAAACTAGCGACCACCCTGCTGCAACTCTCATAAACACGCAAGTGGTCAGTAAACGCGATCAAATCAGAAATATCTCGTTCATCCAAACGCCATGCAGCCGTATCAGCCGAACTCAACATTCGTAGCACGACTCCCACGCTAAGTTGTTTAAACTCGCCACTTAGGTCAAAGTAAAGCTGCCGATGAAAACGCAACACTGCATCATTGCAAAGCGTTGTTGCAGCGGTTGAAATAGGCTTCATCACCACAACAGAGTGAGTGCCGCTAGCGGCCTCTTTTTGCAGACCTAACCGCAAAGGAAAAAAACCAATACACTGCCAAAAATAAACGAGTTCTGGCGTAGCGCCAAAACTAGAACCGATATAATCCACCCCATCATTCTTTCCCTGTTGAAATACTTCATCAATGAGAGTGGAACCTAAGCCTAGCTGATGTAACGTTGGGTGAACCGCAATCCGCATGATACGATCCCCCGTTAAATCGGTCGCTTCTTGAAACCCGGCAAAGCCTGATAGTACCTGTGGGATTATATGGCCCCGAGGCCGGCGCCTTCCCTGCCAGATTTCGTCGCCTAAGGTTCTTTTGAGACCACCTTCTCGTATCACCAATGCGACAGCAACCACATCTGAGCGATAAAAATGCGCGACAACTCGCATCAACGGGCCATCAAGCAACATTCTTAGGTCATCAGGGCTTGTTCGATAATGAGCCAAAACCAACAATCCAAAAACCTGCTTAAGTAGCGCTTCATTTTGCGATAATTCAGCTTGAGAAATCCAGCGAGTCTGCAGTTTTTGAAGTTTAATTTGTGATGTAGCAACCGGCTCATTGGGCGATGCACGCAGTAACAACGAGTCAAAAACAAATGCCTCTAACGGGTCACCTTCAGCCCAGCGAATAGGTGATTTTAGATGCAGCAATCGCCACTGCGGGGTTTTCTGATCCAACACCTTGGTGAATCGCACAGCAAAGCCTCTACCCGTACCTTCGTAGCCATGGATAGTCGATGCAAATGCAATGCGCGAATAACGTGTTAGCAGCGCCTCAAGCATAGGTGTAGGAATGGCGGCAGCTTCGTCTACTAACACTAGGTCAGTATCGGGTGAGGTTAGTATTAATTCGTCTGGCGGTATAAACTTCACCTCAGCATCAGCCCCCAGCTGAGATGAAAAGCTCGCGCCATTACGCAAACCCCGGGGAAACTGCGCTTCCAGCATTGTAAACGCGCTTTCTACTGACTCAACAAAAGGAGCAGTTAACACTATTCGCGTCGATCCTCGTTTTATCAATTTAGCTGCAGCTAGCCCCAATGAAGCACTTTTCCCACGCCCTCGGTCTGAACTAATTACCAAAGGACGTCGACGATGTCCTGTCACAACTTTGCAGATGGCTTCAACCGCTTGGTATTGATCCTGAGTTAAACACTCATCAATTGTTTCACCCTGATAGTCGTCAATCAGCAGGCAGCCTATGTCGGCCGAAGCACCTGATAAAACTCGCTCCTCCCCCTCACTGATACGCAGCACGCCCTCAGATGAGCAAATTGAATGATTGATGCGAGAAATAAAGTGTCGCGTTAACTCAACCCTGCTAAATGGCAGCGAGGTGATACGATCATAGTCTGGATCATCATATCCACTCCAGCTTTCAGCATCTGGTGTTAATAAGATAAACAATCCCCCTGCCTTCAAGGTACCGCTAATGGCACCAAACCCATCGGGGTGAAAGCCTGCGTAGGCATCCATAATAATTAACTGTCGCTCACTACCCAGATGCCGAATCGCTTTTTTTGCAGGGCTATATTCGATACCCCTCCCCGAGGTTGAGCAGCCTGGCTCATCAGTCAACCAAAGTGTCGACTGCCCCCCTAACCGTTCAACTGCGGCAAGCGCCAGCTGAGTAGCCCAAGCCCTACCACCCGACAAAACAAGCAGGTGTCTATGGTGAGACATTTCCGCCTGCCTTTGTAACGCTAGAATTTCAGCTAAGTGATACTCATTGTCCAAAAGGTGTTTACTCAATGTAATTAAGTTAAATGTACCGATTTCACATCAGATTACGCGAGCAGCTAACTAAGCCATACCGTGCTGCTTTAGCACCTCAATAAACGTATCAGGCTCAGGGCGAACTCGGTAGTTATCGGTTAAGTCTGCAAATATTATAGTGCCATTTTTATCGGTAATTAGCACGGTCGGCATCACCGTATCACTATCATAACCCAATACTTCCATTCCCTTAGGAGTGCCATTTTCAACATCTATTCCTAGCACCTTTGCAGCCTGATTCTGTTTATCAACCAAAAATTTAAACGGTACATTAAATTTTTCCGCAAGCCCGCGTGTGTTTTCGTGAGGCTGTGGACTAACCAACGCAACCGTGGCACCCAGCTCAGCAAGCGCCTGATATTGACCTGCGACCTCTTTAATCTGAGCCATACATAGCGGACACCAGTTTCCTCGGTAAAAAATCAATAATGCCGGCTGCCCTAATAGTGCATCTGAATAGACTACTTTTCCTGACTCGTCTTCCAATTGAAAGTGTGGCAATTTTTCTCCTGGTTTCAGAAATTTAGCTTCATCACGCTGAAACTGAGAGTACCAAAACACATAAACTAACAGGCCCGAAGCGCCCAGCCCCAGTGCGTAGGCGAGCTGTAAAGCCTGAGAAGAATCACCCCAACCAAGCAAGAGTGCAACAACACAACCCAACCCCGTCAAAACCTGAAAACCCAATAAGTTTGGGCTAGTCCGTACGACATCAAAGAGAAATAACCTGACAAAGAAAAACATCATAGGCCAAACCGCTAATGCCACACCAAACCAACCGCTACTTAACCCATGCTGCCAAATACCAACAGTAGAATGAATAGAAGCGACTACCAACAACGTTACATATGCAGAGATAAAAACAGACTTAAGTAAATTATTCATTTTTTCAACACTCAAAGTTTTCACACATTAATTTATAACGGATAACGATAGATTTATTACCCGACGCATCTCAGCCTCCTCAGCCCCCTCTCTAGCCGAGACTCGCAATCCCTTGGTTAGCGTCATAAAGAATGCCGCCAACGCTGAAGAATCTGCATTTTTACTAATTTTTCCATTCGCCTGGGCCCAGTCGAAACAGTGTTTAAATGATTCTTCCACTTCTGATAGTTTTTCAGCAGCAAAACCGGCCAACCCCTCATCTAAGCCTGACTGTTCAAGCACTGTATTCACCAAGAGGCAGCCCCTTCTCCTCTGCTCATCCTTCAATGAAAAAAACACCAAATTGTAAAACTGCACAACCGCAAGCTTTGGCTCCTCTATTTGTAGCAAAGGGGTACACGCAACACGGCTTAATTCTGAAAATTGCGCCAACGATTGCAAAAACAATGACCGCTTATCTCCAAAAACCGAATACATACTGCTCCGACTTACCCCCATACAATCCAATATTTGCTGAACCGATGTCCCTTCGTAACCTTGTAGCCAAAAAAGCTGTGTAACATCTGCCAGCGCTTTTTTTTTGTTAAATGTTAACGGCCTCATAACCCCTCGCGAGTTTTGCTAAACGTTCATTCGAACCCTAACCCAGAACCAGAATGATCATTCCAATACAACATTAAACCATATAAGAACGATCATTCCAAAACTAATTTAAATACATGAATTGACTCAATGAAGTGAATCATGACTCATCATATGCCTAGGAGTGAGCGATTGGCTTACCAAGAGGCAACAAAAACAATGACTAAAAAAGCCGAAGTCAAAGGCAAAATTTTGCTTTCTGTTAGAAAGCTTATTTTACAAGGAGTATTTCGGGTCGCAATGGTCACCACGCTATCAGCGACCTCCTTTGTGCATCTCGCCTCACTTCCAATGGCGGGCACAACATTGGCACAATGCCGGTAAGTGGCGATTGCACAACCATTATTGAACGAGCAAGACTTAAGCTGACAATATAGGTGCGTAAGTTAACGTTTATTTAACTTGAAAGCTTATTGCTGATCATTAGGATGCTCTATAGTTGGCAACAACTCACACACACGTCAGCACTCTAGGGAACGAAAAGGCTAACCATGAACGAGAACCAACGACAACAAAATCGCAGCAAATTCACGTTTGCATTTGCGTCATTTGCGTTTGGCATGCTGATTTCAGCAACCATAATGAACGCATCCAAAACACCTTCAGAAGAGCAAGCAGACGCACTTATATACTATAAAGGCTCAGACTTTACACTTAGCGACCTCCCTTCTAGCGTGGCTATGCCGTACTATGAGATGGAACATGAGCACTTTGAGAAACAACGAGCCTTTATGGAAGAGGCTGCGCTTCAACTACTAGCAGCGGAAAAGGCAAAAAAAGCAAACATCACTGAAGCACTTGCCAGAGAACAATTACTTTCGATCACACCACCATCAGAAGAAGAAATTAATACCTTCTTTGACGCCAATAAAGACAGAATTAATAAGCCCCTTTATGAAATCAAAGGCGATATTACCCAATATCTAACGCAACAAAAAGTTAGGGAAAAGCGTTTCGCCGTACTAGGTGAGCTAGAAAGCAAGGGTGATTTTGCTCTGCTTATTAGGCCGCCTACGTCGCCAGCGGTGTCTATCGCTACTGAAGGCTACCCAACCACCGGCAACCCAAATGCAAAAATCCAAATCGTTGAATTCGCCGACTACCAATGCCCTCACTGCAAAGAGGCCAGCCACACGATGTACAAACTATTAGAACAATACGGTGATCAAATTCAGCTGACCTATATGGACTTTCCAATAAACCGCTCTGGTATCTCAAGAAAAGTTGCTGAAGGTGCGGTTTGTGCCGACCAACAAGGTAAGTTTTGGGAGTTCCACAATTTGGCATTCGATAACCAAACTCAATTAAGCAACGACTCCCCGGCAACATTCGCTAATGACTTACAGCTTGATACGGCGCAATTTGAATCGTGCTTAACCGCAACAGAAACGATTAAGAAGGTTAAAGACTCTGAACTTCAGGCGATAGGCTTAGGCATTCGCGGTACGCCTGCCATTTTTGTTAATGGTAGAAAGCTTGAAGGTCATGAAGTTGAACAAGCGCTCACTAAAGCAGTAGAAGCGTTACTTTAGCCTGCCCACCACTGAGAAACAAAAAAGCCAGCAATATAGCTGGCTTAACTGTTTTACCCATTTAAACAACAATTAACTTGCTACCATTTGATAGGCGCTTCACTTGAGCCTGCGGTAGGTCTGACGTCTTTAGTGGAATTCATGTTGTCAAACCCAGCCTCTTGCGCTATCAGACGAACAACGGAACCCTTTTTAACCGCACCTATACTCCCGTCGGATAATGCCGCCACCGAGTACTTCGGCAAAACAGTCACGATGGATAGTTCTCCGGCCTTCTTTCCATCTACGGCAATAGGCATGCCTGTATCCGGGTCTTGCACACTTCGCCCTTTTTCAAATAAAGCATAAACATCTCCTTCCATTACTCTTGACTGTCCCTGATTAAGATATATTTCATCCTTGCTAACAACATCTATCACTTTTATAGGGTAAAGAACATCCATAACACCCGACACAACGAGGCCCGCTATTTTATTCAGCACTACCGAGGGACTCTCTTCTTCTGAACGCGTCACGCCTTCTACAAGGTTATCCGCCCATAAGATCTTCTGAGTTGCGACTTCAACTACCTGATATGAAAGATCAAACCGATCAACACTCTTAACCTTTGTCATACCATAAAATGTTTGTCGCTCAACCTTCGTCGATAAACCATGAATATTACCGACTATCATAAAATCGGCGCCTACAAGATTCCCCAATCGACTGGCTTCGCTTGCAGAGACATTATCAGAAGAAAGCAACGCCTTTTCAGACACATAGTCAGTGCCATAGCTTCGGTTGAGGACTACAAATTGCTGCGTTTGGGTTAGCGAGGTTTGTATTCTATCTCTCATACGACTAGACATCTGATACGCACTACTAGCCTTCCCCTGTTCATCAATCGCAAATGTGGCATGAGAAAATCTAAATGGCATTACGGCAATGCTTGAACGTGCATGGTCTTTAATCGCAGATTGATGCACCGGAATTTTAGCCACAATAGTGACTTCCCAGACATCATTATTGTCACTAGGTTTTTTAACATTGCTAACTCGGTAAGACTGCAGCCACCCCTTAGATTTCGTGAATACCTGCTCTTCAATACCTACGGAGGCAGTCTTTTTTTCTGTTGAATCTTTTACCAAATGTTCAAAATCCAATTTGAGCTGTTTTTCGCTGCCGACCTCAACCCCTCTTACCTGCCTTACAGCATCCATCAAAGCAGAGGTCAGCGCCTGCGGGTAGTCTTCGCCAAAGCCTGTTGAGCGACTCTCTACCAGCTCTGTTTTTGCCCACACGCAAAGTGGCAGGAGACAAACCAATATTATCAATCGTTGTAGATGCTTTTTCATCCTTAAAGCTCGCATTAAAATAGTTGTTCATTCAATAAAAAAAGGCCGCAACTGCTTTGAAATAAAACAATTGACGGCCTCTCAATTTTTATTTGTGAGCAATAAAAGTCTTATAGCGACATAAATGACTTTTCGCCAGTTTTACGAATTTCTTTTTCGCCAGCCCACTCCATGATGCCACTCTCAAGATTCACTAACTTAAGTGTGAACTTGTAGTAAACATCTTGTGCATCACTGTTACGCTTCACGATACTAGACATATTACCGTACAACATAAACTCAGCACCTGTTTGCTTGCCGAATGCAGCCGCTTTTGAAGGGTCAACCATTCCACTATCCATCTGGAACTGCATTTGCTCCTGAATCGCTTTCACGGCGGTCATATCTACAAAGCGGAACTTACCAGACTGAAGCAGTTTAGTTTGAATTGTGTCAGTAATAGACTCAGTGTCGATATGCTCAGTTGTTTTATTTTTGATTTTATCAACAAATACCACCGGGCGACGTGAAGAAGTCATCTGAACAATCGGCGGGAAGGTGATTAGATCATCCACTAACTTTGCTGCAATAGACTGCAAATCAGTAGACCCAAAACCTAAAGTGGTGGTTTCTACCGCGGTAGCATCACCATATTGGATTTTTTGGCTGCTACAAGACGCCAAGATAAGGCCCGCCAAAACAACCACAAAGAACTGCATAAATTTCATTGTTTTCTCCATATTTTAGTTAAGTGCTCAATCCTGAACCAGGACTTTAAAAGAGTTTACAGTAGGATTCGGCGCCACCCCCTGAACCGCCTTACTTTCATGAGGCGTAATACTGATCGGCTGCCAAGGGCGTCCATCAATAGCGACCTCAAATCCATTTTTATCTAGCCATTTAAATTTGTATTGAAAATTAAGCTGACTCCCAGAGTCATTTTTGATTGAAACCTGGGCTTTCAACAAATCCCCCACATATCCTGACTTAGTGTCTGCAATAGATAAGTTATCGGAAAGTAAACCACTATTTGATTCGATAATCTGAGTCGTTCCATCATCATTTACCGTAACCGTTGCGGTTTCGTTAACTGCGCAGCCCACCATTGCGGTGGAAAACCCCGCCAATATCACTGCATTTACTATAACTCTTCGCATATCCCTGTTCCTTTATGAGTCCATTTGGCCTAGTGAATGGTTAAAGTTCATATACTTGGGTAATCAAACTATTATTCGCATTTACAATTCTTATAAACGTTGTTCGTCCAGCCTTAATATCAAGTCGGGTATTGGTTTTAGTAAACGCTGTCGCAAAGCTAATATCTGCTGGCCCTTCGTCAAGATTAAACCTCATTACTTGTCCAGTGTGAGGTAACGTCAACCAGCTTCTCCTATCCGCACTCTCTGACGCAATATTATAGACACTGGCGGCGAGCTGCCCAGCCCACCCACCTTGCTTTTCCGCCTGTTTTTGAAACTCGTATTTAGCATAGCCTCTTAGGGATTGGCGCACCATCAATGCAGGAACTTGCTCTTTGAGGTCTTTAACTGCAAGAGCCCCTACATCAACGACTGTTTCGGATACGCCGAGCTTGTTCAGCTTATGATCCATCGCTGTTAAAGGCTGACTAACAGGCCAATGATCAATATCATAGTATGGAAATGCCAGTGAGATAAAGCCACCATCAAACGTCGGTATCGGTATTTTTATTTCGGTTTTAGCAGGTACAAATCCATCTTCAAAAAATACAACGACAACACCTTGATCTTCTGTAGGCAAATTTAAGTCTGGGTACTCGGTCTTACTACCTTGCTTGTATGAAATACGCGCAATATCTTGCATAAGTAACTCACTAGCTGAGTTAATCTCAAACGCTTTCTTGTAATCAACCAAAGCAGAGTTAAGCTCCCCTGTCGCTTCCCAAAACGCTGCCGAAGCATAAAACGTATACGCGTTTTGAAATGAACTTTTCACACTACCGGCAACAGTATCAAGTCCCGAAAACTCATCAGACAACGTATTTAGGTCAACTCTGTTTTCTTCAGCTTCCTGATATGCATCTCTTACTTCCTGTTCGTGTTTTTCCAACAATACTCGCTGTTCCAGAGCAACCTTTCTAAACTCTACTGAAGCGCCCTCAAGGTCGCTCTCACCTAAATAATTAAAAGCTTGGTGGTGATGGGTAAAAATACGTTCATAGCCAGCCCCTTTATAGGGGATGGCATTGTCATTAACCAATATAGATGAGCCTTGAGCTGCCGTGTTCGATAACTGGACCGTTGATGCTAGATCCTGATCATCAAATTCTGAGATCACCAATTGAAAGTCTGACTTGCTATCATCAAAGCGAGAATTAAGCTGATTGATACGACCTCTTTCCATCATATATAACATCGCATCCGCACTTTCTCTCTCATTATTTAACGAGGTTAGAACGCTATCAACAGCAGGGCTGGGAGTATTGCTGGATATCACCTTCTGAAAAGAGGCTGCCTGATTGGGATATGCGTTGAAAAGAGAAGATGTAGCGCACCCATGTAAAGTAGCCGATAAAGCCAAAACCAAAACGCCACGAACTAGATAACTTCGCCACTCCATAGAATACATTTCCTTTTTCTAGAGTCTAGATTATATTCAATAAACACAAAATACAGCAAGACCACCAACATAACTATAGAATTACCGTGTACCGTGATACTCGTTTACTAAGCAATGTCACTTAGCACACAATAGCGCTTACTCACGCCACCATCCCTGGGTTTTTCTCAACTCTGGTTATCTTATTCTCGACAGTCTATACTACGCCCAACTGATTAAGAACCATGACATTTGAGATACTGTTTAAACTGTCAAACTGACCCTATCGAGCCAATAACAGAACTCAGTCGTTAACACTCGAAGATAAGCCTATGCCGCAGCAGAAAAAACTGGCACTCGCCAGCATTAAAAGCATGTACCGGGTCTTTACCGTGCCCGAGGCCCCTGACTCAACGCTTAGCCAGATCGACAAAAATATTTCTCGAAATCTTGCGGGTTTTCTTCAAGATCATATTGTTGCAGTTGAGAAAGATTTATCTGAAGTTGAAAAAGACTTTTCTGACCCTAAGATTCCCGACAAACCCATATTTGTTTCAGAGCAGACTCAGTTTCTGCTCGATAAACTAGTTGCCCAGTCGGTCCATACGGCATCTCCAAGCTTTGTAGGTCATATGACCTCTGCACTGCCTTATTTTATGCTCCCCCTTTCGAAAATAATGATTGCGCTTAATCAAAACCTGGTCAAGACCGAGACATCCAAAGCGTTTACGCCAATGGAACGTCAGGTAATGGGGATGTTACACCGACTGGTATACGAACAAGATGGCGACTTTTACAACCGCTGGATGCACGATTCATATCATGCACTTGGCTCTATGGCATCTGGCGGCACTATCGCTAACATTACCGCGCTATGGGCCGCAAGAAACCTTGCTTTCCCGGCAGAAGGGAACTTTAAAGGTATCAATCAACAAGGATTATTCAAAGCCTTAAGATACTACGGCTATGAAGGGGCGGCGATCGTTGTATCTAAACGGGGTCACTACTCACTTAGCAAGACTGCAGACCTACTGGGTATAGGCCGAGAAAACCTTGTTGCCATCGACACAGATGATGATAATCGCATTCAACTCGACCAGCTAAGAAAGACGTGCATTGAGCTGCAAAGCAAAAAAATCAAAATAATCTCTATTGTCGGCATCGCCGGAACAACCGAAACCGGCAATGTAGACCCTTTGGACGAACTCGCAGAAATCGCGCGAGAATTCAAAGCGCACTTTCATGTCGATGCAGCATGGGGTGGCCCAACGCTTTTCTCAAGGCACAATAAGCATTTACTTAAAGGCATAGAGAAAGCCGACTCGGTAACACTAGATGCCCATAAGCAACTCTATGTACCGATGGGTGCTGGCTTAGTCATTTTTAAAGATCCAACCAAGCTTAGCTCGA
Organism: uncultured Oleiphilaceae bacterium; assembly: GCA_913060665.1. Lineage (GTDB taxonomy): Bacteria > Pseudomonadota > Gammaproteobacteria > Pseudomonadales > Oleiphilaceae > Alkalimarinus. The sequence continues at coordinate 164,260 of CAJXUY010000004.1, forward strand.
TAGAGCATCATGCCCAATACGTAATTCGAAAAGGATCTAAAGACCTTGGCAGTACAACGTTAGAGGGGTCTCGCCCCGGCATGGCAATGCTTGTTCACTCAGGGCTAAGAATAATTGGCCGAGAAGGCTATGAGATCTTAATTGATCAAGGCATTGAAAAAGCGCGTGCATTTGCCAACCTAATTGAGCAAAACGACTCGTTCGAACTGATAACCAAGCCTGAACTCAATATACTCACCTACCGCTACTGCCCAAACTGGGCGCAAGAGGCGCTCCTTCTCGCGTCACCGGTTGAAATGGAGCGTATCAACACTCACTTGAACCGAATCACCAAATACATACAGAAAACCCAGCGAGAACTTGGAAAAGCATTTGTCTCACGAACGCGTTTAGAGCCCCTCCTATACCAAGGCACGCCCTGTGTTGTATTTAGAGTCGTACTAGCTAACCCACTCACGACTATCAATATTCTTGAAGACATTTTGAGTGAACAAGTCGAGCTGGCAAAGCACCCCAAAATTGCGAGTGAAATTTCCGCATTTGAAAGACTCTGTAACCACCAGCACTCAAAAACTCAAGCCAGCTAAGTGATATGGACAGCAAAGACCTTATCATTCAATCTTTAGGGCTAACGCCTCATATCGAAGGGGGGTATTATAAAAAAACTTACGAGTCAGATTACACAATAGATAATAATCAGCGAGCAATGAGCTCAATTTACTACCTGTTAACCAACGACTCCCCAACAGGTTTTTTCCACCAAAATAAATCTGATATTATTCATTTTTTTCATGCAGGCTCACCCATTGAGTACACGCTAATTAGCCCTCATGGAGAGCTGATAACACGAGTGCTTGGCCCAAACCTAAGTCAAGGTCATCAATTTCAATTGGAGGTAAAAGGGGGGTACTGGAAAGCAAGTCAGCTATTAAAAGGGGATTATGGTCTAATTAGTGAATCAGTTTGCCCAGGGTTTGAATATGCCGATATGACAATCGCATCACGAAGTCAAATGCTGACATCATACCCGGCACTATTAAACAGGATAGAACACCTTATCAAGTCACCCACGACCTAATAAAGTGCGGCTTCATCTTCTAATACATCTTTAATAATATCAATAAAAATGCGATCGGCATCGCTATGAATCTCCGGGATCCTGACAATTGTCTCGGCACTAATCGCCGCAGCAATTTTCATATCCGCGTCTGACTCATTTTTAAGGTTTCGCGCAATATCCATACACTTACTCGCAACGGCAGGGTCACTCAGTACTTTTTTGATAAAGGTACGTAACTCTGAAATAACCTTAGCCTGACGACTCTCTTCTGCACTACTCATAAAAACTCCCTTAAACACAGAACTATTACCTATAACCCAAGCATCAACGTCAACCCAATACTTGGATACTTCACTTTATTATAACCATTTGTTATTTAGCAGCGCCAGAAAGTATTTTGACCCAAACTACTCACCAAAAATCTGATTACGACCATTTACTTTAGCCTTGTAAAGATTCTTGTCCGCGGCATCGATTAATTGATTAGGTAGCTGACCTGCTGCCTTTTCAGCACAACCCGCACTAATCGTTATGCACTTTCCAACAGGAGAGAACTCATGAAGCATATTTTCATTCTCTATAGAACTTCTTAACCGCTCCGCTACCAATTTAGCGCCATCAAGAGAGGTATTAGGCAGCAGTACGACAAACTCCTCCCCCCCGTATCTTGCCACCATATCCACAGGCCTCAGGAGATTACTCATCAATATTTTAGATACCAGCCGTAAACAGTCATCACCAGCCAAATGACCATAATTATCATTATAGGTTTTAAACGAATCGATATCGATCATGATGACTGAGATCGGCTGTGATTCCCGGCTCGAACGACCCCACTCACGACCATAATGCAAAACGAACCCTCGACGATTATTTAACTCCGTCAATGAATCAATATGCGCGAGGCGGGATAGCTCTTCATTAACCGTCTGCAACTGCTCCTGTATAGCGGCAATACGTCCCATTGCCTGCACCATTGACTGCAATACAGGCCCATTCACAGGTTTGGAAAGGTAAGCATCACCGCCTGCTTTGATCCCCTCCACAAAATGCTGGTCAGAAGCGTTAGAGCTAAGAAAGACAATCGGCAGCCAATCATCAGAGAGCCTTGCCCGCATTCTTCGGGTAACCTCAAAACCGTCGATGCCTGGCAGCTCAATATCCATTAACACCAGATCAACTTGGTTTTGGTCAAATAGCTCCATCGCAATTTCACCACTTTCAGCGGACATCACACGATGGCCAACCTCCTCAACATATGCGGTAACGAGATGACGAATCGCGCGACTATCTTCAACTAACAGTACATTCATGTAACATCCTGCAACACAACAGCAATTTCCAACGTGGATCACCTATACTATAGCCAAAATTAACAATGAAACTATAGAATTATTTAAAAACGCGATGATAGAGTTGTTAAAAACAATGTAGCCATTAGCTTGGTCTAGGCAGAAAAGAGTGAGAAAATAGAGATAGGGGAACAAAGCAAGAGAGTATAAAGACCGCAATTAAAGCACTTAATGGCGGTCTTTATTGTTCAGCCACTTAAGGCATCATAATACCTCGGATGGTAAAAAATAATATAGCAGCCAGTAGCGCAGAAGCAGGTACAGTAATAATCCAAGCCGCTGCTATTTTTGCAAAATGAGAACGCTTAACCAACTCTTCACGATAAACAAGTTTTAAACGTTTCCGCTCACTTTTAGGTAGCACAACGTCTGCTTGCTTAGCCTTCAATTTTTTCAGCATTTGGTCCATTTCATCAACCGATGCTTTTTTGAAGTCTTCCAAAAACTTCCGAACTTGCTCCCTATCCTGACCTTCGTGACGCTCGGCAATAGAGTGAAGCTGACTTGCATAACTGACCTTTAAATACTCCCGCAAGAAACCAACACCAAAAATACCACCAACAGCAATATGAGTAGAACTCACAGGCAGTCCTAATTGAGAAGCGATGATAACCGTAATAGCAGCAGCCATGGCCACGCAAAAAGCACGAACTTTGTTCAATTCGGTGATTTCAGAGCCTACTGTTTTAATCAATTTTGGCCCATATAACATAAGGCCAAGAGAGATACCGATAGCCCCAACCATCATAACCCAGATCGGAATATGTGCTTTTGCGGAAACACCTGAATTAACTAACGAATCATTAATGGCCGCCAGAGGCCCAACAGCATTTGCAACGTCATTTGCCCCGTGAGCAAAACTCAACATGGCTGCTGCAAATATTAGAGGAACTGTAAACAACGCGTTTACACCTTCTTTGGAGTTCTCGATGCTGTCGGCTAATCGGTTGATCCCGGGCTTTACCAAAAAAAGTACTAACATTGCAGCAGCAAGTCCAACCCCTCCGGCAGTTAAAAAATCTAACTTCCAAATTTTCTTCAGGCCTTTAAGCGCCAGATAGGTAACAAACGCCCACGCCATTAACGCAATTAGCAAAGGTACGATTCTCTTTGCAGCGGTAGCAACATCATCTCGGTAGAGTACTGTTTTCTTAATTAAATATAAGAAAGCAGCCGCAATAATCCCCCCCAATACCGGCGAAATAACCCAGCTTGCTGCAATCGCCCCCATTTTACTCCAGTTAGCAATTCCAAAGCCTCCGGCGGCAATACCTGCCCCCAAGACCCCTCCCACAATAGAGTGAGTAGTAGAAACCGGTGCTCCAACCCACGTGGCTAGATTAAGCCAGAGCGCCCCCGCTAACAATGCAGCCATCATAAGCCATATAAATACATCTGGATCAGTAATAGATGACGGATCAATAATGCCTTTTTTGATGGTGCCAACCACTTCACCACCCGCCAGCAACGCACCTGCTGCCTCAAATGTTGCCGCAATAATGATTGCACCTGTAAGCGTTAACGCATTGGAGCCGACCGCAGGGCCTACATTGTTGGCAACATCATTGGCTCCAATATTCATAGCCATATAACCGCCAATCATAGCGGCAATAACAAGCATATAGTTACCATCAACACCTTTAGTCGTGGTGGCAACATAAAACATGATGCCGACCATAAAGAAGAGGCCGACTCCCAAACGCATCATTTCATTTTGGTAAGGAGCAGATGCTTTTTCAATTTGATTAATGTTTGAGAACTCCATCACGCTGGACCCCTTTGGCTTATGAATATTCGCTATCAACCAGTGATACTGTCAAACCCGAGATTAGTCAGGTTGTCCCCTAATCAATAAGTCCACCTTGAGATTGTCAGCGATAACATTTTACAAGATGGCTTTTAGGTGGGCGCACTATAGGATGAAACGGGGGAAAATGAAACCTCTTTAGGTCATATTATCCTACATATAACACAATAACAGACGAGCCAATATTAAGTAGCTGTATGCTACCTGTCATTTTGTTAGTTTCTGCGAAAATCTTCAGCATGACACATTTACAGTTAGGCCCATCTAAGCTATGACTTAAAGATGAAAGAGAAAAAATGGAGAGAAAAATCGGCCACCTCAAACAGAGCTCAAATGACTCAGATAAATGATCCATCAAATTCCATTCAGGAAAGAGTGAATTCACGAATCATTTCTGTAAAAGAACGAGATGACCAACGAGTGACAGATGTCGCTAGATTGTTATCGCTAGGAGCCCTATTCTTTTTAATTATTATCGGCAGTAAGTCACATATCTCAGGCCACCACTTTCATGGCAACGTACTGTTTATTTTTGCCATCATTACACTCGTTAATCTGATCAACTATCACTTTAAACAAAATAAACGGTTCTATCAGAATACCTTCATATCAATGGTGGGCGTTCTGTTTTTGTATTTGACCGCCTCAGGTGGCGAAAGCAATACAGGCCCTCTATGGTTTTATGTTTTTCCACCGATTGGTTTTTATATTTTTGGTATAAAATATGGACTCACACTGTCTATAGGTGCCATTTTTGCGGTATTGATTATATTTTTCTTTCCTCAGCTCCCCTTTGCAACAACTGAATACGACCCTGACTTCAAACTCCGTTTTCTCGCCACGCTATCGTTCGTCACGGCCTGTGCGTACATTCTGGATGACGCCAGACGAACCGCAAAAAATGAACTAATCGACATGGCCACACTATACGAATATGCTGCGAGAACTGACGAGCTGACAACCTTATCTAATCGTAGAGATATGAAGGAGTGTCTGGACAAAGAATTCTATCGCCACCAGCGTAGTAATAGCTATTTCTCAATTATTCTTATGGATATCGACCATTTCAAACGTGTCAACGATACCTATGGGCATGATGCTGGAGATGCGGTTTTAAAAGAATTCTCTTCACTATTAAAAGAGCTTTCACGAAAAATAGATGTAGTCTCACGCTGGGGCGGGGAGGAGTTCTTAATGCTTCTACCCGACACATCACTATTGCAAGCATTAACTTTAGCAGAAAGGTTACGAGCCGCGGTAGAAGAACACACCTTCAGCCATAAGTTTGAAACTATACCTCTCACCGTGAGTGCAGGCATCTGCGCAGTTAGTCAGCATAAAGGTATTAATAAAATATTAAAACAAGCCGATATCAACTTATATGAAGCAAAAACAAAAGGAAGAAATCGTATTCAGCCGGCGGTAAAAAGCATCTCCAGCTCAATTGCTGTCACCTAACCAAACCTCACAACATAAAAGATGACATCAACAAACGTTACATTAACGGAGTACTCACTAACTATTTATAACGATAAACAACATGGCATCACTTTACATTAGGACAACAAGAGCCTATATCTTTACTAATAGGTAAAAGCCCTAAACTGATACATTGCCGTTAACAATAATAAGATTCGATATGCAGTCTATATGCAATTAAAAACACTATTACTATTGGCGCTGGTGCTATTAAGCCCCCAGTTATTCGCCGCTAAAAATGAAATTCGAACAGGGGTCTCACAGCAGCTTCTAGACGTAAGCTACATTGAAGATACCTCAGGCTCTCTTAATGTCGACCAACTCCTTCAGAATATAGACGATAACAAATGGGTTGAAGTGTCGGGCGAAATTTCAAATTTTGGCTATACCAAGTCTCCGTACTGGTTTAGGTTTTCTATTACCAACCCCTACAATAGCAATGCAGATAAATTACTCGAAATCAATTACCTTCAGCTAGATTATATAGACCTATACCAAATAGAAGACGGCAAGGTAATTAGCCTTCATAAAACAGGGGATCATCTTCCATTTTCAAAACGAATGATAGACCACCCTTATTTTCTGTTTCCGTCGCCCATTCAAGCGAATACCACCAGCCACTACTTGGTCAGAATTCAAACAGAAGGTACTATGCAAGTGCCGATAAGCTTATGGGACAAGCAAACGTTCTTGATTGACATTGGCCAAGAAGACCAGATACATGCCGTCTTCTACGGCATTTTGACCGTGTTAGCATTGTTCAATTTCTTCGTCTACCTCGCCTTACGAGAAAAGACATATCTTTATTATTCTATGGCCACATTTGGCTACGTTTTCTTTTTTGCAACCATGCGAGGCAAGCCATTTCAGGTTTTGTTTCCAGACTTTCCCGTAATCCATAATCAGAGTTTGTTAATTGTAATACCCTTCACGACACTCTTTTCAGCCCTGTTTGCCAGCTCATTCCTTTCTTTGAAAAGCCATAGCAAGACACTTGACCGATCTACCAAAGTCATCGCTACGCTGGCATTTGGCTGCATTATCGCGTCCTTTTTTCTAGACTACGCATACTCTGTTCGAGCATCTGTTTTGCTCGCTATTCCCAGCTACCTGATGCTATTTGCAATCGGCCCTATTATTTGGGCAAAAGGTGTTCATTTGGCCCGTTACTATACAATCGCCTGGGGGTTGTTAACCGCGGGAACTGCTATGACGGCCCTAAATAAAGCAGGCGCGATCCCTAGTAATTTCATCAGTGAATACGGCATGCAAATAGGCTCAGCGCTCGAAGCCATCTTACTAACCATTGCACTCGCGGAAAGGCTATACCGGGAAAGGGAGGATAAACTCGCCGCTCAAGAGTCTACTATCAAAGAACACAAAGAGAGACTACAAACTGAAATTAAACTCATGAACCAGGCCCTGCACCACCCCATAACCGGCCTACCGAACCGAGCCTGTTTTGAAATGCTGATTAATGATAGCGTCCGACGCAGAAAGGAGGCTCGGTTTGCTGTGTGCCTAATAAACCTGACTCGCTTTCATGAGATTAACAAAACCCTTGGCCATAACAACGCTGACCTTTTAATCGAAGAGGCAGCAAACCTTATCAATGAAACCGTTCAGAAACTGCCGGGCATCCAGGTAGCTGAAATTCAAGATACTCATTCTTACTATGCGTTCTCCTTCGAGGGCGCAACGTTTGGTCTACTCATCGACATCAAACACTCAGAGCAAGTTCGGGAAGCCGCCAACGCGGTAATAGCCGAGTTAGATAACCCGATTGAATTCAAAGGCATGATGCTGGAACTCGATCCGGCAATAGGGGTTTCGACCTTTCCCGAAAATGGCCGCGATGCATCTACACTAATTCGCCATGCAAATGTTGCCTTAGAAACCGCCGAAAAAAGTGACCGAAAGTTAGACTACTACCAGCCAGAACAGGATCGATATAACGCTCGTCGACTGACATTGATGTCTGAACTGAAACAGGCCATCAGCAATGATCAACTGTCACTTTATTTTCAACCCAAAATAGACCTTAAATCTAATTCGGTAGTCGGACTCGAAGCGCTGATTCGCTGGCATCACCACCGCTTCGGGTTCGTTCGTCCAGATGAATTTATTCCTATTGCTGAACAGACGGGCATTATCAAACCTCTGACGCGCTGGGTCGTTAAAGAAGCCCTAAGAGTGCAACAAGAGCTTCTAGTACAGGGCCATGAGATCGATATCTCTATTAATATTTCAGCTAAAAACCTGAGAGAAGACGACTTTGCCTCATTCATCGCAGAGGCACTGAATAGTAATCAGAACAGAACGCATAAAATAACCATCGAATTGACCGAAACATCAATGATGGAAGACCCCCTAAAGGCACTTCAAGTTTTGGAAGATCTAAGCCAACCAGGAGTAAGGTTATCAATAGACGATTTTGGTACTGGCTATTCATCCCTTGCATATATCAAGAAACTACCGGCCAATGAGATCAAGATTGATAAATCACTGGTATTTGATTTGACCAGCAATACCGATGATCAGGTGATCATCAAAACAACGATTGAAATGTGTCACCGGCTTGGATTTACCGTAGTAGCAGAGGGTGTAGAGAGTCAGCATATCGTAGATATTTTAAAAAGCCTCAATTGCGATCTCATTCAAGGCTATTACATATCGCCTCCTCTCCCTCTCAACAAACTGAAGCTGTGGCTCTCGGAAATGGATAATTACGCGGCTCTCGCTTAACGAGGCACTAGCGGTCGCGTTTCCCCAATCGCCATAATAGATTTTCCAACCCGTGATTGCGCCGCTAAAAAACGCTCTGCAGGCTCAACCATCGACTCAGTGGTTAACCTCACTGTTCCCCAATGCATCCCAATTAGGTGCCTTGCGCCAATATCTTCGCCAATTTTTATCGCTTCTTCAGGGTCGGCATGAACAGCAGCAAAAACAGATCTGGGCGAATAAGCACCAATCGGCACAAGTGCTATATCATAAGGCCCCGTTAACCGCCCTATTCTTAAAAACTCCGCGCCATAGCCTGTATCTCCAGCAAAAAATACTTTTACCCCGTTATGTTCAATCGAAAAGCTACCCCACAAAGCACGATTCTCATCCATCAAATTTCTTCCCGAAAAGTGATACGCAGGTAAGCATTGGTATTGACTACCACCATCTACCAGCTGTTGATACCAATCCATTTCAATCACACGTTTAAAACCCAGCTTGCGCAACAACCGACCGGTCTTCAATGTTGTAATGACAGTGATATTTGCTTTATCGACAATATAACTTAGCGCGTTTGTGTCAAGGTGATCATAATGATTATGGGAGATGACAATAACATCTGGCGCGAGGTCCTTTATCCCAATCGGGGCTGGAACTAACCGTCTAGGCCCACCAAACCTAAGGGGGGACGCTCGCTCAGACAAAAATGGATCAGTCAGGACTCTAAGTCCCTTAAAACGTATATAAAAACAGGCTTGGCCCAGCCAGCTAATCGAAGGCTCATCAGTGGTTGAGTCAAGCATCTGCAAGGACGATTGTCTTGATAGATAATGCCCGCTAGGAAACTGAAAAGGTTTATTCCCTGAAATAGCAAGCTGAGCGAGAACCGGCAGCATTTGCGCTGAGTGTCGCCGGTCGACCCATGGACAGCCTGGGGGAGACCTAAAACGACCGTTTTGATGGTGCCAAAGATCTGCAAAAGGGTTACCTGAAACCTCTGTTATCCGAGCCACTTTTACGCCACTCAACACTTACTTGCGCCGCCGAATCAGCGCTTCCTGACAGATCGAAGCGACCAGGACCCCCTCCTGGTTATACATATTTCCACGGTTAAGCCCTCTCCCATGTGACGAACTTGGGCTATCCATATCGTATAATAACCAATCATCGACCCTAAAATCTCGATGAAACCATATCGCATGATCCAAACTCGCAACCTGCATTCCTTTACCCATAAAGGTAACACCATGGGGAAGCATCGACGTGCCAAGCAGCCCAAAATCTGAAGCATAGGCCAAAATACATTGATGAATCACTGGGTCATCTGGCAAGCTGGCAATCGCTCGAAACCAATTTTGCTTATACGGTTTACGTACATCCGGTGCTAGGTAGTTGATAGGGTCAAGAGGTCGAATTTCTATAGGACGATCTCGTGTATATTGATCTCTAACCTTTTCAGGGATTAACTCTTTAAATTTTCGCCGTGTTTCAAGCTCCGAAAATACGCCTTCAGGAGCATGAGCATCCGGCATCTCAAACTGATGATCAAAGCCTTCTTCCGGCGCTTGAAAAGACCCTATCATTGCGAATATTTCCTTATCATTCTGTTTCGCTATCACCCGCCGAGTTGAAAAAGTCGCGCCATCACGGACAACCTGGACCTCATAATCAATCGGCAACGAATGATCCCCAGGGCGCAGAAAATACCCATGCATTGAGTGAGCATCTTTGCCCTCAACTGTTTTATAACCAGCCATCAATGCTTGACCAAGCACCTGACCGCCAAAAACATTCCGAAACCCCAGGTTTTCGCTATTGCCTCGAAAGCTAAGTTCACCCAACGGCTCTAGCTGTAAAAGTTCTACTAATTTCTCAAGCACTTTAGTCATGCAACGCTCTCTTTTTCAGGAATCATTTTCACAGTAAACAGCAGCGCCTGTAATAATTCAATTGCCAAACATGACACAATAACAGGGCATTTCGGTAAACCCTCATATCATCGTCTACATAAACTGGTAACATTTAGTGATGAGTTATTAGGAGTACGCTTATGAGAAGTCGTCACATTCTGGTAAAAACAATATCGTCGTTCATCGTCACAATAGCGCTTTCATCACCTATTTTTGCTATTGACCTCAATTATGACCCGGAGCTTGACGCGCCTACGGAAACACAACCCCATATACCTCAATATGAGGCCAGAAAGTACTTACCCGGAGAAAGAGATTCAAATAATACAATCAGTACGCAACCACTACGGTTAAACAATAATATTCCATTCTTGAACGATAGCGCGAAAAGCCAATATACTGAACCAGAAGATGGCTGGACAGTTAAAGCACTTTCCATATCATCTGATAAAGAACCATACAGTAACGATGAGCGCCAGTCAGTAAAAATGGCAGAAGAACAGATGTGGCAAGAAAATGGTAAGAATTACGACAATAACCCGCTGAACCCTGATAACTATAGGGTCAACCTAGAAGCAGAATATATATTTTAACAAGAGTGCGTCTGAGCCGAGCCTGTAAATGAGTTACAGTGTCGCCACACGCACTCTTAAATGTTAAGTATCTATTAGCGCTAATGCGCCTCTTCCTTAGTCGCACAGCTAATACAACGAGAAGAGAATGGCCTTACTGCTAACCTTTCGGCGGAAATACTAACCCCACAGCTAACGCACTCCCCATAACGCTCTTCATCCATACGAATTAATGCGCTATTAATTTTGTTAATTTCAGCCTCCGCTTCTGTCCCTAAGGCCTGAAGTACTTCATCGTTTTCTAACTCTACTGCCTGTTCAGCAAAATCATGATCCAAAGGCTTTGAAATATCTTTCTTAATACTACCCAGCCTACTTTCAAGTTCAGCTCGTCTACCCAGCAGTTGAACACGGATTTCTGAATATTCCTTCATAGCAGCTACACCTTCTATAAATTAGACTTAACGCTTACCTTCCAGTCTAAATATAGCACTCTATCACAAGCGTGTTTTGATACAGCTCAGTTGTTTCTACTTCAATTCTTTCAGTGACTAGCAGGCACCAGTTTGACTAAAGCCTGCTTTTCAGCGGTGAAATCGCCTGTAAGTGCAAAACCTTGCAGGGATCCATTCAGGTCATTAAACAGTGCTTTTACGTGAGAACCCTCTCGTATAGTTGACCAAGCCCCTTCAATGCCCGGCTTCGGAGGCAATACTACAGCAGGACATGCAGGCGTCTTAGTCATAATAGGCATCACCCCGTAATTGACATCGGTAGGCTGTCCCGTCAATGTCTTAGCCAAGGCGCGAGCACAGGCCATTAACGGTAAAACATAAAGTAATACCTGGCCATCGACTTCCGCGCAATCCCCTAGGGCAAACACATCTGGAGCAGAGGTCTCTAGCATGCGATTAACCACAATACCGTTGTTAACCAGCAACCCTGCATTATTTGCCAACACAGTTCTGGGCTTTAGCCCAACAGCAGAAATGACAATATCGGTCTCAATAGTCGAGCCATCATTCAAGATTGCAGCAACCCCTTGCTCCAGCGCATCAACTTGGGTCACGACTCGACCAAAGTGAAACTGCACCCCAGCACTCTTCAGCCCCTCAGCAACTGACTCACCTGCGTCAACAGGCAGTAAACCCGTTAGTACCGTATCAGAAGGTGCAACTACGTCTACTTGATACCCCCCTATCCTAAGGTCATTGGCAAATTCACAACCAATAAGGCCCGCGCCCATAATCAAGACACGCTTCTTTCCGCTAAGCGACGCTCTAAAACGACGATAGTCAGCTAAATCATTGATAGAGAATACTTTATCCGCTCCCGACCCTGGTATATCTAACTGAACAATGTTGGCGCCCCAAGCGATCACTAACTTGCTATATGCAAACACCTCATCACCAATACGAACTATATGCTGGTCGGTATCGATTCCCGTTACCGTGGTAAACGTTCTCACCTCAAGAGACAGCTGCTCAGCCATTTTCCCTGGATCAGCCATCGACAACTGTTCAGCCGTCTTTGCCTTAGTAAACCCGGTAGACAGCATCGGTTTCGAATAAGAGTGCCCATCATCAGCAGTCACCAGCATTAGTGCTACATCTTTATTTAGCTTTCTAATTTCGCGAGCCAATGAATAACCGGACATCCCAGTACCGATAATGATAATTGGCGCAATATCAAGCGCAAGAGCAGTATTAGTCTCTGTCATAGAGTAAACTCTGATGTTAATGTCTGGTTTAGGGGCGAGATTATAATTCAATCATTTCAAAGTCTTCTTTGCCGACACCACAGTCAGGACAAAGCCAGTCTTCGGGCACATCACCCCACGCAGTACCTGGCTCAATACCCTCGTCGGGCCAACCTTCGGCTTCGTCATAAATCAGCCCACACACAACACACTGCCACTTCTTCATATTATATCCTCTGCTATCAACCTCATTTCTGACGATTGTGCTTCATAATTGCCTTAAATTAAATCAAAGGTGGCGTTTAAATTCCACTTTATTAGTCATTAGGCGTTCCAATTTTGAAATGGTCATGGCAGATAGATTATGCTCTACGTTATAATAGCTCCCCTCGAATCACCCAGCCACCACCCTCTAGGCCACTGCACAGGACTTAATTAATGTCGCTAAACGATCGCTGGCATGCTTTTCGTAGAGTTCCCTCATTCTATTTACCCTATGAGTGGCGCGACTGGATACTCGATCGCGGCTCATTAACACAGCGATTGATTCAAGCAAGCAACGGAGATTTCTCCGTTAAAGTTATTCGCCAACAATGGTTAAACCCTAACCATGATGAAGCGCTTTTATTGGGCTGCCCAATAACCTCCTATGCGTTGATACGTGAAGTTGAGTTGCTGTGTCATAACGAGCCTTGGGTGATCGCTCGCAGTATAATCCCAAGCAGTACGTTACGTGGCGAAGAGCGTCAATTAAAAAGCCTTGGTAACCGGTCACTAGGTTCGTTTTTATTTAAATCCAAAGCGATGGAGCGAGGCCCTTTGCAGATTACCCAAGCATCGCCCGAATCGCTTACCATGCAAACAAGAGAGACAATCCAAGGCTCACTATGGGGAAGGCGATCTGTGTTTTATCTACATAAAAGACCACTATTGGTGAGCGAGCTATTTCTACCTTCTATCCTTAGTAACAAGCCCTAAATATCACCGATACATCATGACGGGCTCCCCGCTCAGGCTTTGATAGCAGTAGTATTATTGAAAAGAATCTGTAAGATACCGACAGATACTTCATGCATCCAGAGATACCTTTTGCCCCTCTGGTTCTTCAATTCAAACCACTATCGCTCTGCCCAAAACATCATGAACAGTCCATCTGGCCAAACCTATAATTTCAAAAAGCAGCTTCCTTATTATATCCAGCTCACGCGATTGGACCGCCCTATTGGCGTCTACCTGCTGCTATGGCCAACCCTTTGGTCTCTCTGGTTTGCTGCATCAGGGGTACCCTCTTTAAACGTGCTGTTTATTTTCATCGCCGGTGTTATTTTAATGAGGTCAGCGGGGTGTGTTATTAACGACTTTGCTGACCGAAATATAGATGGCCACGTCAAGCGCACTAAAAACCGACCATTACCGGCAGGTGACGTTACCGTTAAGGAAACATTAATTCTATTTACAACACTCTGCGCAGCAGCGTTTATTCTTGTGTTATTTACCAACACACTGACCATATATCTATCATTCGGTGGGCTTGCACTAGCCGCTACATATCCCTTTATGAAACGCCACACCTACCTCCCACAAGTCGTGCTGGGTGCGGCCTTTGCTTGGTCAGTCCCCATGGCTTACGCCGCCGAAACCGGCGAACTTCATAAACAGGTATGGCTGCTCTATATCATTACGGTTCTCTGGACTGTTGCCTATGACACCATGTACGCGATGGTTGATCGAGACGACGATATCAAAATTGGCGTCAAGTCCACTGCCATTTTATTTGGCAACGCGGACAGAATGGTTATCGCCGGACTTCAAACACTGGTAATACTGGTACTTTGTATAGTAGGACAACAGGCTGAACTAGGATCATTCTTCTACCTCTCGGTAGTGGTCGCAGCAACGCTGTTTGTATATCAGCAACACCTAATACGAAACAGGAATCGAGACGAGTGTTTTAAAGCCTTTCTCAACAATCACTGGGTAGGTTTAGCGATTTTTGTTGGAGTAGTGATCGAGTTCTTGTAATCATAGAACCCACGTCTACGTTAATAAAAAAGTCACATTGTCATATACTTGTAACATACTCCCGCTGTAATGGTGACCAATCGAATTATTGAAATAGGTCAGAAAGGATGACAGGAAAAACCGTACTCATTGTAGATGACGAAGCGCCAATCCGTGAAATGATAGCCGTAGCACTTGAAATGGCAGATTATCATTGCCTGGAAGCAAGCGATGCTCGAGAAGCTCATTCGTTGGTCATAGATCATGCTCCAGACTTAATTCTACTGGACTGGATGCTTCCCGGCACAACAGGAGTAGAACTGGCACGCCGATTGAAAAAGGATGAAGGGACATCTGAAATCCCGATAATAATGCTTACAGCAAAAACAGAAGAAGACAATAAAATTCAGGGGTTAGAAGTTGGCGCTGATGACTACATCACCAAACCTTTTTCACCCCGGGAACTCGTTGCTCGCCTCAAGGCAGTTCTTCGAAGAGCGACCCCACAAGGCAAAGAAACGCCTATCGACGTCGATGATCTAATTCTCGACCCCGTTGGTCACCGAGTAACCTCAGATGGTCACCCGCTGACAATGGGGCCAACCGAATACCGACTACTGCAATTTTTTATGACCCACCAAGATCGAGTTTATACACGAACTCAATTGCTCGACCACGTCTGGGGTGGTAATGTTTACGTTGAAGAACGAACAGTCGATGTACACATCAGACGACTGAGAAAGGCTTTGGGAAGTCGGCATGAGCACCTCATTCAAACAGTAAGGGGTGCAGGCTACCGATTTTCAACCAAAGTCGCTTAGGTCCAATTTAATGCGGTCACCTTTAACGATGAGAAAGAACTGGCAAAGCTATATTCACCGTATTCTTTTAGCTATAGCAGCGTTAGTAGCGATTGGGGTAATAGTGGGATCTGTCAGCTGGGTGCTGGTCGTTGGGCTCACTGTGTATCTTGTCTGGACCCTAGTGCAAGCCATCAAACTGCACCAGTGGCTATACTCTCCCGTCAACAAAAGCAAACTTCCTGAAAGCCATGGCCTCTGGGGAGACCTATTCGACGGCATTCATAAGCTGCAACAAGGGCATAACGACGCCCAAGATCGTTTGAGAACGATGATCAATAGAGTGCAGGAATCTGCCAACGCATTGAATGATGCGGTAATAATGACAGATGCGCTAGGGGCAATGGAGTGGTGGAATAAGTCAGCCACTCATTACCTTGGTTTTATCCAACGCTCTGACCATGGTCAACCCATCTATAACCTGATTCGAACCCCTGCATTTAAGACTTATTTTGAACAAAAAAACTATGATGAGCCCATAGAGCTATCTTCTCCTGCAAAGCCTCATATTGTATTACGCTTTCGTATCACACTATTCGGTGAAGATGACCGATTGATTATTGCTCAAGATATCACCCGTGTGCACAATCTAGAACAGATGCGAAAAGACTTTGTCAGCAATGTGTCTCACGAACTACGCACCCCCCTTACGGTCATTAGCGGCTACCTTGAGACGCTGTCAGGGAACAGCGACTCACTTCCGCCTATATGGAAAAGAGCCTTAAACACGATGTCCCTGCAAGCAAACAGGATGGAGCAGTTGATCAGCGACCTCTTGCTACTCGCAAAATTTGAAACGATAGATCAAAACCAGGCGCAAAAAGAAACATCTATTCATCACCTACTAGAAAGCATAAAAAGTGATGCTGTGGCACTCAGTGGCGATCAGGGCCATAAAATCAACCTTACCAATAGCGTTGACGGCTCTTTTATTGGCGATGAAAATCAACTCAGGAGCGCCTTTTCAAACATCATATTTAATGCGGTTAAGTACACCCCTGCAGAAGGCGAGGTTGATATTCATTGGTGGTCTGATCGCGAAGGCGTGCACCTTTCAGTTAAAGACAGCGGCGTAGGTTTCGACCCCATTCACATCCCCCGCTTAACCGAACGTTTCTATCGCGCAGACCCTAGCCGTCATAAAGACACTGGAGGCTCCGGGCTTGGCTTAGCAATCGTAAAACACGTACTCAGAAATCATGACGGTGAACTAGAAGTAAAAAGCAGCTTAGGCCTTGGTAGTGAGTTTGTTTGCCATTTCCCCAAACTACGCCACGTTGAAAATGAAACTAAACCTCACGTATAGCCGTTGGTAGCATTGCGGTTATTGGCTCTTATCTACATAATATTCTAAACTAGAGGAATACAATAAAAACAATATAGGCTGGCCACAGATATGAACAATACTGAACGTCGCACCCACCACCGTTATTTAGCCCCATCTCTTTCCATACAGCTGAAATCAAGTGAATCAAACACCATAGATATAGATTCAATGCAATTATCCATGCTCGATTTTAACTGCTTCGGCATGGCCGTAGAGAGCCAACAAAGCTTCAAGATTGGTGAGGAGTTACAGCTCATTATTTCTGATAATTTCAACCAATCAGTGAACGTTGACTGCTTCGTGTGTAACCGAGCAAAGACCGCAGAAGGTTATAGGTCTGGGTTGTATTTTATGCATCAAGGAGAGGATGCTGTCACCTCTAGAAAGCTGCTAATGTCAATGGAACAGCAGTTCGACCAAGTGGTTTAAGCGAAATCGAACCCATTGAACCAGCTTTATTGCTTTACCTTTGACTTATTGCACAGAGTGTTTGGGAAGCCTTATAGAAATAAGTGCGGTTAAACCAACAAGGCCAGCAGAGACCCATAAGCAGGTTGCAAGACCGTAATTTTGATACAACCAACCCGACAGAACTGTACCTATTAGGCGACCCATCGCATTCGCCATGTAGTAAAAGCCAACGTCCAGCGATACACCGTCTTCTCCCGCATAGCTAACGATTAAATAGCTGTGTAGCGATGAATTAACGGCAAATAAAATACCAAATATCATTAGTCCGACGAGTAAAGTCGTTGAGGCATACCAATCATAAGTGAGCGATAGCGCAATAATTACCGGTATGATCCCTAGCGCTATGGCCCAACCAAGCGCATGATGCCCATCAGGTCCCTGTCCGTTTTTCGTGCCAGTAATGGTTGGCGCGATACTTTGCACAAACCCGTAGCCAATAACCCATGAGGCAAGAAAACCACCCACATACCAGTGATCCCAACCAAAATTGCTTGTTAGATAAACAGGCAACGCAACAACAAACCATACATCTCTAGAACCAAACAGAAATAATCTGGCAGCTGAAAGGTAATTAATAGCCTTACTTTTAGAAAAAAGCTCAGTAAATTTAGGTTTATTTTTCGCTTTACCTAAATCTTTCTTCAAACTAATTAGGCTAATAATCCAGACAAAGAATAGTGCGACTGCCATCCCTAGAATGGCACCTTGAAACCCAAATAGACTTAACAGCGCGCCACCGAGGAAAAAACCCACCCCTTTGAGAGCGTTCTTTGAGCCGGTAAGTATGGCAACCCACTTATAGAGCTGACTTTCGGCACCTGCGGGCACTAGTAACTTAACAGAGCTTTTTGCGCTCATTTTATTGAGGTCTTTTGCGATACCTGACATCGCTTGCGCAGCCATAACCCAAGCTACCACCAACATACTTTCGGGTACCAATAACATAGCAAGCGCAACTATCTGCATAAACAAGCCAATATTCATGGTCTTATTTAAGCCCAGCCGAGCCCCTAACCAGCCGCCGACCAAATTGGTAACAACTCCAAAGATCTCATAAAAAATGAACAGCATCGCGACCTCCAAAGGACTGTAACCCAGACCGTGAAAGTACAATACGACCAGCATTCTTAATGCGCCATCGGTAAGGGTAAACGCCCAGTAATTACCAGTAACAATCATATATTGGCGAATATCAGGTGACAGCTGCGCAAGCCATTTCATTATATTAATCCTTTATCGACCTAATGCTTATCAGACATACCGACCAACCGCACTAACTCAGCCATACGGTTAGCGTAGCCCCATTCATTGTCATACCAAGCGTAAATTTTTAACTGTGTACCATTCACCACCATGGTAGAGAGCGCATCAATGATGCTTGAACGAGGGTCTGTTTTATAATCAATGGACACCAACGGGCGCTCTTCATAACCCAATATGTCTTTTAACTCGTTGTCAGCGGCCTCTTTCAAGAATGCATTCACCTCTTCTGCACTGGTTGACTTGCTAACCTCGAAAACACAATCAGTCAATGAAGCGTTCGCCAGAGGAATCCGCACGGCATGACCGTTTAGCTTGCCCTTTAGTTCAGGGAAAATATGAGTAATAGCCGTTGCTGAACCGGTTGTGGTGGGTATGAGGCTCATGCCGCAAGCACGCGCACGACGCAAGTCTTTATGGGGTGCATCCAAAATAGTCTGTGTATTGGTGATGTCATGAATCGTGGTCATGGAGCCATGCACAATACCAAGCTTTTCATGAACCACTTTCACTACCGGTGCAAGACAGTTTGTTGTACAGGATGCCGCCGTCACAATAGGGTGAGAGGCCTTGTCATAAAGCTGCTCGTTAACACCTAGAACAACATTCAAAACGCCCTCTTCTTTTACCGGTGCGGAGACAACCACGCGCTTAACGCCTTGATCAAGATAGGCTTGAAGTAAGGCTTTGGTTTTCATTTTTCCAGACGCTTCTATCACCACATCACAACCAGACCAATCAGTCTCTTCAATGCTTTTGTTTGTTGAGCAACGGATGTAATGCCCATTGATAGTCATCCCGTCTTCATCTGCAAGCGCTTCATTACTCCAACGCCCATGCACGGAATCAAAATTGAGCAGGTGTGCTAGTGTGGCCGCATCACCCGCAGGGTCATTAACCTGAACAATTTCAATATTATCCCATTCGTAGGCAACCCTCATCGTTAAGCGCCCCATACGACCAAACCCATTAATACCTACTTTAATTGTCATAAACACCTCGAGTTAAATAATCCACCGTCCAAAAAAAAGCGCCCACTCAGTCATACCTTCTCGGTCCATATCATTAGTGGTTGCAATCTTACGCCTTACTCTTTAAATAAATATTTCGTTCTATTGGCAAAATAAACCAGTGACAACATAACGGGAACTTCAACCAAAACACCCACAACGGTTGCCAGTGCCGCACCTGAATGTAACCCAAATAACGAGATTGCCACCGCAACTGCGAGCTCGAAAAAGTTCGACGTGCTAATCATACAAGCGGGCGCAGCGATATTATGAGGAAGCTTTAAAACTTTCGCCGCAGCATAAGCAATCGCAAAAATGCCATAGGTTTGTATTAATAATGGAATAGCTATTAATAGAATAGTTTGCGGGTTTGCAAGGATAGTTTCAGCCTGAAAACCAAACAATAAAACGACAGTACCCAGTAACCCAATGACAGACCATGGTTTTAATTGATTCAATAAATGCGGTAAGCGATCTGGGTCGCCTTTTTTACTAAGAAACGCTCGTGTAGCTACACCCGCGAATAAAGGCAATACAACATACAAAACAACTGAAAGAATTAACGTTTTCCAAGGGACTTGAATATCACTTACACCCAATAGAAAAGCCGTAATCGGCGCATAGGCAAATATCATGATGATATCGTTTACAGACACTTGCACTAATGTGTAGTTGGCATCGCCTTTTGTTAACTGACTCCAAACAAAAACCATTGCGGTACAAGGCGCAACGCCCAATAAAATCATACCTGCAATATATTCGTTTGCACTCTGCGGGTCGACTAGAGAAGCAAAGAATACTTTAAAAAATAACCACCCCAAAGCAGCCATGATAAACGGTTTAATTAACCAATTAATGGTCAGAGTAAGCGCAAGCCCTTTTGGTTTTTTGCCTACATCTTTGATAGCAGAGAAATCAATCTGGACCATCATTGGGTATATCATTACCCAAATCAAAACAGCAACAACGAAGTTAACATGCGCCCATTCCAATGCAGCAATTAAGGCAAACTGGCCAGGCATTAGATTTCCAAGGGTGACACCTAACACAATAGATAGCGCGACCCAAAGTGATAAATAACGTTCAAAAACACCCATAAAAACATCTCCCCAACAAACTAAAATAACCGCTAACCATACGCTGAAATACGGTTCGGCCTTTCGCCCATGGCATTAAGATTTTGAATACTACTCTCGATATAACCAACATTGTTTTCGGTGGTTTCAGCAAGTACAGACTTAGCCCATGCCGGAAGATCTGGGTTGATACGATAGAACATCCATTGCCCTTGCCTACGGCCAACCAATAAACCACTTTTTCTCAGAAGCGCTAAGTGACGTGATATCTTCGGCTGTATATCTTCAAGGGCTTCCATCATTTCACAAACACATAACTCCCCTTCATATTGAATGAGCATCAAACAACGTAAGCGCACTTCATCTGTTAGGCTTTTGAAAAACTGAACGGGATCAAGCTCAACCTGAGGGAGAACCTTCTTCGTTTCTATCAGCACAAACATTGAAATACGCCCGCTAATTTCATTTAGCGTCGCCTCAAAAGGGTTCGGGCCATCTCGATAAACCGGGTCTTCAAAATTCCAGTCCATTCTTTTCCCCGAGGTCGGGTAGGTTTTACACTCAAGACGCGCTTTATCGCAAAGCGAAATAACAAAGTCGAAATCGTTTCCTCTAAACTCAGACACACTTTTTGATCGGAGGCCTTCCTTTGTTATGCCAATTTTGTTCAAAACAGCGAGAGTCTGAGGGTGAACGCCTGCCGGTTTGGTTCCTGCGCTAAACACATCAAAATCATCACCAGCCATATTACGAAGCAAAGCTTCCGCCATTTGAGAGCGAGCAGCGTTGCCTGTGCACACAAACAAAATCTTTCGTTTTTGCATTTTAAGGAGAGCCCCAATAAAACATATGATTAATAGTATATATGATTAACCATATATTCAATGAGAAGTTAGTTGAATGGGTTCATCAATGGGTGAGGGCCTAACAATTGAAGGCCTCTATCAAGCTCACAGAAAGGCATTATAATGATGCAAACTTTTTAAGAACGGGGTTGGTTACCGCGATTCTTTCACTAGCGACCAAAATGCGTTTACCAGTGGGTTCTTCAAGCTTTTCTTGAGCGTAAACAACCCTACATCATAAGGTTCTAACGTTGGCTTTACGTCTAATATTTTTATTCGGTCAGCAAGCGGGCTGTTGTCGAGTACAATTTTCGGCACTACGCCAATCCCCAACCCCAAGCTCACCATGCTCACAATGGCTTCGTTACCTGCAACCTGCGCATAAATGCGCGGATTTACATCCATTTTACGAAACCATGTATCGATTCTATTGCGGGCGATACCGCCTTCAGAGAGGATCATTGGCACGGTAGCCCACTCTTTTGGAGATGAGGGTGCGGTTAGCGGTACATCAGGGTCACTTTGTTCGGCAGGTGCAATAAATAGCAGTGGTGAAACCAGTATCGGTTTGAATGCTAAACCTCTTGGTAACGTCGGAGGATGTGCAGCAATGGTAATGTCTTCTTCACCGGCCATTATTCTGGTAATAGCATGCTCGGGGTCTCCCGTATGCAACTTGATTTCAATGCCCGAATGGGTCTGACGGAAGCGGTTGAGCAAGTCAAACAATATGCTGTAACTAGCCGTTACGGAGCAGTACATGCTTACTTGACCATGCAGCAGGTCATCACTCGACACCAGTTCATTTCGAATCAGGATCCATTCAGAGATCGCGCCACGAGCATACTGCTGAAACTTCTGGCCTTCAGTCGTTAACACAACGGTGCGATTATCTCGATTAAATAAGACTACACCTAAGTCATCCTCCAGCTGCCTAATGTTACGAGACAACGCAGAGATACTAATATTACAGGCATTACTGGCTCGACCAAAATGAGGATCATCAGCCAGCGCTAGAAAGTGTTTCAGGCTACGTATATTCATATACTCAATTATAGCCAGCCCATCCACACATTTGCAAAATATGGCACATTGTATTGCATTTATTTCAATTTACGAAAGGCATACTTTTCTATACAGTAGCACCCCTGAATCTAAAGATAGTCAATTTCAATCATATTTAAACAAGCGGATGCATCCAATGTCTAACAACTACTTTAATACACTGCCACTACGTGAGCAGCTTGAGCAACTAGCTAAGTGCCGTTTTATGGACATCTCTGAGTTCCCGGACGGTGTTGAAGCACTTAAAGGCAAGAAAATTGTTGTAATCGGTTGTGGTGCTCAGGGTTTAGCTCAAGGCATGAACTTACGTGACAGCGGTTGTGACGTATCTTACACCTTACGTCAGGCAGCAATCGACGAGAAGCGTCAGTCTTGGAAAAGCGCCACCGAAAATGGTTTTACCGTAGGTACTTACGAAGAGCTTATCCCTACTGCTGATGTAGTATTGAATCTGACACCTGATAAGCAGCACACTGCTGTTGTTAACGCTATTATGCCGTTGATGAAGCAAGGCGCTTGCCTTTCTTATTCTCACGGATTCAACATTGTTGAAGAAGGCATGAAAATTCGTGATGACCTAACCGTTATCATGGTTGCACCTAAGTGCCCAGGATCTGAAGTACGTAACGAATATGTTCGTGGCTTTGGTGTTCCAACACTGATTGCAGTTCACGAAGACAACGATCCGAAAGGTGAAGGTCTGGCGTTAGCTAAGGCATACGCAGTCGGTACTGGCGGTCATAAGGCTGGCGTATTGATGTCTTCTTTCATCGCTGAAGTTAAGTCTGATTTAATGGGTGAGCAGACGATCCTTTGCGGCATGCTGCAAACCGGTTCTTTATTATGCTTCGACAAGATGATCGAAGAAGGTATTGATGCAGGGTACGCCTCTAAGCTGATTCAGTACGGTTGGGAAACCATCACTGAAGCACTGAAGTACGGCGGTGTGACGAACATGCTAGATCGTCTTTCTAACCCTGCCAAGATCAAGTGTTTCGACCTTGCTGAAGAACTCAAGCAGATCATGCGTCCGCTATACAACAAACATCAGGACGATATCATCAACGGCACTTTCTCTCGCGTAATGATGGAAGATTGGGCGAATGACGATGTAAACCTATTGGGTTGGAGAGCTGAAACTGCCGAAACAGCTTTCGAGAAAACACCAGCGGGCGATGTTGAAATCTCTGAGCAAGAGTACTTCGACAACGGTATTCTGATGGTAGCCATGGTTAAAGCAGGCGTTGAACTAGCATTCGAAACCATGACCGCTGCTGGCATCATCGCTGACTCAGCTTACTACGAGTCATTGCATGAAACGCCATTAATCGCTAATACCATCGCGCGTAAGAAGCTGTACGAAATGAACGCAACTATTTCTGATACCGCTGAATACGGTTGTTACCTATATAATCATGCTTGTCTACCGCTTTTGGCTGACTTCATGAAAGACATCAAGACTGATGTGATTGGTAAAGGCCTTAAGCTAGACGACTTGGGTGTTGATAACGCTCGCTTGATCGAAGTGAATGCTGAATTACGCGCTCACCCGGTTGAAGCAATCGGTACTGTACTTCGTGGTCATATGGCTGATATGAAGAAAATCGTTTAATTGAAACGATAGCAGTAACAAGACCCTCTATCTTAACCCTCGTAAGGTAACAGCCTTACTCCCGTAAGATAGCGAAAAGGCCAAGACTGATGGTTTATACCTGAAATCTTGGCCTTTTTTTTAGCAGATAAATTTATCAAGTATTGTATTGGACTCATATGACTCTCAGCCACCCCATTCGCTTTGATGATTTAACGGTTAATTTTGATGATCGTTTTCAACTTAACCACATCAACTGGCAGATCGAGCCCCAGCAGCATTGGGTGATCACTGGCACTAACGGGGCGGGTAAGTCGGCCTTGGCAGCAGTGCTCACAGGTGCGGGAGACATTGTATCGGGCACCCTTGACGGCATAGCTCCTAGCGCAGGTATAACCCCTCGCGTAGGGCTAGTCTCATTTGAAGCCCAAGCCGTGTTAATAGAGACTGAGCGCAAAAAAGATGACGCCGATATTATGGATGTCATATCCGAAGGCACACCGGTATACGAAATTCTCTTCGAAGATTGTCAAGACATTGCACTTGCCAAAGAACTAGCTGATAAATTTGATCTCACCAAATTGTTAGACCGGTCATTTCGTAAACTGTCTACTGGCGAGTCACGCAAAGTCATGTTGATTCGCGCATTGGCCAGCAAGCCCGACCTACTGGTTCTTGATGAACCTTTTGATGGCTTAGATACCCATAGCCTAGCGATGCTGCAAGCACATTTACAAACGCTTATTAAAACGGTCCCCATGGTGATGGTGCTTAACCGTTTCGATGAGTTCCCTGAATTTATTACCCATATTGCCTATATCGATCAGGGGCAATTGCAACTACAAGTGCAACGCGATGATGCCACCGCATTTGATGAACTCTACAAATTACTGCACCTTAAAACCACCGACCTTACTGTCCCTGCGCCTGACCCCGATACCCAAACCCCGGCATTAAACCCCGGTGAGCCTCTGGTGCGGTTGACGGATTTGACCATTAAATATGATGACAAAAAAATCATCGATCGCCTCAATTGGACCGTTGAACCCAATCAGCACTGGCAGCTAAGCGGCCCGAATGGCAGCGGCAAAACAGGTTTGCTATCGATCATCAACGGCGACCACCCTCAGTGCTATGTGAACGACATTTTTGTATTTGGATTCAAGCGTGGAAGCGGCGAGAGCATTTGGCAGATCAAGCAGTTTATTGGCTATGTATCGACAGCCCTTCAATGGGAATATAAAGGTACCACGGGCTTACGTAATGTGATTCTTTCAGGGTTTCATGATAGCAATGGTTTGTATACTCGATGTACCGACAGGCAAAAAACCATTGCCAATGAGTGGCTAGCACTGCTGGGGATGAGTGATCGGGGTGATGAAATTTTTAGCAAGTTGTCTTACGGTGATCAACGTTTACTATTAATCGCACGGGCGATGGTAAAACACCCTCCATTGTTAATATTGGATGAGCCTTGTCTAGGCCTTGATGACATGAACCGGCAGATGGTGCTAGCGCTGATTGAGAAAATTTGTGCCGGTAGTGGGATATCGGTGATTTACGTCAATCATCACCCTGAGGATAAGATTAAGGGAATTGAAAATTATATTTCTTTGGGGTGATATGAAGCTTAAAAGTTGACTTATAATCCGCCATTAAAAACCCTGATTACGTTCGTGCCTCTCTTCATCAAGGCTATAAAAACACTATCGTGGCCCTTTTCCGCAGCTTTACGACAATGCTAAAACTTCGCCATATATTTTGATAGGTGCTCCATCTTTTGCGGATCTTCATCGACAAAACGGATAATAATACTGACAAAGTCAGTATCCATGCGCTTATCAACTGCTTGCAGCTGATGAACATAGCCGTTCAAGCGCGCCACTTCGCCTTCCAACTCTAGATCCACAACGGCTGATTCAAGAATCCCCGGGAACTGCTCTTCTCGTTTGGCAATGACTTTAATTTCAGTCAGGCTAATCGCCTTGATTACGCACTTTATAGTACTGCCCGCAAACCTGACTTCTGCCACCCCTTTGGAGCCGCCTTGAGCAACCCCTGCTTTTTTGGACGCGGCCTTCTTCGCTTGATCCATGCCCGGCGTAGAGCCTGTTAACAACGATGCAGACTGGCTCGCAGAAGGCGGTGCTTTCGCAGCGACTGGGGCTCCAGTCAATACAGACGCTGAGTGTTTAAAGGCATCCTGCAACGGCGAACTCTGAACCTGTGCAGACTTTTTAAGCTTTGACCCTAGCGCTTTAACAATACGACCTGAAAGCTGCTCAGGGCTGAACGGCTTCCCTAAGTATCCGGAGACACCTTCTTTTACCGCCTCCATTACATGGTCGCGATCACCTCGACTAGTGATCATAATAAACGGTGTTTTCTTATAGCTATCGTTCTGACGAGCCCAACGCAATAATTCTAGCCCACTCATTTCGGGCATTTCCCAATCACACAGGATTAGGTCAAATGCCCCCCGCTCCATCATGATTTGAGCTTTCTTCCCATTAACCGCTTCTTCCATATCAATACTAGGGAAGCTATTACGAACCGTTCGCTTAACCAGATCACGAACAAAACTGGCGTCATCAACCACTAACGCCTTAATATTGGCCATACTTTCTCCAAAGAAAATTACCGGTACGCCACGTCTAATAGAGTGCCTGTTTTATTCAATATTCTATTAGCATAGATGACTGTTCGGAGTTTGCTTTGAAATCTGGTCATTCCCGCTGATAAATTATCCTGTAAAACTCAGGATTTATTCCCCTGTTTCTCATTGACCCAAAAAGCCGTTGCACCACAAACCGCCGCAGGCACTGCAACCAGGTTAACCAAAGGAATCATCGCCACCACATACACCAACATACCAAACGAAAAAGAAGGCCAGCGCCGGTCCGCAGCAAAGCGCTTAAGTTGAGCAAACGACTTATTATTATTGTCAGCCGCATAATCGGCATATTGCAACGTCATCATCCAACTTGAAAAACCAAACCACAGCACCCCTGCTACTAAATTTACCCCAGGAATAACCCCTAGTATCAGAAGCAGCAACGCACGTGGAATGTAATAGATTAACTTATGCAACTCTCTCGCTATGCTACGAGGAATAATCGCGATTAACGTTTTCAAATCGTCATCGCTTTCTATTGATTGCCCGGTCAACTGCAGCTCTACTTTTTCTGCTAATAAACCGTAAAACGGAGAGCCTATTAAGTTGGCCACCGCCACAAAGCAGTACGCCAAAACCATAATAATAGCCACAGCATATAGTGGCCAAAATAACCATTCCAGAAATGACAACCAACTCGGTAGCCACTCCATTAGCGTGATCATCCAACCGCCAAACAACTCATAACTAGCAGTGACCATCCAATAGAATAGTAGTGTATTGATAATCAAGGGGGCGATAACAAATAGGCGCAAACCGGGTTGTCTGATGAGTCGAAACCCTTCTGAAAAATAATCCAGCCCACCGGATAAGTTCAGCTGAGTGATTGGTTGGTTATTCATTTTTTCTCCTTCGATCTAACATAAGTCCATGTGCGAGAATAGACATAGTCACTATTTAGTTTTCTTGAATACGATGCATTTGATACTGGGTCGCATCAAGGTAACAGCCGTAAACCGGAATATGTCGGTAACGCAAATCAGATTTCATCAAGCTTAAAATATTCTGTTTTAACTCACGATTAATCATCGCACCGAATGTAACTGACTTAATAATCGCAGAAGGCATTCTGTGCAGATAAATTTTCTGCCCGTCGCATTCGATTGCTTTGTCTGCTACAGAAACAGGCCTAATAATTCTCCACTCTCGCTCACTTTGGTATTGTTCACTCCGGGTAAAAAGAGGCGAGAAAGGATGTATCTCTCTTAATTTAAGCGGTCGCTCTTGCGCATATTTCACAGGTGTAAATAACTGAGGATCATCCCTATATTGCTTGCTAGTAAAAAAAGCATGTGTTTGATCCAACTCGATCACAACCCCTTGATGATTATCACTGTGATATTGCCACAACACAGGGTTATCTCCCCGCTCATACAAGCTCAGCAAGGTCAAAGATGTTCGCTGTTTCTCTGATAAGGAAATAGCATCAGGCACAGAACGTTGACGGATTTGAGCCTCTATAGACGCTCGTTTTTGCGCCGCTTGCTCGATAAAGTACTCAAACGTCATCAAGCTAGAAAGTGCATCAGGTAGCGCCTCATACTGGTTTTTTAGCTCTGCCCGATACTCTTCCTCTGATACGGCCACAAATCCATCCGGTTCTTTCACGGGTGCATTCGTTACAAATGGGTCCATCAACGTATCTGCACCGACAAAAGGCAGCCTGCCTTCCCGTAACCACGTTAACCCCA
This sequence comes from uncultured Oleiphilaceae bacterium, assembly GCA_913060665.1. Lineage (GTDB taxonomy): Bacteria > Pseudomonadota > Gammaproteobacteria > Pseudomonadales > Oleiphilaceae > Alkalimarinus. The sequence continues at coordinate 192,737 of CAJXUY010000004.1, forward strand.
TACCTCTGCAATATAGAAACAGACTCACAGAACACCTTTTCGTTATTTTAGCCAAACATCTGCACTATCATATCGAAATATATCGTTATGTTAACCGTCAGAGTTGAAATCACTTAGCAATTCGAGGCATTTCGTTGTATAAAGCACTTTTCTTTTTGCCTATGTGCCTTGCAACCATGAATAAAGATCATATCCCTATTGTCTATCAAGATGATGATGTCATAGTCGCCGTTAAACCTAACGGGTTACTCTCTGTACCGGGCCGAGCACCAGAACATAAAGACTGCCTCATTAGTCGTATCCAGCAAACCCGACCGGAGGCGCTCACCGTGCATCGGCTCGACTGCGAAACGTCTGGTTTGGTAGTGCTCGCCTGTAATAAGGATAGCCAGCGAGAGCTAAGCCGACAGTTTCATGATAGAGAAACACAAAAACGCTATATTGCCGTCGTAGACGGTTTATTATCCGATGAGGAAGGTGAAGTAAACCTTCCACTTATGGCTGATTGGCCAAACCGCCCCAGACAAATGGTCAATGTCGAACAAGGTAAACCTTCTCAAACACTTTATAAGGTCATTAGCCGATCAAATAATACCACCCGGGTAGAATTAACCCCTATTACAGGCAGGTCACACCAATTAAGAGTGCATATGCTATCGCTAGGCCACGCTATATTGGGGGACAGCCTTTATGGATCTGAAGCCGTAATAGCACAGTCACCCAGAATGCTGCTTCATGCGCTAGTACTAGGTTTTAAACATCCATCTACGGAGGAACTTTGTGTCTACCAATATCCTGCTGAGTTTTAAGCCATTATTTGATAGTAAGTGGTCAATTTATCACAGACTAATGTTATGGACGGCCATTTCCGCTATTTTTTATCTGGCGACCACATCCGTAGATCACACAGTACAGTCAACCTTTAATGACAAATTTAACCACTTGATCGCGTTTGGGATACTTTCATTTCTCTGCCATATCGCCTTCCAAACTCACCAGTCGATTAAATGGGCTTTCGCTCTGTTCGGTTACGGTTTGCTCATTGAACTAGTACAGTATTTTCTCCCTTATCGAGAATTTTCATTACTCGACCTCGCGACTGACCTGCTGGGAATAGTGCTCTATCTGATCATTTTTCACCCCATATTCAACACACTTTTAGATCTGCCTTCTGTCTATTATGCAAAAAAACCATAACCCCTTCTGTTACAAGTCTCGAAGCCTGTAGGACATCGCCCATTAGTCGTGTGCGAGATATCCTACAAGGGTGTAGGATATCTCCCTTAATAACTGTACTCCTAAGACTACAAACACACAAAAAAACCAACAACCCATTGATTTTAATAGTATTATTTTTAAAGCCAATACAGGCTAAACACCCAATGTGAATATCGTCACACTTCTGCAATAGGACCACTGGTATAGTTTCTCTCGTCAAGGCAGACAGGGAAACGGACACTACCAGGAAGGCATCTTCGTAGGGATACGAAGGGAAGCATGGAGCAGATGGAATCTGTCAGCTTAAGGGATCTAATTCAAGGACGCAGAGCATTGACGCTTTGTAAGTAACATCAGGATTGAGAGGGATAGGACGTTCAAGGACTGAACTAAAGGAATATGTGGATAACAGGATTTATCCAATCAGGAAGCAAGATCAGCCAAGGCAGGCAAGGATTTAAAGGACAACACGGACGTTACTTGTTAAGGATACCCAGGATTGGGACGGACGCCAGGGATTATAGGAAATTTAATAGGCACACCAACGGAGTGGTGTTACTTTCAGGATGAAAGTGTAACCGAAAAGTGTTAATTCATTGGATGCGTTTGCACTCGGTTTTAAGGACATATAACAATCCAAATAAAAACGGCGAAAGCCTTATCATGGAAGATTAAAATAGACCTGTTCCGACAATAAGGGTTCATCAATTTGGTGAACCCTTTTATTTTGTCTAGCATATAGTGTCTCAAACTTCTCCAGCCTACGATGTTATTTAGAATATGATTCTGTTACATCAGAACGAGCGATAAGACCTAACATTTATACCTCCTCCCCCACCGCATGGTAAACCCTGACTTGATTAAACTCCTCGAACTCATTGAGGTCAGGCCAGGTTCTACAGGTAATCGTTTGCTTCAATTTATAAGCATCATCACCCAAATGTTTAACGCGCGAGTCTGCAAGAATAATCAGTGAAGCCGATTGTTTAAACCGTGCTAATAAAGGCATATTTTCTGGGTCATACAATACGTCTGCGGCGACAATCACATCAATATCAGTCAAAGCCTTATCTAAATCAGCTGAAGTATCTATCGATACATTGTTAAGTGTCGCATTTGCTTTAGCCGCATCTAGTGCATCAAGGTCAATATCACAGGCAATAGCCCTCTTGGCTCCCGCTTTAGCGGCCGCAATAGCTACAATGGCTGACCCCGCGCCAAAATCCAGAACATTCTTACCTGCAACCAACGCTGGATTCTGCAAAATATAACGAGCAAGCGCCTGCCCACTCGCCCAACAAAAAGACCAGTAAGCAGGTTCAGCCACGACCGCTTGCGCTTCATCATGACTCAACGGGCCTTCTAGCACATCAGGGTTAAATAAATAAAGAGAGATCGCCTGGCAGCCCGCGGGCTGAGTAATCGACACATCACCTTTCGAGAGTGTTTTTTGAATGTTTTTGATTAGTTTATTTTTAGTCATGGCTGAAACGGTGAATCTATATCCATTGGGGTGGTGATTTTTCAGGTTTAGTAGCCTTTAATTCAACTGCTGCCTAGGTTATCACCTCCATTTTCTTTATACTTCTTTTATACAGTACGTTTTTGAAATAAAGGTGTCTCATTTTATTTCTAACCCCTAAACACAGTTTATAGCTATGACTACTCGCCCTAATACAGACAACTATTTAGAACTGTTTCTAAATAACATTCCTATGATGGACGTTAGAGCGCCTATCGAGTATGAAAAAGGGGCCTTTCCTCACACGATCAACCACCCCTTAATGAACGATCAAGAACGCCATCTAGTCGGCATTCGTTATAAACAGAAAGGTCAAGATAGCGCTATCGAGTTAGGCAATGAGTTGGTGTGTGGTGACGTCAAAGCCCAACGTATTGAACAGTGGCTGGCGTTTACTCAAAAACACCCAGAAGGTTATCTCTACTGTTTTCGTGGTGGGCTTCGTTCGCGCACCACGCAACAATGGATTAACGAAGCAGGCATAGAGTTTCCCTTAGTAACGGGTGGTTACAAGGCCATGCGCCGTTTCTTAATTGATGAACTGACCGTGTCTGCAGAAACAAAAAACTACCGTATCATTAGTGGCCGAACAGGCACCGGCAAAACACGTTTGTTAAAGCAGACACCCAATTTTGTTGACCTTGAGGGCCTAGCTAACCACCGAGGCTCCAGCTTTGGCAGACAGTTAACGGCTCAGCCAAGCCAAATTGACTTTGAAAACAGGCTATCAATAGAACTACTAAAAGCTCGACACCTTCGTAACGGCCCTGTTTATATAGAAGATGAAAGCCGTTTAATTGGCCGCAATGCCGTTCCTCAAGAGTTCAGAGATACCTCAACGGTCAGCGACATTATTGTGCTCGAAGCACCATTGGAAGAACGAATAGAGATAGTGCTGCAAGACTATGTAATCGATATGACTAACGCCTACCAGCTTCACGCAGGTGAAGAAGACGGCTTCAATCTGTTTTCAGAATACCTGCTAAACAGTGTTTCACGTATCCAGAAGCGTCTCGGCGGTGAGCAAACCCAGTACCTTAAGACGTTAATGCACGCAGCACTTAAAGCACAGCAAGACAACGGTTCGCTAGCCCTTCATGAAGAATGGATTCAGATTCTACTAGCTAAGTACTACGACCCAATGTATGACTTTCAGCTAAGTAAAAAGGCTGAACGGATTATTTTTAGAGGCAACCAAAGCAGCATTCTTGAATGGATCGAACAAGGCCACTAAAACAGAAAAACGCTGACAATAATTCTTAATAAGGAAATAACCCAAAACCATGATCAATTTCACCCACGTTTTTTCATCATCACGTTTAGCTAAAACCCTAGCGACCATTCTAATGAGTGTTAGCATTGTTTCAGTATCGAATGCTGAGCCATTTGTGTTTACGGCAATCCCCGATCAGGATGAAACTCAGCTTAAGCAACGATTTGGTAAAGTCGCGACCTACCTGGAAAAGACGCTCAAAGTTGAAGTAAAATACGTTCCGGTTAAGTCTTATACGTCAGCCGTTACTGCGTTCAGGAACAATCAGGTTCAACTCGCATGGTTTGGTGGTTTGTCAGGCGTACAAGCAAGACGCTTGGTACCCGATTCAACAGCGATAGCCCAAGGGGTTGAAGACCAGTTCTTTAAATCTTATATTATTGCGAATCATACCACTCAGCTACAGCGCCAAGAAACGCTTTCTGACCAACTAGCTAATATGACCTTCACATTTGGCTCAAAGGGTTCTACTTCAGGGCGCTTAATGCCTGAGTTTTATCTCCGCGAACACTTTAAACAATCTCCCGATAAGCTATTTAAAAGCGTAGGTTTCAGCGGAGATCATTCTCGCACTATCGCGCTGGTACAGTCAGGCGCTTATCAGTTAGGTGCAGTGAATTATAAAGTGTGGGACAAAGGTCTAGCCGATGGAAAAATCGACACATCTAAAGTATCCATTATATGGGAAACACCCGACTACCCTGATTACCAATGGACCATTCGTGGCGATGTTGATGCCAAGTGGGGGACAGGTTTTAGTCAGCAAGTAAAACAAGCATTACTTGATATTAAAGACCCGGAAATATTAAATGCATTTCCTCGTGAAGGGTTTGTTCCAGCAGCTAATAGCGACTATCAACCTATACTCAATACCGCCAAAAGTATCGGAATTATCGACTAAGTGATACAGCCTCACAGTGCGCCTTCAGAGACCACCACGGCGATGCCAATAGAACCAAAACCGGCATCGCCCATCTCGTTTAAACAGCCTCTATTTCAGCTGGAATCCCAGTCGATTGGCTGGGATAGTAAGCCCGTATTTGAAAATCTAGACCTCACCATAGAGAAAGGCGAGAAGGTAGCGATTGTAGGAAAAAGCGGCGCCGGCAAATCAACGCTGGTGCGTACGCTTTACCAACAGCAATCCAAGACAGCAGCATACTGCGGTCAAGAGTACGGGCTAGTGCCTTCACTATCTGTTTTTCATAATATCTATATGGGCCAGCTAGATAAGCATCATTTTGCTTATAACCTCGTTAATTTACTACGCCCCTTTAAGGCACAAGTCGATAAAATAAGCCCATTAGCAGAGAGACTTGGTCTGCAAGAGAGCCTATTTCAATCAGCAGACAGACTATCCGGCGGGCAGCAGCAGCGTGTTGCCGTAGCGCGAACGCTACTTCAAAACAAGTCCACTTTCATCGGCGACGAACCAATATCATCGGTTGATGAAGTTCAATCTGAGCAAATATTGGAGCTAATTACTAGCCGCCATAACACGGTCATCCTGACTCTACACAATGTCGATCTTGCGCTGCGCTTTTGTAACCGAATAGTGGGCATTCGTAATGGTAAAATTGAACTTGATAGCAGTACAAAAAACCTCTCGGCCTCTCAGCTAAGATCTCTCTACCAAGACTGAGACGACAAACGTGCCCCCAGTACCATTACTCAAACCAGATTCATTTTCACGCTTTCAATCAACGGGTGTGCAAAAGCTATCGCTTAGCTTGCTGCTAGTCGCTATAGCCTGCCTATTGCTAGCTGACACCAGCATTAATACATCAGAACCCTGGCAAGAGATCAGTCGTATCGGGTTAGGAATGTTGACGCCAACAATATTGTCGGCGCCCGAACTATTCTCAAGCCTAGCGACAACACTAGCATTTGCACTGTTAGGTGTCTCGGTATCCGCGCTATTAGGTATGCTGCTGGCACACCTTTTCGAGTGGCGGGTTGTCAGAGTTGTATCTGCCTTTATTCGCTCTATTCACGAGTTGTTCTGGGCACTCCTGTTTTTACAAGTGTTTGGTTTAAGTACTCTGACAGGACTATTGGCCATTATCATTCCTTACACCGGTATATTTGCCAAAGTGTATGCTGAAACCCTTGAAGAGAGCGACCAGACTGCCTACCAACTACTACCGCCACAAACTGGTCGTTGGTCTTCGCATTTATACGCTCGCTTGATGACGGCGCTTCCCCAATTGATTCACTACACTCAGTATCGCCTTGAGTGCGGTATTCGCAGCAGTTCAGTACTTGGTTTTATAGGCCTTCCAACACTAGGCTTTCACCTCGAATCATACTTTAAGCAAGGCTATTACTCAGAAGCCGCCGGTGTACTTTATCTATTTATTGCGGTGGTCGCACTGATGCGGTTTTGGGCCAAAAGGCGCTTTATTATGCCGCTGCTCATTATGTCTATTCTGTGGCTACCATTTCAAACAGTGGTTAACACAGACCTAATTCTCCGTTTTTTTGGCCATGATATTTTACCGTCCCCCTTACGGCAATACGGTTTATCAAGTATCGAAGGGTGGCAACAGACGCTTAGCTGGTCAATTACCTTATGGAACGAGCAAGCACTTATTGGTAGTTGGAACACGCTAATCCTCACCCAAATAGCCTTGGTCGGTAGTGGCATTACAGCATTGCTTCTATACCCTCTTATTTCACCATTATTTTTTACCCGTAAAAAGCGAGTCGCTGGACACCTATTTTTAGTGATTCTGCGATCAATTCCTGAGCTAATTCTGGCATTTATCATTCTACTCATCACAGGCCCTTCAATGATTCCGGCCATCTTTGCCTTGAGCTGGCATAATGGCGCCATCATTGCCCACCTAATAGGTCGGTATACCGAGATTATAAAGCTGCGCGTTGATAGTCCAAAGGGTGGTAACTTGTATGTTTATGAAGTCACCCCTAGAATTTACAAACCGTTTCTCGCTTTTCTATTCTATCGATGGGAAGTTATTTTGAGAGAGAGCGCCATTTTGGGTATTCTCGGGCTTCATACACTCGGCTTCTTCATTGACTCAGCATTTGAGGAACTTCGCTTTGATAGAGCCTTGTTTTTGATTTTGATCACGGCACTGCTTAATATTTTGGTAGACTCTATATCTCGAACTATCAGGCATAGGCTTCGTCTATCGACCAATCCAAATGTTCAATCACGAGAAATCTGACCCCGTCATGAACCCAGCAATATCAAAGCATCATTATTTAATAGAAGCACTTACATGATGACCGCCGCGCCCATTTCACGTGATGTCGTTTTCGTTGGCGGGGGGCATGCTCATGCCATAGCGCTCAAGATGCTGGCGATGAAGTCTTTGCCTGGCGTTCGGTTAACGCTAATATCAAGTCAAGTGCAAACACCTTATTCAGGTATGCTGCCGGGGTTAATTGCGGGTCATTATCACTATGATCAAACACATATCGATTTGGGCAGACTATGTAGAGCATGTGGGGTCCGCTTTATAGAAGATACTGTCATTGGGCTTAATACAGACACGCAAACCATCAGCTGTAAAAACCACCCCCCGTTTAACTACGACATACTCTCTATCGATATAGGCTCGACACCTGATAAATCATCGGTCAAAGGAGCAGACGAAAATACCCTAAGTGTAAAGCCTGTTCCTGAGTTCTTGAACTACTGGCGAGGTTTACAACAACGCCTACTAGATGACAATAAAACGCTGCAACACCGCGACCCAAAAGCCTCACCAATACGTATCGGCACTGTCGGGGGAGGCGCTAGTGCCGTAGAAGTATTATTGGCCATGCAGCACCACCTTAAAAGCCTCTCTGAACCTAATTCTAAGCAATCTCGCGACATCGAATATCACATTGTGTCGGGTGCTGACCACATACTCCCCAGCCATAACTCAAAAGTACGCCAGCTATATACGGCGTTGCTTAAAAAAAGAGATATTGTGGTTCATGATAATTTTAGGGTGTCTCACATTGAGCATTCTGAGGATGCTAATGCCCCAATACGAAAGCAGCTACTCTCAGAGGATGGTCGAGTGGTGGAGTTAGACGAAATTATTTGGACGACGGCTGCAACCCCCTCCAACTGGCCGGCAAAAGCAGGGCTATCTTGCAGTAGCCAAGGGTTTATTACCGTTAACGACTCACTTCAGACACTCTCACACACCAATATTTTTGCCAGCGGCGATATTGCCGATATGGTCAACCACCCGCGTCCAAAAGCGGGGGTATTTGCAGTCAGGCAAGGGAAACCTCTGGCAGATAATATTTTTCTATTACTACAAAATAAATCACCAAAACCTTTTAAGCCTCAAACGAAATTTCTTAGCCTGGTGAGTACAGGGGATAAATTTGCGGTCGCATCCAGAGGTCAATGGGCCTTTTCTGGATCATGGGTGTGGCGCTGGAAAGACTATATTGACCAAAAATTCATGCGTCAGCTCGATGATTTCAGAATGCCTAGCGGCAAATCAAACCGTTCAGATATTCACGATATTTCAGGAGAAATAGAGTCAACACCTATGAGGTGTGGCGGTTGTGGTGCTAAAGTAGGGCAACCCACGTTGCAACGAGTGATTAACCAGCTCACGACGCCACTCAACAATGATATTCAAGTTGGGCTTGACGCCCCCGACGATGCAGCCGTATTAAGCGTGCCAGCAGGAAAATACCTCATACAATCTGTCGATGCATTTAGAAGTATGATCGACGACGACTACCTCTTTGGCCAAATAGCAGCCAACCATGCACTTGGAGACGTCTTTTCAATGGGGGCGGCACCTCATTCAGCCCAAGCAATTGTCACCCTGCCCTTTGCAAAAGAGTCCAAAGTAGAGCAACAACTTTTGCATATTATGGAGGGCGCAACCAAGATCTTTAACCAGTGTGGCATGACACTAGTAGGTGGTCACACGGCAGAGGGCGCGGAGCTATCACTAGGGTTTGTCGTGAACGGGTTAGCAGACCCTGGCACACTATTACGAAAATCAGGCTTAGCGGTTGGCGATAAAATCATCTTAACCAAACCTCTGGGGACCGGTGCACTATTTGCTGCCGATATGCGGGCAGAAGCTCATGGTCAATGGATCAAACACGCGACAAGATCAATGACCATGCTCAACCAGCTTGCAGCAGAGTGCCTAATTAAACACGACGCTAAAGCCTGCACTGATGTCACGGGTTTTGGTTTAGTCGGTCACCTTGTAGAAATGCTGAGGGCCTCAAACGTAAGCGCTACACTAGCACTTAATGAACTTCCCTTACTAGAAGGGGTATCTGAATGTTTCAAAGCCGGTATCGTTAGCACACTGCAACCACAAAACGAAAAAATACGCCATGTGATTAGCAACTACGACCAGTTTACTGACCTACCTGACACCGCGATACTATTTGACCCGCAGACAGCAGGTGGGTTAATAGCTGGCGTTCCTGCGCGAAATGCAGACGCCTGTATTGAAGCGCTAGCCTCTGCCGGCTACATCCATGCCAGCATTGTGGGTGAAGTCACTAAAGAAAATAAAGGCAGCAAACAAATTACCCTAATCTAGCCTTTTCTAATCAGAGACCAACATTATTTTTCTTGAAAAGTTATTAGTTACTGTCCCTATTTATACTTTTTGTTTTAATATAGCTATTACAAAAACCGTACCCCCCAAAAAAATGGAGAAAATGAATGGATGACCTTTTCGGAAATTCAGATCAGGCACAAGAAATAGTTCAGACATTGTGGACGCTATGCCTAACATACGCCCCTAAATTACTACTTGCACTTATAACGCTTATTGTGGGCCTTTGGCTAATTAATAAAGTCGTTAAGGTGACCCTTAGCAAAATGGAAAGCAACATAGACCCCACACTGCATAAGTTTATTGCCAGCTTGGTATCAGTGGGCTTAAAAGGCCTTCTTCTTATCTCGGTTGCGTCAATGGTCGGTATTGCAACCACCTCATTTATTGCAGTGCTAGGTGCCGCTGGTCTGGCCATCGGTCTTGCTCTACAGGGCAGTTTGTCCAACTTTGCGGGGGGAGTACTAATACTCATATTCAAACCGTTCAAAGTAGGTGACCTGATTGAAGGTGGTGGTCATCTTGGTGTGGTAAGGGAAATCCAGATTTTTAATACCGTATTAACGACTACAGACAACCGTCGCGTTATCATTCCTAATGGTGTTCTATCAAATAACAGTCTTATTAATGTTAATGTTGAGCCAACACGTCGAGTCGATTTCGTATTCGGCATTGGCTACGGGGATGACATCAAAAAAACCAAAGAGATACTACAACGTATTGCTGATAACGATAGCCGCGTACTTAAAGACCCTGCGTCGACGATTGTCGTGTCAGAACTAGCGGATAGCTCAGTTAACTTTATCGTTCGTTTATGGGTTGACACCGCAGACTATTGGGATGTCTATTTTGATACTCATGAAGCCGTTAAAGTGGCATTTGATGCGGAAGGTATTTCTATTCCATTCCCACAACAAGACGTACATATGCATCAGGTAGCTTAAACCTAATGCGCTCAGTGCCTACAAATATTTTTGTGGGTACTGGGTCCACACCTCACTCCACCAAAATCGATATAGGGTGCACTTCTTCAAGACTATAAAGTAGCCTCCCCACCATTCAGCATTAACAATTTAGCGTACACCCCATAAACCAACAACAAATGTAAAATCAAATCTGAATGAGAATAACGTCTACATTCAATAGAGAACCTTCACTCAATTATCACCAATTCCAACTATCTATCGATATTTTCATTGCCTAAATTTCAACAGCTGAACTAAGCTGAAATTAACAGGAAGTCAGTACCCGATATAAAAGAGGCGCTAACGCGCCAAGCATGGAGAGCCAATTTTGTCATTGAAAGCGCTCATTCAAAAGAGCCGACTTTCGTTACAGTTGGAGTCACAGCATATGCCTGTAGAACAGTTAAAGAAACATCTCGATAACGAGAAAGTTCACTATGTATCCGTCAATCACTCACCTGCATATACCGCACAAGAAATAGCAAAACGAGCACATATCAAAGGTAACCAACTTGCCAAAACAGTCATCGTCACGATTGATGGCACCATGGCTATGATCGTCTTGCCTGCATCATGTCGAATCCGCTGGGATCGTTTTATTAGGTCTATGGGGACTGATTTTATTGCACTAGCTGATGAAGATGAGTTTCAAGACCATTTCCCAGACTGCGAAGTAGGTGCGATGCCGCCGTTTGGCAATCTTTTTGGTATGAATGTTTATCTCTACGACGAACTGGCCAAAAACGAGGAAATTGCTTTCAGTGCAGGGTCCCATAGTGAAATTATCAAAATGAGGTTTAAAGACTATCAAGCATTGGTTGAGCCCATTATGCTATCCGAAGGGTTTGCCAACCCTGATGCGCCAAAACCAAGTTGGTTGTGTAAGAAAAAAACCGGCTAACCCTCACCTAAACAACCAGCCTATTTAATAACTCCGCTTTGCTGACCTTATTGTTCTCGTATATTGAATGATAAGGCCAGACCTCATATAGTAGACGCAATCAATTGTCGCTACCGGATAACACGTTCTAAATGACTCAAAACTCTTATGATGTCGCCATCGTCGGCGCAGGTATGGTTGGTGCTGCTATTGCATGTGGCCTGGGGCCTACTGGTTTGCGCATAGCAATACTCGACCGCAGCCCCCCACCTCCTTATGATGCAAACCAAGCGCCCGACATTAGAGTGTCGGCGTTAAGTTATGCCAGTGAACAGATATTAAGAAACCTGGGTGCCTGGCAGTTTATTAGCGCAATGAGAACCTGCCCGTATCAACGAATGGGGGTTACAGAGAAACTAGACACACCTTTATCGTTTGCAGGTGCGCCACTCAACCAAACACTATTTGATAGCACCGATATTGGCCACCCGTATTTAGGGCATATCGTTGAAAACAATATTACCCAGCTAGGCCTTCATCAAGCCATGGCACAATACGACAATATAGACCTGTTATGCCCTAGCAATATTAAATCTATCGACTTCGGTACTCCACACCCGACCGTTCTGTTTACCCAGAATAGTCAATCAGACAAGTTGATTGAACTAAACGCCAAGCTTATTATTGGCGCTGACGGTGCACTATCTAAAGTGCGGGACTGGGCAGCTATTGGCATGAACAGTAACCAATACGAACAACAAGCACTAGTCGCCACCGTAGAATATCAAGGTTCACAACAGGATATTACCTGGCAAGCATTTACCAGCACCGGCCCACTAGCCTTTCTGCCGCTAATGGATGTGAACAAAAAGCACTATGGCTCACTGGTTTGGTATGACCAACCTGACAAAATTCGGCAGCTGATGGCTCAAGATGAGCAAACGTTTATGGGTGAGGTTAGCAAGAATTTTCCGTCACAACTCCCCCCATTAATAGGCCTGCTGAAAAAGGGTAGCTTCTCTCTCGTTAAGCGTCATGCTCAAGACTATATAGACCAACGCGTGGCATTAGCAGGAGACGCGGCCCACACGATTAACCCACTAGCGGGACAAGGGGTTAATTTAGGTTTCCAGGATGCCGCTACACTTGTTGAGGTAATCTCAGACGCTCATACTCAAGGTAAAGATATCGGCCTAGTCGAAAACCTACACCAATATGAACGCCTTAGAAAAATTGAAAACCAGAAGATGATGGAAATCATGGACCTATTCTATCACCTGTTCAGCAACAACAACCCTCCCTTAAAGCTACTTAGAAATATAGGTCTGGTGCTAGCTGACAAGCTGCCATTTGGCAAGAATAAAGTCATTAAGTATGCTATGGGACTAGAAGGTAAATTACCTAAGCTGGCCAAGCCTACCTAGGCAATACTGTGCAGTAGGGGCTGTTTCTAAACGCCTAAGCTTTTAACCTATCGGTATAAGGCGGCCAGCCAAGAGGTTTACCCGCCAGTAAGTGAAGGTGGATGTGATAAACCGTCTGTCCAGCCGCCTCATTACAATTCATGACAACCCGATAGCCGTCTTCGTCAAAGCCCATGTCTCTAGCAATATTGCCTGCTGTCAAAAACAGGTGACCTACCAACTCTCTATCTGACGCATTAATATCATTAATCGTGGCAATAGGCTGTTTGGGGATAATTAATAGGTGAACAGGCGCTTGCGGATTCACATCTCTAAATGCAAGACAAAGCTCATCTTCATAAACGATACCTGCAGGTATTTCCCTATTTATAATTTTTGTAAAAATTGTATCAGCCACACTTAGCTCTCCTTTAATAATTATTCAATTTACCCAGAAGTAACATTTCCCATTATCTTTGAGCCTATGACTTCTGAAGGTTTAAGCAATACGTTTTTAATTGACTCATTCACTACCAAACTATAATGGTTCCCCGCAGGCGACGCGGTAAAGTCAACATAGGCTTTAAGTTCTTGGTCAGTAAGCTGCTGGTAAGTATAAAGATAGTTTGCAAATACCTGTTGGCCAATGACACCTCTCATCATAAACCGGTTATCCTCGATGCTTTTTTTAAGGTCTTCATACGAGGGCATTTGAGGATTATCAGAAGACGCTGAGATGGCACTTGCTAACGTCAATTGAACCGCGATGGCGGTCTCCAAAGACGCTTCCGTTGCATTGGTCGCCTTATCAAACGATTGAAATAGTTTTTCTCGCTCACTTCCTCGATACTTCTCCTGTAAACCTAAAAGCTGTGACTGCATATCCTGAAAAGAACTAGACGTCATCGCCGCGGTTTCCATGGCTGTGATTTTTTTCCCGAGTGGAGAATCCAGCCACTCAAGCACACTCGCTAACTCCTGCCCAGTTAGCTGATCACTTAAGTCGTTACGAATAATCTCAATAGATTCATTGATGCCAAAAGTCTGATCAATTATCTGACTAATTTGCATCACCATCTTCTGGCTATTGCCCCCTGATTGCTCAGCACCCTGTCGAATCCCCTCTTTTAATAGCGCAGGAAACTGATTAATCATTTCAGACAAACCTGAGCGATTTACAATTTTATTGGCGAGTTCAACATTATTTTGCGCGTATATAAAAAAAGATTGAACTGCAATCATTACGAAAACTAAGACTTTTAGTTGATGCACCATAATTGAACCACCGTTTTCTATTGTTGAAATCGTTTTCGCACCTAAGTCTAGCGGCACTAACACTTAAGCAACACTATCGCCTGACAGCCTTTAATCGTCAAGAACCCAGTGTTCAAAAGCCCTTACACATAACCTTGATTTAGTTAACCTGCGGCATACTTCACTGATAGCCGACCATAAATAGCAGAAATTAACGCCCTAATAGCATGCACCAAATTTGTCTCCCAAGACCCAAAAAGAAGCAATTTCATACCTATTAAGTATTACTATTGATACTTATCAAGGAATAGGTTTAGTATCGCTTCTACCGTGTCCTTAGAGCAATAATAAAAACCAGAAGTCGGTTAAAAATAGTCGAGACGGCGAAGAATTTTTCTATTTGATTAGGAGTATATACATGAAGCAACAACTAAGATTATCAGCACTGGCGATTGCTATTGCGAGTACATCTACGGCTTTTGCAGCCGAGCAAGCAACGTCATTTGAAGAGGCTGTAACCGGCGGGGATGCATCACTCAGCTTTAGATACCGCTATGAGTTTGTCGACCAGGATGGCAAAAACAAAGACGCTAATGCGTCAACACTGAAGACTCGCCTAAACTACAAAACTAAACAGTATCAGAATGCCACGGCATTTATAGAGTTTGACAACAACACTCAAGTTTTGTCTGGTGACTATAACGATGTACTGAATGGCAAAACAGACTACCCTGTTGTCGCTGATCCAAAATATACAGAAGTAAACCAAGCGTATCTTGATTATGCTGCACCAGCAGACACATTGGTTCGATATGGTCGTCAACGCATTTTGCTTGATAACCAACGTTTCGTAGGCGGAGTAGGCTGGAGGCAGAACGAGCAGACCTATGACGCATTCACCTTGGTTAATACATCACTACCTGACACCACAGTAATACTGTCCAACATTACCAATGTAAACAATATACTGGGCAAAAACATCAATGGTGAAAACCACCAGGCATTAAATATCAGCAATAAGAGCTTGTCATTCGGTACAGTAGGCGCTTATGCATACTTGCTTAAAGATATCAGTGACACTTACGGTGCACGATTTTCAGGTAAGACTGACTTAGATTCGCTGTCTTTGCTCTATACACTGGAGTACGCCACACAAGAAACCGATAACGCTGCATCCTATGAAGCAGACTACTACGTTGCAGAGTTTGGTGCTGGTTTTTCAGGTGTCACGGCTAAAGTGGGCTATGAAGTATTAGGGTCTGATGATGGTAACTACGGATTCTCTACACCATTAGGTACTAACCACAAGTTCAACGGTTGGGCTGATAAGTTCTTGGCAACACCTGCAGACGGTTTGGAAGACCTTTATGTGTCTGTATCAACTAAGTTGGCAGGACCAAAAATCGCGTTAATTTACCACACATTTGACGCTAACGAGGGTAGTAAAGACTACGGTGATGAAATTGATTTGGCCATCAGCCAAGATTTTGCTGACCGCTATAACGTATTGCTAAAAGGCGCTGCGTACAGTCAAGGTGACGCAGGAACACCGACCGATACTACAAAGGTATGGTTACAGCTAAGCGCGAAGTTCTAGGACTTCCGCTTTCTGTTAAGCGAAGGCATGTCTTCCTTGCCTTCGCTTACTTCACGTTCAAATAGCCACTTGCCCTTATCTCTTTGACCTATCGTCTTGCCTTAATTGCTTTTTCAGCAAGCTCAACGGATATATGACGAACGTCTTTCCCCTTCACCATGTAAATCACATGCTCAGCAATATTACAGGCATGATCACCAATCCTCTCCAGTGCTCGAAGTACCCACATAACGCTGAGTACCTGTGAAATACTTCTAGGATCTTCCATCATAAAGGTTACTAAAGATCGTGTCGCTGTCCGATACTCATTATCCACCGCCTTATCTTCCTTAATAACGGCTATGGCTTTTTCAGTATCAAAGCGGGCAAAGCAATCAAGAGCGTCACGAACCATGCGACTGACGTTCTCTCCAATATGACGAACCTCTACATAGCCACGAGGTGATTCACCTTCTTCAGATAATTTTATCGCCATTTTAGCGACTTTACTTGCCTCATCGCCCATTCGCTCTAGATCACTTACCATTTTAGCGACAGACATTACCAAACGAAGGTCACTAGCGGTTGGCTGGCGTTTGGCTATGACTTGTGTACACTCTTCGTCGATCATAAGCTCAAGATGATTAACCTCTTCATCCCTTGCCCGAACAGAGTCTGCAAGACCGCCATCACTCTTAACAAGTGCCTCGACCGCTTCTGACACCTGTTTTTCAACTACGCCGCCCATCACAAGAAGGTGGTTTTTTAATTCACTCAGCTCTGCATTAAACTGCTGGGAAATATGCTGTTTATGACTATCTTTTGTTGTAACGTCCATTCTTCACCTTCTCTTTTGTACTTGTCCCAATAGCTTTGGTTTACACTTGCTTTGGTTTATACTTGCTTCGGCTTACATTAACTTCGCCATACTGTGACGACCGCTTACAATTCCTGAACAACTATCGAATGGACGCGATCGTTAAATATCACTAACCATATCGACCGGTAATATAATCTTCAGTCTGTTTTTTGGTAGGGTTAGTAAACAGTTCATTGGTACTACCGAACTCAATCATATCCCCCATATACATAAAGGCTGTGTAGTCTGAGACTCGGGCAGCCTGCTGCATGTTGTGAGTAACGATGACAATGGTATATTCATCTTTTAACTCGTGAATCAACTCTTCTATTTTCAAGGTTGATAAAGGGTCCAATGCTGATGCAGGCTCATCAAGCAGCAATACTTCTGGCTTTACCGCTACGGTGCGAGCAATCACCAGTCGTTGCTGCTGACCTCCCGACAACCCTAATGCACTATCATCCAAACGGTCTTTTACTTCATCCCATAATGCTGCTGATTTAAGCGCCCACTCAACCGTTTCATCCAATACACGCTTTTTATTGATTCCTTGAATACGAAGACCATAAGCCACGTTTTCATAGATGCTTTTCGGGAACGGGTTTGGCTTCTGAAATACCATGCCGACTCGTCGGCGCAGGTCTGCAACATCAACATTACGCTGGTATATATTCTGATTTTCTAGAAGAATCTGGCCATCAATCTTACAACCATCAACTAAATCATTCATGCGGTTAAAACAGCGTAATAAAGTCGATTTACCACAACCCGATGGGCCAATAAAAGCGGTTACTCGCTTTTGAGGGATAATCAAATCAATACCATGAAGCGCTTCTTTCTCGCCATAGTGCAATTTTAAATTTTTTACTTCCAAGCTGGTTTTTTCATCTTCCAACTTCAAGGTATCGGACGATCGCCCTAGCGAACTGATATCTATTCCGTGGGTGCGCGGCTCTTCAGCGGTCGCGACCTCTGCGTCTCGGTTTGCTACTTCAGTCATTGGTCATTCACTCTTCTAAACTAAAACTGTGAGTTAACGATGAGCATTAGTGTAACGCTCATCGGTTATCAATTCTTACATTTCAAGCGCTTTATACTTTTCACGCAAACGGTTTCGTATAGAGACCGCCGATAAATTAAGAAGCGCAATCACCACAACAAGCAACAACGATGTCGCATATACAAGAGGTCTTGCGGCTTCGACATTTGGGCTCTGGAACCCAACATCATAAATATGAAAGCCTAAGTGCATAAATTTCTGATCAAGATGAAGATAAGGAAAATTTCCATCTAAGGGTAGCGAAGGTGCCAGCTTAACAACCCCCACCAACATTAACGGAGCCACCTCACCTGCTGCTCGAGCAATAGCCAAAATAACGCCTGTCATCATGGCAGGGCTAGCCATTGGAATAACCACTCGCCACAATGTCTCGGCTTTGGTGGCACCCAAAGCCAAGCTACCTTCACGAATAGATCGAGGAATACGCGACAAGCCTTCTTCAGTTGCAACAATCACGACCGGCAACGTTAGCAGCGCAAGCGTAATTGACGCCCATAATAGCCCTGGTGTACCAAAGGTCGGAGATGGAAGTGCCTCAGGGAACATAGCTTGATCAACCCCTGAACCTATAAAGTAGATAAAGAATCCCAAACCAAATACGCCATATACAATGGATGGCACTCCTGCAAGGTTATTAACTGCAATACGGATAAGTTGAGTCAAAGGCCCTTGTCGAGCGTACTCTCTTAGGTAAACCGCGGTGATAACGCCTAATGGGGTCACTAAGATCGACATTAGAATCACCATCATAACGGTACCGAAAATCGCGGGGAAAATACCACCCTCAGTATTCGCCTCTCGTGGGTCTTCAGTAATAAAAGAGCCTACTTGCTTAACATAGAATATAATCTTTTCGAATAGGCTCATCTGGTTAGGACGAAACGCTTTAACAACTTTCGCGAGGGGAATTTCAACAACAGAATCATCCATAGTGGTAGCCACTAAACTATCACGATTAATTAAACCATATAGATCCGTTAATTCTGCTTGAAGGCCTTCATACTGGGCATCATACTCTGCCCGCTCAGCTTGAATGTCTGCCAAGCGATCTGGTGTAGCATTCCCCTTTAGTTCAAGCGCTCGTTGTTTTAGGCGTAATCTTTCAAGACCTCTATTGATACTGCCAATTTCACCCTTTTCTATATGTTCAATCTTTTCACGGATGCCTTCAGCTCGCTCAATGCGGCTCTGAAACTCAGCCCACAAATCTCCATTTTCAGATAAGCTGACTTCTTGACCAGCCTCTTTAACTGACTGCAAATAACCGTAAAAATTACCCCATTCATACCGCTCCATTACCATGACTTTCTCAGGGTAATGCTTATTACTCAACTCTCTATCCAATACCCAGCGAAAGTCAAAACCACTGACATCACGGTTACCAATTTTGAGCAGATTTCGGCTCAAAAAATCGACCCCTTCAGATACCGAAACACCAGCCGTTCGAAGCTGCTCTGCGGTAACGTCTTCTGTCTCAACAATTTCACCGATAATGACGGATCGACTGCCATCTACGGCGGTATGCTCTGCCTCCATAACCGCATGAGGCCAAAAGTGAACCAACCCTTTTGCAGCGATCAGCCCTAGCAACCCCACCACCATTATCAAACTGATGGCTACCGCCCCGGCGTTCAACCAAACCCAGGGGCTGCCCTTCTGTGACCATTTTTTTAAAGAAACTCGCATGTTGTATTATCTCTTCATTAACGTCTTTGTGGCGCAAACTCAATGCGGACTAATTATCAAATTACGCTGTATTTGTTACGCAATCGCTGCCTGACATACTCTGCCAGTGTATTCACCACGAAGGTAAACAAGAACAGCACAAACGCAGCCAGAAACAAGATACGATAATGTGAACCACCCACTTCCGACTCGGGCATCTCAACGGCTATATTAGCCGAGAGCGTTCTCATACCTTCAAAGATATTCACATCCATAATCGGTGTATTTCCTGTCGCCATTAAAACGATCATCGTTTCACCAACAGCTCGCCCCATACCGATCATTACGGCTGAAAATATACCTGGGCTAGCAGTAGGCAGTACCACTCGGGTCATCGTCTGCCAAGGGGTTGCCCCTAGCGCTAGCGAACCGTAACTCAAATGTTTCGGCACACTAAAGATAGCATCTTCAGTGATTGAAAAAATCGTAGGGATTACGGCAAAGCCCATGGCTGCGCCCACTACTAACGCGTTCCGTTGGTCAAAATCGATACCCAAATCATTCGTTAACCAGCTACGCATATCGCCATCAAAAAACCACATTTCCAGCACTGGGCTCATTTCAAAACAGAACCAACTGACCAATGCGATCCAAGGCACCAATAATAGTGGGTCCCAGCCTTCCGGTATTTTGTGACGAATGGTTTCAGGTAAGTTCGCCCACACATAACCAAACAGAACAATCGAAATAGGCGTGATCAATAACCAACTAAAAATACCGGGTAAATGAACTTCCATAAAGGGCGCAAAAAACAGACCGGCCAAGAAACCCAAGATAACTGTTGGCAATGCTTCCATCAGTTCAATGGCAGGCTTAACTTTTCGACGCAACCGGGGAGCCATAAAGTAAGCTGTATAAAGCGCACCACAAATAGCTAACGGCGTCGCAATCAGCATTGCGTAAAAAGCGGCTTTTAGTGTGCCAAATGCCAAAGGCATCAGGCTGTACTTAGGTTCAAAGTCGTTATTGGCAGCAGACGATTGCCAAATATAATCTGCCTCTTGATAACCTTCATACCAGACTTCTTCCCACAGAGCCTGCCAAGATACTTCAGGATGCTCATTGTCAACTTTCCAAAGAACCATCTGTGATGCGGCATCTTCAAATATCAAGAAGTTCGCACGAGGTGCTATCGTGATATGACTGACTTTGCCATCACTTACCTTCTCATCCAATAGCATTCTATGGGCTGTAGAATTAAAAATCGATACATGGCCCTGCTCATCACTCACAACAAACCCTTTGCGACGATGCTCAGGTGCAATCCCTGTGATAGCAGCATCACCATGTTCAAAGGTGCGTATTTTTTTCAACGAAAACTCATTGCTATCGCCCCGTACCATAAACCACTGAGAAACCTCCCCACTCGAATCGGCGACCAGAACCGATATACCGCCGAGTAAAAGTTCCAACGAGGTTATTTGATGCTTTCCTTCGGTTAGGTCAATCCGACTGTTTAATACAGGGTTGTCATGATCAAACAAATCATAAACATCAAGCTTGCCGTTAGATGTTGCAACATAAAGCCACCTTAGATCTGGCCCTAACTGCATATCGATAATATCACCGTTCACCGTTGGCATGGCGACTTCCGACGCCTCTAGTGTAATCTCGCCACTTAAAAAGTCTTCTTCCTTGCTAAAGTATGTCGAAAAGAGCTCATTGTGTTCATTAACTCCGACCACAAACACAGCCGTCTCTGAATCGCGTAATACGCTATTTTTTATGGCGACGCCGTTTCCACCTAAGACGATCGGGGATGCACCGTATGGGTACTCTATGAATGGCGTAATAACACGAACATCATCAGGAAATGTCATTTTATAACTGTGTTTAAACACAATTGCCGTGCCATCAGATAAGCCTGCAATCACCAAATGGCTTCCTGTAGCGGCTTCAGAAAAACTGGTTACCTTTACGCCATTAGGTACGGGTAGCATTTGAGTACTAACGGTCGAGCCATCTTGCACATTAAAGAAAATGACGTTTCCTGAATCCGTCACCCTTATTGCTTTTTCGGCCTGCTCTTCCATCGCTAGATAGACTGTTTTTCCTACAGCACCTTGATCAGTACCGGGGATACTGTATGCCGCCGCCTGACTCATATCTGCGGGCTGAAACAGCGGCATTACTTCATACAGCAAATAGAAAAAAATCAGTGTGATCGCAACAATTACACTCACACCCCCCATCCCAATTGAAACCTGAGCAACCTTATCTTTAATTGCACGAAGTTTGCGGTAGCGGAGCAACTGAGGCGTTTCAAAATCTAACTTAGGCGTTCTTTTAACAGCTTGATCATTCATTATTAATACAGTCCGAAAGCATGATCCAATTACAATGACAGAAGGATAATAAGTTAATATGACAATTATATTACAACACTGTCACATTCCGATAACCGACAAGATAAAAGAGGACGTAAAAACGCAGAAAGCCCTGAATAAATCAGGGCTTTCTGACTGAGCGCCGGTGATGATCAAACAATCATCACCAAACAAGGTAAGGGTTACTTAAGACCTAGCTCAGCAAGGCTCTTGGCTGCAACCGCGGCAGGAAGGGGAACATACCCATCCTTCACAACAACTTCCTGACCCTGCTTAGACAATACTGACTTGATGAACTCACCATCTAACGGAGAAAGCGGCTTGTTAGGTGCCTTGTTAACATAAACGTACAAGAAGCGAGATAATGGATACTTTCCAGTTACTGCATTTTCTGGAGTTGCGTCCACAAAAGGCTGTCCTGGCTTTTTAGCAAGTGCTAGCGCACGTACACTTGCGGTTTTGTAACCAATACCCGAGTAACCAATACCGTTAATTGACTCAGATACACCCTGTACAACAGATGCAGAACCAGGCTGCTCATTTACATTGTTCTTGAAATCACCTTTACATAGTGCTTTCTTTTTGTAGTACCCGTAGGTACCTGATACAGAGTTACGACCAAACAGCTGAATGCTGCTATTCGCCAAACTTCCACTTAACCCTAGCTCACTCCACTTAGATACATCAGCATCATAGCCACACTTACGAGTAGATGAGAATATTGCATCAATTTGAGGAATCGTTAAGCCTTCGATTGGGTTATCTTTGTTTACAAATACAGCCAGTGCATCAATAGCCACTGGAACGGCTGTTGGCTTATATCCAAATTTCTTTTCAAATGCTTCAACTTCCTTATCCTTCATCTTTCGGCTCATAGGGCCAACATTTGAAGTCCCTTCAGTCAGTGCTGGTGGAGCCGTAGAAGAACCTGCTGCTTGAATCTGCACATTTACATTTGGGTAGTTACGCTTAAAATCTTCTGCCCACAACGTCATGAGGTTTGCTAACGTGTCAGAGCCCACACTAGACAAGTTACCTGATACGCCACTTGCTTTTACATAAGTCGCTAGATTGTCATCTACCTTTGCTGCTGCGGTCGCGTTAGTAGCGCCTGCTACTGCTGCTGTCATCGTTAATGCAGCAAATAGTTTCTTAAATTTCATATTTATCTCCAAATTCAATATAGTTGCTCACAAAACAAAATACTTATCTTGCGGTGCAGTAAACCTCTAAAGGACAAATTTAATAACACTATCTATCCGGTTTGAGCACACTATAGAGTCAATATATGACAGTCATGTGA
Source organism: uncultured Oleiphilaceae bacterium (assembly GCA_913060665.1). Lineage (GTDB taxonomy): Bacteria > Pseudomonadota > Gammaproteobacteria > Pseudomonadales > Oleiphilaceae > Alkalimarinus. Next base: position 215,669 of record CAJXUY010000004.1, read on the forward strand.
CAGGTCTATTTCAGAATAATGACAGCCACACCCGATACATAGTAACAATTCGATACGGTAAGGTTTAATGAAGTACTATTAGGTTGATTTAGGTGAGTTTGTTTATAATAGGGCTTGGGGCGGGCACCCCCACCGACATAATAATAAATCCCGTATACAAGGACGAACACTCTATATAATGGCTTTCAGCACTTGTCTCTCAAAAACAATTCACACTATAGATCAGTTTACCAACGCAATAGGGCACACGGTGTCATGGCTAAATATTGCAATGGTCGTGTTAACATGTATCACAGTGGTATTGCGTTACCTATTTAACCATAGCTCTATCATCGCGCAAGAAACTATCATGTATCTGCATGCGACAGTCTTCCTCATTGCGAGCGCCTATACACTCAAACTTGATGAACACGTAAGGGTCGATATTTTCTATCACAAATTATCGACGAAAGGTAAAGCGACTATTAACCTGCTAGGTACAATTTTTCTATTGATTCCCGTCATGGCCTTTATAGGTTGGAGTAGCTGGCCCTATATCACTAGCTCATGGAGCATATTCGAAACATCCCAAGAAGCCGCAGGCATTCCGCTGGTTTACCTTTTAAAGTCACTCATCATAGTGATGGTCGCGACAATGTTACTACAGGCTCTCTCTGAGATACTTCGAAATATTGCAACACTTGCCGGTATTCAAGTCAAACATAAATTCAAACGTGAAGGGGCTCTCTGATGATTGAATATTTACCCCTAATCATGTTCGCAGTAGCCTGTATAGTGCTATTACTCGGCTACCCTGTTGCACTTTCTTTGGCAGGCACAGCACTTATTTTTGCGGCAGGCGGTATCGCAACAGGCGTATTCGATTCCGCATTTTTACTCGCAACACCCAATAGGCTGTACGGACTAATCACCAACCAAACACTCATTGCCGTCCCTCTGTTTGTATTTATGGGTTGTATGCTACAACGATCAAAGCTCGCTGAGAACCTGTTAGAGAGTATGGCGGAACTATTCAAAGGCTCCAAAGGCGGGCTAGGAGTATCAGTGGCTATCGTGGGAATGCTACTAGCCGCCAGCACCGGCATTGTAGGTGCAACAGTGGTCACTATGGGGCTCATTTCATTACCCTCGATGCTCAAGCGTGGATACGCCCCCTCCATTGCAACAGGCACCATTTGCGCAACGGGAACACTAGGACAGATAATCCCCCCTTCAATTGCACTGGTATTGCTAGGCGACGTTCTATCCAGCGCTTATCAACAAGCACAGCGCGATATGGGTATCTTTAGCCCAGATACGGTTTCAGTGGGTGATCTGTTTGTGGGTGCCATCATTCCTGGCCTTTGTCTTGTAGGGCTATATATTCTCTATATAGTCGCAATGGCAAAATTCAGGCCTGACCTTATCCCACCAGAAAAAGAAAATAATGAAAACAACACGGCCGTTGCACTATCGCTACTTCATGACCTAGCGCCACCGCTACTACTAATAGTCGTGGTGCTAGGCTCTATTCTTACGGGTATCGCCACACCAACAGAAGCAGCAGGGGTTGGGGCCTTTGGCGCCATTTTACTCGCTGCATCTCGAAAAAAACTCACCATTGAAGTTTCTCGCGACGTTTGCCGTACCACTACACGCGTTACCTGTATGGTCTTTTTGATACTAATAGGCGCCTCTATATTCTCGTTGGTATTTCGAGGATATGGTGGAGATGATCTGATTCAATCACTCTTTGAAGAATTGCCCGGTGGAGTTTTCACCGCAACACTAGTCGTAATGGTCGTCATCTTCCTATTAGGGTTTATTTTAGACTTTATTGAAATAACCTTTGTGGTGGTGCCGATCGTTGGGCCTGCCCTACTGGCAATGGGTCTCGACCCCGTATGGTTTGGTATCATGATCGCACTTAATCTACAAACATCATTCCTAACGCCGCCATTTGGGTTTTCTCTGTTTTATCTTAGAGGAGTAGCCCCCGATAGCGTTGCGACATCAGATATATACAAAGGTGTCATCCCGTTTATTATAATCCAGCTTTTAATGTTAGGGTTGTTAGCTGCATGGCCTGAATTAGCGACATGGTTACCCAATAAAGTTTATAGTTAAATTGATCTAGCGAGCCCAAAACTGTCACTATACTGCTATCAAATCAAATAAAAGAACATGAAGAAAGGTATAACCATGAGACATTCTGAGCACACACCAGGCCCGTCGGGAGAGCTCGCCCTACAGATTGTGCCTATGCCAAAGGACACCAATGCAAATGGAGACATTCATGCTGGTTGGCTAGTTGGGCAGATGGATCTGGCGGCTGCCGCCACTGCAGGAAGGTTGTCTCAGGGTAGAACCGCTACCGTTGCAATTGAAGGCATGGAGTTTATTTCTCCTGTTAGAGTCGGCGCACAAGTGGGTTGCTATACGAAATTAGTTGACGTGGGCCGAAGCTCAATTAAGCTTACAGTAGAGGTTTGGACGCAAGACCTTGATGAGCATCAGCCGAGAAAGGTCACCCAATCGACGTTTGTGTTCGTCGCAATCGACGAAGATGGGTGCATCCGCCAGCTACCTGACGAAGTTTTGCACCCACAACAATAATAACGAAGTACTACCGAACCAGCATTTGAGACAGCGGAACCCAACATGATGGAGTATGTGCCGTGACTGAGACCCCTAAAATACTTACTATCGATGATGACTCAATAGTTCAAAAAGTGGTGCAACAATCACTCAAAGATAGCTATGAGGTTTTCGCCGAGAAAAACGGTAATGATGGCATACGTTCAGCGATAGATAATACACCTGACGTTATTTTACTCGACGTGGAAATGCCGGGTATGACAGGCTATGACGTATGCAAACACCTAAAATCAGAAGAAAGCACAACTAATATTCCGATTATATTCCTATCTAGCCTAAGTGATATGAGATCTCGCGTATTAGGGTTTGAAGCCGGTGGAATCGACTTTCTTTCTAAGCCTTTCGAACCATCAGAATTGCTAGTAAAACTCAAATTGATCACCACATATATCGATAGCAAGAGAGAGCTTAAGGAAGAAGTTTCAAAAGCGACCAATACTGCATTTGCCGCGATGCGAGGGTCAAGTGAGCTTGGACTAGCAATACAGTTTATAGAGTCTAGCTATACTGCAACATCATTACAAAGTCTGGCCGATAAGTTTTTGAGCGTCACCAGTAACCTAGGGCTAAATTGCACACTTATGTTTATTGGGCGCAAAGAACGCTCTTTCTATGCACCTAATGACAATGCGATATCGCCATTAGAGCAAGAAGTTATCTCAACTATTCACGATAACAAAAATCGTTTCATCGACTTTGGATCTAGAACACAAATTAACTTCCGGCGCGTCGCCTTATTAGTTAAGAACATGCCGTTAAATGATCAGGAAACATATGGTCGATATAAAGACTTTCTACCTACAATGCTGGGCTCTACCGATGCAAAAGTTCAGAGTTTGGAGACCGAGCAAGCACTTATTGGTCAAACTCAGGAGTTAGGTGCGTCTTTTGCAGCGGTTAGATCGACACTTATAGCCGTCGGAGAAAGTCTTGAGAAAAACCAAAATGATATAGTAGAGCTATTGCAATCTATGCTCTCAGAACTGGAAGTGAAGATTCCAAAGATGGGTCTCGAAGACGACCAGGAAGCCTATATCGTTAAACGAATCGATACCACGATATCTTCCGCAGAAGAAATTATCGACAGCAGTGCCAATACCAGTCACGCCTTTAAATCAGTCTCAAGACTACTCCAGCATCTTGCCGAGAAGCAGAAGTTCTTGTTAGATAGCGTGGTACAAGAGTCCTCCGCTAACGCAGCGGACGATGTGAGTGACGATGAGGCAGAATACGGGTTCTCAGGCGAGATTGACCTTTTCTAATCCACATTTACGGGGTTACCCCTAAACCTCAAACCTACACCTCTAACACGGCCATTTTTAATGGAAAGTGGCCGTCTCTTGATGGAAAGTCACTTTCAGGTGATAACACCTCAATATTTTTAATCGGGCGCCCTGCTTTTTTTGCTGAACGTTGAAGTAACTCAAGCCAGACATCCGACTCAACTTTCGCCACATTATTAGCACACAAAAGCTTGCCGCCCTCTCGCGTGCAAAGCAGCGCAGGCTTAAATACACTAGCGTAGTCTCTAACCAGATCAACCGTTCCAAAAGGACTTTTCGCCCATTTTGGGGGGTCAAGAATAACCATATCAAATTGACGAGGGTTCATTTTTTGATATCGAGGCAGATGGCTCTTCCGCCCTCGCCTCATAGCCACAGAAAGCCCTGCCATCTGGCGCGCAGCTGTGAAAAAGTCTGAGTGTATAAATTGAATACACTCGTCATTCAAGTGATTCAGGTGAGCATTTTCGGCACCTACTGCCAAGCTTGACTCTGCGAAATCAACATTAATCACATGATCAGCTCCGCCCACTGCTGCACAGACGCCCATGCCACAGGTATATGAAAAGAGATTTAACACATCGCAATCTTGACTGTTAGCCAGCACATAACGGCGTGCTGCTCTAAAGTCTAAAAAAAGATACGGATCCTGCCCCTTATGTCGCGCCTTAACGTTGTAGTTAACCCCTAGCTCTTGAAAAACAAACGCGCGGCTCGCCTCTTCCCTCTCATGTTCTGGCAGGCGATTGCTGGACCTTGAATTAGACGAACTACGGTCGTTATAGGCGAATACATGGGGATAAACGAGAAGCTCAGAGTAAACATCCCTAATCGCTTGAACGTCTGTCTCTGATAAGGATTGATGAAAAGACTGGATCAGGACCAACTCACCATAACGATCAACGGTAAGGCCTGGTACACCTTCGTTGGTGCCATGAAATAACCGGTACGCATTAGTCCCTTCAAGATGTAAACGCTCTAACAATGTACTTCGCGTACTATAAGCGGCTAAAATAAAATCTCGTAACATACTTCACTACCCGTTCTTTAATCAATATGCGAATAGCCCTTCAGTTTATATTTAAACGACATCGCGACTATGCAATCAGTAATGCATACAATACAATCAATCATGCATACTATAGAGTAGCGCCACTGTATGCGCCTATAATAACAGCAACAATCGCCAGTAAATATAGCTACGCTATCCAACTAGGAAAACTGTTTTTATGGAAGGTGTTTTTTTAAAAGTACTCATATTACTTGCCGCCGCGGTCGTGGCTTCAACTATTTTTAGACGATTCCGTATCCCCCCTATTTTGGCTTATCTTTGCGTGGGCTTATTTGTAGGCCCAAGTGCATTTGGCATTGTCAAAGACCTCGAAGCTATCCGGTTTTTGGCCGAGTTCGGCGTAGTGTTTTTACTATTCTCATTAGGGCTTGAATTTTCAGTCGCAAAAATGATGGCGCTGAGGCATACCGTTTTTGGGTTGGGTGGGTTACAAGTCTTAATCAGCTGCATCATTATATTTGCCATCGCGATGGCCATAGGTGTATCTGTTGAAGAAGCGATCGTAATCGCTGGTGCACTATCTCTTTCTTCAACCGCCGTGGTGAGCAAAGAACTATCTTCCCGCAACGAGCTGCATAAGCCTCACGGGCAATTATCTATCGGCATATTACTCTTTCAGGATATTGCAGCAGTATTGTTCCTCATTTTAGTCCCTGCATTCGCAGGCAGTGATCATGAAGCCATATTTGAATCCATTGGGCTTACACTACTTAAGGGTGTCGGCCTATTTGCTTTGCTGCTTGCCTGTGGCAGATGGGTGCTACCGCCACTTTTTAATGAGGTGGCAAAAACACACTCAGAAGAAGTGTTTGTAATGGCAGTGCTACTGGTGTCGTTAATGGCTGCAGCGCTTACTCATCATTTTGGTCTGTCTATGGCTCTAGGCGCGTTTATCGCAGGCATGATGCTCAGTGAGACCAACTATCGCCACCAAATTGAAGCCGATATAAGGCCCTTTAGAGACCTACTGTTAGGGCTATTTTTTATCTCGGTAGGCATGGCGCTCGACATTACTGCACTCATTGCTAACTGGCACTGGATAATACTTTGCAGCATTGCCTTAATCGGCGGAAAGGCACTTCTTATCTTCGCCCTCACCCGAGCAAGCAAACACAGTAAAAGCGATGCGATTACAACTGGACTATATCTCGCACAAGGTGGCGAGTTCGGTTTTGCACTATTTGCTTTGGCATTTAAAAGCGGCACGATGAGTGAATCGGTCAGTGGCATTTTAGTCCCCACAATTGTCGTCTCCATCGCACTCACGCCTTGGCTAATAAGCATCGCCCCTTCGGTGGCCAAAAAAATGTTTGGTGAGACAAAATTCACGCCTAAAAATGATTATAAAGCGCAACTTAACAAAGCCAGTGAATCACTAAGTGATCACGCGATACTCTGCGGGTTTGGTCGCGTTGGACAGTCTATTTCCAGGTTCTTGAGCAAAGAGAAACTACCTTATATTGCCGTTGATATTGACCCGCACCGAGTCAATGAAGCGGGTATTGCAGGCGAGAACATCCACTATGGTGATGCATCGCGACTCGACATACTCAAGGCCCTGGGGTTAGAGCGTGCCAAGCTTCTGGTGATCAGTTACAAAGAAATAGATGTCGCTAAGAAAATTCTTCACACCATACGAGAAAAGGGCTACACCATTCCTATCCTGGTCAGAACCAGTGATGATTCATCTTTGGAAGACTTGTTAAAGTCAGGCGCAACAGAGATTGTGCCAGAAACAATGGAAGCAAGCCTAATGCTGGTCTCTCATGTGCTCACCATGATGGGGACCCCTGCTGAACATGTGTTTGATCACATCGAAAATGCCCGTAAACAACGTTACCAGATTTTGCACGGCTACTATCATGGTATTAGCTCTAAAATGGTAGATGAAAAGGGTAAGGCTCTCGAACAACTTCATGCGGTATTGTTAACGGCTGATTGTTACGCAACGGGTAAAACACTCGGAGATCTAAAATTAGAGAAAGCAGGGAATCCTGTTGAGATTATCAAGCACCAAAGCGGAGAAGAGTCCTCCCCAACATTATCAACTGAGCTCAAAGAGGGTGATACGATTATTCTTCACGGAAGCTCAGAACAAATTGAGAAAGCAGAAAATCTAATACTGGCAGGGTAAGCTCTACACTCTATACTGAAATAGGAACCACTAGTGCTTACTGACATACAGTAAGCACTAGTCACTCATTTTTGGTTAATCACAACACCTGTTTAAATTCATGACAAAAAAACGTAGCGTATCATCGACCTACCTACGCCTATCTCTGGGCTTAAGCACTCTCATTGTAATACTCGCAGGGTCGACGTTTATCACTATCAACACACAGCAGCATAATAAGATGGTTGAGCAAGTCTCAGCAGGGATATCAAAGCAGGTAAAAGGAGCAATGACCAATCAGGTGGATAGTTCAATAAGGCTTATTAATAAGCTTCATGAAGACGCCACTCAGGAACTTAAAGAACAACTCGCAAAACAAGTCCGGCAAGCCCACCAGCAAGCCAGTAAAATCCTTAAGAACAACCGTGACCTCCCTCTAGCGCGCCAGAAAGAGCTTATTATTGACACATTACGCCCGGTTCGATTTAACGGGGGAAATAGTTCTATTTTTATCTCAGATACCGATGGACAGTTATTACTGCCCCCCGCTCTACGTAACATCGATCAACCCAACGCAGAGTCGCTGCCGATACCCCCTAGGGAAAAACTAAGGCTCATCAACGAAACGATCCTCCAAATACAGAAGCAAGATGAACTATATGTTGAGGGTCTGACCCCAGGCCTGATTAATAAATCACGTTCACAAACCGACCCGACGGTCTTCTTTTATAAGTCCCTTGAAGCCCTCGGTTGGATAATTGGTACCAAAGCATCAATAGAAGAATATGAAGAGAAAACTAAAGAGCAGCTTATTGGGATACTCACCAAAATTCAGAAGAGTAAACACCTTATGTTGTTTATTGCAGATAATGACTTAAACATGCTCGCGCTACCCATGCGACTGCCAGAAGAAGATGAACCGAGCTTAGATGAAGTTCTTCCAGAAAACAAAACTCTCGTCGATAAAGCTATCAGGTTAGCCAAGAACCATAAAAATGAGGTGATTAAAGCTCGCTGGTTCGATCAAAATACTCAAAGTTATATTCCGGTACTGCTATATATGAGTCTTGAGCCCAACTGGAGGTGGATGATAGGGTCATTTGTAGCGATATCGGATATTGAACAAGAAATAGGCCTACAAAAATCTCAACTAACAGACAAAATTGAAGAGCAAATCTTAGAGATTTTGATCATTTTATTCACCGTCTATCTTATAGCTATTATTGTTGAGTTTTGGGTATACCGAAAAATTAAATGGCACTTCAATTTGTTCATAGAGCGGCTCAAAAGTGCTGCTCACGAGAATCACCCTCTATCAACAGATATTATATCGATCCAAGAGTTCGACACCCTTGCGAGCACCATGAACCAACAGCTCGAAAAGCGAGCATCATTGCAACGAGAGCTCGAAAAACTCGCTCAAAAAGACCCTCTCACAAACCTATATAACCGAAGAAGAATGGATGAACTACTGAGTCTAGAGATAGCTCGAACGAAAAGAAACAACCGACCATTCTGTCTAATTCTATGTGACATTGATCACTTCAAGAACATCAACGATACCTATGGGCATGAAGTAGGTGATAGGGTAATTTGCGCCGTTGCAGAAATTATACAAAACTCCCTGCGAGAGCAGGACTCAGTCGCTCGCTGGGGAGGAGAAGAGTTTCTGGTCGCCCTTCCTGATACAGACACCGAACAGGCAATAAGTGTCGCAAACAAACTAAGAAAGCTCTGTGAAAAGCATACCCTTTATGAACACGAGACACCTATCGACTTCACTTTAACGTTTGGGGTTGCGGTATTCGATGGATCAAAAGACATTAAAGCGGCTATAGCCGCTGCAGACCATGCTCTATACGAAGGTAAAAATCAGGGTAGAAATATTGTTGTGTGTAGTAATAGTTCAACCAAATAAGTGCCTGAAAGCCATAAAAAACGGAGCTATTGCTCCGTTTTTTACAGGTTATATCTAATTAGCGAGTACCGAACACCACCATGGTTTTACCTTTAACCTGCACCAGCCCTTGATCTTCTAAAGTTTTCAACACCCGACCGACCATCTCTCGGGAGCAGCCAACAATTCGCCCAATTTCCTGACGGGTTATCTTTATTTGCATACCGTCAGGGTGGGTCATCGCATCAGGCTCTTTACACAAATCCAGCAGCGTTCTGGCAACTCGACCTGTTACATCCAAAAACGCCAAGTCGCCTACTTTACGCGTCGTCTGGCGCAAGCGAGAGGCCATTTGCTCCCCAATAAAGTAAAGTATGCGAGGATCTTCGTTCGATATCTCACGGAATTTAGTGTAACTAATTTCAGCTACTTCACACTCAGTTTTTGCTTTTACCCATGCGCTACGGGAGTCCATATTATCGAACAGCCCCATCTCGCCGAAAAAGTCGCCCGTATTCAAGTACGCCATAATCATCTCTCGACCATCATCATCTTCAATGATAACCGTTACAGAACCTTTGATTATGTAAAACAGGGAGTCACTCTTATCTCCTGCATAAATAATAGTACTTTTAGCAGGGTAACGACGCCGGTGGCACTGTGACAGAAAAAAGTCCAGATGTTTTGTTTTACTTTCTACCGGTTTAATAATCGTTGCCATTTTTTGTTGTCCCTTTATTTATTACTTAGTCATCCCCACCGTCTCGCCAGTGAACATAACACAACTATTTTCTTTTGATTGTCGTTTATTGCCCTTATCCATGGGCCGAACTGGTCAACTTGTTATGGTTACACTTATCTTCATCGCAAAGGATAACCTTTCAAGTCTTATCATTATTGCGCGCTAACGTTTATATCAGGATAAAAGCCCGCCGGCAACTTATTGATCTTCCACGAACAATGCAACATCAATAGAGTATAGCTCAAGATATAAAAACCAGCTTTATATTAAAAAGTGCTTTTATGTTACCCTTCGTTGCAAAATATAAGCTAGGTCGATTATTTATAGCTCAAGCATTTATAATCAGTATCAAAGCGCTATACTATTTGATCCAATAGTAGCCAGTTGGCCAGTCAGAATAGAGGGTAACATGAACGTAAAAGTAAGCTGGGGCGGCGACGCTAAATTTGTGGGTGAGTCTGGGTCCGGCCATCAGGTCACTATGGACGGTCCACCCGACCACGGAGGCAAAAACCTTGGTCCACGCCCCATGGAAATGCTACTGCTAGGCTTAGGTGGTTGCACCTCGTTTGATGTAATGAGTATTCTTAAAAAATCACGTCAGGATGTGACAGACTGCGTTGCTGAAATAACGGCTGAACGCGCAGACGAAGTGCCCAGTGTATTCACTAAAATCCACGTTCACTTTATAGTCAAAGGTAACAACCTGAAAGAGAATTTAGTAAAACGAGCCGTTTCCCTATCTGCAGAAAAGTACTGTTCAGCATCTATTATGCTAGAGAAGGCAGGCGTAGAGATCACTCACGACTATATTATTGAGGCGTAAGTTGATATGGCTACTCAACAATCTAATGGCATACCTACCCGACCAAAACCGACTGCTGGCATGCGCCATGTAGCGCTGTTTGTTACAGCCTTTGATGAAACAGAACGTTTTTATGTCGATTTACTAGGCATGCATGTTGAGTGGCGCCCTGACAACGATAACGTCTACCTCTGCTCCGGCAATGATAATTTAGCCCTTCACCGCGCTCATAAAGGCGCTCCAGCCGGCCCTCAGCGATTAGACCATATTGGTTTTATTATCGACGATATCGATCAAGTTGATGCTTGGCATGAGTTTCTAAATCACCACCAGGTTAAAATACTGAATAGCCCTAAAACTCACCGAGACGGTGCAAGAAGTTTTTATTGTTATGATCCAGATGGCACCTCGGTACAGATAATATTTCACCCTCCTATTTCTACCCAAACACCTTGAATATCATGAACGCTCAGCCAGCTGCTCGCCCTGGCTGATGGAATAACAATTTGGCTACTCAAAGTGCAAAAGAATGTGCATAATACGCGTCCTTCCGACACACCGGTAGAACCTCTATACTCTATCTATCCGATGATTTTATAATCGGGCATTTGGGCTTACTTTACTATCCTGGGTGAGGGTCTGTAATGGACAAAAAACTCAAACTTCATGGTTTTAACAACTTAACCAAATCGTTAAGTTTTAACATTTATGATATCTGCTACACCAACTCCGAAAAGCAACGTCGTGATTACATCGAATACATCGATGAGATGTATAACGCCGAACGCTTAACGCAAATACTTACGGATGTAGTAAAAATTATTGGGGCCAATATTTTAAATATAGCGCGTCAGGACTATGACCCCCATGGGGCCAGTGTGACGTTATTGATAGCCGAGCACGAAATGCCTCCTGAGCCATCTGAAATAACAGAATCTCCAGGGCCATTACCCGAAACAGTTGTCGCTCACTTAGATAAAAGCCATGTAACTGTACACACTTATCCCGAAAGTCACCCTGATAATGGTATTAGTACATTCAGGGTGGATATTGATGTATCCACCTGCGGCCTCATATCTCCGCTAAAAGCACTGAACTACCTGATTCACAGTTTCGACTCAGATATCGTTACGGTTGATTATCGCGTTCGTGGTTTTACCCGAGATATCGATGGTACCAAGCATTATATTGATCATAACATTAGCTCTATTCAGAACTACCTAAGCGAAGATACGCAAAATGCTTATGAGATGATTGATGTCAATGTCTATCAGGAAAACACCTTTCACACCAAGATGCTGCTGAAACAATTTGAAATGGAAAACTACCTGTTCGGTGACGGAACCGATGCATTTGGTGAGGATGAGCAAAAAGATATAGCAAAACGTCTGAAAAAAGAGATGCAGGAGATTTTCTACTCCCGCAATATGCCTGATTTGTAGTTTCTATCATCAAGTCGACAATATATCAGGCTTATTTTCAATATTATAAGGTGTGCTTGCGCACCTTATAATACTATATGAGTGTTTCAGCCTTCCAAATGACAGCATTTCTCACCGAGTTTAACCATATATTCTATGCGCCATTAACTCTTTGACCCGTGGCCGAATAATCAAATCCATCGCCAAAGACATTTTGTTCCCCGGAATAACGAGAGTATCTTGACGTGAAATAAACGACCCACAGATCATTTTTAGGAGGTACGGAAAATCAACCTCACTATATTGCCGAAAGTGAATCACCACCATACTTTCATCATCAGTAGGCACGTCACTCATCACAAAAGGATTTGAGGTATCAACCATAGGCACTCGTTGAAAGTTGATATGGGTATTCGAAAACTGCGGCACGATGCAACGCACATAGTCATCCATCCGATTAACAATGGTATTCACCACCGCTTCTTTTGAATAGCCTCTAGACTGAGTATCTCGGTGTATTTTCTGTATCCATTCCAAGTTGACGATCGGCACCACGCCTATCAATAGGTCAACATGTGAGGCGATATTTACCTGATCAGTTAAGATACCACCATGTAACCCTTCATAAAAAAGCACGTCTGTATCTGAGGATAAGTCCATCCATGAAGTAAATGTACCCGGTTTCAAGCCTTGCCGGGTCAGATCAAAATCATCATCATGAATATATTGGCGATACTGCCCAGTACCTGTCGCGGAATAATCTTGAAACAGCGCTTCTAGCTTATTGACATAGTTAGCATCCAATGAGAAGTGATTCCAGTCTCCATAATGCCCTTTTTCAGCACGTCGTGACATTTCCGTGCGGGTATACTTATGGAAACTATCACCTTGAATCATCCCCGCATTAATGCCTTCATCAGCAAAAATACGATTGAATATATTGCTCGCCGTCGTTGTTCCCGCACCGGAAGAACCGGTTACAGAGATGATTGGATACTTTGCTGACATTGACACCCGCTTAACGAAATTATTTTGCTTTGGGGTATTTTAGTCGTTTCGACCCTAGATTGCTTGCTTAGACATCAAAAATTGCTAATTAGACGCGGTTTCTCAATAACGTAACCTTGCGCATAATCAACACCTAGAGAGGTCAGGAGATCAAGGCATTGCATATCTTCAACCTGAGTTGCTACAAGCTCTTTGCCCATAAAGTGAACCATTTCAGTCATTGATCGCACCATTGCACGATCACCATCATCGGTCGTAAGGTTCTTGATAAACGTACCATCAATCTTAATCATATCGACCGGTAACTCTTTAAGGAAGTGATAAGACGACACCCCAGCTCCAAAATTCCCCAAGCAAAAATGACAACCAATCTCCTTTAGCTCATTCATAAACTCGGCCACGCTATGAATATTGGAAATCGCCGCGGCTTCTGTAATCTCGAACCATAACTTTTCAATGGGTGCATCATGCTCACTTAAGCGATGGTAAATGAACTCTAATAATTCTTCGTCGTTAAGGGAGTGCCCAGAAAGGTTGATAGATATCCCCCCCATCGCATCTAACGCAACTTTATGCTGACTCATCCAGTCAAGCATATGCCCAACAACCCACCGATCTACAGCTTGCATACGGTTATACTTTTCCGCGGTACGCACAAAATCATAAGCGGGAATCAAGTGCCCCCGGTCATCATAAACGCTCAGTAATATTTCATAATGCGTCTTCACACTCGTTTCAGACTGCAAAGGGATAATTTTTTGGCACCGTAACAGAGTACGCTCATCATTTAAATTACTAAATCCAGCAACCTTCGCCTTGATTTGCGCCTGTTGAGATAAGTTGGATTCGTCTACAGTGTAGTGGTCTACTTTATTAGGCCCTCTAAGTTTTGCTTTACGACATGCCTCTTCAGCAACCTTAAGCAGTTTATCTGTGTTCGAGGCGACGTCACTTGCCGACGCAACCCCAATGCTCACCGCCAATTTGTAGTTTTTATCATTCCATTTAAACTGATACTCGTTTATTTGCCGCACATATTGTTTAGCAAGACCGTCAATACTGGAATGCCTGACTAAGACACCAAACTCATTGCCGCCCAAACGTGCCACAACAGCCTCTTTGGGGGCGTACTCAAGCAGAAGTTTGGATACATCTTTCAAAATCTGATCACCCGCCTCATACCCAGCAGCATCATTGATAATCCTGAACTGTCGAAGATCTAGATAGAGCAATGAACACTCGACTTCGTCACCCTGACCTAGCAGGCTTTCAACATTTCGTTCAAATTCTTTACGATTCACCAACCCTGTCAATTCGTCGTGAGTAGTGGCGAACGAGAGCTGGTTATAAACCTGTTTAACCATGTTATCGAGGCTTTCATCAACAATCGGAACTTCGTAATCTTTTTCCAGGGTCGCAATTTCTTTTTGCAGATAACCCGCTACCGTCATCAAATCAAGCTCAACCACTTTCATTCCCTGATGGTTAACAAACACAAATTTCGAAAAGCCTTTGCCAATCCAAACCAACCTCATATATTGAGGATTCTCAGGGTCTTTAATATATTTAAGCCAATCACCTAGCTCTAACTTTTGAGCCCGCAAAACCCAGCGCTGCATGCCTCTGTGGCGACTTTCTGTAAGTAATGAAACATCCGCTTGCTCATTCATTGCCTGTTGAGCAGGCATTGCAATCATTTCGGCTTTAGCCTCTTTCGAACCAACTAAGAAGCGCTTAAGCTCATCGCGGATATGACCTGACGGCATATGATTACTGGATATTGAAGATAACCCTTCCTGGATTATTTTTAGTAAGTCCGTTAAATTTATATTTAATGTAGGGTCCTCGCCATAGGCTAATAAACTATCCAGAACACCCAGATAATCTTGCCACGCCTGACTCTGATCGCCTTGACGAATATACGTTAACGACAGCAAATCCTGCCAGCCTCCATTAATCAGTGATACCACTGCTTTGGGAACTTTTCGACCTGAAATACGCCTTTCAATTTGTCGTGCCACCGTTTTTTTGGCCTGAACGACCTTCTGAGAGCCTTCAGCGGCTGCAGCTACTCGCTCTACATTACGACGATAAAGCAGGTTTTGGCGACCCACCAATTCATCCAACTCACCCAGTACTTCATCAAAAACAGCAGTATCCTGCTCAAACTCATTGCTAATCCGATGAATAATACCTTCTATTTTCTTTTGATTTGCGGGGTTTGGGCGGCCGCCTTTAATACCTAATTGAGCAACCCGGTTAAGCACCGCCCTTACCGGGCTATCAATATCTTCAAAAAACTCTCTATTTCGCATGAACACTTTAAGCACAGGCACTTCGAGTTTGGTCAACTGCGATTTTGTCACCTCAGTAAGCTTCTGACTGGTTTTCATGCTAACAAAAAATCGATCAACTACATCAACAGCACCTTCTTGCTCTTTTGACAAGGCCTTTTTACTGCCGGTACGGCTTTCTAGCTTCTCCTTTAACCGCCTTATTAGAGGTGGAACCTCCTCAACCTCAGCACCGGCTTCGCTAGACGAGGTGCTTTGCATCTCCTTGAGCCCCGACTGAACTTCATCATGGCTCCATTTAGGCGCGTTTGCGTTTTTGCCCTCATCTTCCGCTGGTCCACCTTCTGCTGCCAAACGACTTTTATCCAACATCGAAAACAGGTTATTGATCGTTGAGTATGCGCTTTGAGCTGCCCGCTGATGAGCCCTGAACTGCGATAGATCATCACTACTCAATCGGCTTTTAGGCTGAAAAGGCGGTTCAAACGATTGAACGTTTTGCGTTTCTGGAGACGGTTTAAGGCTTACACTTTTGCTTTTTAGTTCATCGTTTTTAACGGGTGGTTTGTTACTAGCAGTAGCCGAGGGTGTTACATCCACGCCTGCATCCAATTTAGCTGATACTTTCTCCGCCAACCCTGCATGCACGGAAGCGCCATCATCTGTTGTCTGCTTAGCTTTATCTTCCGCTGAAATTCTCTCTGAAGGCTCTTCATTCTGTTTTCTGTCAGATAAGTACTTACTTAAATCCAGATCAGGCAGGACATTTTGGCGAATTAAGATTTGATTCAATCCCTGATACAGGTCTTCCAGATTTTTAACAACTGAGGATTCAAACGTTCTAAAAACGGTTTTATCTGCAACCGACGGGAAATTAAACTTCGTCACTACATCTCGAAAAGCATAGACCATTAAAGCCGGCCCCAGTGGGTTCTGGTAACCTAGATGATTCACAATACCGACGTTATCAAGGCGCATTTTAAGCTGCAGTAATAAACCACGGTATTGAGTCTCTGCTTTTGTCACCATGACCTTAAACATCAACCAGTCTTCAAATTCATTCTTCTCGATCAACGACAATTGATTGAGGTTTTCCTCAGAATCTTTGTGTTCACTGGCTCGCCCAGGCTTAAGCGGCGCAGCCACTGCCGATAATGTCAGTAGCCTGATTTTAGACTGGCTCTCTTTAAGCGTACCTGCAACATCCATCAACTCGTTGCAAAGTTTATCGCTAGACGCATTGTTGGCCGCTTGAACCAACGCAGCATCAACATCACCCGCATAGCGGTCTAGCAAAGGCTCTAAATGTTCCGCTATCGCTTTATTGCACTGCCTAATAACAAAAGAGGCTTGATCCGACTTTCCATGTATCTCAGGTTTTTTAACCCCTTGCCCGGCACACAGGCCAAGCATGGCATCCATAGCTTGCATATCGATTTCAATAAAACAGACGCCCATCGCCCCTTGAATAAGCCGTACAGGGTGTACGAGAAGCGTATGCTCTTTTGCACAGGAGGGGTCAACGAACAGTACCTTAACTTTTAAATCTGGGGATTGCTGAACGGCCTCACGAATAGAGAGAGAGACATCGTCATCATATTTAATGAATAATCCTTCCGCACAAAAGTCTGCGATTTCACAGGGCCAATAACGCCCCCTTGTTAATGTTAGTTTCGCAGCTAGAGTAATCGGGCGACGGAGGCTGGTACGCCGTTCCATGGTCATTTAGTTTGAGTCTCTTATACTAGGTTAAACGTCAACAGCTAGCTCAATATCAATCACTAGTTCAACATCGAAGTTTTGGACGTACAATTTACCTAAAGTATAGACGGCTTTAAACAATTGATAGTAAAGATCTGTAACCAAAGGTTAATATGTCTGAGGCGAGAATAACCCTCTCGCAACGGCTGGCATAAACCATCAAGTCACGATAGCAGATAGAAACGAGCACCATGGGAAAACGAACGGCAATATTTTCGGGCACTAGGTTATTAACAAGTACCGGACTCTTATTGGCACTGGCAATAGTCGCTATACCGCTTGTTCAGGGATGCAGTACACTATCATACTACCAGCAAGCTATGGTTGGGCAATACAATGTGCTCAGTAATCGTATTGACATTGAGACACTCATCGCTGATGAGAACACTCCTGCCGCCCTCAAACAAAAGCTAGAGACAGTCTTCCATATCAGAGCCTTTTCTGCCATCGAGATGCAGATGAATATCGGAAACAGCTACTCCCAATACAGTGATATAAAAAGGGACTATGTGGTCTGGAATATCACTGCGACCCCTGAACTATCACTAACCCGTTATCAGTGGTGCTACCCGATTATAGGATGCCAAAACTATCGTGGTTATTTTAAACAAAAGGCGGCAGAATCAGAGACTGACCAACTAAAACAGCAGGGGTTTGATATCTGGATGGGTGGTGTAACAGCCTACTCAACTCTAGGCTGGTTTGACGACCCGATTCTTAACACCTTTGTTTACAGGGAAGATAGCGACCTGGCAGCGTTGCTGATACATGAACTCAGCCATCAAATACTCTATATAAAAGATGATACTGCCTTTAATGAAAGTTTTGCCACAGCCGTTGAAATTGAAGGACTTCGTCGCTGGCTTATTTCTATTAACCAAGAACCCCTAATGCGCCGCCATCAATTAAAAATTAAAGAGAAGGATCTTTTTATCTCCACTGTATCCGCCTCAATGAACCGATTAAAGACTGTCTATGAGTCGGACCTGAGTGACGACGCTAAACGAGTTCAAAAACATCAAATTATTGAAGCAATGAAAGAAGAATATACGCAAGGTATTCGCGATAGCCATTTATCGGGATACTTCACCCGCTGGTTCGACAAGGTTAACAACGCAAAACTAATCACCGTCTCAAACTATTACCGCTACGTGCCCGCATTTACCGCGATGATTGCCGAGTCTGAAGGCGATATGAGCCAGTTTTATGAAACAGCGAAAAAGCTAAGCGAGCAAGATAAGAATATCAGAAATAATATTCTGCAAAGCTACATGCTCAAAGCAGCTCAATAAAACAAATTACAAGTGTTTGACAAATACCTTGGAGTTTCTCTGCAAATTGTAGTTTGATTGCTTATGTCCAGGTAAGTCATCCTTTGATGACTTTTCAAAACCCCGCTCTACAAACCAGTGCTCAGTCTGAGTTGTTAACACAAACAGTCTACTAAACCCTAAAGTTCGAGCACGCTTTTCAACAGCTTCTAATATCGTGTCACCTCGACCATACCTTCGATAATCAGAACGAACAGCGAAACACGACAACTCACCCGCTTCATCTTCCGGAAAAGGATACAGTGCAGCACAACCAATAACCGCACCATCCCTCTCATCAACAGTAAAGTAGCCGATTTCGGTCTCGATCAACTCTCTGGAACGGCGCACTAATACCCCTTGCTCTTCAAGCGGTTCGATTAACTCCATAATTCCATTAAGGTCGCCTACTTGTGCAGGCCTGACTTGCTCATAGTCATCGGAGTTAACCATGGTGCCACCGCCATCACGAGTGAACAACTCTTCCAAGATGGCACCATTACTCTTATAGCTAATAATATGGGCTCGTTTGACGCCGTGAGCACAGGCTTCACAGGCCGCTTTCAGTTGAGCTTCAGCGAATGCGTCCAACTGACTGGAAGAGCTTAACAATGCTCGCCCATCCGCAATGGTTAACTCTCTAATCAAATGTCCTTCACTATCTTTGATACCCGCTTTATCCGTTAACAAAATAAGCTTTTCTGCTTTTAACGCTGCCGCAGCGGTACTGGCAACATCCTCATAACTAAGATTAAATGCATCCCCTGTCACTGAGTACCCCAACGAAGGAAGCAATACCACAACCCCTGAATCTAGCAACGCCTCTATTGCGCCCTTATCAATACGCCTTACCTTTCCGGTGTGACATAGATCTGTTCCCTCTAAAACACCCACCGGCCTAGCCATAACAAAATTACCACTACAGGCGCGAATTTTAGCGCCATGCATAGGTGAATTAACAATACCCGTCGAGAGTTTGGCTTCTAGCGTGGCTCTTAAGCGACCAGACACCTCTAAAATATGCTCAACCATCGCTTCATGGGTAACACGTAAGCCTAAATGAAAATCTGATTCTATACCCGCTTCGGCAAGGCGCGAGTCAATCTGTGGCCGTGCGCCAAACGCGACAACAAGCCTTACACCAAGACTATTCAGTAACGCAATATCATGTACGATATTGATCAAGTTTTCATCATCTAAGGCCTCACCGCATAACGTCAACACGACCGTTTTTTTGCGATGAGCATTAATGTAGGGCGAGGACTGACGAAACCAATTAACCCACTCTTTATCACTCACCCGAACGCTCCCCTATATCACCGCTAGCAACGGCTACATCATCTATACAATATTGCTGAATAAGGCCCTTTAATATATTTATACCGGGCTTCACCTGATCAACCGCCAAAAACTCATCTGGTTGATGAGCTTGATCTATAGAACCAGGCCCCATCACAATAGTTTCCATGCCCAACCTTTGTAAATATGGGGCCTCTGTCGCAAACGCCACCGCTTCAGATGCATGACCGCTCAGCCGCTCGCAAACCTCTACAAAAGGAGATTCAGCAGGTGTTTCAAACGCAGGCACACCACCAAATAAGTGCTCTATCTCCAATGAGACCTCATGCCTCTGTGCTATAGGCGACACCCTTTTATTAATCATCGCCCTTAAGGTGTCAATGTCCATGCCCGGCAGCGGCCTTAAATCAAACTGAAGCTCGCAGGCTCCGCATATACGGTTGGGGTTATCTCCCCCATGAATATGGCCAAAGTTCATCGTAGGCATCGCAATCTCAAACGCAGGGTTTCGATATTGAGCCTGTAACTCTTTTTTAAACAATGACAAATCAGCAAGTACATCAATCATGCAGTCTAAGGCACTACGCCCTAGCAAAGGGTTTGAAGAGTGCCCTGAACGACCTTGTAGTCGAATACACTCCATCATCATCCCTTTATGCATACGAATGGGTTTTAACCCTGTTGGTTCACCAATTACGGCACACCGAGCTTTTGGGCGCCCTGCTTCAGCCAATGCTCTGGCACCAGACATTGAACTCTCTTCATCTGCGGTTGCGATGACAATGAGCGGCTGCTTAAAATCAGCACCTGAAAAATCTTGCACAGCATTTAAGATGACCGGGAAGAAGCCTTTCATATCGCAGCTACCCAACCCATAAAACCGGTTGTCACGATAACTGAGCGAGAAAGGGTCAGTACTCCATTTGGACTGATCAAATGGCACGGTATCAGTATGCCCTGCTAACACTAACCCCCCTGGGCCTTTCCCCAAAGTTGCAATCAGATTCTGTTTACCTGGATGACCCGGAACATCCATTCGTTCAACGGCAAAACCCAGCACCCCGAACCACTCTGCCAATAGTTCGATAACCTGGCTATTGCTTTGATCCCAGGTTGCAGAAGGACTACTCACTGATGGAATCGCAATAAGCTGCATCAACATTTTTTCGAAAGGTGGTAATACAGCATCATTCATCATTGTACAGAGCCTATCGCCATACTTTAAAGGACGTTATATTTCGTTTACGCAAAGGGTAACCAACCTTCCCGCCTGTAACTATTTGTTCAACCTCTATAATGTGCTCGTCAACTAAAATTATAACCCCTTCAACTGTCTTTCCTGTGTCCAGCTCAATCATGGTTCGACGCTTTAAGAATGTATCTGCAACCTCTAGCTCTGTATCCTTGTAGCTTTTTTCTACCACCAACGGTTCAGCCTGCACTGCTAAGGAATCACGTTCATTTGATTGTGCAGGCTCTCCATACTGGGCTCCTCCCGCAAACTGTTTAGTATCAACTTCCAACGTTAAGTCATTCAAACGCGTGCCGTTTAGAGTAATACGTAAGTTCAACATGCTAACTATATCGTTAGCGGAAAATAGTGAAAGTGACGCGTAATCAATATCACGGTCTGGACTCACTTCAACACTCAGCAGGCCTCCATCAAGAATATAACGACGATAGGCATCCACCAAAGCGCCATTCAACGTAATACCATGGTCTTTTAAGTCCGCATCCCATTCCTGCGTAGCTTGCTCAACATAGCGCTTTCTTTCTGTTTCCGTCTTCTTGCCGCAATAAAAAGACAACCTACGATAGTACCCTCCATCATTAAAGCTCCAGACGGCGCGATTAATTTCAGGTAATGTCTGAGACCCCATCAAATCATAAATATCAGGTTCCGACACACCAACATTAACGTTAAGCTCACTGCGCCCCATACTTTCAGAGTCAACCACCGCATCAAACGTCAATGTTTTAGATAATGGTTCAAAACGGTAGCCAATTTCGCTACTCACCGTAAATCGGTCATAGCCCATTGCCCTCAATTCCGCACCTTCTACTGCCACCGTATCGCCACAACTATAAACACCAAATGGGTTAAATATATCTCCGGGTTGAGAAGCCTCCGAGTCACCTTCCAGCGAACCCAAAAACTCATCGAACTGACCATCAAGAGGGAAAGACATATTCGTTGTTTTAATCAGAAGTTCGTCGGGTGGTATTCGCTGCGCAAGCTTGTCTCGTAATTTAAATAACTCAGCTGCATTTTTTACTTTGAGGCTAAGTTCGTCTATAGAAATGGTCCCTTTTAGCAAAAACGGGGTGATTTTAATATCTCGAACCCCCACCTCGCCATCAAATGTAGAATAAATCCAGCCATATTTGACCGTTGCAAAAGGGGCCACTTGCGTTTTGATTTCTGACAACTGTTGATAAACCTGAAACCAGAGATACCCTTTAAAAGAGACTATCGATGCAACAGATACGAAAACGATCCCCCAGAATATTTTCTTCATTTTCAAAAACCACCCCAAATACAACATAATGAGAGCACTTAATAAGTACATTCCTTAAACTATATCAGAGATATAGCACATAGGATAACTGGATGGATCGTTCTCCAAGACTTTGTTAGTTATCTTATCATTCCATGCATCTTCACTAGGCAATATGTTGATATTTTCCTATAATAACAACTAACAGTATTTTTCATAAATAACTGTTCTTATATTTCCTATTTCTTAAACTCTCTTAACCTTAATTTTGAGGAAAAGAGAAGGATAATCACGGCGCGAAGGGATATGGCACATCACCACGATGATTTAAATCAGGCGGTACGATACTTAAAGCTCACACTGCCTGAAATGAGTAAACGGGAAGTACCCACAACGCCCGAAAACTATGCAGTGTGGTACGAATATGCATCTGGAACCAATCTAGAGCTAAAGAAAAAAATAGACAGCCTCATCAAAAAGAACACTCCTTTTTCAGAGAAGCTAAATAGCGATTTATATACTCAATATATCGAAAACGGCCAGCAAGTAGCCTTTGATGAGATTCGGGATAGCGTTAGACAAATCATTAATGAACTGCTGCTACAAGTTTCCGATGAAGGTGATGATCTAGGAGGTTATGCAAAATCGTTGGAGTTGTTTTCAGAAAAAGTAAGCGATACCGTTGACTCCAACACCATGAATCTTCTAATTACCGAACTACTGGCAGAAACCCGAAAAAGAGAAGAAGCTACACACAACCTTCAAGCCACACTCGACACCATGGCTCAAGAAATGACTCAACTGAGAGAAGAAGTTGAGCGCCTAAACGATGAAGCAAGCACCGACGCCCTTACACGAGTTAAAAACCGCAGGGCATTTAACATTGCGCTAGAGAAAGCCATATCAGCCAGTAAAATCGACTCTAGTCAATTAACGCTCCTCATTCTGGATATTGACCATTTCAAACTATTTAATGATCAGTTTGGTCATATTACAGGCGATAAAGTGCTTCGCTTTGTCGCTACAATGCTACAAAAAAATGTGAAGGGTAACGACACCGTAGCACGATTTGGTGGTGAAGAGTTTGCAGTCATCCTACCTGAAACATCTTACGAAAATGCGTTATCGGTCGCCGAAAATGTGCGTACCCGCATTGCCGCCCAGATGCTCACAGACAGTGCTGCTAATGTTAAGTTAGGGTCTGTTAATGCGTCTATTGGCGTGGCAGATTATCGTTATGGCGAGAGCCCTGAAGAATTTATTCATCGTGCAGATCAATGCCTATATAAGGCGAAGAATAGCGGTCGTAACAGAGTGATCGGGGAGCGGGATATTACTGAACAACCCGCATCAAAAGAACAAAGAATATAAGCCTTTATTTCACAAAGAATTATACCCTATTAAGGGGCTGCAAGTCATAAACACGCCCCCTTTCTTTCAGTTCTAGCCTCTAATCATTCGTTATCAAGGTTCCTACACCTTCATCAGTAAATATTTCCAGCAATGTAGCATGTGCCACTCGACCATCAATGATATGAGCGCTCGTAACGCCATTATTCACAGCACTTAGCGCACAGCCTATTTTAGGGAGCATACCGCCATAAATAGTGCCATCTGCAATAAGGTCATCCACTTGCTCAGTGGTCAAACCTGTCATCACATTTCCATCCTTGTCTTGCAAGCCTGAAATATTAGTCAGCAGCATCAGTTTCTCAGCATTCAATTGCTCAGCAACTTTCCCCGCAACCAAGTCTGCATTGATGTTATATGAACGCCCATCTTCACCTACACCAATTGGTGCGATAACCGGTATCACGTCACTCTGAGTCAACATATTAATAACATCTTGATTGACCTCTGATACCTCACCCACATGGCCTATATCAATAATTTCAGATTTTTGCATTTCCGGTGAAGAGACATCGACCTTTAGCTGAGTAGCCCGAATCAAGTTCGCATCTTTACCCGTCAAACCGATTGCCTTACCGCCGTTACGGTTGATAAGCGCGACAATCTCTTTATTAACCAAGCCACCCAGCACCATTTCCACTACATCCATTGTAGCACTATCAGTGACTCGCATACCATTTACAAAGTGGCTCTCTATATTTAACTTCCCTAGCAGTTCACCAATTTGTGGGCCGCCACCATGCACCACTATAGGGTTAATACCGACCGATTTCATTAACACAATGTCTCTGGCAAAACTGTTCTTTAGCTCCTCATTCTCCATTGCATTACCGCCATACTTGATGACGATAGTCTTACCAGCAAAACACTGAATGTAGGGTAAAGCTTGACTCAATACAGATGCGACCTGCATCGCTGACTCACGATTTTTACTCATACTATCTCTTTCTCTTGTTCAAACTAGAATGTTAGCTCTAGCTCTGGATCAACCATTAATAACTGCTCGCGAAACACTTGTTGGATACGCGACAAGGACTCGTCATCATCCGCTTCAAACCGTAAAACCAAAGCAGGCGTAGTATTCGACGCTCTACACAACCCCCATCCATCAGCGTAGTCAACTCTAACACCGTCAATAGTAGAAATGTTTCCACCTTCAAAGTTGCCTTGAGCGCAAAGCGATTCTATCAAGCTAAACTTCCCTTCATCAGTCACCGAAATATTAATTTCTGGTGTACTCAAATCTTCGGGAAAACTCTCAAATACTTCGTTAGATGATCGTTCATCTATTCCCAGTACTTCCAACAATCGCGCTGCGCTATACAAGCCATCATCAAAGCCATACCAGCGCTCTTTGAAGAACATGTGCCCACTCATCTCTCCGGCTAACAACGCGCCAGTCTCTTTCATTTTCGCTTTAATTAACGAGTGGCCAGTCTTCCACATAACCGGACGGCCGCCATAACCACTTATCAGCCCATTCAAACGCCGTGAACACTTAACATCAAAAATAACATCAGCACCGGGGTTACGAGACACAACATCTTTTGCAAATAACATCAACAATCGATCAGGCCAGATAATCTTTCCGGTATTAGTCACAACTCCCACTCGGTCGCCGTCACCATCAAACGCTATACCTAAGTCTGCGCCTTCTTCTTCAACCTTACGAATTAAATCCTGCAAATTTTCTGGCTTACCTGGGTCTGGGTGATGGTTTGGAAAAGTTCCATCAATATCACAATGCAGCGGAATCACTTCACACCCAAGCTCTTCTATTAATGAAGGGCCCAACTCCCCTGCCACACCGTTACCAGCATCGACCACAACCTTAAGCGGGGCAGCCACCGCAATATCATTTAAAATGGTATCCAGATAGTCTCGACTAACATCCTGCTGACGAACCTGACCCGTACCATGCTCGTAATCCTGAACCAGAATTCGATCATAGAGCTTTTGGACATCATCACCCGCCAGAGTTTCCCCTCCCAGCATCATCTTAAAACCATTGTAGTTGGCCGGATTATGACTACCCGTAATCATCACACCTGACCCGGTATTAAGCTGATGTGTCGCGAAATAAAGAACAGGAGTCGGCACCTGCCCTACATTAATGACCTCTCGCCCTGTTTTAACTAACCCACTGACTAGCGCTTCAGCTAACTCTGGACTAGATAAGCGTCCATCATAACCCACACAAACGGTTGCCTGACCTCGCTTGGCGGCCTCACTCCCTATCGCCAAGCCAATCTGGAACACGATTTCTGGGGTTAAGGTCTCTCCTACAATTCCACGAATATCATAAGCTCTAAATATTGACTGCGGTACTTCAACGGTACTTACCTCCGATTCAGTTAACAAATCATCACCCAGTCCATCCAGTGGGTCTACTCCGTCAGACGCCCCCAAACCCAACAGGTCATCATCACCATCCATCATATCAATATCAAGATCGTCACTGCCCTGAAAAAGAGGGTCAGCATGATCTTTTTGTTCGACCACTTGAGCTTTTGCTTGTGCCTTTTTCGCCTCGGCAATCGAATCCATCTTTTTCTCAGCGGCTATCGATAGCCGCTGCATAATCGTCGCCATGGAGTGAAACATTACAAATTTTACGTCTGGCATTTTTCGTTTTTCGGAATTAAACAAACTTTGAGCGTACTGAGTAACGAGCATTGACTCCTTTCTTAGGCTTTTAAATAACGATATTAATGGTAGCGCGACCACTACCAAAGTCAGCACGACACAAACCGCTATTAATACCCAAAACATTCCGAGGTCGACAAAAGCCACTGATGATACTGCTGGCTGAAAACGAACCTGCCAATGCGGAACCGAAGTCGCTCTTGAAAGCACCTCTTCACTTCCGTTACCAATAGCCGCTATCACCTGCTCAGAGCTGCCAATCACCTGAACCAGACTCAGTTTTCCGGCATCAACACCAGACACCAATTTCAAGCTTTCTAACACTAGGCCTTTTTCAAACACGACTAACAACACACCCGAAATACTTCCCGATTGAGCATTTTTAACGGGTACAGCAGCCTGTACTAACCAACTTTTGCCCCTTAAGAATGCTTCAGCGGGTGGGTTTTCACCGTTCTCAGCTTTCTTAATAAGGTCAAGACTTGAAAAGCCAAGCGGATTCTCAGACGCTTTATCACGCGTGGCCATTCCTCTTTTGAAGAAGTACACTTTGGACACGTAAGGTAAATAACCCTCTATATTTCGTTCCATCAGCTCGCGTTTAGCCGCGTCGTAAAGAGCAGAGCTCACCACCTCTAAAGAGGCAATACTATCAAGCTCTCTTTTAACAAAACTTACACGCTGATCAATTTGAAGCTGCGCGCTCGACAATGCAAGTTCAGACATTGACTGGCTTACACTTTTCTCAGCAGCGGCTATGACGACCATTTGAATTAAATAGCCCGCCAACACAATCACTAATAACGAGCCCCCTAAAGCCATGTATAGAGGAGGCGTTAACCGTTTAAATTTGGCGCCTGCGGATTTACCACTCTTCTTTTTTATTGCTTTTGCTTTAGCCTTCTCATCGACCACCGAAGCATTGTCTTCTGGTTTGTTCTTTTTACCGAGCTTCATAAGGTTTCCCTGTAATGCAACGTTAAACTCTTAGTCACGTGCCAAATCATAACAAGATGAATCAAAATACTAATAAGTGTAGATCAGCTGTCAAAAATTGCGCCAACCCTATATAAATACATACGCAAACCCCACACAACCTTACACCCAAAAGTAACTAGTGTGTACCAGTTGAACCAAACCCCCCTTCACCTCTATGACTATCGCCAAACTCATTTACGATCTCAAACTCAGCCTGAACAACCGGAACTAACACCATCTGCGCAATTCGTTCACCAATATTGATCGTAAAAGGCTTATCCCCTCGGTTCCAGCATGAAACCATTAACTGCCCCTGATAATCAGAATCAATCAGCCCCACCAAGTTTCCTAAGACAATACCATGCTTATGCCCTAACCCAGAGCGCGGCAGTAAAACCGCTGCAAGGCTAGGGTCTTCTATGTAGATAGCCATACCCGTAGGTACCAATATCGTTTCACCCGGAAGGATTTCAATCGATGCTTCCAGGCACGCCCTCAAGTCAATACCCGCAGACCCTTCGGTCGCATAAGCTGGCATTGGTATTTCATTCCCGAGTCGGGAATCCATAATTTTTAACTGAAGGTTCTTCTTGGACATAACTTAGTTCTCAATAAATATATAACATTCAAGCAATAAAACACGCATATGTGGCGGGTAATGGATAAACTAGAGTCTATTTTTCGTGCATGCACCCCATATTGGAGACGATAAGCTCAACAATATTACCCGCTAATAACGATTTGCTTTGCAGGGAAAATGTCTCACTCCCCCCCTCCCACAATACCGTAACCGCATTATTTTCACTGTTAAAACCTATTCTCTGATCAGAAACATCATTGGCCACTATCATATCCAGATTTTTTTTCTGTAGTTTCCCTTCAGCATAAGCCACAACATTTTGAGTCTCGGCAGCAAACCCCACCGTAAACGGCTTGTTTTTACGCGATGCAATTGATGCCACAATATCGGGATTTTTGATCAACTCAACTACCATCTTCTCTTGGTTTTTTTTGATTTTTTGCCTTGGGACATCTTCTGGCCGATAATCTGCGACGGCCGCCGCCGCAATAAATATATCGCACTGCTGGTCGGCAGCACTATCAGCAGCATCTAACATCTCAACGGCTGAAGAGACAGACGTAAATTTCACCCCATTAGGTACAGGCAACGCAACAGGGCCTGATATAAGTTCAACTGAAGCACCTGCTTCCCTTGCAGCTACGGCTAAAGCATAACCCATTTTCCCCGAACTGTGATTGGACACATATCTAACCGGGTCAATAGCCTCTCTTGTGGGGCCTGCAGTAATAACCACCGTCTTGCCGCACAATGGGCCATCAGAAAAATACTGAGCAATACATGAACATAACTGCTCAGGCTCGAGCATTCGACCTAACCCGACATCACCACAGGCTTGAGCGCCGTTTCCCGGTCCCCAAACACAAACATTAGCATCTTGCCCTAACGCCGCTATATTTCGCTGAGTGCGACTATTTTTCCACATCGCCTGATTCATAGCAGGCGCAATAGCAACCGTTGCCTCTGTTGCCA
The DNA here is from genome assembly GCA_913060665.1 of uncultured Oleiphilaceae bacterium. Taxonomy (GTDB): domain Bacteria; phylum Pseudomonadota; class Gammaproteobacteria; order Pseudomonadales; family Oleiphilaceae; genus Alkalimarinus. The sequence goes on from CAJXUY010000004.1 coordinate 244,395, forward strand.
AACATAGCGTTGTTAACAGGTCGCTTGCCATCCCTGCTGATAATCGAGCAATAAAGTCAGCGGAGGCCGGTGCAACTACAATCAAGTCTGCCCACTTCGCTAGCTCAATGTGCCCCATTCCCGCTTCGGCGTCCGTATCTAAAAGCGTTGTATGGACTGGGTTACCCGATAATGCCTGCATCGTCAGAGGCGTAATAAACTCCAGTCCTCCTGCAGTCATGACCACACGTATATCTGCACCTGATTTTATCAGTAGCCTGACAAGCTCCGCGGATTTATAAGCCGCAATGCCACCCGTTATGCCTACTAGTATTCGACGACCATTTAACATAAGAACTGCACATCCAATAATATCAGAACCGCACACCATAATTGTGACGTTAAGATAACATCTGAATGATCTTTTTTCACTCCATCATTACATTCAAGTACCTACTTCAGTTACAATTTTTGTCTGGTTACGGAAAACCATTTAATTTTTAGCACCACCAAATATACAAGGATGTGACATGCCTATATCAGACTGGCCCAGTAATGAGCGACCACGAGAGAAGTTACTAGAAAAAGGACCTCTCGCCTTAAGTGATGCAGAATTACTCGCAATATTTTTACGTACCGGAGTACCCGGAAAAACAGCAGTGGATCTTTCCCGAGAACTACTCGTTCGATTCGGCAGCCTAAGAGCGCTACTTTCCTCATCCCTTGAAGAGTTTTGCTCAGCACCGGGCTTAGGCAGCGCAAAGTACGCCCAACTCCAAGCAACACTTGAAATGGGCAAACGGCACATGCAAGAGCAACTGCAGAGTGAAAGCGCCTTGACTAGCCCCCTACTGACTCGAAACTATTTACAAGCGAAATTGATCGGCCGCCCCTACGAAGTATTTTGCTGCCTTTACCTTGATAATCAACATCGCGTTATTAAGTTCGAAGAACTATTTAGAGGTACTATTGATGGCGCCAGTGTGTACCCGCGAGAAGTGGTTAAAAACACCTTAGATAATCAAGCCGCCGCAATCATCTTTGCACACAACCACCCCTCTGGTGTCGCAGAACCTAGCACTGCAGACCAGCAAATCACCAAGCGGCTAATTTCTGCACTTGCTTTAATTGATGTAAGGGTTTTAGACCATATTATCATCGGTAATGGAGAGGTCACATCATTTGCAGAAAGAGGGTTACTATAATCAAGCCTCAGAATTGTTATTTTAGGGCCATGTCATATAAATAATAATTCATCGCCTAAAAAGCATCATTTTTCACCTTTAAATCACGTTTTTTTTGCCATTAATTATGGTTTCTGGTATAAAGGCGGGCTCCTTGGCTATGACTCACATTTAGTCAAGCCAAAGTAAAAGTTTCAATAGTTACCAACAGACAGTTGGAGACGAGGTCAGGATATGTCAAGAGTTTGTCAGGTTACAGGAAAAAGACCTGTAGCTGGAAATAACGTTTCTCACGCAAAGAATCACACTAAGCGCCGCTTTCTGCCAAATTTGCAGAGCCATCGCTTTTGGATAGAAGGCGAAAAGCGTTTTGTTAAGTTGCGTGTATCCACTAAAGGAATGCGTATAATCGACAAGAAAGGTATCGAGCAAGTATTGTCCGATATGCGTTCACGTGGCGAAAAAATCTAAGGAGCTTAGAGATGCGCGATAAAATTAAGTTAGTTTCATCTGCAGGCACCGGTCACTTCTACACGACCGACAAGAACAAGCGTAACATGCCAGAAAAGATGGAAATCAAAAAGTTTGATCCAGTTGTTCGTAAGCACGTACCTTACAAAGAAGCCAAAATTAAGTAATTAATTAGGCCTCTAATCTGGCAAAGCTCTAACCGGCCAATACCAGAAGCGCTTAAGAATACGAAAAACCTCGCATTATGCGAGGTTTTTTTATGCGTCAATGCGAATAGCAGACATTCTTGCAAGCATAAAAAAGCCGCATCAAAAGTGCGGCTTTTTTAGCTTCACAGCGCTTTCGACATTTAGATAATATCGTCAACAGAATTAAGCGGATAATGCGCTGGATAAGGCTGATTAGCCACACCAGAGTCAACCGCTGCTTTAGCAACAGCAGCAGAAACAACCGTCAACAAGCGAGTATCCAGAGGCTTAGGAATAATATTATCCTTGCCATACTCTAACGCCTCGCCACCGTATGCATCAATCACTTCCTGCGGCACAGGCTCTTTTGCGAGATCCTTAATCGCATGAACAGCAGCAACCTTCATTTCTTCATTTATAACCTTAGCGCGAACATCTAATGCTCCACGGAAGATAAAAGGGAAGCCCAAAACGTTATTTACCTGATTAGGGTAATCAGAACGCCCTGTTGCCATAATCAAGTCATCACGCGCAGCCAAAGCAGTTTCAACAGCGATTTCTGGATCAGGGTTAGAACATGCAAAAACAACAGGGTTAGGCGCCATTGTTTTCAACACTTCAGCTGGCAATAAGTTCGGCCCAGACAAGCCAACAAATACGTCAGCACCGTCACAAGCATCCGCCAAAGTACGCTTATCAGTATCATTAACAAACATTGCCTTATACTGATTTAAGTCTTCACGACCAGAGTGAATAACACCTTTACGATCCAACATATAAATATTTTCTGAAGCAGCACCACAACTAATAAGCAACTTCATACATGCAACAGCAGCGGCACCAGCACCAAGACATACGATTTTAGCTTCTTCAATTTTCTTGCCTTGCAACTCAAGCGCATTCAACATACCAGCAGCTGTCACAATAGCAGTACCATGCTGATCATCATGGAATACAGGGATATCGCACTGCTCAATCAATATACGCTCAATCTCAAAACACTCTGGCGCTTTGATATCTTCAAGATTAATACCACCAAACGTATCCGCTATACGTCGCACAGTATCTATAAATGCCTGAGGGCTTTCAGAGTTTACTTCGATATCAAATACATCAATACCGGCAAAGCGCTTAAATAAAACACCCTTACCTTCCATTACAGGCTTACTTGCCAAAGGACCAAGATTCCCTAACCCAAGAATCGCAGAACCATCAGAAATTACAGCAACCAAGTTACCCTTAGCCGTATATTTGTAAGCATTTTCGGGATCTTTAGCGATCTCACGAACAGGCTCTGCTACTCCAGGACTATAAGCCAAAGACAAATCTCTGGAAGTTTCTGTTGGCTTACTGATTTCTACACTAATTTTACCCGCTCTTGGATTTGCGTGGTAATCGAGTGCAGCTTGCTTCATATCTTCAGACATTGCTTCTTTTCCGTCTTGACGTTAATTAAATCAGGAAAATCATCAGGGATGTTTCCCTCTCACCTTTCTCAGCGAGCCTGACTATTACTTAGCCACGGGCGCGATATTATCCCTTGTTTCACTTTTTCACACAAGGGGCTGCACAAAACAACAAAGAGGGTTAACCTAGACATTTGACCTAACGCATATTTTCAGGGAAACCCAGCCCACTCATCACTATAGAGTCGGCTCAATAAATGATGCAGGGTGCTTAACTGACATCATATAAGGTTTATATTTTTTAGCCTTCTGCTTTGCACTTAAGTTCTTTTTGATCAACCAGCCACTTACTGTTAATTCTCGCCCCACAAGAGACGTTAAGTCTGCTCGCTTAAAATAATGCTGACTCCCTTTTGATATCATTAGGGCCAACGAGCCATCTAGCAGCAACCACCAAGCACCACCTTCTTTTAAATGGGCCCGCTCAACTCGCCCCGACACAATACGAAACCCAGTATCCGTGCGTTTCAAGTTACGGCTGCTTCGAGGTGAAAAATACGCATCACTCCAAATACCCCGCCCTGCGGATCGCGCCTCACTCTGAGCCTGCAGCAAACATCCTTGTAAAAATAAGTTCGGCGGAATCGCTATTGCAAACCCTAGCCCCCCTCTAACCAGTTCAACCTCTACACTCAGTCCTCTCTCGGTGAACACATAGGCAAGTAAGCGACCGTAACGATCTTTTGCATCCTCACCCACTTTCAAGCGAATAACAGCCGGATCACCCACAAGCGCTAGCAACCGCTGCTTTGCCTGACGGGAAAAAGGCTCTGATTGCCGACCTTTTTTATCCAGCTCTGGAGTATTAACCCCAATTAGCCTGACTTTTCGTCCGTCCTTTAACCACAGGGTATCACCGTCAACGACGCGTTTAACGGCCACTCGCTCCATCATCGATAACTGACCAGCAGAAACCACAGTACACATTTCAGCCCTTACTGGAAAGCCCACCATAAATAACAAACACAAAAAAAGGGCGCCCAAAATGGACACCCTTTTTTGTGATAACGTATCATCGCGACTCATAGCGTATCGCAACAATAACGTATTAGCCTTTGCTAATACGGCTACCAAAACGTTTCTTGAACTTGTCAACACGTCCGCCAGCTTCAACACCTTTCTGCTTACCAGTGTAGAAAGGGTGGCATGATGAACATACATCAATATGGATATCTTTACACATTGTTGAACGTGTTTTGATAACGTTTCCGCAACTGCATGTTGCAGTTACTTCTTCATATTTTGGGTGGATACCTTCTTTCATTGTGAACCTCGGTTTTCTCATGCCGCTACCCAATCAACCATCAAATCTGTTGCTGGGCACCGCATTTCATTGCATCATAAGACGATAAATCATCTTGCGGGGTGGCATAAAGCCAAAATCAGACCGCGCATCTTACCAAAAAAAGAACAATTAGCAAGATCTATTGCAAAACGACCACCCTTACTTTAGATCAAATCGACCGGACAAACCGCTCAGGACATACTACGCAGTGACAAGCATTAGCAAAACAGCCAATTCAAACACTATTCTCGCCGTAGCGTTGCCCGTGCCGCTTTACCGAACATTCGACTATTTGCCGCCATCCCCTACCTATGCCAGTAGCCTAAGCGCAGGCCAGAGAGTGTCAGTTCAATTCGGCAAAAGGGCCTTAACAGGCATCATATTAGCGGTTAAAAGTAATAGCGACTACCCTATCGAAAAGCTAAAGCCAATCACTCGTCTACTGGATAAACAACCCATTTTACCTCCATCAATACTTGCTATCGCTAAGTGGTCCGCTCAATACTATTGCCACCCAGTAGGAGAAGTGCTTTTTGCAATATTGCCTCCCGCCCTAAAACAGGGGAAAGCCATTTACATTTCAAGCACTCAAAAGTGGTCAGCAATCAAAAACCCTGGCAAGCCTGCAAGTGAAAGCATTAAGTCCAATGCAAAAAAACAATTACAACTCTATCAAGCCTTAGAAAACGCCACAGAAGGGTTGCTTGAAGAGACGATAAAACTACTCGGCTTCACCTCCGCACAATTAAAGCCACTATTCAATAAAGGCCTAATCATTCCAGAGACGTTTGATGCACTGACTGCGGCAGCCACAGAATACCAAGTGACCGCACCGTCATTCCCACTTTCTTTAGATCAATCAACGATCGTCGAACAGCTGTCTAATGATATTGGACACTTTCAGTGCACGTTATTACAAGGCGTTACGGGTAGCGGAAAAACCGAGGTATACATGAACTTGGTTGATCAGGTCATCAATATCGGCCAACAAGCATTAATATTGGTGCCTGAAATAAACCTTACACCACAGACACTCACACGCTTCCAAAACCATTTTAGATGCCCGGTTGGGACTATTCACTCGGGCCTTAGCCAAAACGAACGGCTAACCAACTGGGAGCTGGCACGACAAGGTGCCGCAAAAATAATCATCGGCACACGCTCAGCCATATTTACCCCAATGAAAAACCTCGGTTGCATCATCGTAGACGAGGAGCACGATAACTCATTCAAGCAACAGGAGGGGTTTCGCTATTCTGCCAGAGACCTGGCAGTCACAAGAGGGCACAAAGAGAAATGCCCCGTCGTTTTAGGCTCTGCCACACCATCATTAGAGTCAATTAACAACGTACTTTGCGGCAAATATAAGAAACTATCCCTACCCTCTAGAGCCGGAGGCGCTACATTTCCTGAGATAGAACTATTGGACATCAAGAGCAGACCACTTGAAGGAGGTCTCTCCCGCCCGCTAATCGAAACAATCAAGCAACACCTTTATGACCAGCATCAGGTGATCATTTACCTGAATCGTCGAGGGTTTGCACCCGCTATAACCTGCGAAGATTGCGGCTGGCTGGCCGACTGCCGTCACTGCGACGCAAGGATGACGCTTCACAAACATCCGGCCCACCTGCGCTGTCATCACTGTGACTACACGTCACCTATTCCCACACAATGCCCAGACTGCCAGAGCACCAATATTAAAACCTTGGGTACCGGCACCGAAAAAGCTGAAGAGACACTTGAGGCGCTATTTCCCGAGACACCCATCATCAGAGTCGACAGAGATAGCACTCGAAAAAAAGATGCAATGAAGAACCTGGTAGATGAAGTTAACAAAGGGCTGCCTTGTATTTTAGTGGGCACCCAAATGCTCGCAAAAGGTCACAACTTCGCCAACGTGACGCTCGTAGCCGTGGTCGATGCCGATGGAGGTTTGTTTAGCGCGGATTTTAGAGCACTAGAAAAAACGGCTCAACTTCTTATTCAAGTTGCCGGCAGGTCTGGCAGAGGCAGCAGTCAAGGTCAAGTCGTTATCCAAACCAGTCACGGCGACCACCCCATTCTCCAACAAATAGCTCAAGGTAATTATCAACAAATTGCAGAAGAGCTTATCGATGAGCGGAAATCAGCCGCATTACCCCCTTTCAGTTACATGGCGCTCCTAAAAGCCGAAGACCCGAATATCAACAATGCAATAAATTTGCTCGAAAAAACCAAGAAAATGGTCGCCGAAACAGCACAAATGTCGGACCATTCTGTCGAGCTATTGGGCCCTATCCCCGCATCAATGAGCCGCAAAGCAGGGGTTCACAGAGCCCACCTACTGCTTACATCCGAAAACAGACCCGCATTACAACGAACAACCCAACAAATCTGCCACTGGCTAAATAACAACCGCTGGGGGAAAAGCCGCTGGATGATGGATGTTGACCCGATTGAAATAAACTGAATATATTGCCCCCACTAAACACTCGTCATTCCGCCATGTTTTTGGCATAATAGCCGGTTCCCCCTATTTTCCATCCTAAATGGCAGAATCTAGCAGAGATGAAAGAATATATCGCAGGATTAATTCAATCCGCAGTTGACACCTTAAAGGCATCAGGCGAGCTTCCCTTAGAAGTTTCACCCAAAATTACGATCGATAACACCCGCGATAAAAGTCATGGTGATTTTGCGAGCAATGTTGCACTAACGCTCGCAAAACCAGCAGGTAAACCTCCTCGCCAAATCGCCGAGCGTCTCTGCAGCATAATCCTTGAACAGGCAATCGCCGATAAAAAAGGCGTTGAAAAAGCCGAAATTGCCGGACCTGGTTTTATTAACTTTTTTGTTAGCAGCGCTAGCAGCTTTGCCGTAGTACCCGAGATTCTCACAAGCGGAGAAGCCTACGGACGCAGCAACGCCGGAAAAGCCCAAAAAGTTCAAGTTGAGTTCGTATCAGCTAACCCCACAGGCCCGCTTCATGTCGGCCATGGTCGCGGAGCGGCATACGGTGCAACAGTAGCCGATTTGCTGTCGGCTGTTGGGTTTGACGTACAACGAGAGTACTACGTTAATGACGCCGGCCGTCAAATGAATATCCTGGCCACCAGCATCTGGTTAAGATACTTAGAGCTCCAAGGCGAAACCTTTACCTTCCCTTGTAATGGTTATAAAGGTGAGTATGTTTACGATATCGCTAGAGGCCTAGGAGATGATCACGGCGACAAGCTTAGGCATGGCGCTGCGACAGTGTTCGAAAATATCCCTGCTGACGAACCCGCAGGTGGCGACAAAGAAGTTCACATTGATGCACTTATCGCCCGATGCAAAGCCTTGCTCGGAGAAGAAAATTACCTAGGTGTTTTTGATTCTGGACTTGACAACATTGTAGGTGATATTAAAGACGATTTAGGCGGCTTTGGGGTTCATTACCAAAACTGGTTTTCAGAAAAATCACTATCAGAAAGCATTGACGGTGTAATCGATCAACTCAACAAATCTGGCCACCTTTACGAAAAAGAAGGCGCGCTTTGGTTTCGCTCTACTGAATTTGGTGATGATAAAGACCGAGTAGTTAAGCGCGACAATGGCGAAACCACGTACTTCGCATCTGATATTGCTTACCACAAAAACAAATTTGAGCGGGGCTTTACTCAGGTAATCAATATCTGGGGGGCAGATCATCACGGCTACATCGCCCGCGTTAAAGCAGCACTTGAAGCGCTAGAGCTTAACCCTGAACAACTAACCGTTAAGCTAGTTCAATTTGCCATTCTTTACCGTGGTACAGAAAGAGTCCAAATGTCGACTCGTAGCGGCTCTTTTGTAACCTTGCGAGAGTTACGCGAAGAGGTAAGCAATGACGCGGCGCGCTTCTTTTATGTCACACGCAAAGCAGAACAGCATATGGACTTTGATTTGGAATTAGCAAAATCAGAGAGTAAAGATAACCCTGTTTACTACATCCAATATGCTCACGCGCGAATCTGCAGTGTCTTAAGAAAGCTAGCCGCACAAAGCAGCAACTGGAACAGGGAGAATGGCCTCGCCAAGCTCGAACTTCTAACACTTGAGCATGAACGAGACCTAGCATCAAAACTATCAAAGTACCCTGAGGTGCTTAACAACGCCGCTATCAACCTTGAGCCGCACGCACTCACCCATTACCTAAAAGAACTGGCTGCAGACTTTCATACTTACTACAACGCCCACAAAATGCTAGTTGAAGATGAAAACCTGCGTGATGCACGAATCGCATTAGGCATGGCCGTTAGACAAGTGGTTGCCAATGGTCTTAAGCTTTTGGGCGTTAGCGCACCGGAAGAGATGTAATAGACGCGAAACGTTAGGAAAAGGAAACACCTGCCATGACGCGTGATTACGCTAAACCCAGCACCACAAAAGAACCCGGTAAGCGCTCGAAAGAGCGCCCTGGTTCACGCAAACCCAAAGCCTCAAAATCTAGCACTCGAACACATAAGTCAAGCGCCTCTGCGCCTCGCACAAAATCTACACCTTGGATCATTATCGCCTGCATTGCAGTTGCCTCTGCCTTTGTCACGGGACTGGTTTATTTAAATAAAGTACCTCCGACAAAATCACCGCTACCGGTCGCTGAGCCCAAAAAAACCACTACGGTGCAACCAAAGCCCGATACTACATCAAGTACCAAAGAGCGCTTTAAATTTTATGACCTACTGCCAGAGTCAGAGGTTATTCCTCCTAAGGTTGACGCCTATCAGTACAAAGAGAAAGGCAAACAGATTAAGTACGAATATATTCTGCAAACTGGTTCATTTAGGAGCATGAAAGACGCAGAACGGCAGCGTGCTATGATTGGTTTTCAAGGACTTAAAGCCCGCATAGAAAAAGTAGTGACCGATAGCAATAGTACTTGGTACCGAGTACAAGTAGGCCCATACACATCACGCAGTAAGATGAACAGTTCAATGGACCGCTTGATCGCTATCAATATTCAACCTCTGGTTAAGAAAAACAAACGTTAGCCTACAGTGATAACTCAGGCGGCGACTAAAAAACCCGCCTATTTCACACCCTCCCTTGAATTTATTTTGCCTGTCTCCATATATCTTTTCATTGTTTCTTAAAAATGCACTGCCCAAACGTACATTATTTATAATAAACGATATTTATAATGGACGACGTCTAATCATTCAGTGCATAAATTCAAATCATATGAACTAGTCAGTTTATAAACCTAGTCAATCATGGAGTTACGGGATGACCACCATCTTATCAGTACGTCGCGACGGAGAAGTCTCTTTAGGTGGCGACGGGCAAGTCTCTTTAGGCAACACCATCATGAAGGGCAATGCCAAAAAGGTCAGACGTCTCTACCACGGAAAAGTCATTGCTGGGTTTGCTGGCGGCACAGCGGATGCATTCACGCTATTTGAACGATTTGAAGCGCAGCTTGAAAAGCATCAAGGGCACCTGGTAAGGGCCGCCGTTGAATTAGCTAAAGACTGGCGAACAGATAGGGCTCTGCGCAAACTTGAAGCGCTTCTTGCTGTCGCAGATAAAGAAACATCTCTCATTATTACCGGTAACGGTGATGTTATCGAGCCAGAAAACAGTCTTATTGCGATAGGCTCAGGTGGACCTTTTGCTCAAGCATCTGCCAGAGCACTACTAGAAAATACATCGCTAAGTGCTCGAGAAATCGTAGACAAAGGGTTAGATATTGCGGCTGATATTTGCATTTACACCAACCACAATCGAACGATAGAAGACCTTAGCAGTAAAGACACTGCATAGTAGCGGTAAAACACCGTATAACGTTCAATATTCACCATGAGCCGTAACCCACAGAACACCACTATATTGCGGCTCGAAGCAGAATTAACCACGGGTAATAAATCATGGCTGGAATGACCCCTAGAGATATCGTCAACGAGTTAGATAAACATATTATTGGCCAAAATGAAGCCAAACGCGCCGTCGCTATTGCCCTCAGGAACCGCTGGAGACGCATGCAGCTCGATGAAGACATGCGCAATGAAATCACCCCTAAAAACATTCTAATGATCGGCCCAACCGGTGTCGGTAAAACCGAAATAGCCCGACGACTCGCAAAGCTGGCAGATGCGCCATTTATTAAAGTAGAGGCAACAAAGTTTACCGAGGTAGGGTATGTCGGCCGAGATGTAGAGTCAATCATCCGCGACTTAGTCGATATGGCGATGAAGATGTTGCGCGAAAAGGCGATGGAGACAGTATCTCATCAAGCAATGGACTCTGCAGAAGAACGAATCTTAGATGCCCTTCTACCTCCGGCACGTTCATTTAGCGAAACCGAAACAGAGGCGCCCGAGTCGTCCGCTCGACAAATTTTTCGTAAGAAACTTCGCGAAGGCGAGCTAGACGACAAAGAGATTGAAATAGAAGTGAAAGCCACACCCGTAGGCGTTGAGATAATGGCACCTCCAGGGATGGAAGAAATGACAAGCCAGCTACAAAGCATGTTTTCAAATATGTCTGGCGACAAAAAGAAAACGAAAAAAATGAAAGTGGTGGACGCCTTTAAGAAAATTCAGGAAGAAGAAGCCGCTCGGTTCATCAACGAAGAGCAAATCAAACAAGACGCTCTTCAGCTCGTTGAGCAAAATGGAATCGTCTTTATTGACGAGATCGACAAGGTCGCAAAAAGAGCCGATAACTCTAGCTCAGATGTTTCTAGAGAAGGTGTACAACGAGACCTTCTCCCGCTGATTGAGGGCTGCACAATCAGCACCAAGTTTGGCATGATCAAAACAGATCATATTCTATTTATCGCCTCAGGTGCCTTCCACTTATCAAAGCCTTCAGACCTTATTCCTGAGCTTCAAGGTCGACTCCCCATAAGAGTTGAACTTAAAGCACTCTCACCAGAAGACTTTAAACGTATCCTGATTGAACCTGATGCCTCGCTAACCGAACAATATGAAGCGCTTATGGCCACAGAAGGTCTAGCGCTTAAATTTAGTGATGAAGCGCTCACCCGGATTGCAGAGATCGCATGGAAAGTTAACGAGTCGACAGAAAATATTGGCGCACGAAGACTCCATACTGTTCTAGAAAGGCTGCTCGAAAGTGTATCGTTTGGAGCGGGCGACTCTGTGAACGAGAGTCTTGAAATAACGGCAGACTACGTTAATAAGCAACTAAACGAACTATCAGAAGACGAAGATTTAAGCCGCTACATTCTTTAGCGATTGAATGTGTTGAACTATCGAGAGCCTTCGGCAGAGGGAGCTATTACACTCTGCCGACTTGGACTAACCTCTAAAGGAATACCTCATGGCGACAGCTCCACGGCCTACTCAAATTAAGCTTCAAACCCGTTCAAGGCGTCTTGAGCTCTGCTACTCAGAAACCGAAAAGTACCCTTTAAGTTATGAGTTTTTGCGGGTATTATCACCATCGGCAGAGGTACGTGGGCACGGCCCCGGAAGCGCCGTTCTTCAGACGGGAAAAAAAGACGTTGCCATCACACTGATCGAACTCGCAGGTAACTATGCACTAAAAATAACCTACAGCGACGGACACGACTCAGGCCTTTATACCTGGGATTATTTATATGACCTTTGCTGTAATGAAGAAACATACTGGAACGATTATCTGCAACAACTGGCCGCGGCAGAGCAAAGCAGGTAATTTTTAAAGCTACGTATGAGGCATGAGCATTTGTCGGGCAACCGAAAGAGCTCACTAGAGAAACCCACCTTGCGCGAAAAAGCGCCCTTTAAGGAGCGGCATCACAAAATATGCTTGGCGCTCTGCAATAAATCAGCAACACTCTCTAACCCACTGCTTAACTTCCTTCCGATAAACCCAGTTTGAGCTTCTCGATCTTTCGCTACATACAGGGGCAGCATTTCTCCGTATAAACTCGTACTGATGGTTCGCTGATCATCTTCCAAGATATCTTTTCTTAGGCTAATTCCGTAGGGTTTAAGCTGTTCGCCTAGCTCATCTGATCGTTTCAAAAGGTCTTTACGGGTCATCTGATAAGCATGTTCGCAGACCATTCTACGCGCCTGAAAGCTAAATACATTTGAGAAGAATAGCTTGCCATCATCTCGAGTGGGCTCAAACATCACTATCTCGGCGTTAGGGTATTCTCGTTCATACATTGCCATACCTGCGCGCATTCGAGAGTACACCATCGTTCGATAGGTTTGAGACAAAATATGCGGCATACCTGAGTTTGTTAGCATCCCAGGTTTCATGGTTCCTGCCGTTACCGCTTCACTCACATCAATAGGTACAACAGGGTTAATGCCAAGCACTAAGTCGGCCCCATCTTCTAACGCTACAGAAGCATGCATCCCCTTACGCAAGGTTCCATCCATATAGTAACGACCATCTATTTCTACCGGGCAGTATAACCCAGGAGAGGCCACACTCGCCTGAACAGCTCTGGAGATCGGTACATGATCAAAACCGGGAGCACCAAACCGCACGGACTCACTGCTCTCAAGGTCAGAGGCGACCAAATAAAGGCGACGACTTAGCTGTCTAAAATCATTGGTTCTACCCAGCATACTATATGAGCGCTGAAGATATTGATGCAAAGCTTCATTGTCAAAAATACCCGCAGGAAGTGCCTGCGCTAAAACCGTCATTGCTTCGAGGAAATTTTGATCGTGCGGGTTATTAACAAACCGAGCGCAAGCCTCAACCACTAATCCGGGCACAGAAACCGCTCGTTTTAAATATTCACGAATAGCAGGTCGGTAAAAAAACTCAGGATGAAAAGGGTGGACTTCAGCTTCATTTTTTACAAAAATTCGACACATCTGTGCTGAAGTCATTTGATTCGCTAAGTTTGCAGCGATAAACGCACCAGAGCTTACGCCCACATACACATAAAGATCATTGAAGTCTAAGCCTTCAAGTGACTCGTCTAAAGCACGTAGCGCTCCTATTTCATAGATACCACCTAAAGGACCACCACCTAGTGCAAGTCCAATTTTTGGTTTTGTCGATTTAGCCGACTTATTCGATACCATTCAAGCTCCCGTTTCCTCCCATTACTCATCACTTAAACACTTATTAAAGGGCATTGTAATAAACGCCTGTGCTAAGCCCCTTACCGAGAGTCAATCCGTGACTTTGGTCTTAATCTCAATCCAGCCTATTAGGTGTAAAAGCTAACTTGATACAACCCCAATTAGTCGGCCTCACAGTAGCAAGTCAAATTAGAACATTCACACTAATCAAGCTATGGACCATGCACCTTAACCGTAAACACTGCTAGCCAAGGCTATCAACCGCACGACCAGAGTGCATATACTTGCCAAACCCTTTTTCTTTTAAAGCAAGGTCAAGCGTACTCTTAATAACATCGGGCGAATCAAGGCATAGAACCTTGCTCAACAACTGCCGAGCCCAAACCAAATCTACATTCCGAATGATTGATTTAACGCGAGGTAGGTTAGACGCATTCATTGAAAGAGCTTCATAACCCATAGCCATCAATAAAACGGCTCCTGCAGGGTCACCTGCCAACTCACCACAAATACTCAATTGGGTTCCTGCACAACTTGCATCTTTTGCGATTTTGGCTAGCGCTTGCAAGACTGCGGGGTGAAATGAGTGATATAACCCTGCAACTCTCGGATTGTTTCTATCAACAGCGAGTAAGTATTGAGTTAGATCATTCGACCCTACCGATAGAAAATCAACCCGCTCCGCAAGCTCCTTGATTTGATACACCGCTCCCGGGACTTCAATCATCACCCCAACTTGAGGCATCGATACATTCACACCCTCTTCTCTCACCTCATGATAAACCCGATAAATCAGATGAAGGGCTTCCTCTACCTCAGACACATTGCAAATCATTGGCAGCATAATTCTAAGATTATCGAGCCCCTCGCTCGCTTTAAGCATGGCTCGAACCTGAACTAGAAAAATCTCGGGGTGATCGAGGGTTACCCTGATTCCGCGCCAGCCAAGAAAAGGATTTTCCTCATTGATAGGAAAGTAAGTCAGCGCCTTATCGCCACCGATATCCAGTGTTCTCATAGTGACAATATTAGGTGAAAACGCTTCCAACTGTTCACGATAGCAGTCGCGTTGCTCTTGTTCACTGGGAAAGCGCTCATTGATCATAAATGGCACTTCAGTTCTATACAGCCCAACACCCTCTGCGCCATTGCTTAATGAGCGGACCACATCAGTCATTAACCCCGTATTCACCCACATCGATATTCGATGACCATCTAAAGTAGTACATGGTTGATTTTTTAGGCCTTCCAAGCCTTTAATCAGCTCCCGCTCTTCTTCAACAATACTATTGTAGAAGCTTCTTAACTCCTGAGAGGGAGAGGCATGAATCTGCCCATTGTAGCCGTCAACAATCAACTCACGACTATCAAGTTGTGAAACAGGGATATCAACTACGCCCATTACAGTGGGAATCCCCATGGCTCGCGCTAAAATAGCAACATGGGAGTTTCCTGAGCCCTGCACAGACACCAAGCCAATCAGTTTCTCTCTGGGCACTTCGCCCAACATCGCTGGAGTTAACTCATCGCTCACCAAGATGGTATTTTCGGGATACTCTCTTTCCGTCTTGTCTGACTGCTCTAAATAAGCCAGAACGCGTCGGCCAAGATCTTTAATATCAACGGCCCGCTCTCTAAGATAGGCATCCCCCATCATCTCGAAGTGGCTGACGTATTCTTTAATAACGTCCCTCAACGCACCTTGTGCCCAACTGCCAGCATTAATACGCGCCAACACCTCGCCAGCCAATGCATTGTCATCCAATATGCCCAAATAAACATCAAATAGAGCCTGCTCCTCAGGACGTAACTGAGCAGATAGCTTTTTCCCAACCGTCTGTATATCCTCTCGGACAGATGCTATTGCATCTTTAAACCGCTGAATTTCAAACGCAGTATCATCGGTAAGTTTATCAGGAACTGCATCTAGGTCTGCAGGCGGGAAAATAACAACACTATGCCCAATGGCAACACCCGGGGCACCAGCAACACCTTTAAAGTTAATATCTTTAGCGGCTTCCCCTGACAGGCTTAGCCCGCCCATCACGTCAGTCGCCTCACTATGAGCGATAATCGCGGCTAACTGAGCAGATACTGTAACGAGAAATGCTTCTTCACCTTCGTCGAAATATCGCCCAACACTCTGCTGTTGAACAACAATAACGCCCAAAACATTCCGGCGGTGAATAATGGGGACACCCAAGAATGAATGATATCGCTCTTCTCCGGTTTCAGGAAAATAACGATATCGTGGATGTGAGGGTGCATCCTGTAGGTTAATAGGCTCTTCTCTAACGCCGACTAAACCGACTAACCCTTCAGAATGTCCAAGACTGACCTGACCCACTGCATCTTGGTTTAGCCCTTCGGTCGCCATCAGTCGATAGCAACTAGAGGCGGGGTCAAATAAATAGGCAGAGCAGACGTCAGTATCCATGGCCTCCTGTACTCGTGAGACAATAATATCTAATGCATGCTGGAGATCCTTAGCTGCATTAACTTCCTGAACTATGCTTCGTAAAACACTCAGCATCAGTGGGTTTCCGTCATCTATTTGCCCTTTTTGTTATCATTATATTACTAACTTCTTAAGTAACCGAGGAGCTAGTTCCTTCATTGCTCTACGATATACTTCTCGTTTAAAAGCAACCACTTGTCCAAGCGGATACCAGTAACTAACCCACTCCCAGCCATCAAACTCGGGTGAGTCACTATTTGTCATACAAACCGTTGAATCGGGACTCTGCATCCGTAGTAAATACCACTTCTGCTTCTGGCCAACACAAAGAGGTTGCGAGTTGTAACGAATCATTTTTTTAGGCAGGCGATACCTCAGCCACCCTCTCGTACAGGATACGATTTCAACATCTGAAGCAGAAAGCCCGACTTCTTCAGCCAGCTCACGATACAACGCTTCTTCAGGTGTTTCATTCTTTTTTATCCCACCTTGGGGAAACTGCCATGAATCCTGCCCTATTCGTCTAGCCCACAACACCTCATTTTGATGATTGGCAAGAATAATTCCGACATTCGGCCTAAAACCGTCGGAGTCAATCACACTTGCATACCTTTAACCGTTATTTCTCTCCATTCTTCCAGAAAAACAGCGTTTCAGCAAACCTAAGGTCACCTAGAAAAAATTCCTTATGACTAAATCTAATAGAGTGACGTATAATCAACGACGCTTAATGAGAGTCATTGCGTCGACTCAGTTGTGTATATGCGATAGGAATACGACTTAACCCTCACCCCTAAAGCCATTATATTTTGCCCTGCACCCTAAAGGAGACTTACGAGTGACCCTCGCAATATTCGATCTCGATAACACATTAATCGCCGGCGATAGTGATCATGCCTGGGGACAATTCCTAGCAGATAAAGGCATTGTTGACGCCGACGTATATCGAAAGGCCAACGACCAGTTCTATCAGGATTATCTAGATGGCAAGCTAGACATGACACGCTACCTCGAATTTTCGTTAGCACCGCTAGCGATCCACCCTATGAGTGATCTCCTGCAATGGCGAGAACAGTTTGTAGAACAGCGAATCAAACCGCTAATGCTAGATAAAGCAGATGCTCTGGTTCGCTCTCATAGAGAGCAGGGTCATTACATTCTGATAATAACCGCCACCAATCGCTTTGTGACAGAGCCTATTGCAGAGCACCTAGGCGTCGACCACCTTATTGCTACCGACCCTGAAATCATTGACCAACGCTACACAGGGGCAATTTCTGGCATACCCAGTTTTCAGGAAGGCAAAGTCACTCGCCTTGAGAACTGGTTAAAAGAACAAAGTCACAGTCTTGAGGGGTCATATTTTTATAGTGACTCTCACAATGACATTCCACTGTTGGAAATTGTCGATATACCCATCGCGGTAGATCCCGATGAGAAGCTTGAGTCTCATGCTAAACAGCACAACTGGAAAGTCATCTCACTAAGGTAAGCGGCTCATGGGTTTCAGAAAAAATAGAACGGTCAGGTTAATCAATGTACTTTTGATAGGGCTGACACTATCTTCATGTAGTGAAAGCACTCAGGAATCCCCCCAGAAACCTGAACAGAGCGCTCAATCTGAAACACCTGTAAACCGAGACATAAACGCAGAACCTGCAACCGTAGATTCTAGACAAGATAATACCCCCCCCCTCACAAACGTTTATCTCGGTTTAGCCCAGCAACAATTCAAGTCAACGTGCCTAGCCGCCAATCAATTGGGGCAATCTACCCAACAGTTTCTATCCTCACCTAGCGAGAGCGGCCTCGCCAAAGTAAGGTCAGATTGGCTAACTAGCCATAACCTGTACTCCTCGACCCAACTGTTTCGAAGCATCAGTATTAAACATCCAATATTAGACCAGTCTAAAACCAAACCTGTTGAACATTCTTTAGCGATCCGAATCGATCAAACACCACTCCTTCCAGGCTATATCGATGAAGTCAAAGGCTACCCTAAAAGCGGATATATTTTTTCGACGCTCCCTATAGACCGAGACACATTGAACAAAGAACATCAGTTTGCAGATAGTGCCTATGTAGCTCTGGGTTTTCATGCTATTGAGTTTGTTTTATGGGGAGAAAATAACAGAATGGTCCAAGAATTTTCTGCCCTACCTGCCGGTCAGAACAAAAGCAATGATATTAACAGCCCCGATTTTTTTAATAGCCGTCGCAGCCAACTCTTATCGCTTACTACATCCATACTGATTGAAGACCTAAATATACTGTGCAATGAGTGGAAGGTGGAGACGGGATACTACGCAACCACGCTTAAATTACTCCCCACTGAAGAACAAATTGCAGCTGTTAATGCCGCCACTGAGCAGCTAATTTCAAGCATTCAAATAGACATGGCTAAGGTGAGGCAAGCAAACGATGATAATATGGAGAGGATTGAGGTAGAGCTACACTCAGCATTTTCGCACAGCGATAACGAGGATACCTTAGCGAAAGCCAACATTCTTAAATCATTGATAGAGAGCAAGGAGTGGGTAGAGGTAAGCAAAAAACAAGAGCACACAATGAAGCTAACCACGCTAGCACAGGCGCTCTTACTCTAACTTAATCGTTCAAAAAGAGGGCAGCACTCGAGCAAAGCAAGCTTTCAAATACTCGGTTTCCGGAATAGCCGGAACAATGGGATGGTCCGCTCCTTGATGCCCTTGCTCGATAATCTGAACAAATCGATCTGTCTGACGCCCGGTTGCGCGAATAATATCCGTCAGCCGATCTCTCTGTAGATGCATAGAGCAAGATGCTGAGACCAAGATGCCATCTTTTTCAAGCAAACGCATCGCCAATTGATTAATTCGCTGATAGGCCTGCTCGCCCGCTTTAATATCGCGCCTTCTCGGAATAAACGCAGGTGGATCTACAATCACCACATCAAATTTTTCACGATTATCACGCAGCTCACGACAAGCCGCAAATGCGTCTCCCTGCATACAACTGACCTTGTCCGACACACCATTTAACCTAGCATTTTCCTCTACATAATCAAGCGCATACTCAGAGGCATCAATACAGGTTACCGACTCAGCGCCAAAGGCTGCTGCTTGAATACCCCAACCGCCAATATAGCTAAAGATATCCAATACACGCTTACCCTCAACATAAGGTGCCAAACGAGCACGACTCATTCGGTGATCATAAAACCAACCGGTTTTTTGCCCTTTTAAGACCGGAGCGTTAAACAGAACACCGTTCTCTTCTAGCTGAACTGACTCAACCTCATCACCCAAAACCGTTTCAGTGTAGGACTCAAGACCCTCCACTTCTCTCATTTTTCCATCATTGCGAAAAATAAGTGTTGTTGGCTTGACGACTTTCTCAATAGCTTCGATCAATTCACTCTTCATTAACTCCATGCCGAACGACGATATTTGAGCAACGCAGGCGTCACCAAATCGATCAATCACCAAACCAGGAAGGCCATCACTATCACCAAATACCAATCGATAGAACGGCTTATCAAACGCCTGCTGACGCAATGAAAGCGCGATCTTAAGACGATGAACAATTAACGACTTATCCATCAACTGGTTTGCAGAACGACTAATTAACCGACCACAAATCAGCGCGTTGGGGTTAACAAATGCAGCACCTAAAGACTTACCTGAACTACTGACTACCGAGACCTGCTCACCTGGCTGAAACTGTTTTAAACCACCATTGCCTGTATCGACTTCATTGCTATATATCCACAGATGCCCTTGCTTTAGCCGTCGGTCTGCGCTTTTTTGAAGTTGGAGCACCTTGTTAGACATAAAAACCTCCTGATAAATCGAGGCGCGATTATACCAGTGAACGACAGCGACAGGAAAAATATAAAACCGATTAACGTAACGAAAGAGCCTGTAACAAAAATAACTAGCATCAAGACTAAGTTGATTTAGACTCAATAGACGACTCTTAAAGCAGCCAGAACTATCCAAAGCATTTATTTTGGCTACACTTAAGGTCAGCACAAAACTTATAAAGCTCGCTTTTTGTTATTTCTGGAGAAGAGATGGGAACTGAGTTAACCAGTGATCAAATAAAACATATATTGCAGGGAATTAAAATTCCACCACAACCGCAAATACTGGTTGACCTGCAAATAGAACAAGTGATGCCCGACCCAGATATGAGGCAAATCGCTCGCTTGATTAGTCAAGACGTAGGACTATCAGGCACTATGCTAAAATTTGTCAACTCTCCTTTTTTTGGCCTTGCCAACAAAATTACCTCTATTGAGCAAGCCGTGTCGTTGTTAGGACTTAACAGTGTTATCAATATACTGAATGGGCTGTCGATAAAAGGTGAAATGACCGACGAAAGAATCCAGGCAATGACACGCTTCTGGGATACCGCCAACGACATAGCAATGGTCTGTGCAACCGTTGCAAAACAAATTGGCTTTAGCAGCCCTGACGAAGCCTATGCAATGGGACTATTTCATAACGCAGGCATTCCCATGATGATGTTAAGGTTCGACAACTATGTTAGCGTTATGGAAGATGGCTATGCTGAAGCCGAAAAAAGAATTATAGATGTAGAAAATGGTGTATTTAATACCAACCACGCAGTAGTCGGGTATTATACGGCCAAGTCATGGAACCTCCCTTTAACCATCTGTGATGTTATTGCAGAACACCATAGCGCAGAGTCTGTTTTCTCCAATAAGGACGGAAAATCTCAAGAAAAAAAAACACTGTTAGCCATCCTGAAATTAGCAGAGCATATATGTGGTAACTATACGACGCTGGGGGCGCAGTCAATTGACTATGAGTGGGAGCGTATCAGTAAAGATATTCTCGAGTATGTAGGCCTCTCTACGTATGATATCGAAGATATGAAAGCCAACTTTAAAGATATGGGGATTTCAGTCGGGGGTTAAGACCATAAAAAAGGGCATCTAACTATTATTAGATACCCTTTTCATCGACCCTAAATCCTAAAATACTAACCTATTGAGGGCTATAAGACACATCAAGCTCTCGTGCCGCTTTAACATCATCCAATCGCTTTACTGGCTGAGTATACGGTGCACCTTTAACTAAATCAGCAGAGTTTTCTGCCTCTTTTAATATTTGGGTCATCGCCTCTACAAATCCATCCATTTCATCAATAGACTCTGTTTCGGTAGGCTCAATTAATAAGCACTCAGGTACCAACAAAGGAAAATACGTCGTCGGAGCATGATAGCCATAGTCAAGCAAGCGCTTTGCAAAATCCATTGCAGTAACGCCTAGCTCTTTTGACTGTTTGCTTAGCGTAATAATAAATTCATGGGTCGCTCTGCGGTCTTTATATGCCAGATCAAACCCTGCATCTGCTAACTTTTTCATCAAATAGTTAGCATTAAGCGTAGAGAACTCACTAACCCTTTGCATGCCGTCACGACCTACAAACAGTGCGTAGATATAAGCTCGCAAAATAATACCCGCATTCCCCATAAAAGCAGACAAGCGACCAATACTATCCGGTAACGCTTCTTCGCCTAACCAGCAATAATCGGGCTCGCCTCCCGCGTCTTCAATACCTGCAATAGGAGTCGGCAAGTACGGTAATAGCCGTTCACCCACTGCCACAGGACCAGACCCTGGGCCACCACCTCCATGAGGCGTCGCAAATGTTTTATGGAGGTTCATATGCAGCACATCAAATCCCATATCGCCTGGGCGAACTTTCCCTAAGATTGCGTTCAGGTTAGCCCCGTCGTAATACAGTAAGCCACCGGCATCGTGTACTACCTTGGCAATCACTTCAATTTGGCGCTCAAATACACCACAGGTTGAAGGGTTTGTCATCATAATCCCAGCCGTTTGAGGCCCGACGGCTTCTTTCAAAGCATCAACATCAACATCACCATCATTAAGTACTGGGATTTCTTTAACTTTGTAGCCACACATTACAGCTGTAGCAGGGTTAGTACCGTGCGCCGCAATCGGCACAATAATTTCACACCGATCATGGTCTCCCCGCTTTTCATGGTAAGCACGAATCATCGCAACCCCAGCAAACTCACCTTGAGCACCGGCCATAGGGCTCAGTGAGACTCCTGCCATGCCGGTCACTTCTTTCAGAATTTCTTGCAACTCATAAACACTGGCAAGATACCCTTGGCTGTACGACTCCGGCGCAAGCGGGTGTCGATTCAAAAAACCCGGTAAGCTAGCCACTTTATGCGCGCCACGCGGGTTGTACTTCATCGTACATGAGCCCAATGGGTAAAACTGAGTATCAATCGAGAAGTTCTTACGCGACAGGTTAGTGTAATGCCTAACAACCTGAAGCTCAGATACTTCAGGCATCGCCGCTTTGTTTTTCCGCATCAAGCTTTCAGGTATGTCAGTCACATCCGCCTTAACAAGAGGAGCCTGAGCAGTGGCTGTACGCCCTTTTACACCACGTTCAAAAATTAACATTCAACTGCCTCCAACTCTTTAAGCGATATTTCTAAAGCATTCACATACCCATTGAGGTCCTGGTCGGTTTTGGTTTCGGTCGCACATACCAAAATACAGTTTTCTAGCTCAGGGAAGGTATCGGACAAGTCATGCCCACCTAAAACACCCTGTAATTCCATATGCTCGAGCACTAAACGAGATGACTTCGGTAAACGCAACACAAACTCATGAAAGCGCGGACCTGTCGATACAACCTCTACCCCGGGCACAGCTGACAATAAACTGGCTAAATGATTAGTATTAGCATGGCAAGCCCGAGCAACACGCTCAATACCTTCCTGACCTAGCAAGCTCATGTAAACCGTCGCGGCAGTTACCGCTAACCCTTGGTTAGTACATATATTAGACGTCGCTTTAGATCGCCTGATATGCTGCTCACGGGCCTGTAGCGTCAGTGCAAACCCCTCCTTTCCATCAAGATCTACCGTGCGACCAATAATACGCCCTGGCATCTGCCTAACTAATGCTTGCTTACAGCAGATAAAACCAAAGTATGGACCTCCCGAGGCCAAGGGTATACCCATAGGCTGACCTTCACCTACAGCAATATCAGCACCATGTTCGCCCCACTCCCCTGGAGGAGAAATCAAGGTCGCTGCCGTAGGATTAATCACCCCCACCACTAACATTTTTTGTTGGTGAGCCCAGTCAGTCAACTGATGAACATCTTCCAGTGTGCCGAAGAAATTTGGCTGAGCAATAACGAGCGCCGCAAAATCATCACCCTCAAACTGAGACAGCGCAGATAAGTCCGTTGTTAAGGATGCACTATCAAACGCAACTTCAACCAGCTCTATTTTCTGGTTATGGACGATACTATTAACCACCTTCTTATAAAGAGGGTGAACCGTTCCGGCAATCAACACACGCTTACTTTTCGACTTTCTGTTGGCTCTAATTGCCATCAAGACGGCCTCGGCCAAACCTGAAGCACCATCATAAAGAGACGCATTCGATACATCGAGCCCGGTTAACGCCGTCATCATTGACTGAAATTCGTAGATCAGCTGTAATGTTCCCTGACTCGCTTCGGCCTGATAAGGCGTATAAGCGGTCATAAATTCGCCTCGGGCAGCAATATCCCAAACCGCAGCAGGAATATGATGCTCATAAGCGCCTGCACCGATAAAACATAGCGCACCACTATCTTGCTCTGCGCGATCAGACATCAAACGCATTATTTCCATCTCACTCCTGGCAGGAGGTATGGCGTCCAAAGCACCCGCTCTCAGGTGTGCAGGGATCTCATCAAAAAGCTGGTCTATTGATTGTGCACCAATAGTCTCCAGCATCTTTTGAATATCATCTTCAGTATGTGGAATGAAAGGCATGTACGTCTCTCTATGGCAGGTTTAACGCTTATTCTTAATGCGATAAATGGTCAATAGTTACTCAGGCGCTTACAGACCGGGCGCCAGCCCCGTCTGTAAGCGCTCAGACATGATACTAATACGCAGAACGATTAATGATCTTCAGCTTCACAGACAGCAGAATAAGCATCCGCATCGAGCAATGGCTCAAGGTCACTCTCGTCAGTCAATTTTACTTTAAAAAACCAACCATCTTCATAGGGCTCATTGTTAACAAGGTCCGGCGACTCTTCTAATGCTTCGTTGATGGCCAATACTTCACCACTCACTGGGCTAAAGATATCTGAGGCTGCCTTTACAGACTCTACAACACCCGCTTCTTCACCCGAATTAATCTCAGCGCCGACTTCAGGTAGCTCTACAAACACCACATCGCCCAATAGGTCTTGAGCATGATCGGTGATACCGATGGTTGCAGTGCCATCCGCCTCTACGCGCACCCATTCATGACTGGATAGATATTTTAATTCGCCTGGAATATTACTCATCGTTTTGCTTCCCCGATATTAACTAAAAACTTATTTATTCACCCTCATAACCGTATCAATAAAGCCCGTTAACTAACGATAACGGCGACTCATCAACA
This sequence comes from uncultured Oleiphilaceae bacterium, assembly GCA_913060665.1. Taxonomy (GTDB): domain Bacteria; phylum Pseudomonadota; class Gammaproteobacteria; order Pseudomonadales; family Oleiphilaceae; genus Alkalimarinus. The sequence continues at coordinate 268,881 of CAJXUY010000004.1, forward strand.
ACAGTCAGGGCTGTAAAAACTAAACACAATTTAGCTTATGATTACTTTATAGCAAATTATTTATAAACTCGCGCACCGTTACGAACAAATGGGGGCGCGACTACTTTCACGGTTTGTAGTTTTTTACGCATTTCAACCGAACAAGTATCTGCTGTCGCAGTAGGAACACGCGCCATCGCGACTGAATATCCGAGAGTGGGTGAGAACGTGCCACTGGTAATTTCGCCTTCCCCTATCCCCTCAACAATCACTTTTTGATGTCCACGCAAAACCCCGCGTTCCTCTAATACCAGGCCAACTAGTTTAGTTTTAACACCGCTCGCCTTTTCAGCTTCAAGTGCTGAACGACCAATAAAATCACGATCTACTGGCTGCCAAGCGATTGTCCATCCCATATTGGCTTGCAATGGACTAATACTCTCATCCATATCAGATCCGTATAGATTCATTCCCGCCTCCAGGCGCAGAGTGTCTCTCGCGCCTAAACCGCAAGGCTTTACTCCCGCCGCTTGCAACTGCTGCCAGAACGTTACAACATCCTCTTCTGGCACAATAATTTCTAATCCGTCTTCTCCGGTATAACCAGTGCGACATAACATCCACCCGCCGGACTCTAACCCTTGAAACACTTTAAGCGCCGAAATAATATCGCCTTTTGCACCAGTTAATACCTGCTTCGTTTTAGCAATGGCTTCAGGTCCCTGAACGGCAACCATTGCCAACTCAGGGCGCTCAGTTAGAGTGATACTAAAACCGTCAGCCTGCTTATTCATCCAAGCAAGATCTTTCTCTCGAGTGCCACAATTAACGACTAAACGGTAGCCTTCAGGCATGTTATAAACAATTAAATCGTCAATGACCCCGCCCTGCTCATTGAGCATGCCACTATAAAGCGCTTTACCAACATCTTTTAATTTGTCTACATCGTTAGCCAGTAAATACTGTAAATAGCGTTTCGCATCATCACCAATAAGATCAACAATCGTCATATGAGAAACATCAAACATTCCACTTGCCTGGCGAACGACGTGGTGTTCTTCGAGCTGAGAGCCGTAATGAATAGGCATATCCCAACCACCAAAGTCGACGATTTTTCCGCCACAAGCCACGTGAGCGTCATAAAGTGCAGTTTTATTTCCCATAACTAAGCCTTTTGCTAATTATCGAATATTGATGAATCAAAAAATGACATTTTATCATACATAAAGGGTCGCCATTCATGAAAATTTGTCCGTCGCTTAACGGCGCTTATGATACCCGAGTTCGCGCGTGCAATGAATAGTAAAAAATAGCGCACCGATTTATGCGTTAGAACCTTTTTGTTATAACACTATTCGTAGAGAGCTTATTATTAGTTTCAATGCTACGCGAAGGGTTATAAAAGTGTTAGTTAGATATGTCTAGAAAAGACAACATGGCAGGAATTACTGCTTCAAAATTACTGTACTCGTGACTGCCTCCCGACTGAATCCACGCAGGAGAGCACTTAAGTTTGAGCAGAGCTTCACGATAATTGAGGGTTTGATCAGCGGTTTGCGTCAGCAGGAACACGTTTTTTGGCCTTGATAAACGATCAACATCTAGCGCTAGCAATTCATCCATATGCTGAGCTGTCAACGTATAAGACTCACCACTATATAAGTTTTGGTTCACTCCCAAGTAATCCGTTAAGAGCTCAAAAGGCTTAACAGCTGGATTTATTAATGCCGCTTTTAACCCGTATTTTTCAGCAAAATAGATTGCATAATACCCCCCGAGCGAACTACCAATCAGCGCCACAGGCCCTATCGCTAACCGCCCCTCTATCAGACTCGATACAGATGATTCAACCCTCTCCGGAGAGAAGGGTAAACGGGGTATTAAATAACGACAGGAATACGAGGAATTATCTAAAAAAGCTTTCAGAAACTGCGCTTTATGTGATTCAGGAGAACTATTGAACCCATGCAGGTAAATTAAAGTCGCTTTAGAATTCTTAACTGGCGACTTATAAAGGGAAACCATATCAATAGACAATCGGTTCAATACCCTTTACTGGAATAATCTACCTGAAACTCAATATGATCAGCACGCTCAACCCCCGAATTGATTGAGCCATCTGAATTTAATTGCAACCACCGATAACCAGGCGCAAGGCTGTCAACCGCAAACGATTCAGATTTAGGTAGAAATTGAACGCACGTAGAAGGCGTCGCCAATAACCTGACCCCCTTTCTAACGAGATCAATCTCTTGATGAATATGCCCCCAAAGCAAACACCGAACATTCGAGTGACCGTCTATAATACGCAACAGTTCATCTCTGTTTTTAAGACCAATAGCATCCAGCCACTTACAATCTATATCCACCGGGTGATGATGAAAACTAACCATACTATATAAGTCGGGTCTTTCTGAGAGCGTATCGTCAAGCAGTTTCAGTTCCGAGTCAGACAAATGACCGTGCACTTCTCCTTCCAGTAACGAGTCGAGAAAAATAAACTGCCAATTACCCATGCGAACCACTTTTTCAAGCACTCCACGACCACCTGCAACCTGTTTCATGGCGTCACGATCATCATGATTGCCTGAAAACCAAAATACAGGACAATCAAACGTCTCAACCTTTTCATCAAAACTCTGGTAGGCCTCAACCGAACCATCTTGAGCTAGGTCTCCAGTAGCCAACACCGCATTTGGGGTAGCGTGATTTTGTTTGATCAGCTGCAATACCGCATCAAGACTGTAACGGGTATTCATCCCCAGCAGCGTACCATCTTCCTCTTTGCGCAGATGAGGGTCTGTAATCTGAACGATAAACAACGAACCATCATCAGCCACTAGGCGCCCTGCCACTCGTTGTTTATCTGTACTATCTTCGTCGGCAATACCCATACCCTAGTTCAGCCTCCCCTAGAAGCTTTTATCCGATGCGCTATTATTGTTTTATATTTAGCTTTATTTTTAAGGGCGCGTCGGTATTTGTAGATACTATATAAAATAACTCTAAGTACTATATAAAATAACTCTACGTACTATTGTGAATTTAATTGTCACTTTATAAATTGCGACGATACTTTTCCAGTCTAGCATTCACATTTTGTTGGTCAGGTCGCAAATTGCGTGCCCAAACTTTAGACAATAGTCTAACCATTCTGCCAAAAACGCATTAATTTGGATTTTTTCATCAGGGTGATGCATAAAACGATTAGGGTAGTCATTTACCCCCTGGATACGTCTATGGCGACGGCAACTAATGACTTCCGCCATACCCACATCATGATAGAGCCTCACCGTCATTTGAGGATTATTGAGCCATTTTCCGGTATTATGAACCTGCTCCAGATAAATGGTGTCGGTGTATTTACAGGCCTCAATCAACCTAATGCGTACCCGCCCAAAATAATCAGTACCTGCCGATAACTGAAACTCGGCCACATTGCCATCAAACTCACGAGGAATAAGCTTTAACAGGCGTAAATAGTTGCCATCTCCCAGCGCGCCCAGGCGAGTAATATCGGGAACATAACGCCGCTTAACATTCATACCTACCTCGCACACAACACACCTCACTGCTAATGCCCGTCAGACTCTATTATTAGTCCAGTCCACCCTCAATCTATCATGATTTAATTGCAGCCACTGCAACGCAATAATCGATGCCGCGTTATTGATTCTGCCACTGGCCACATACTCAAATGCCTCTTGAGCCTTCACCACATGGACTTTAATATCCTCACCTTCATGCTCAAGCCCATGTACACCATGAGCGGTTGACGCATCCACCTGCCCACAATACAAATGAATTTTTTCATTAGTACCCCCAGCCGAAACTAAATACTGGCAGATAGGCTTTAGCTCACCCAGCTCAATGCCTGCCTCTTCAAGCCCTTCTCGTCGAGCAACAACTTCAGGCGTTTCACCCTCATCGTTAATACCCGCAACTAACTCCAGCAGCCAAGGGCTCTGATTATGCCCAAGCGCACCTATTCTAAACTGCTCAAGCAGTATGACCTGATCAGTCACTGCATCGTAAGGCAGAACACAGGTAGCATCATCACGAACAAACAACTCGCGCTGTAACTCTGCACTCCAGCCACCTTCAAACAAGCGGTGGGACAGACGATAACGATCGATTTTAAAGAACCCATCAAAAGCCCTATCTTTAGATACGGTCTTAACATCCGATGCTGTAAACAGCGGCCTAATATCGTCCATTCGTTATCGCCCAGTCCTATTCTATACTTTGCTGTAGATTTCACTACCCTGCTTACGAAACTCTTCAGACATTTCACTCATGCCTTTTTCTAGTGCACTATCGACACTAGACAACTCCTTTTCAGCCGCATAATCACGCACTTCCTGACTAATTTTCATTGAGCAGAATTTGGGCCCGCACATTGAACAAAAGTGAGCCACTTTGGCAGAATCTTTTGGCAACGTTTCATCATGATAAGCTCTTGCTGTATCTGGGTCTAAGCCGAGGTTAAACTGATCTTCCCAGCGAAATTCAAATCGTGCCTTCGACATGGCATTGTCTCGAATTTGAGCGCCTGGGTGCCCCTTCGCAAGATCTGCTGCATGCGCCGCAATTTTGTAGGTAATAATGCCGGTTTTCACATCGTCTTTATTAGGCAATCCCAAGTGCTCTTTCGGGGTAACATAGCAGAGCATTGCACAGCCATACCAACCTATCATGGCAGCACCAATACCCGATGTAATGTGGTCATATCCTGGTGCAATATCGGTGGTTAATGGGCCCAATGTATAGAAGGGCGCCTCACCACACTCAACCAACTGCTTGTCCATATTTTCTTTAATCATGTGCATCGGTATATGCCCGGGCCCTTCGATGATTGTTTGCACATCATGTTTCCACGCGATTTGTGTTAACTCACCCAAGGTTTCCAGTTCGCCAAACTGCGCCTCATCATTGGCATCCGCAATACTGCCAGGGCGCAGACCATCACCTAATGAAAACGACACATCATAAGCCTTCATTATTTCGCAAATATCTTCAAAATGGGTATAAAGAAAGTTTTCTTTGTGATGCGCCAAACACCATTTTGCCATGATCGACCCGCCTCGAGACACGATACCGGTCACCCGTTTAGCGGTCATCGGTACATATCTCAATAGCACGCCCGCATGAATAGTAAAATAATCAACCCCCTGCTCGGCTTGTTCAATTAACGTATCGCGGAAGACTTCCCACGTTAGGTCTTCTGCAACCCCTCCGACTTTTTCAAGCGCTTGATAAATAGGCACCGTTCCAATTGGAACAGGCGAGTTACGTACAATCCACTCACGGGTTTCATGAATATTTTTACCCGTTGAAAGATCCATAATAGTATCGGAGCCCCAGCGAACACCCCAAGTGAGTTTTTCGACTTCTTCTTCAATCGAAGAGGTTACGGCGGAGTTTCCGATATTGCCGTTAATTTTAACCAGAAAGTTACGACCAATAATCATCGGTTCAAGTTCTGGGTGATTGATATTACAAGGAATAATAGCGCGTCCGCGCGCTACTTCATCGCGCACAAATTCAGCTGTAATCTGTTGCGGAATAGCCGCCCCAAAAGATTGGCCCGGATGCTGCTGATCTAACGCACCACTCTCCCGAGCCTCCTGCAAACGCATATTTTCGCGAATAGCGATAAACTCCATTTCAGGTGTAATAATGCCTTTACGAGCATAATGCAATTGCGTAACGTTTTTACCCGACTTAGCTTTTTTAGGTGCACAAAAAAGATTAAACCGCATATGATCGAGCGTTAAGTCTTTCATGCGTCGGTTGGTAAATTCAGAGGTAAACCCTGATAGCGTTTCAGTATCATTCCGCTCATCAACCCATGCAGATCGAATAGGCTTCAGCCCTTTTCTGATGTCGATATCTGCAGCTGGGTCGGTATAAGGGCCGGATGTATCATAAACCGTTATAGGTGCGTTTTTCTCCCCACCCATATCCGTTGGAGTGTCAGCCAAACTAATCTCTCTCATCGGCACCTGAATATCTGGCCGGCTACCTTCGATATAAATTTTCTTTGAATTTGGCAATGGTGCAACAGAGGCTTGATCAACTTTAGCTGAGTCACTCAAGAAATTTTCTGGCCTAGCATTCATACGGTATACCCCAAAAATAAGACATTGATTTTGGTAGAAAAAATGGGGGGAGAGAGATATCAAATTAGATTTGATCTCGAATCCCTACGCCGGTACTAACCGGATCAGGTCAACGGGTTCTGAATATTCAGTCTCAGCTTTTAAAATAGCGCCCCGACAAGACAGATCAAGTGTAGAGATATAACGCAAAATTGTCCATAATGCTGCTAGAATCAGAAGATATAGCGTTATTCGCAACATAAACATAAGCTTCACGGCGTTCAATTACCGCGTCAACACACTGAGCATCTTCCGTTTAGGCTACATGGACGAGAATACAGGATTTTCAATGAAACACACAAAACAACTCCTTGCCACGACCATCAGTACAATACTGGCGTCCTCTTCGGTGTTTGCCGTAGATCTGGTCACTGTTTATGAACAAGCCGTTCAGTACGATTCAAATATAGCGGCGTCAAAAGCAGCGTATCAGGCGGAGCAAGAAAGCGCGTACCAAGCCAGAGCATTTTTACTGCCCGACATCATCGCCAGTGCAAACGCGGCCCATACCGATCAGGAATACAAGAACAACTCTAGCATTGATGATAGTTTCAAGTCTTCAGAGTATGGCGTGTCATTGACACAACCAATATTCCGTGCCGACGCTTGGTTCAACTATCAGTCGAGCCAATATAATAGCCAAAGAGCTGAAGCAGACTTCTCCAAAGCACAACAAGATCTTATCCTAACCACTGCTACCGCTTATTTTGGCGTACTACGAGCAGAAGAAAACTTGGCCACAGCCATTTCAGCCGAAGCAGCCTTTAAACGACAGTGGGAACAGGCAAAAGAACGTTTTGATGTAGGCTTAATCGCAATCACTGAAGTGCATGAGTCTAGAGCCTCCTATGACTCGATCAAAACCTCTAGAATTCAAAGTGAAGGCGACCTGCAAATCGCACTAGAAACCCTGGCCCGCTTAACCGGCACCGTTTACGACAGCATTAACGAGCTAAATGAAGGTTTCCCCATTGCACCACCAACCCCCAACAATGCCGAAGAGTGGGTCAATACTGCCTATCAGCAGAACTGGTCAATCAAGTCTGCAGAATTTGCATTACAGTCGTTAGATGAGCAGCTGAAAACTGAAAAATCAGGCCATTACCCAACACTGGACCTATCCGCTAGCTATTCCGTCAATGATTATGAAGGACCAAACCCTCTCGACAACACTCTCGATGACGCCAGCGTTGCATTGGTATTCCAGCTTCCGCTCTACCAAGGAGGCCGCACTTCGGCCAGCATCCGTCGGTCCCGTTTTTTAGTTGAACAGTCTCGTCAGGTTCTTGAAACAACACGACGAAATGTGAAACTAGACACTCGTAGCCTTTATACTGCCATTAAAACCGATATTGACACCGTCGCATCACAGAAACAGAATATTATTTCACGAGAGAGTGCACTGGAAGCAACACGTGCAGGCTATAGCGTCGGTACTCGAAACATTGTAGAAGTACTGGATGCCGAGAGAAATTACTTTGTTGCGTTACGGGATTACGCTAATGCACGATTTGACTATGTACTAGATAGCCTGTCTATCAAACAAGCAGCAGGAACACTTAGCCCACAAGATTTGATTGATTTGAATAAGTGGTTGCAGGTCGCAGCAGCGCCAACACCAAAACAGTAAACATTATAGGGTGCGCCATGCGCACCCTATAATGCAGTTTCAATCACCTCTAACAACCGACGCAGTGCACCACGATTAGCGTCAACTACTGAACTAGCCGCTAACCCGACATCCTTCCGATAAGATGCATCCTCAAAAAACTCTCCAACGCGGTCAGCTAATAGATCGGAAGACCCCACAAATTTAAGCCCACCCGCTGCCGATAATTCATGGCAAATGACTTCAAAGTTAAAAATATGTGGCCCCATAATAACGGGCATTTTAAGTGCGGCGGGCTCTAACGGGTTATGGCCACCGCTTTCGATCAAACTCCCACCTACAAACGCAACATCTGCGGCGGCATAAAACAACATTAGCTCACCCATTGTATCGCCCAATAAAACCTGAACACTGTCATTCAAACTATCTCTCGAACTACGCTTTGCTGTTTTATAGCCTGCACTAGCACATAACTGATAGACACTTTTAAATCGCTCTGGGTGTCGGGGCACAATAATCAACAACGCACTTGGCCACCGCTCTAACAATTTTTTATGTGCATCGAGAGCTAGCTGATCTTCGCCCTGGTGCGTGCTTGCAGCGATCCAAACAGGGCGCTCTACACCCCATGCTTGCCTTAAGTCAGTACTTTTATCATAGATATCCGGCTCTATAGAAAAATCAAACTTGATACTTCCCGAGACTACAACACTATTAGCATCTGCCCCCGCTAACTTAAAACGCTCAGCATCTGCTGCGTTTTGAGCCACAATTCGGCTCAAAGCCTGCAGCATTGGTTGGGCAATAACGCCAACCCGTATGTAACCTCGGGCTGAGCGTTCAGACAATCTCGCATTAGCGAGAATTACCGGAGCACCAGTGCGCGCTGTATAATTCACAATATTGGGCCACAGCTCGGTCTCCATAATGAGCAGCATCTCGGGCTTGATTTTATGGAGAAAACGTTTAACCGCACCAGGCAAGTCATACGGTGCATAAACATGAAAAACTGAGTCACCAAACAGCGCTTGAACACGCTCCGAGCCCGTCGGGGTCATCGTCGTAACCACGATATCTCTCTCCGGGTAGCGCTGCTGCAACGATTTGATTAGAGGCGCCGCTGCGATGGTTTCCCCTACGGATACCGCATGCACCCAAATAGGTTTGTTCAATGTTTGTGGCGTAAAAAAACCAAAACGTTCTAACCAGCGTGCCGCGTATGCTGGAGCCTTCCACGCGCGATAAAGCAGCCGCAGCAATATAAACGGTGTTATCAGATAAAAAAGTAACGAGTAGAGGTGGCGAGCCATTATCAATCCACTAAAGTCATCGATGCGCTAAAAACATCACAAAAGAGAGTTGCGATATTATCATGACGCTAGAGTTAAAAGCTAAGAATCAGTAGAATCACTCAATAACGTTAACCATACGCCCCAGTCAAATGGTCGTCTTACCGAGATAAACTAGAATGTCTGAAATAACAGAGCCTGGACAAAAGACATTAACCGCCAGACCTTTGAATATATGGATTGTGACGGATCGCAAACCCGGTCACCTGAATCAACTGAAAGGTCTTTGTGAGCGCGTAGCGACACATACTAAGACGACTGAACGATGGATATCTAACAGCGACGCCCAAACAAACTGGCTAGACTGCCTACTCCGTCGCTACCATTACCCCCTTAATCAGCCACCATCAATAAGTCATCAAACGCCCGATATTGTAATCGGTGCCGGGCACAGCACTCACAAAGAAGTACTTGCTATCAAACGCCATTTCCGCTGCTTTTCAGTATTATTAATGAAACCTTCACTGCCCGCTTGGTGGTTTAGCGCAACCATCATCCCCGAGCATGACAACCCTACACCAAACAATCAGACATTAATCACCAAAGGCGTTCTCAATACCATAGCACCTATTACCCACATATCAGATACTAGCACGCCTGAGTTTGACGCCAACCATAACAAGGGATTGTTATTAATCGGTGGGGACTCCAAACATTATCACTGGGATACCGCTGAAGTTGTTCGGCAAGTGGTAGCGCTTACAGAAGCCAATACCAATATCCAGTGGACACTCAGCAACTCTAGAAGAACCGACCCCGATTTTTTAACACAACTCAAACAACAGTCCAGCAATATTAATATCATACCCCACACTGATACACCTAACGACTGGGTTAAAGAGAACATGGCTCAAGCAGGCCAAATTTGGGTAACCCCCGACAGCGTCTCAATGGTTTACGAAGCGATTACCTCAGGGGCACCTGTTGGACTGTTCAACATGATAGCCAAGAAAGACGGGCGTATTGTTAAGGGCATTGAACAACTAATAGAAAACGGCATAGTTCATACGTTTACCAGCACTAGCGCAGCTCAAACGCTACCGAAGCCCAAGGTTCAATTATGGGAGTCTGAAAGGGCCGCCGTGTGGCTGCTAGAGCAATACTCAGCCTTTAGAAAGCTAGCATGATTAACTATCACCCCAACCTAATGGATGCTGAATGAAAGTTCTACAGGTACTTCCAGGCCTCAACAGTGGTGGCGTCGAAAAAGGCACCCTCGAAATTGCCCATGCGCTCGTTCAAGCAGGTCATGATTCAAGCGTTTTATCGGCAGGCGGACGATTAGTTAAACCGCTAGTAGAAGGTGGGTCACGGCACATCACCTGGGATATTGGCAAAAAATCATTATTGATGTTATTGCAGGTTAGAAAAATCCGTAAATGGGTCAGCCAAGAGCAGTTTGATGTTATTCATGTTCGCTCTAGAATGCCTGCGTGGGTTATTTGGCTCGCATGGAGAAAGATGTCTCCAACCAATCGCCCACGACTCATCAGCACCATGCACGGGCTTCACTCAGTCAATCGCTATAGCGAAATCATGACTTGCGGCGAACGCGTCATCACGGTTTCAAAATCCGTAGAACAATATATAAAACATAGCTACCCCCGAACAGACCCAACCAAATTACGCCTTATTTACCGGGGAATAGACCCTAAAGAATTCCCTTATGGGTACCAAGCAGAGACAGAGTGGAAAAAGTCACTATTCGAGCAATACCCATCGTTAGAAAACAGTTTGATTGTCACCCTTCCCGGCCGAATGACACGCCTTAAAGGACACATAGGGTTTATAGAGATTATCAGCAATTTGAAAAAGTCAGGGCTCAACGTTAAAGGCTTGGTCATTGGTGGCGAAGATCCCAAGCGAAAAGGTTATGCAGAAGAGGTCTATCAGTCTGTAGCAGAGCACCAGCTTAATGATGATATTATCTTTGCTGGGCACCGCTCTGATATGAAGGAGCTTTACGCCATCTCTAATGTTATTCTGTCTCTTTCAACCAAACCGGAGTCGTTTGGACGAACAGTATTGGAGCCACTCAGCATGGGCGTGCCCGTAGTGGGTTACAATCATGGAGGCGTAGGAGAAATATTAACTGCGTTGTTTCCCGAAGGTTCTGCTGAGTTAAATAATGTTCAGCAAGTTCAAGCAAAAGTCACAGCTATACTGCAAGGGCATAACAAACCTGTGACAAAAAACAATCTGTTTTTACTATCTGAAATGAAAAATAAAACGCTAGCCCTTTACGAAGAAATCATCAACGAAAAGAGATCACTACAGGCGTGAGCACATTGCTACCTATACTATACATTCTGTTAACCCTATTCAGCTTAGCCGCTACCTGGTTTTCAATTCGTTATGCTTGGTGGTCAAAAGCGCTTGATTATAAGCACCCGCGTATTCTGATGTACCATATGGTTAGCGACCCTAAGTCAGGCACTCAGTTCAATGGCCTACGTGTATCACCCGCAATGTTTGAACAGCAACTGCATTGGCTTAAACAAAACAACTGGCATTTTGTGACGATGAATCAGCTCATCGACAACCCTTCGAAACTCCCTGAAAAAACCGTCGCTCTCACTTTCGATGATGGTTACGAAGACAACTACACTCAAGCATTCCCCTTGATGAAAAAGTATGGAGCCTGCGGAACACTTTACCTGGTTATAAATCGCCATGACAATGACTGGTCCACCAAGAAAAAAGCGCACCATAATAGTGGTGAATTAGTGCAAGAACCTAAGTTGTCAGACGAGCAGGTGAACGAAATGGTCACCTCTGGGGTATTTGAGATAGGCGGCCATACCACCAACCACGTCAACCTTAATACGATTGATAAACAAACCAAACACGAAGAGATGAGTGAATCAAAAGCCATTCTCGAAAAACAACTCAGCGTGCCGGTTAATAGCTTTGCCTACCCATTTGGTATCTACGGCCCTGAAGACCCCGCTATCGCAGAAGCACTAGGCTACACCAACGCCGTTCTTGCAGAAGGCGGTATAGAAACAGACCTAGAAAATAATCGTTTTGAGATACGCAGAGTTAAGATTAGTGGTAAAGATAACTTTCTAGCCTTTAAAATACGTTTACAAACAGGCAAGCGAGGTTGGAAGAAGTGAGCGATAAAACCATATGGATTCTCTCAGATGGGCTCGCTGGGCACTATAACCAAAGCATTGGTATTAGTAATGCGCTTCAAACCCGAACCCCCCATGAAGCGCTCATTATTAATATTCGTTTGAGACATAAACTACTTCGTCCCCTAATGCGTTTGATAGCAAACCACCTACCTTTTTTATTGGGCTACAAGTCACTCTCATTTTTTTACCAACATGATAATCTCCCCCAGAAGCTTCCAGCACTGATTATCTCTGCAGGCGGGAATACTCTCTTCGCTAATATTACCCTAAGCAAGGCGACCCAAAAGGCAAATGCATTTAGCGGCACCCTTAAAGGCTATTATTCAAATAAAATAGCCCAAGTATTTACGGTGACACCACTAAAAAACGTCACTAACAATATCGTATTGGACCTCCCTCCAGCGAATATTGACACCGCTCAAAACAGCTCTCTAATTGAGCCATTTTACACCTTACTGGTTGGAGGAGATGGCGCTGGATATGTCTATTCTGATGAGGACTGGACTCAACTTGCCCAAGCCATGACCTCAATCGCCAAGCGCGATGGCATTACCTGGAAAGTCACCACCTCCCGAAGAACAGGGGAAGCCGCCGAACAAATCCTTAGCTCGGCGCTACCAGAAAACTGTATATCAGAGGCCATTTGGTTTTCATCTAACCCACAAAAAGTGGTAAAACGTTTTTTAGCAGAGGGGCAAGTTATATTCTGTACTGAAGATAGCCTGACGATGGTATCTGAAGCCATATATGCCCATAAACCCACCCTCACCCTGCAACCAAAAACAATGAACCCGGATAGCAATGATGCTCAGGCGCTGGATAAATACCAAGCGAAAAAATATATTATGCGAAGCCCTATTGCAGCATTAAATAATATTTCAGTGGAAGCAGAGTTGTTCTGCAATAGCTACCCCGATATACACGGCCAAATTGCCGATGCATTGGTAGGCGAAATTAAATAAAATAAGGCGAGCAATAAAGCCCAAACTAGATATATTGATCATGACTTCAGATACAAAAAAGCGAATTCTCTGGTGGGGACGTCATGGTAACTATGGCCCCAACTACCCAAGAAACAGGACCATTATTAAATGCCTTAAAAACTTAGGGCATGAGATCATTGAATACCAGCCCAGACTATCAAAGCTAGCAGCCTTAGAAGCCTCGCTCCATGCTTTCGGCAACATTGATTTGATCTGGGTACCCTGTTTTAGGCAACGAGACCTGTCTGCCGCCTCACGCTGGGGCAAGAAGCGCAACATCCCAGTGGTTTTCGACCCCTTAATTAGCGCCTACGACAAGCGCGTACACGAAAAGAAAAAATACTCTACAGACTCAAGTCGCGCAAAAAGGCTTTTACGTTGGGAGCAACGCCTTTTTGCAAAAGCCGATAGGGTGATTGCGGATACCTCAAGTCACAAACAATACTTTATTGATCAACTTAACTGCGCTGAAAACAAAGTAACGGTTATTCCTGTCTCGGCTGAAGAGGAGCTATTTTACCCAAAAGACATGCCAAAGAATAAACGTCCAGAGGTGCTTTTTTTCGGCACATTTATCGGATTGCAGGGGCCCACCTATATCGCTGAGTCCATCAAGTATTATAACGGCCCCCCGATTACACTAACCTTTTTGGGAGACGGCCCTGAACGCAAACAGTGCGAGGCAATCTGCCAGAACGTCGACAACCTTAGTGTAAACGTTCGGTTTGAAGAATGGATACCATTTCACGACCTACCTAACCGCATTCGCCAGTCTGATATTTGTTTAGGTGTATTTGGAACAGGAGATAAGTCGTTTAGGGTGATTCCCAATAAAGTCTATCAAGCGCTGGCCTGCGGGAAGCCTGTGGTTACCATGCAAGGAGGCGCATACCCTATAGCATTGACTACTAATAGTGGCATTGCATTTGTTCCACCGGGATCTCCTTCAAAGATAGCAGAAGAAATCGGTAATTTACTTAAAAGGGATGTTTCATCTCTTTCTGATAAAGCGGCAAAAATGTATAGTCAGTACTTCTCAAATCAATCAATATCTCTCACCTTAATAGATATAATAGAAGGCCTTAAAAAATCGTAATGAACGCCCCGTCAGAAAAAACACCCGACGCCCCCATTGCGGTTGTTATTCCCGCATACAACCGGGAGGCGTTGATACTCGAAACGTTAAATGCAATCTGCGCCCAAACATTGCAACCTGAACTGGTTGTGGTGGTTGATGACGGCTCAACTGACGCAACAAAAGACGTGTTAGATAAGTGGTTAAAAAACACCGCCATCGAATTTAGATTTATCTACCACTACCAAGAGAATAAGGGGGTCGGCGCAGCTAGAAATGCAGGGCTAGAGCTCGTTGGCAAGTGTCAGTGGACCGCTTTTCTTGACTCAGATGATGTATGGCCAACCGACCTTTTAAGTAGACTTTACACAGAAATTCAGAAAGATAACCGATATATCGCTTGTTCTGTAGAAACAAATGAAAGTTTTTTTGAGCTCGACAACACACTTATCTCCAGCCACCTCTTATCTCATGAAAATGGATATGGTAAACATGGTCCTTTAGGGTTAATGACAGCAGGCCCTCATATATCAGCGTCTATTATTCGTACCGATATAGCTCTTAAGGTCAACGGGTTTGATGAGAAAATGAGATACGGGGAAGACCGCCTGTTTATAATGGGCGTATCTTGCCATGGCCTATGGGGACGAGTATCCGGAGAACCGATTCTTTACCGGTGCTATAAGAAATCTCTGAATGTAAATCAGCTATCTAATAAACCGCACCAAAATTCACGAGTAAGGTACGCAAGACTGCTAGATAAAAGCCTTAGCCCATTTGTACACTCAAGAGAAGAGTGGCACAAAGGAATAGCATGGGCACTTTGGAAAGGCTGGCATCGAGCAGGCAAGCAGTTAGAGAAAACAGGACACTACCGGTGGGCAGCTAGCTACTATTGCAAAGCTACAAAGTACCGCCCTCCAAATAAATCAGCTCTTCGCGCACTCCTGATGTACCTTAAATTACTCACGAAGAAACTCACTTGATAATGAAAAAACGGATTTTAATAGTAGGCAAGCGCGGTGGAATCCTGCAGTGGTACGAGCACCTGATCGCAGCACAACGCCAATTACCAGAAGTCAAGATAGACGGCTTCGCCTTAAATCACAACAGTTTCTTTGAGCGAGCGCAGAAAACGATTTCAGGTGCGTTTGATAAAAAAATAAAAGATAAGATCACAGCAAAAGCGCTGGATAAAAAACTCACATTATTTCGACCATCACTAGTACTGATTGCAGACCTTTTTTATCTATCAGAAGATGTTATTGCCGTACTTAAAAATCATAAAGACACACTTAAAATTGTGCATTGGATTGGTGATTTTTTTGATCAACGGCTCACCAAAACAAGCCATATCATTGATCAATATTACTTTACAGACTCAGGCCTGCTAGAAGATGCAAAAACAATAGGGTTAACCCAGAGCAGCTACCTGCCCCTCGCCTTCAACCCTGACTTATTTAAACTACCCAAACAAGAAAACCGAATAAACGACTTACTTTTCATTGGTGCATGGTCCACCAATAGAGAAAACTTGATTCGACAGGTAAATCAGCCAATGACCGTTGTCGGTAAAGGTTGGGACAAAATTCAGGACACTCATCATAATGTGATTGGAAAGAATGTATCTAATAAACAAGTGGCTAAGCTCTATCAACAACACGCCTGTGTACTAAATATTATCAATAGCGGCAATATAAAGAATGGCTTAAACATGAGATGCTTTGAAGCTCCTGCTTGTGGTGCTGTATTGATAACCGATAATGTAGTTGATTTACAATACTGTTATACTCAAGGCAGCGAGGTGTTATCTTATAGACGCCCTGATGAATTGTCAGAAATTTACCGTAACCTTCGTAATGACCCAACACAAACGACCAAAATTAAAATAAATGGTAACATCAGAGCTGTAAAACAACACACTTACGCTCAAAGAGTAAGAAAGATAACCTCAGAAATTGATCATTAATGAGTCTAGCAAGAATCAAAAAATAAATTACAGTCTCAAAACCCGCAGGCATCGCAAATTTATTGGATTCTCTGTTTTTATTTTTGTGTTTAAAAATTCACCTAATAAGCAGTTTGATCTAAGCCTCCTCTCTTCTTAAAGCTATTTATTTACTTTCTCCGCCAAACTTTTGTGTAAGTTCAAGAGCCATTTTTGATTGCCAATAAGCATTAAAAGCGAGGAGGATGAGACCAAGAACCGAGAGCACATAGCCTGAATAACCTGTGTCCTCTTACGGTGTTTATAAACTTCTTTAAGTTGATTTTGAACCGCGAAATAGGATTCATTAGGATTTCCAGCACTCTTATGCCTGAGATGAAAGTCAATCACAAAGCATTCGTAGCCTAAGTAATCAGCGTTCTGACACAAGTCTGTCGCGTATAAATGAAACCCGGAAAGCTGAGATGAACAAGCAACATTAGCCTGTCGCTTAATAACCATAAAATTCTCATCTACAGACATAACTTGCGAGGGAAAATCTCCTCTCCGAAGATCCGATGCTCTTGGATCAGAAATCCTAACAACCGACTGCCCTGTATGCATTTTTCCTGCATTTCCCAGTATTGCCCATTTTGAGTTAAATTGAGAGAGTGCCTCCATTCGTTCTTCAAGGACGGACCGGTTATCAAATTCAAATAGGATATCCTGATGACAAAACACAATAAACTCGCCCTGAGCATCAATCAAAAACCGATTATACCCAGAAAAACCATCAAATTCGTTTTTTTCTGAATTATCAATAAAAAGATACTCAACCCCATCGTCAAACCCTGCTCTTTTTGCACTAGCAACCATCTCGTGATACTCGTTCACATTGGTTACCAGCGTGCAAAAGCTATATTTGAATTTAAATATAGCTTCGTGCTGAATGCTTTTCGGGTTCATATTAGCGTCATTTCTCATCTATTGCGCTCTGGGTTTTATTAATTTTAAGACTTATACCTGACATAATTCCCAAGCTCACCATTAACATTCCCCAAGTTTTATAACCCAACCGTAGCTCCGTCAGCCCCCTAAAAGAGAGATAGATTAACAATAAATGTGCCAGCATCAACCAAAAATCATCCGTCGCTGTCAACTTACCCCTATTCTTTACGTTAACTAGCTTGAAGAAGTTCGCCGCTAGAAGAATGCTGCATGGTATGCCGATGGAAAAAACCAACTCAAGAAAAATATTATGGGGCATGATATAACCTGCATCCCAGCCAATTTGTTCACCTATATATTTATACGTGTTTAACCCATAACCTAACCATGGGGCTTTAGCGATGGCCTCAGTAGTCCCCACCGAGAGCTCAAAACGCTCTAGAAATGAGGCTGGTATGTCATAACCAAACAGACTTGCTCCAACATGATAAAAGGAGAGATAAATAAAAGCGGCAACCACCAGCAAAGCAATTACAAACCAAGCACGTTTTAACCGGTAATCATAGTAACAAGGTAGATATAGTAAACATAACAACAAAGCCAGATATGCCCCTCTTGAATCTGACATTACCAACACGAACGAAAGGATTAATATGCAGATACAATATAACAAAGAAAAAGAGCTCTTACCGGCTACCCAGATAGCTATTAATCCCAGTATGGTGATAGAAACCACATTGGCATATTCATGAATGCCCGAGAAACAGCGTGTAACTTGTGGATTGTTTCTAAGGTTCAGCATCCCTTCCATGCCAGCCAGAAGCACATAGGAAATAAGAATTAAGGCCGTCATCAATACCAACAGGTATTTCACGATATCACTACTAGGAAGATTTTTCGTATTCGCCACAATAGTAGCGGCAGCAAAAAACAATAATACAGCTCTAATCAGATCATAGATTCCTTTAGCAGACTTAGTAAAGACTTCAGAGCACAAAACACTCAAAAATGAAATTCCTGCTATCACCGCCCACACACGCCAAGTGGAATACCATAATCGCTTATAATCACCAAAGTAGTGTACTAGTGTGGTAAGAAACAACAGGATGCCAACCAAACTACTTTGTAATAGAGAATCACCTAATAGCACACAAACCAAATACAAAAAGGAAAAGAGTAATACATTAGAAATCAATAAGTTTTTATTTAATAACATTGGCAAAGTCTAAAGTAAGGGCTATTTTCGACCAGTTACGGAGGGGCATTAATCCAACCACCAACACTAAGTATTTTTGAATGTATGGAAGCAGTACCTGCATTGCCCCATAAAGAGTCCCAAAACTGTTTTCATAAATCACATCCAACCCTAGAGTCAGAAACGTTGCTATTTTAGCATTATTATCAATATCTCTGGCAAGTATTTGGGGCATGAATTGAATGTTACCTATGCTCCACCATAAGAGCCCAAAAAACTCACTATTTTAGTACAAATAACTCGAACCATTTTGATGATATATACTCTCTCTCCGTGCTTAATGCCCCCCCCTCAACTTGACTATTAAGTTTTTGCAATGCACGTTTATGTATAAGCGCACGCATCTTTCTGTATATCTCAGATACTCTCTCCGCAATGCCTGAGTCTAACAAAGCACATTCCTCCATCGTTTCCAAAATGCGGACATTATCTGACCACTTGGTAAGCTCGGAGTATTGGTGAGACCAGCCCAACACTGCGAATTGGCAAAGAAATTCTATATCAACAATACCTCCGCGATCATGCTTAACATGAAATACATCCGGCTTCTCACCTTCAGTCGTTTTGGTACCTAGAGAATTGCGCATTTTCTCTCTCATCTCAATAACGTCATGCTTTAACGTATTAATGTCTCGCTCTTGGCTTAATATGTTTTTTCTGACCTCGTCAAAATCCTTACCCAGCTTAGCACTTCCCGCGACAAATCGTGCACGGGTTAGTGCTTGATGCTCCCAGGTCCATGCATTCTTTCGTTGATACTCTTCAAATGCACTCATTGAACAGACTAGTAAACCTGAATTTCCTGAGGGCCTTAGGCGCATATCTACTTCGTAGATTTGTCCTCCCGCTGTTTGGGTGTTGAGGATATGAATAATACGCTGGCCAAGACGTGTAAAAAATACACCCGTATCGATTGAACGATCTCCAGAAGTAGGTTTATTAACATCACCTGAATGTAAAAAGACTAAATCTAGGTCTGAGCTATAACCAAGTTCAGTTCCACCCATCTTCCCATAGGCGATAATCGCAAAATCTAAATCACACTGTTCCCCATTCGGTCTTATTGGAAAACCATGTTTTTCCGTTAAATGTCGCCAAGCTATCTGGACAACCTGATCTAGCTCTGCTTCTGCGATCCAGGTTAAGTAATCACTTACTTTCATCAAAGATAGTGTTCCCCTTAACTCTGATGCTGCAACCCGTAAAACATGCGCCTTTTTAAAATGCCTAAGCGCTTCCATTTGCTCTTCTAAGTCTTCTTCAGGAATTCTCAGTAACTGCTGCCTTAATTCATCTTGCAACTCTTCTTTATTCGGCGGATTGTATAAGCTTTCAGAATTTAATAATTCATCTAATAATAACGGCGTTGACGCAAGCTGCTCTGCAATCCACGGACTTTCCGAGCACAGCCAGACTAACTGCTTCAGCGCCCCTGGATTTTCATATAATAAAACTAGGTATGCCGTTCGCCTAAGCACAGTTTCTACTAGTAACACAACTCTCTGCAAGGCAAGTGATCTGTTGTTCTGCTTGCTAATCTCTGTGAGCAACAAAGGTATAAAGGCGTCTAGCCTCTCTCTACCCTGTGCTTGCATAACCTGAACATTTCGCTGATTTCTTAGATTAGAGAGTAATTGGTGGCTTTCTTGGGGCGCCTCAAAGCTATTCTCTTGCAAAATCTTAACTGCGTGCTCGTCAGAAAGCTCTCCTAGCCATAACCCAAGCCAAGAACTAGATTCAGCGGTGTCGCCACTACCTTCTTCTGACGCAACAATATCTGAAAAGTGACGCTTCACATTCAGGCGATGAACATCAAGCTGTGCCAACATTGGAGCCCAATCATCAAATTGCATAGACAAGGCTACCCGTTTTTGATCAATAGCATTGTCCGGCAACATCTGGGTCTGCTGATCATTAATCCCTTGAATTGCATGCTCAACATTTCGAAGAAAGATATAAGCCTCTCTAAGCTCTTTAACTGCTTCAGTCGGCAGTAAATGGCTTTCTTCCAAAGCAGATAAAATAAGCATCAGCTCAGGCTGCTGTAGACGAGTATCTAGGCCGCCTCGAATTAGCTGAAAAGCCTGGACTATAAATTCGACCTCTCTAATTCCACCAGCGCCTAACTTTATGTTGGTATCCATCCCTTTACGTTTTACTTCTCGCCCAATCATATCTTTCATATCTCGAAGTGACTGAAATGCGGAAAAATCAATATAGCGTCTATAAACAAAAGGCTTTATTGATTGCATCAACACCTGACCTTGCTCGGCATCTCCAGCAACCACTCGAGCCTTAATCATCGCATAGCGCTCCCATTCTCGGCCTTGATCTTGATAATACTCTTCCATGGCTTTAAAGCTCAAGACTAGTGCTCCACTATGACCATAGGGACGTAACCTCATATCAGTACGGAAGACAAAACCATCGACAGTTGTCTTGTCGAGTGCATTAACAAGACGCTGACCAAGCCGAATAAAAAATGCTTGATTCTCAATGCTTTTTTTAGCACCTACCGTTTCGCCATTTTCTGGATAGACAAAAATAAGGTCGATATCAGATGATACATTAAGCTCATACGCTCCCAGCTTGCCCATGCCTAATACAATCATTTGTTGAGGCTGGCCAGAGGTTGCACCATAAGGAACACCCCATTTTCCACAACAATCTTCATACAACCAGGACAACGACTGATCTATTGTTTCAGCGGCTAATAAACTCACGTCTCTAGTCGTTTGCTCTAGGGTGGATATTTTAAGCAGATCCCGCCAGACAACCCTCACCATTTCACGGCGCCTAAATAACCTTAGCGCTTTGGTCAGCCCGTCTTCAGAAGTAACCTCCTTAATAATTTCTGAAAGCCTTTTCTTTATAGAGTTATCATCATAACGCGAAGACAAGTCGCCACTATCAATTAAGTCCGCCAAAAGTAAGGGAAAACGAGAGGTGGATTCGGCAACAAAATCGCTTAAACACCAGATTGAAACAATACTGCTTAATGTATCTGAGTCCCAAGCCTTAAAGTCAAAAGACTCTAACTGATTTAGAGACTCCTCAAAACAGGATAGCCTTAACAATAGTTTGTCTTGAAAAATAGAATCCTGATCTGAAATGAGTTTACTAAGTTGCAGAATCACATGACCCTCTCACACCATCAAAGAGATAGAAAACAAAACACTGTATTTATGGAGTAACAATGCTCTAAGATTAGCATTAAAATAAACACTCATGATTGATATGAATCGTAAATAATGAATCCTTATCGAGAGAAAGCGGGCCGACCTCATCGTCGAGCCGTATATCAAACGGACTGGCAGCTAAAAAAACGTATTCAGCGTTTATTTTTAATTCTTTTTAGTCTTCTTCTACTGCACGTATGTGCAATGATTGCACTAGAGGGAATGACACTCCAGCAAGCGGTTTGGCTAACGTTAACGACCCTTACGACTGTTGGCTATGGTGACTTTTCTGCATCATCAGCTGCTGGTCAATTAGCCACAGTAATATTAATGTACATTACAGGCATTACGTTAGTTACTCTGATATTTAGTGATTACGTCGATTATCGATTCTACCGCAGAGAACGAATTAGAACCGGAAGATGGAGATGGAATATGATCAACCACATACTGCTGATTAATGCTCCAAAATATGGAGGAACTCAATACTACATGCGACTTGTTCAGCAACTAAGAGCAAATAATGACTACAAAGACACGCCAATACAAATTCTTACCACAGATTTCTCCGACAGCATTCCACCAGAATTGGCCGAACTCGGTGTCGCTCATTTCCACGGTTCCGGCACTAATTTACACGACCTCTCGGCCGTTAATGTCCATGAAGCAAAGCACATCATAATTCTAGCAAAAGACTCTAATGACATTTCATCTGACAGCGATACATTTGATACATTACACCGCCTATCAGAATTTAATCTATCGAGCAGATGCATTGTCGAGTGTGTGGATGACGAAAACCGCAGCCGTCTTGCAAAGTTAGGGGCACAGTCGATTCTTCGCCCAGTCAGAACCTATCCTGAAATTATTATTAGGGCACTAATTGCCCCCGGGAGTGAAAAGGTACTTGAAGACCTGTTTACTCATGAGAATGATCACCCTCACCGTTACGATGTTCAAATTACTGACATGACCTGGTCTGAGGTTGTTTGTGCTCTTATACAATCAAACTTGGGTACTGCTATGGCCTACATAGACCAAGACAGCGAAGTAATCTGCAACCCTCTAGCGACTGACGAAATAAGAGCTAGAGCGATTATTGTATTAGTTAAAACAGAGGACACAGCCGCAGTTCAAGATATTAACGACGCTATAGATCGCTATAAGCAGCGGATGAAGCAGTGGAACGAAATGAAAGCAGCCAATAAGGTCGCATAATTGATGAATAGTATTTTCTGTTAATTGATGCTCCGAAGTGTTCTGGGTCATAAAGAGTATTTTACGCTCGATCGGTTTAGTCTGGTTAGACCGCCTGAGGCTTACTTGTTCTCCCTAACCATTGCCCCGATTCCACTTTGCTGCATCAAGGCTGCGGTTATTGGGTGATTTACTTTCTTGTAGACAATAAAAAACCCCGGCAGGATAACCTACCGGGGTTTCGTATTTAGATGCCTGAC
>CAJXUY010000005.1 GCA_913060665.1 uncultured Oleiphilaceae bacterium
AATCGAGAGATCTAAGGTATTTTCAATTAGATGATGAATAGCATGTTCGAAGGTACCTGATTGAAGCTGATCTTGATAATTGATCACAACCATCGAACTTTGATTGTAATCATAGGGTTTGAACTTTGGCATCGATAACACTCCGTGTTTGATACCTGTATTTTACCAGATATAGGAGGGGAAAAGAGGTTTTTCTACAGCCTCAACGCCTTGCACATGGGCGATTAATAAATGGGGCCAGTCTTTTTTGGCCGTATTTATTAATTGTCCTATGCTGCTTATTGTTAGGTGTGGACGTCACTTCGGACGTTGACCTTTATTCCAAAGGCTCTTATTCCCGTGATTCACACCCTTTAATTTTTATTCCGCTTCACCCATTTTGCACGAAGGTTGAAGCGAAGAATTTTAAACTCTATTTTCAGTCGTTAATGTGGGATGCCCCACCACTTAAGCGTTTAACTTTACGGCACTTTTAACACTTAACGTTTGCAATGATTTTGGTTCGAACACCTACAAACCTTTGAAATATTCACCATAAATACAAGGATTTAGCACACCTAACGCCCAGTTAAGGGGTTGACGCTACGGAGGTTTTTTAAATGTGATAATTGAGCGTAGCGACTCACATTTAAAAAGCCGGAGTAGTGGCAATCCCGCTTGAACTGCTTGTTATATTTTTTTACCGATAATGCCATTCTTTGACCTGAGTAAGAATAAACTTTTTAGTGAAAGACCTAGAAAAATTAGCCCAAGAATGCTTAGAAAGCCGCAAGCCCCAAAAGGACCAAACAGATAATATAACCCTCTAGTTGCTAACAGAATAGGCCTAAAATTTTCGTTTGAATTTTCTGATAAAAAATATGGTTCATCAGAGGCAATAGCGAGATATGCCATATAGAACATAACGAAACTAAGCACTAAAGAGATAATTCTAGATATTAAAGGCAGTGACTTCATAAGGAAATATAACGCCAAAATTTTGGGCAAAAACTGTGGAGCGCCGAAGGCGCGGAGCATTTTTTGTCCTAAACATTTATTGGTTATGTTTTTATTGTAATTCTGGATCTATATTGCTGAATACTGAGGACACTAGCAATTACAGGAACACCACAAACCAAAAGTACAAAGTATGCAGGCCCCGGTAGTATAAATACAAAAATGATAATTAAAACATTAACACCTAATACTAATAACCCATTCAATACCATAAACAATTTTAGTAGATAATTTGGTGCTTTTATAAACATGAATATGATATTTACTAAATAAAGTATGAGTGTGAACAACAATAGAAGCTTACTGGTTTCGAGTTCAGGCTCCGTAGCTGGGCTTGGAAGCGAATATAACCACCCCCAAACAACTACAGCTAATATATTGAATACAATGCAAATTTTAAGATTCACTCACACTCCATGAGAACATAACGCCCTAATTTTAGGCAGGTTTGTGGAACGGCGAAGCCGTGGAGCAAAGCTGTCCTAAACATTTGCTGGTTAGATTTCATCTTCTTCATAGAAAGGAAACCATTCTTTTGGTGTAGGGAATCTTTCTCTATATTGAATGCGCTCATTTTCAGAAATTGTCTCTAAGTAATTACAAACAAGTCTTATATGGTCTTCTCCTGCTCCCATCCTCCAGTTTATCGAGTTAGGTTCAGTTTTTGGAAACGCTACCCATGGAGGAAGAGGCAAATAGCCATTTGTTTTATCATTGAAGTCTAATTCTGCAGCACGTTTTCTTATTTGTGCAAACAATGCCTCTTGTTCTTGAGTAAATTTAGACACGTATTATTTACCATTACAAAAATCTAACGCTGCCAACAACGGCAGACTTGTAGTTGTGATTTTTGTGCAAAAATGGCGAAGCCATGCACAAAAAGCGCGGCTGCAAGGCTGTCCAAACCACGAAGTGGTTGATGTTGCTTGGCCTTGTTATGCTGTAGTTGATTCAAATTTAACATGGAACTCAAAACTACCAAAATTCCCAAACCCCAAATAACCATGGACTAGAAAAGCTTTTTTTAATTCATATTTAATATCTTCTAACACACTTTCAGGAGGTTCAGACTTCTGGAAATAGACGACTGGGTCAATTTGCGAAGCAACGTGAATTAAATAGAATTCGTTTTTGTAAAAGAAATAGTAGTGCCTCTTTGAACGGCTATGAACAGGGGCAACTAGTAAATAACAATCATTTTCTTGGTCTACTGCCCACCGTCTATTAGGGCTACTAAAGTATCCCCCTCGAGCCAAAAATTGCTTTTCTACAGTATCAAAACTCTTAGCATCATAAAGAATTTTATCTTGAGCTGAGATAGAAATGTCTTCTAATACATAAGTCATAACAATGTTGCTAATTTAATTAAAACCAAACTTGAAACCTTGATATTCGATAAAAGCATAACGCCCGGCTCACCGAGCAAATTTTTGATGGCGGCTTTTGTGCGTGTTCTTGCACAAAAGGTGACAGCTGAAATTTGTCCGGTGCAGCCGTTTGTTATGTGATTATTTAGTATTAATCACCAATTACCTTGATTTGTGAAGACCTGATATAGTTCACCTAACTTTCCTTTCCCACTCAAAGAAAGCTGGAGTTTTAAAAGAATTCGACATTGTCATAAAATCGCGTTGCGCCTCCTCAAAGTTATTAGGCTTTGATGATGCCGACAACATGATTACCCTATGGTGACTTGAAACATAAGTCATAGGTTCCAATAGTATTGAAATAATAGCCTTTTGATCTCCAAGTTGATTTGTAGACTCAGCTTCTACCGTAATACTATCTTCAGTTTTTATTATAGAATGATCAACGCACTCAATACATGCGGTGTAAAAGTGTTCGAATTTTTTTTCAAAAGCAGTAAACATTTCCTGCTTCTTTGAAGGTGACTTAATATTAATGTCGCCTAATAAAGCAATTATGAAGAAATATATATCTTTTTGCTTATTATAGAACACAGAGATATTTCCATCTGTATCAGGAAACTGAACGTTTGCGATTTTTTCGCTGAGTTCCAAAGGAAGTAAGCTATAACCATCAAGAGCCTCAACAGTGTAATTAAACTCATAATTATTATAACGTTTTGATTGTTCATTATATTGAATTGGTTTAAATGTTGAGCATGATGAAACCAGGATAAAAAGCACTGGGAAAAATATTTTCCTTAAAATCATAATGTTATTCTCTTAATTATCCCCAATTCTTGGGAAGTGGATCAGTTAGCTAATTGCGGGGCACTCGGAAACATAACGCTTTGCTAAACGGCTAAATTTGATGGCGTTTTTTTTTGCGTGTTTTTGCAAAAAAGATGACAGCATATTTTGTCCGTTTGAGCTTCTGGTTAGGCGATTTTCACGCTGGTAATAGGTGTGATACATTGGCAAACTGCTTGTCTGTTTTTTGAAGAAAGCTCTGAATCTCATCTGTAGGTACCAAAAAATTGATATCGAACAACCATGCTGGAAGCTCTTCTCCAGTTCCAAAACCACTTTCACCTTCGGTAGTTTTACCAGAAAATTCCAGTTTTAAACCCTTGGTACTATAGTTTCCTGCTATATGTATGCCCCTGACTCTTCTCGAGTCAACTTCGTTGTCTCCGGGGTGGCCAAGTGGTCCATGATTAAAGAAACCAACTTCAGTGCCACTGATATCGTACTCAAAATTTTGCACGACAGCACCTTCCGAATAAATCAACATCATACTTAGGTTGAATGCACGAATAATCAGTTTCTTACGATTGCGATCGTCGGATAGAAATATAACTCCATTTGAGATATATACAGATACCGTATCGGATTGATTTTCGTTATTAACGAGAAATTCACCTTGGAATTTTAATGTTCTTGGTATCACCATGAGTTCCTTTATTTGCGCCTAACGCCCGGCTCACCGAGCAAATTTTTGATGGCGGATTTTGTGCGTATTTTTGCACAAAAGGTGACAGCGGAAATTTGTCCGGTGCAGCCGTTTGTTATATTTCATTTGTTTAGTACGGATAAGGGAACTGTAATATCTTTTACCCGATGATCATTTAGGAACTTTTGGCTTGTTGTTATAACCCAGCCATTTTGGTGGCTATTTGCCGCCCCATATTCTTTAGCAACATCAACTGGTACTTCAACAGCTTTTTTAATGGCACCATTTACCTCAAATAATATTACAACTAAGAAGTCAAAATCCCATGACCGAATAACATTTAATTGAGTTGAAGGAGAGCCTTTAATCTTTCGTGATTTTACTTGGTAAAGATAGCCATCAGAAGCTTCTATATCGGCACTAGCGCCAGAAATTTCTAATAGCCTGCCACCATAATGTTTATGTGCAAGGTATTCAGCATACTCTCCGACGATATTACTTGTACGCCCAAGCGCAGCCGTAAGCTTATTAGAGTATTCGTTGAACTTTAGCCATAAATCCTTTACGTCTTCCATTACACACTCTTTGAAATATAACGCCGTATTCAGCGGCTTGTCCGCTGCAATGCCTTGTTAAATTTGTACTTGTCGGCAACATACTTTGCTGAATTTTCAATATATGGAAACACTGTGCTTTCATTAATATTCAGCAGATCAAGTTCTTTTAATATTGCAGGCTTGTTAGCCACTGTAATGCGGGTAACTGTAATTTCCGGCGTCCCTTCCTCATTCATAACCGCATCAAGCCCATACAAAAGAAAGGCTCCGGATTGAGATGAGATACGATCGTTACTTTGTTTCCCCTTTACACAAACAATTTTTCTCAGATCAACTGGAATAATTTTCGGCTCGAAATATGGTTTCTCTTCCCTAATAAAGTGAACTAATCGTTTTACTGATACTTGATCGTTAAAATTTTCATCCTCCAAGTTGATATTATCCTTTTCTTCTTTTGGAAGCCTAGCCAGATTAGATATACAGCTCGCAACATCCGAATCAAAATACTTTACCCTATCCCGATTCATTGAAAAAAGAATCACTTCGCCATCTTCTTCAAGTGCGGATTTACATGCGAAATAGAGTGCTATCAGCGGGTTTGAAGTTATATCTAACAATCTAGTTGGTAACGAATAGTGTTGCATTCTTACCAGTCTATCCAAAGTATATTCGTCGGACTGGAAGTCTGCTGAGTTTGAAACAATTAGCTCTCTGTACAGTATGTGCTCGTTATCTAGGTAGAGATAGTTCCCGTCGTCATCTTTTCTGAATAAGGATGGCTCTAACTTATATTTATTTTTATTTGAATGGCCTCGATAAAACACTTCATAACCACTTTCTCTTTCAGAGGAAAGAACTTTTCCAATGAAGCCCTGTACCGTTGTTACTTTGGGATTCGTAGATTTTTTTGCGGGAGGCTTTTCCTGCTTTGTAGGCTCCCGTATTTGCTCTTGATTCAATACGTTAGCAGCTATAAGGCGCTCGAAAAGATCTTCATCCTTGATCGCCCAATGAGTTCTGTTCATTTCCCAATCGCGTATGTCAAGCAGAGGCGCTATTGGTTTAATAGCTTCGTATGGTATTGGAGGGATGTTCTCGTCAAATTCAAACTCTATAAGTAGCTTTATTCCCCTTTCTTTAATTGACGTAAATCTGCCAACACGTAGATCTTCTTCATCACCTTCGTAAGCAAATAAGCAGGGGTACGTCTTTAGCGTTTCAATTAGGCTCGGGCTAAGAGACTTAAAGGCTTCTGCAACAGACTCTGTTGTATATTCCAGGAAACGACTTTTATCGTATTCATAGAATGACTCATCCCAAGCGCCTAGTCTTGCAGTTACTAAAAGGTTGTACATGCTATGAGGTAGCCCCCGAAAAATTTAACGCCGCGAACACAGGTGGCAAATATGGAGCGCCGAAGGCGCGTAGTATTTGGCATCCTGTGCTTTGCCTGGTTAGTTGTGCGGTTGCCTGAGTGGTTATTTAGAACGATCCACTCTCCGATCACAACGATTTTAAAATTCTGATCTTTTTGTTTGACCTTCAACTCTCGCTTGATCAAGACAAGAATGATGTTGATTGAAACTTGTATTCAGCCTCTTTCGAAGTGGCCTTAAACAGAACGGGATATTATACGCCTGTTTGCGTTTGAACAATGTGACGAAAAGAACAGTACATTCAGCCGCACCCCGTTCACTCAACCCCTCAATCTTCGGGGATTAAAACAACTAACAGCTAATTCTACGACATCATGTCGTAGATTACTTTTTATTTATAAAATCATTTAAAAACATATAATTTCAATATAAATCAATTTATTAGCTTAACTGTAGAGCGAACCCTTCCCTCAAATCGCGACACAATGTCGTAATTTGAAAAACAGTGACACCACTCATCAATATAATAGATTCAATATATACAAACACTTATATAGTACAGTTTCAAAAAGCGACGTACTGTCGTATATCCTGAAGGCTATATTGCTTAAGAATACCATAACACCCCCTACAAATATGACTGTGAACTGAATCAGAACGTTCATATATTTTACATGTAAAGCTAAATGAGTATAGCTAGCTTGCTTAATCTACTTCCCGAGGTACTTATTAGATTCATTGGGTTAAGCATATATAGCAATAGTCCTTACCCTAATCATGCGTTTCCACATTTAGCGACAAGTGTCTATATCTGTACCCAACCGATCAACACCAATTTAAGCAGTTATATCAAACCAGTCTCCCGCAACACAAACACTAATAACGATATGCCTCACCCACACAGCAACAATTTTCAGTTATGCAAAAAGACGCCTCACCACTGCAGCAGTTTTGTTAAAAGGTTAAATTGTCAGCCTACTCTCATTGCAAAGCAAGCGGATAGAGCTATTCCTAAAGCCAATTACTCAGACGGGGTAATGCGGGGTGGTTTTGGGTTGGGCACTTTGATCGTTAAAGAAACCAATCGTTATCGAGTTAAACTGCTGGTTTTGTAGGTATGTTTTTCTGTGCCCTTTTCAATGATCCATCAATGGACCTTAATACTACCATCCTAACGTTGCTTATAAATGCATTAAGGTGAAATTACGGTATCAAAACTACGAGATACTCCACATAAGTTATATAGGTGTATTAGGCTAACGCTGAGCTTCACCTTGTAGCGCATGTTTTACCATTACCTGAAGTTGCTCTTTGGCAACAGAACCTTCTTCAGTGCCCATATCAACATTCAAATAGTCTTCCATACGCCGTTTTAGAAACAACGACAGGCCATTCTCACCCAACTCTTCCAATGACGAAATTTGTTGTTTGTTTTCGGTGTTTAGCACCACCAGTTCTAGTGAAAAAAGTTCCAGTGCCTGACCGTTTTGGCTAGCATTTAATGTCGCTTGCTGAGCTACTTCATCTTGCGCCTCAAAATCCGCCAACTCTTGTTCCATGGTATGAAACACCTCATGAACAGACCATAGATAAAGCCCATCCTCCACTTTGTCTTCTTCCATCGATTTAAACAGTGGCCAGAGGGTGGTGGCCGCTGGTGTCGGTGATTTTAGAACCAGGCCTTTTTTGTAGGCAGCATCTAAAAACAGCGTAGCATCAGTTTCATTCACCTTTGCCTGCAACTGACCAAAAACGGTTTCGTATTTTTTTGCACTGAATTGCGCAGGATCGAAATACTCTTTATACGAGCACCCCCATATTAAAGACCGTAACACTTCAAACTCGACATCACTCAGTGGAGAAAGTCGATTGGCGACGTACTTTTGGAAGCCTATGTCGTCATCATTATGGGCATTTGAACTCATTATTTCTGTTATCTCCTACGATACTTCAATCGCATATAGTGTTGCATGGTTTAGTCTTATCGATAATTCTATATCACTTGACTTAGGAGACTCTAGCCAAAAGTCTGTTTGATCTATGTTTTCAATTTTTTGTGTCGAAATTAACTCACCGGCCTTACGATATTCTAGGTGTACAGCCCCGCTCTCGCAGGATACATTAAATCTAGTCCTTCCTTGCTGAAAATTTACAGCCTTTAGTACTATCAACCCATTGTTTGAATGTGCACCCACCAGACGTTCCTTTTTCAACCGAGCACACCTTACAACCCAAGTCGGTTCAGCAATGGGTTTAGTAAAGTCTTTTTCTGCATAGCCGTGCTCATAGTTACAATCAGAGTAGTAGAGCTTGATTTCGCCTTCATCAAAAATAGGTGCAGAAGGGGTTGTGACCATCCCTCCTTCATCACCAAAGTTAAGATCCCATGGAATGAGGGGTTTATCTTGAATACGGTTCCATTGTTTACCATCTGGGCTATAAGCTAAAAAGACTTCTATTTTCCCAAGATTGGTTCCATGTGGTAGCTCTTTTTCAATTTCAAACAACCACAAAAAACCCAAATATCCGTTACCGTACCTAAATGGACATAAGCCATAAAAATCGGCCCATTTATACCCTCGACAATTGGCTATAGCATCTTCAGAAGCGCCTGGTATCCAAATCGTCTCAACCTCACTCCATTCTTCAAAATCGTTGCTGGTGCTTCGCCCTACGCATCGACGAGTCCGATTCTGCTCGTCAATGATATATGTTTTAACCATAGCGGTATAACCCTGCCCATCTTGGATACAGGGCGCAACATCACTACACCAAATTTTGTTTGTGTACGAATTTTTATAGGTTAGCAGTTCAATGGCAGGGTTAACTGGGTACTCTGAAAACTGTTTCCCGTTAGCAGAAAATAAAACACGATACCCTTCTTCCCCAAACGCAAAAAGCTTATATGGTTTTGTGCTTTTAGCATCGTGAATAATGCTGGGCATATGATAACCGGCAACAAGGTTAGTAAGTTCCTGACCTTCTTTCAGTACTGGCACTCCCTGGCAAGCAGTTTCACCGCAGTCAGGAATAATTTGCTGAGGCGGCCCATTAAAATCAGTCGAATTAATCATTGGTCTTTCCCAGTTAAGACCGTCTACCGATACGGCATAACCAATGCGCAGTGCGTTACCGCACTGATAGTACATTTCATATCCATTTTTAGTCTTGACTACCGAGCCATACATATTGATGCGCGGAAGCTCCCAATGAAATTTTGGTTCAAGTATGGGCGCAGAAGGTTGCACCTCCGCTTGTTGGTATTTAATATTGGTAGTGTTTTTTACGATGAGTTCATCAGGAAACAAAATAATCACAGAAAAGCTCTTTATTTCGGCTAAGTTAGAAATAGGCTACCCTAACGAAGCTAAAGTCACCAGTCGTGATGTAAAAGAACAGACTTTGTTTACTTTACCTCTAATATCACCCTTCATTCGAATCAGGCATTACGACGACCGGAAGAGACCTTGGTTAGGTAAAATAGTTGGTTATAGAGTTACCAGCAGAAGCTTCTCGGTGTATTCACCGGTTTAGGTATAGTGCCAGTTTATACTAATACCAATAGACACTTGATTAGCGTTATCAAGTGTCTTTATTTGAACGTTATAGATAGCAGTATTAGGTAGTGTAACGCTAGTCTTCGTCTTCTATACGGACAGGCCTGGCATGACGCACACCAGGCTTCGCCATTATTTCCAGATAAAACGACTCAAGATTTAATTTTTCAGCCTCATCGATGCACTTACCGATATCGCCCATATGAATCACTTTAGCATCTTGCTCGATGTGACCGTATTTGCAGTCGAAATCCCAGAAATCTGCGCCTTCGGGTAACTTTTTGTTACGCTCCCTTTTGATGTATTTCTTAGCGTCATGCTTTGCAGCTTCAAATAATCTAGCCGTTTTGATTTTGGGATGACTTATTACAAACGTTTTTTTCATGTTAACCCTGAAACTTGGAATTTCAAATATGGTGCTCTCATTATTCAGAGCGTTGTCAGTATTCTACTTAATTATTGGCATTAGGCATACAGTAAGGGAGGCGCACTATAAAGCGTTAAAAACGTATTGTCGAGCAAAGCTAGTTTGCCGTAATCTGCAATTCCCTCAGCTTCTTGAGTGCTCATCGTTGGGTACAAAGCCATTTTGCGTTTATCATTCGCTTCGATTCTAATCTTGTGAGCATTTAAGATCCCTATTACCTTCCATATACAGCGCAACTATTGCCTTCTATCTATCATAGAGTATAGGCAATATGCTTGTTCTTTGCCCAATGCTTTACGTCGATAACTCATCCCATCCGCCATAACGCCATAGCTGAGTAACAGTTTATTTCTGTGTATCCATTGATGCTAGATTGATGAAACACAACAATAAGCTATCGCTAATATTCATAGAAATCTTAAGCATTCACTGCCACTTTTAAACTGAAATTGGTTAAACTGTTTTACCCTATTATCTCAAAAGAGTTTATTCGTGATCGTTATTCTCGGTATCACTATTCTGTGTCTATTAATATTCGGCCCTCAAATGTGGATTCGGCATGTAATGAAAAAGCATGCAACCGAACTCCCAAGCTTACCCGGTACGGGTGGCGAGTTAGCCGTGCATTTGATCAGACAATTTGAAATTAAAGGCGTTGAAGCCGAACAAACAACCCCCAATAGTGACCATTACGATGATGCAGATAAAAAAGTTCGGTTATCTCCTTCTGTTTTTAATGGAAGGTCATTAACCGCCATTGCGATAGCGGCTCATGAAGTGGGTCATGCAATACAATTCTACCGAAAAGAAAATATTACCCGCCTCAGAAAACGATACACACCTTTGGCCACAGTAATTGAAAAAGTATCCATTGGTATACTGTTCTCTATCCCCTTAATAACCGCTATATTTAAAGTCCCTCATGCAGCACTGCTAACTGCACTGGTCGGCGCACTGGGTATGTTAGCGGCAGTGTTTGTTCAATTGATTGTGTTACCGTTAGAGTGGGATGCGAGCTTTAACAAAGCGCTTCCTATACTCATTGAAGGGAATTATATCAATGCAAAACAGGAAGCCGCCGTTAAGAGTGTACTGCGTGCCGCGGCGTTTACTTATGTCGCAGCAGCATTGGCCGATATGCTGAGGTTATGGCGATGGCTTGCGATTCTGCGAGGGGCTATTCGTTAGCAAAGATAGTCAGAATACGCGTCAACCAACTCTTTAGCATCTTTGCTTTCAGCAATCTCAGTAACACTATACTCAATCTGTTGGTAGCGTTATAAAAGGACAGTCAGTGTGAAAAAAAAGCTATTACATGCGTTGAAGGCCGTTACGTTAAAAACGATACAAGTGGTTGTGAGCAGTTTAATCGGCGCCACAATTCTATATATCTACCTGATGAACAACCGCCCCGACCTAAACCTGTGGCATACCGTTCACTTGGATGAAGAGTTCACAGTTCAGCACCAAGCTCACATTAAGACGTTTGATGATTATCTAGCATTAGAAAACACGCTGTTCAGTCAGCTTGAGCATGAAGTTTATCAACTGACATCATCCAGCCCGCGAAATGCGCTTAACCGTTTTGATAGTGGCAGCTTAGCGGACCCGGTTAATTATCCCAAAAACTGGAATCGTAGCTTTATATTAAAACCCGAGCAACCTCGTGGAGGAGTGCTACTGGTACATGGATTGTCAGACTCCCCCTACAGTTTACGAAAACTTGCCAATACACTATTTAGCCAAGGTTACTATGTACTAGGGCTTAGGATGCCTGGGCATGGCACCGCGCCTTCAGGGCTCATTCATGCGAGCTGGCAAGATATGGCGGCAGCGGTAAAGTTAGCGGCTCACCATGTCAGCCAGAATATAGCAGACGAAGCCCCCATATCCATAGTCGGGTATTCTATGGGGGCTGCCCAAGCCGTCAACTACTCATTAACCGCATTGCGTGACCGAACGCTTCCACAGGTTAATACACTGGCTTTAATCTCCCCTGCTATTGGCGTCTCAAGTGTAGCCTCTCTCGCGGTTTGGCAGTCTCGATTATCGGTTATCCCTGGGCTAGAAAAGCTTGCGTGGAATAGTATCGGACCAGAATATGACCCTTACAAATACAACTCATTCGCTGTGAATGCTGGCGACCAAATGTATCGTTTGACACAAGCCATCAATGAACAGCTATTACAGCTAAATAACGCAGGCCAGAACGGAGAGTTCCCCAGAACAATCGCACTGATGTCCGTCATAGATGCCACGGTTTCGACTCAAGCCGTTGTTAACAACCTATTCGATCAGATAGATAACCCTGACAATGAGCTAGTCATTTTCGATATCAACCGAAATGAAAGCTATACACCGTTTATTAAAAAAGACCCTATAGAAGACTACGGACACCTATTAGACAACGGTACACTGAAATTTAACCTAACACTTTATAGCGACCAATCAACCGACACAGATCAACTGGTGGCTCACAAGTGGCTAAGATCAGAGCAGGAGAGTACATTTGCGCCCACTGATATGATCTGGCCTCGCCACGTTTATTCGTTATCACATGTCGCACTTCCCTTTGCTCCAACTGATTCGTTCTATGGCTCAATACCAGAAAACTCAAACGGGCTTCAAATAGGTCGACTGGAAACAAAGGGAGAAAAAGGATTACTGAATATTTCAGCCAGCGATATGCTTCGGCTTCGCTATAACCCTTTTTACAACACCTTGCAGCAGAAAATCATCGAGTTTATAGAAAAGCCTCACCGTCTAACTGACCCTGCTGTTTCACTATAATGTTACCGTTTATCTGCGTTAACGCGAGGTCTACGCAGCAGTTAATGTTCTAAAAATTCATTATGCTAGATTGATGCAGCATTCTTCAGATAAATGGTACTAGACGAGGTGCCTTCCCCTTCTAAAATGCGGGATTCCCTTAGCAGCCCTCTGCCCTTTTGATCCTTGTTAATTACCAAAAGGCTACTAAGCTTATTTCACAGTGAGATGATGATTTATGGATGCACTTCTTCTGAAGTGACAATGGTGATTTTTTCGTTATGAGATACCGAAATATTACTGCCTTTAGCTGCCTAATCGGCTTGTCCGCCTCGTTTGTACACGCAAACGAGGCTTCGGATGAGGAAGACCTTTGGGCAATGGATATAGAGCAACTGCTTAAAGTTCAAATAACCTCTTCCTCCCGTTTTTCCGAGTCTACTTTAACCACCCCCAGTAGCGTGAGTGTTATCAACCGAAATGACTGGGAAAAACGCGCCGCTCGCCGCACCTCTGACGCCTTTCAACACCTATCCGGTGTAATGATAATGCCTCTACCGACAGGTGGGAATTCCATTCAAGTACGAGGCTATGGTACGGGAACCGTGAAGGGAAAAGCGACCTTACTAGATGATGTACCCATTAATAGCTTTGTTTTTGGCTCCGATGCGTTTTCAGTTGATAACATTGAACTGGCAACACTCGATAGAATTGAGCTAGTAAGGGGGCCAAGCTCCACACTATATGGCAGTGACTCGTTTCACTCTTCTGTATCCTATAAAACATGGCAGCCCAACAGTGGCAAAGAGCAATTAGAGTTTTCAACAGGACAAAATGATTACTACCATGGCAGCCTTCAATCGAGCTATGTATTAAGTGACGATTGGCTACTAGGACTCTCACTCTCGGCGTCCCAAGAAGGGAATCAAAACAGTACCTTTGATTATCAATCCCCTGTTGACGGTTCTATCCACTCGGATCAGCGAGAACTAAACTGGGATTCACAAACGGCGATCGTTCACCTACTTCAGGGTACAAGTGATGATAGAGGTTTCAGCGCAAGCCTTTATTACTCCGGAAATGACTTTGATGATTTTCAAGGTGGGGGTAATGCATCATTTCCTTCATTTGATCGTGACCGGGGCGGGCATGATGGGCGTTTAGCCATGGCCCGCCTAGGCTACAACTACCCGTTAGCCTACGACATTGACCTAGAAGCAAAGTTATATTACTGGCAGATGGAGCATAGCCAAGAAGTTCTAATCCCCTTTTTCACCGACGCACTCCTACAAACAACGGAATATGGTGAAAACAGAGGGGGTCTTTCGGTGATACTACGTCAAGAAATAGATTCAATCGCAACACGCTGGTCATTGGAGACCAGCTACGAAAAGGCAGAAGTGGATAGCAACAGTCAAGCACGCATCAACCAAAATAGTGGAGTGATGATACCATTCAACCGAGTTGATTACAGTGATACCAATCAATCCATTTTTGGTCTCTCCGTGGATGCAAATACTAAAGTCGCTGCCCAATGGAATGCTATATGGGGCGGCCGATACGATCACTACAACACCTTTGGCAGTGAATTCAGCCCTCGTCTTGGCATGATATTTCAACCCGTTGAAAGTATTGCGCTGAAACTAATCTATAGCGAAGCATTTCGAGCCCCATCTGCCATTGAGCTGAAAGGCTCCGCTTTTGTTCAAGCGTCCGCCGACCTCAAGCCTGAGACTATGCAAAATATTGAATTGGGTTTTGTTAAAAGCGCGGAGAACTGGGAGGTAGAATGGATACTGTTTCACAACCAATGGAATGACCGAATTGTAGTAGTGCCATTCAATCAAGGAGGGATTCCGTCAAAATATAAAAACTCAGGCGAGAGCGAATCAGATGGCAGTGAGATTACATTAAGAAGCCAATTAGATCGCTGGCTGTTCGAAACCAGTGCATCCTATATTTATAGTGAAACTACCGAGACAGGTCAATGGAATAGTGTATTCCCAAAGCTAATTGTTAATGTAGGTATTGGATATAGCTGGCCCGTTCAACAAATCGAATTATTTGTTACCAACCGTTATCACGACCACGTTTATACTGGCGATCAAGCGCTACCGCCTTTTGCTAAAACAGATGCACCAGCCTATTTTAGAACAGATTTAACCGTCAATAAATCGTTTAAAGAGCACTGGGAGGTGAGTTTGGCGTTAAGAAACATATTTGATAGAGATAACACATTACCGTCTCTTTCTAACAGTTATAACGGTGTGCCAGATATTGATTTTGATGCAGCGATGACACTGCGATATAAGCATTGATACCACATTAGCCCGAACAAATATGGAGAAATACTCATGAGTTCAGCTATCCCGAGTGAGGATTCAAGCAACGTTCTTATACAAGGGTTTAAGCAGTACTTTAATATTCAGCGAGCAGAAAGTCCTGATGTTCTAAAAGATGTCTATAAGATACGATACGGCGTGTACTGTAAAGAGTTCGGGTTTGACCTACCCAGTCACCACGGACAAGAGCGGGACGAGTTCGACCGGTATTCCAACCACTGCCTACTTACCCATAAGGTATCTGGCAAGAACGTGGGGTGTATTCGGGTCATATCGTTACCTGAAACCAATAAAGAGATGACACTCCCCTTCATTACCCACTGTGCAGGGTCTCTTTACCGCGACCAAGTGGACCCTAGTGCTATTAACCCCGATGATGTTTGCGAGATATCAAGAGTCGCGGTTGTGTCTGAGTTCAGACGTCGCCCCGGAGAGCAGTCATCAAAAGACGGTCTAGCCGGCAATTTGAAAGTCAGCAACAAAGAGATAGAACAAACCCGCCGATTTCCATATATCGCACCCAGTCTATATTTGGCTGCCGGAGCGCTATTTTTAGCCAGTAGCAAAAAACAGATTTTTGTCGCCACGGAACCTCGCTTAATCAGCAGCCTATCAATGCTAGGGGTCAGGTTTCACCAAGTCAGCGAGCTCACGGACTACCACGGCCAACGAGCCGTCTATTATTTTAGTCGTCAATCAATTCAAGAGGATATTGCTGCCATGCCAACGCTATTAAATGATTTTTACCATTATATCGAACGTCAAGTTACTTAAAGGGTTAACGTGGTGTCTGATAACCGTCATATTATTAGTACAAGGTTACGAGTATTGCTCGCGACCCTCATCATCTGCAGCCCTTTTTCCTTTGCTAAATTAGCCATCACCCCCATTAACGTTCAAGCAGCGTTAATCAAAAATTTCACCCACCTAATCAAATGGCCTGACCGTCATCAGTGGGATTCAAGTTCGACATTTAATATCTGCATTTATAAATCCCGTTCATTGGTCAAACAATTTGAGGATATTTTTTCTGGCAAAGTCATTAAAGGAAAAGGGGCGACGATTATCAACATTGATTCATCCGACTTAAGTGATTGTGATCTTGTGTATGTAGCAGCCTCTTCAAACAATTTAACTACACCTTTACTAGAAAGTGCTCAAGCATTAGGGGTGCTGACGATTAGTTCAAACAGCGGCTTTGGCGAACAAGGTGTCCATATTAACTTTTTTGAACGAGGCGAAAATGTTGCCTTTGAGTTAAATAAGAAATCACTGGATAAAGCAGGGTTTGAAGTCAGTACACAACTATTTCGTTATGCAAAAATCGTAAAGTGACCTAACTATGCTTCAAAAACTTACCCTCAAAAACAAACTAACACTCATTATGACACTAGTAACCTCTGTCACATTGATGTTCGGTTTTGTGGGCATTACGCTGTCTTACTACAACGAACACAAAAGCAGTTTAATTGAAGTCGTAGAAAAAGAAGCCAAACTGGTCGCTAGCTATAGTCAGGTTCCTGTTGCACTCAATTTTCATGATGACCTAAAACGTATTCTTGACGATGTACTAATACCCAGTGCTCACACCAGCGCTATCTGTGACATTGACCCACGTAAAATTATTCAAGTTGACGCAGGAGGCGGTGAAATAATCGATAACGGATCCTGCCAAGCAAGCAAAAGTGTATGGGGAAATCAATGGCTATGGGTCACACAACCCATGCTTGATATATCCGGTGAAGAGTTAGGTGTGGTTGTCTTTAAAGTATCACTCGCACCATTTTATAGCAGTGTTCGAACATTCGTTTATTGGGCGTTGATCTTCACTTTACTCTCTATCGCCTTTAGTTATTTCCTCGCAAAGCGCTTACAAGCCTATATATCGAGCCCAATTCTTGACTTGGAAGCAGCGACTAAACAGGTCTGTAATGCAGAGAACTATGACTTTAGAGTGCCAGTTACCACTCAAGATGAAATAGGCAGTCTAAGCCACTCGTTTAACCAGATGCTGGAAGCAATGGAACAACGTTTGGTCGAACGTAATCATGCGATTAAAGAGATGCACGTTTTAGCTAACTACGATTCACTCACTCGGCTTCCCAACCGCGCACTCTGCCTCGACCGCTTAACACAAGCTATCGCCAAAACCGGGCGCCGAAAGAATAAACTCGCTCTGATGTTTATCGATCTCGACAATTTCAAAGATGTTAATGATTTCCTCGGTCATAACGCTGGCGATATTCTGCTTATTGAAGTCAGCAAGAACCTAGGCAATGCGCTTCGAGAAGGTGACACGTTGGCGCGCCTCGGCGGCGACGAGTTTGTCGTCATCCTGACAGATTTTGATTCCAAAACAGATCTGGCTAATGTGGCAGACAAGTGTATCACCTCAATAGCCCAAGAATTCAGCATTATGGATAACATCATCACTGCCTCCGCCAGCATCGGCATTGCGGTTTTCCCTGATGATGCACGTTCGTCGATTGAACTCTTAAAGGCCGCCGATAGCGCCATGTATCAAGCTAAGGATCGCGGCAAAAACTCCTACTATTTTTATGAGGAACGAATCAACTCAATCGTGGCCAGAAAGCACACACTGGCAAATGCATTACGATACGCCCTTAAAAAAAATCAACTCCACGTCGAGTATCAACCCGTGGTAGACCTAAAAACCGACCATATAGTGGGCGCAGAAGCATTAATAAGATGGAGTCATCCAGATCTTGGTAAGGTATCGCCAGCGGAGTTTATCCCTATCGCTGAGAGTACAGGGCTTATATTCCCCTTGAGTTTGTTTGTCATCGAATCGGTATGCCAGTTCGTTGCTAAATCACAGCACCAGTTTGATGACGATTTCTCAGTAGCTTTAAATCTATCGCCGGCGATTTTGAAGCAAAATTTTCTATTAGAAAAAATCAAAGGGTTTCTCAATCAATATCAAGTTCCGGCGAAGTCTATCTGCTTTGAGGTCACCGAAAACACCTTAATGAATGAAATGGAACGCTGTATTCAGACTTTAAATGCACTTAAAAAACTAGGCTCGCGCGTCTCTATTGATGATTTTGGTACTGGCTATTCGTCGCTCTCATATTTAAGTAAATTGCCAGTTGATAATCTAAAGATTGACCGATCGTTTATCGATGATATTTTGCACAACACTAATGATACAGCCATTACGCTGGCGATTATATCATTGGCGAAAAGCTTGAAACTAAAGGTGATTGCCGAAGGCGTTGAAAATCAGGAACAACGTCTATTTTTGCAACAGTGTAGTTGTGAGTATATTCAAGGCTTCTTGGTGAGTCCTTCGAAGCCCGATACCGCATTTATGTCGTTCTTAAACCAATATAATCGCCATCAAGGTATTGCGTAAACCTAATCAAACCTAAACACGTCCAGCCAGCAAAGATTGAGGGATAACTTTTAATAATCGCCCTACTACATTCCATGGGTAAACTGGAACCGTTGATGTCTTAACCTTCCTCTCGATCAAATCAACCAAAATACGAGAACCTTTCCCAACATCAATGAGAAACGGACGACTCTTCATCTTATTGTTGATAGGGGTATCAATATAGCCAGGGTAAAGGCAAGTAACATTAATGGGGGTCTGATGAAGCTCTAACTGCAAGGCATCCATATAAGTCGCTACTGCAGCTTTAGACGCACAATAAACACTCG
This sequence comes from uncultured Oleiphilaceae bacterium, assembly GCA_913060665.1. Lineage (GTDB taxonomy): Bacteria > Pseudomonadota > Gammaproteobacteria > Pseudomonadales > Oleiphilaceae > Alkalimarinus. The sequence continues at coordinate 18,568 of CAJXUY010000005.1, forward strand.
CACCTGGCAGCCCTCTAAATGCAGCAACAGATGCAATACCAACGATTTGCCCGCTGTTTTGTTTTTTAAACAATTTTACAGCCGCATCAATGGTCGCCATAGCGCCTAGGATATTCGTTTGAATGATGGAAGCATCTTCATCAAACTTATCACTTCCAATAGTCCCTCCGCCTCCAACACCTGCATTGGCTACAACAATATCTAGCACACCGAATAAGTTAGCTAACGCAGGAATGGTCTCCTGCACTGCAGCCACATCCGTTACATCGAGCTTAATCGTTTCAACACGCTGCCCAGGGTATCGCTGAGTCATCTCGATAGCGAGTTGATCGAGTGATTCCTTTCGACGGGCAGCCAATGCCAAATTATAACCTCGTTTTGCGAACTCTTTTGCCATGCCTTCGCCAATGCCAGAACTAGCGCCGGTGATCAATACTGTTTTTGCCATGAGAAGTGTTCTCTTATTTTAATTGAGATCGAGAATAATCTGATCCGGAACATCCAGCGTATTGCTATCACTAGACGTTAATGGAGCAACCTTGCGTTTTTCTTCAGTTGGCTTAATCTCAGCCTTACCGGCCACAGGGCCAAACTTTGGCGCAATAGGTTGAACGGCGCTTCGAAGGCTTGCCTTAAGCGTCTCATACTCTTTTTTTAATCGATTTATTTCGTTCTTTTGCTCAACTGACTGCATCTGTAGTCGCTTGAGTTCTTTGTTTTTATGAACGAGCTGATCATTTGACTGAGTGAGTGTCTGCTCAAGCGAAAAGATATCGCCTTTGATGTTTTGGTAGCGTTTGCTCAGTGCGTCAAAAGCATTTTTTCTATTAGTCACTTCTTTTTTTAATTCAACATTTTGCGATTGATTAAACTTCAACTGCTCCATTTGTTTTTTCATCGCTTTTTCTTTCTCATCGATCAACGCGAGTGTTCTTTCTTCTCCTGATGCGGTGGTATCAAGGGCAGAACGAATAATAGTATTTTCATGCTGCAACTGTTCATTCTGGGCTTTAACCAAATCAAGGTTTGTTTTGAGGGCTTCAACCATTTGGTGGGTGGTCATGAGCTTTGAAGAAGAGGCACTTAATTGCTTCTCGGTAAGCGTAGCGGTTTCTGCCAATTCACTATGCTGCGATTCCAAAGCATCTAAATTTTGTTGAAGCGCATCAATGGTTTGCAGTAAAACCCCTTCTTCACTTTGTAAACTAGATACATTTTTCACAGCCGACTGGTGGTCTAAATAAAACTTGAATGCACCGAAAGCGGTAGCAACCGACACAATTAATAGCAACGCCAACATACCGCCCATAAAGCGATTACGCTTCTGCAGCACATCAATCAATTGCTGGGCGTAATACTGACTATCTCTGGAAAACTCTGGTTCCTTCTGAGGAACGTAATGATTAGCGTCTAGGGAATCTGGCATATCTGGCTGCATAGTTATATTAGCTTTGCGTTTAATAGTTATATTAGCTTTGCGTTTAATAGTTGTATTGGCTTGCGTTTAAATGTCAGTAAGTTACGAGTGATTCTTACACTGAACTATAGCAAAGATGCAGAACAATAAGAGGTTTTAATCGAGAATAGTAATACCTAACGAGAAATAAGTGAACATAATCTCATACAAGATATGCCCACTTAGTTATTTTTAATCTTTAGTAGGCTCTAGCTGAGGGTCATCAAGGCTTCTTTAGTGTAGGGTTTAATCTCTTCAAGCGTGTTGCTCTTCACTTTTTGTAACCACTCAGGGTCAACCAAAAGCGCACGACCTACGGCCACTAAGTCGAACTCGTCATTATTCATCCTAGCTACCAGCTTATCAACACCCGTGGGGTTTGCGGAGTTACGCATATCAAAGTTTCCGTCGCCAACAAAATCACCATCCATACCAACACTACCCACTGTAATAGTCGGTTTACCGGTTAGTTTTTTGGTCCAACCTGCTAGGTTTAGTTCAGAGCCTTCAAATTCTGGTTCCCAAAAACGACGCGTACTGGCATGGAAAATATCTACACCCGCATCGCTTAGTGGTTTAAGAAATTGCTCTAACGCTTCAGGTGTTTGTGCCAATCGTGCACCATAGTCTTGCTGCTTCCACTGAGAAAAGCGAAACACGATAGAGAAATCTTCCCCTACTGCTGCGCGTACCGCTTTAACAATATCAACACCAAAACGAACACGGTTTTCTAATGAGCCCCCGTATTCATCATCTCGTTGATTAGTTCCTTCCCAGAAAAACTGATCAATTAAATAACCATGGGCACCATGAATCTCAACTCCGTCAAAACCGACATTTTTTGCATTTAAAGCGGCCTGAGCAAACGCCCCAATCACGTCTTTAATGTCATCTTTAGACATCGCGGTACCGGTTTCTTTACCCGGTTTAAACAAACCTGAAGGACTGTACCCCGGCACATCTTTATCGGGGCCAACACCCGCTTTTCGCACGGCGCCTACATGCCAGAGTTGAGGAATAATCTGCCCACCAGCTGCATGTACTTCATCAACAACATGCTTCCAACCAACCAATGACGCCTCACCGTGCATCGCAGGCACTCGCTCATAGCCATTCGCTGCTTTATGGGGAACGGTCGTACCTTCGGTAATAATAAGCCCAACCCCTGCTTCTGCTCTACGTCGATAATAAGCAGCTACCTGAGGCCCAGGAATATAACCAGGAGAGAACGTTCGCGTCATCGGCGCCATGGCCACACGGTTGTTTAGCTTAAGTGACTTATTTGAAAAAGAAGAGAACAGTACGCCTAACGGATTATTCATTCATCACTCCAATATATTAACGATGCGTGCGGGTAGATAGAGAAGCTCTAGCTTATTATTGCTCCGTCACCCTCGCGAAAGCGGGGGTCCAATGTTCTTGATAATATGAATCCCGCTTTCGCGGGAATGGCGTTAACTAGAAACGTCTTAGATAACAATTAAACCCAACAAGCTTTATGATAATAAAGAGTCTACGGCGTAACAGATAATAAATCGAATTGATTATTTTTATATAAAACTATAAATATAATCGATAGCGTTAAAACCAAATGAATAGTTTGGTGCGCAATCAACAATAAAACAACTGCAAAATATTAACGCTCAATGATCGCCGTAATACCTTGACCACCCGCAGCACAGATAGAAACCAAGCCACGACCTGAGCCTTTCTCTTCAAGTAGCTTCGCAAGAGTAGAAATAATACGCCCACCAGTCGCGGCAAACGGGTGCCCTATCGCCAAGCTACTGCCTTTTACGTTCATATTGCTGCGGTCAATTGACCCTAACGCTTTCTTCAAACCTAATTTTTCTTTACAAAAGCGCTCATCTTCCCATGCTTTTAGGGTTGATAATACTTGCGCGGCAAAAGCTTCATGAATTTCATAGAAATCAAAATCCTGTAACGTCAGACCTGCTTTTTCAAGCATTCTAGGTACCGCGTAAGCAGGCGCCATCAACAAGCCTTCTTTGTTATCAACAAAATCAACAGCGGCGACTTCAGAGAAAGTTAAGTAAGCACGAACAGGCAGTCCACGCTCTTTTGCCCACTCTTCACTCGCCAACAGAACACAAGATGCCCCATCCGTTAAGTTAGTACTATTACCCGCCGTCATGGTGCCTTTTTCACGATCAAAACAAGGCTTTAAAGAGGCTAGTTTTTCCAATGTAGTATCTGCACGCAAAATATTATCTTTTTCAAGCCCGGCTAACGGAGTGATCTGGTCGTCAAAGAACCCTTCTTCATAGGCTTTATTCAGGTTCTGATGGCTATTCCACGCCAATTGATCTTGCTCTTCACGAGGTATTTGCCACTCATGCGCGGTAATCTGGCAGTGATCTCCCATCGACAACCCTGTACGAGGCTCACCATTCTCAGGCAGTAGTGGCGCTAAGAAACTAGGGCGAAAGCGCGAGATAGCCTTCAAGCGGTCCCCATTGGTTTTAGCGCGGTTCAGGTCGAGTAATATTTCACGCAACCCGTCACTCAACACAATGGGCGCATCTGACGTAGTATCTGATCCACCGGCAATACCGCATTCAATCTGACCCAATGCAATTTTGTTAGCCACTAATACCGCCGCTTCTAGGCCCGTTCCACATGCTTGCTGTACATCATAAGCAGGCGTTTCTGGCGACAAACCTGAACTTAGGGTACTCTCACGCGCCAAGTTAAAATCTCTTGAATGCTTAACAACCGCCCCTGCGGCGACTTCGCCAAGCCTTTCGCCTTGCAGGTTGTAACGATCAACCAAACCACGCAAAGCAGCGGTTAATAGTTCTTGATTCCCCAGCTTTGAGTACACGGTATTGGAACGAGCAAAAGGAATTCGGTTTCCACCAATAATAGCCACTTTACGAACGGTTTGTGCAGTCATTAAAATAGTCCTTGTTAAAAATAGTGTGACAATGTGGTGAAAATTATTAAGTACCTTGAGCTGCCACGATGATTCATCTATAGCCACTGTACATCTGTTCAAATCTTTGACATTGGCGCAACTGACAATAAGCAGTTCGCGGCAGGTCAATCAAACAACTGTTTTATTTTGATTAGATAGACGTCACAATGTAAGCCTAAATTTAAATTTTTCGAGCCTGAGTCAAAGAACAAGTCGATTTCAGGGGGCCTCATATAGCACCTAACTATAAGGGATACAGTATGTCCGACTTGTATCATAAGGTTTCAAACTCCCCTGTAGGCCGCTCAGTTGTTAGCGCGCTTAATCTACCAGCTCCAGTCATACTAGAAAGGCAAAGTCGGCCTGATGCCCCATTTCTAGAAGGGGATGTTTTGCTGAGCGGAGCTCCGGGTGGCAGCGCATTAGAGACTATTTGTACCGTTCTAGGTGCTAGTACCGCTAGTTTATTCGCGCTTGATGCTAAATCACTGGTAACGGCTGGCGACATCAAATCCAAGACTAAAGTATATTCACTAAAATCAGATGCTATTGATGAGCAAAGACGTTTTAAAGCACTGGTATTTGATGCAACCGGCATTTCTACTACAGAAGACCTTAAAGCTGTTTACACGTTCTTTCACCCTATTATTCGTAACGTGGCCAAGTGTGGCCGAATAGTGATTGTCGGTACCGAGCCCTCTTCTTGCAGAACTCCCGCTATGGCTGCGTCACAGAAAGCACTAGAAGGTTTTATTCGTAGTGTGGCAAAAGAAACCGGCAAAAAAGGTATTACTGCTCAGGTGATTTACGCAATACCAGGTTCAGAAAGCCATATTGAATCACCTTTACGCTTCTGCCTATCACCTCGTTCTGCATACGTATCAGGCCAAACGTTATCTGTTTCAAAAGCGGCTAAGTCAAGAGCATCACTCGATTGGAATAGCCCGCTTAAAGGCAAAGTTGCGCTGGTTACCGGGGCCTCCAGAGGAATTGGTGAAGCCATTGCTAAAACACTGTCACGGGACGGTGCTAAGGTCGTTTGCCTAGATGTTCCACAGGCAAAAGACGCACTCGAATCAGTTGCCGCAAATATCGGCGGTACAACACTCGCATTAGACATTACAACACCTGTAGCACCAGAGGTTATTTCTGCTCACTTTGAAAAACAATTTGACGGCCTAGACATCATCGTTCATAACGCCGGCATCACTCGCGATAAAACATTAGGTAGAATGCCAGAGCATTTTTGGGATTTATTAGTCGATATCAACCTGTCTTCAGAAGAGCGTATCAACGACGCATTGTTTGCTAACGAGGTATTCAATAAAAACGCCCGTATCGTCTGCGTATCGTCCATTAGCGGTATCGCCGGTAACGTGGGCCAAAGTAACTATGCAGCCTCAAAATCAGGTGTCATCGGTTATGTTGAGTCATTAAGCAAACAGCTTAAAGGTGGCATCACCATCAATGCAGTAGCGCCCGGTTTTATTGAAACCCAGATGACCGCCGCCATTCCATTTATGATCAGAGAAGCTGGCAGACGCATGAATTCGCTTAACCAAGGCGGCCAGCCTGAAGATGTAGCAGAAGCAATAGCCTTCTTCTCTAGCCCTGCTTCGCAAGGTGTGAACGGTAATATTCTAAGGGTTTGTGGGCAGAGCTTGATTGGGAAGTAATATTGCCAAGAAGTTAGAAACTCTAACGATCAATGTGCTTACCCAAGATAAGGCCCTTTGAGGGCCTTCTTCCGTTTAATGAGCTTAATCAGGCTATCAGGAAGTTGTTTGAATTAGTACTTAGCGAATAATCTTTATCCTAAAAAACCAACATACTGATCAAAATACGGCCTTCCGCATACAAAAAATAACCTTTTCATTTTTTACTAATCCTAAATATAACCTATAAGTTATTTATATTAGATTTCGCTGCAGGATGCGTTTCTTTATAAACCCGACTTAAGTCATTCATCGTCACTTGAGCATAAATTTGAGTAAGCTTTTTGACGTTGATTCGTTGACCATTAATGTTTAGAAATAAAGCTTCACCTGATTCAAGTGTAGCGAGTTTAGGTCTAAGGTCTTTGAGATACACATCCAACTTGAAGTGTTGTTATCAAATATCTATCAAGAACGAAGAAGCCGATAACTTAAAGGGACTTTAAATGACCACGTTTCTCGTGAACTTTCTTGGGGAAATGATGGGAATAAGGCCGCCGATTGAATAGCCTTTAGTGCTGCCTTTTTAAATAATGAAGACCCTTTTACGTTGAGCACTTCTACTCCTTTTACGCTTCCATTCCTGTTAAGCGTAAAAGCGACCAATACGTCACCCTCTTTGCGCATTTTTTGTAATCGCTTTGGATAATATTTTTTACTTTCTATTAAACGAATAATTTCATTGCGATAATTAATTTCGGCTTCGACAAGGGCATCTATTTTTTTTTGATCCACCACTTCTTGCGATTCGATAGCCTCTACTTGTTCGATTTCTGCTACAACATCAGGCGGAATAATCTCCTGAGCTAATAACTCTGGTATTGATTCCGCTTTCTTATCAATAGACGGGGCTTGCGCTATTTCCGGCTTCTTTTTTACGACTAACCCAGGTTCAAGCAAAGGTTTATCAAGTAACGGTTTATCAAGTAACGGTTTATCAAGTAACGGTTTAGGTTCAACCTTAGACTTAGTTTCGACAACAGGTAATACTTTGGGTATCGACTTAGGTATAGTTTCACGTTCAGGAATGGCGACTAAAGCGTTCTCTTGCTTGGGTGTTTCTTTCAGTTTGTCGCTTTGATCCTGCTGTTGAATAGTTAAATGGAATTCAATTTTATTGGCTACTAATTTATCGCGGCTATCTGCTGATAGAAACCCTCCCGCAACCACTGCTCCGTGAATAATTAGGGATGCGAGAAAACCTCTACGAATACCAGACGAATATTTCATTCACTTACTTACGGCCTTTGGCAAAGACTCAGAATATTGCAGCCACTCTGTGAGTATTTTTTCAGTCAGCATTCCGCTATGCGCTACTCTATTCCCTTCACGCTCATAAAAATAAGTTCGAGGCAGCTCTCCATACCACTCAGGGTCAATCGCATAGCGAAGGCGCTCGACCATTTCACCTGAGAAGATCCACTGATCTAACTCTCCAAGCTGATGATCAGCCAAAACCTGTTGTATAACCGAAACCGGTTCCGAACCATCAATAGAAATAAGCACGATATTTTTTTTTGATAGTTGCGGCTGAAAATCTCTGAAAAGCGATAACTCTTTTATACAAGGCGGACAGTCTATAGACCATAACACCATCATGAAAGGCTGACCTGATTTTGCTGATGTAATATCAACAAGGCTATCTGAGCCAAACATTTTTAACTGAACATCTTCAGAGGCTGCATGAAGCATCCCGCAATAAGCTGCGAATACAAGGCCCATAACCGTTTTGATTTTTGATAGGTAATGAAGTTTCATTGCACAATCTCAAATAAGCGAAGTCCCTCTGACTGGGTATGCCATACGGCATATAGTTTTGATTGAGAGGTTACCCAGTCAGGGTGATCAGAACCATTAAGCGTGCGTGCTATTGACTCACGGCCTTTCCAGGTTTTGCCTCCGTCCAGAGATCGTTGAATGTTCAAGGTCATCGCCTTTCCATCAAACAGCTTCCACATTAGATAAACAGTATTACCCATGACTTGTACTTGTGGTCTCGATGCGGCAGCGGACGCGTCTATTACAAACTCGTATCGCGTACTTTGTGTTTCTAAATCATACTGACCATACATCAAGCCCTTATGCTTTTCTCCTTGTGTAAACCAAGCCATATGAGCAGTGTTTTGTGAGTCTATAGATAAATCGGGGCCATGATGGGGGCAGCCTTCGATCATCCAGTCATCATTCGTTGCTTTTAGCAACGCACTGTTCGCTGGCGTTTCATCGGGGGAAATATAAGCAATGGCATGATCACGTATATTGCCTGGAAATACATGACGCCACAAAGCGACAATATTCCCCTGATAATCTTGATCAACCGCTATGCGGCAACACTCGCAGCTGTTATCCACTAGTTTTCGGTTTTCTGAAAAACTCGCACCAGAATCTTCAGAGACTACATAATAAAGTGCCGCGCCTCGATACTTCTGATTTTGCTTTTTTGCTACTAACAGGTCTCGTTTATCGATCCAAATAAGATAGAGTCGCCCTTCACTATCAATCGACATGGAATCAAAACGATGGCTGATCAACGCTCTATTCGAGTTAACAGTAATGGGGGTGTCAAAGCTCTTACCGCCGTCAAGAGAGCGTGCAAAACGAACATCGCCCGAGTAACGTCCCGCTGTTTTATGGGTCCACGAAACGAAAACCTTTCCCTTTTCTCCTACGATGATCTTGGGACGATTTTCGCCATCATCATAGATAGCTTCAGGAGTACGATTAACGACGGTTGGCGGTTCAAAGGTTTGCCCTTTGTCTACCGATGTAGTGAAGTAGATATGACCGTTTTGACTAAATACCGTATAAAGCACGTCTACATCATCGTTTGCCCCTTTACCCCACACCGTTGTTGGCACCAAGCCGCAATGGGGAGATGGCAACGAATTTAATTCTTGACATGAGGGTAGTAAACTAGCCCTTGAAGCCCCATGATTACCATGTGTTATCGCAGCCATAGACAACTGCGCAAAAAACATCATTAACGCCAAAAGAACATACTTCATAGATCATCCTAAAAACTGTATTCAATCCCTGCGTATAACTGACGAGGAGCAGCAGGCGTATATTTTTCTTTGCCATAGCTAAAGCTGGCATCTTCGGCATACACTTCGTCGGTAAGGTTATTAACTTTTGCATTTACTTTAAGCTGATCGGTAATCTGATAGATCGCTTTTAAATTGCCGACGGTATAGCCATCATAAGTTCGAGTATTATCATCGTCTAACCAGTACTCACCGACATACGCTACTTCCAACTCAGCACTCAAACCCTGCACATAGCTTGGGGTGTAAATCAGCTTAAAGTTGCTGATATCATTAGGAGCATTAGCCTGCTCATTATCTCCGTAAACCTCATCGTTCACGTATTCGTGCTTGGAATAGCTATAAGCAATGCGAGTCGCAAGTTGAGCGTTCATTTGATACAACCAAGAGAGTTCAACCCCTTGATGCTCAGTTTTTCCACCGTTAACATAATATCTGTCGCCGCTGCTGTCTTCGCGCCTAACAATCGTGTCATCAATAGTCATGTAGTAAAGCGATAAATCCATTCGGTGAGCGAGTGTGGCTAGTTTATAGCCCACCTCAAAGGTGTCACTCACCTCGGGCCCTAGGTCAAAGTCAATATTGTCGGTTTTTAACGAATACAAACGTGAGGCTTGCGGTATACGAAAGCCATTCGCATATCGAGCATAAACATTTTGCATGTGGTTGATGTTATAAACCACATGCAATTTAGGACTAGCATGATGAAACGAGGGATCATTATCACTGCTGGGACGAGAGTAACCCGAGCCTGCATACTGACCGTCTTCTAAGTTATTGGTGTAATCAAACTTACTTTGGTCATAGCGTAGGCCTGCACCCAGCTGCAATTTATCAGTTAAAGCTATTTGAGCTTGAGCATACGGAGATAGAGCAATATAAGTAACATCATAATCATAAATGTCGCCAGCAGGCACAGAAGAGCCGAAACCACTGGGTACATAGTCGAATAACTGTTGATAAGTACGATTAGCTTTGGTTAACTCAAAATCCGTACCTAATGTCCATAATATATTTTCTTGGTCAATATCGGCCTTAAACATCACTCCCAGAGACTGTTCTTTACTGTCATTCTTCGGAAGATTTCTCTCCCAAGTGGCAATATATTGATTGCGATTGCTGCGAACGTAACCAATTGTACTTAGCTCTACAGAGTCTGTAGCAAAGTGGGTCCACTCTGTACTCAATCGTGCAAAATCAAATTTGCGCTGCACTTCCATTCCCGCATCTAAAGCATCAGCAATATCACCTACAGATTCGGGATTATTCTCAAGTTCATCCAACCCTATCAGGCTACCTGCCATATCGGCCTCTGTAGCATTAACTGACAGTATCGTCTTAAGTACGTTGCTATCATCGATAGTCATGAAGTGCGTGGCTGTCGCTTCTGTTCTTTCGGAGCTTGTGTGATCCCGCCAGCCATCACTTTTGGCATGCGAGAGCGCTACACCAACACTGGAGTCTTCAGAAAACTGTGCGCCACCCTGAACGCCCAGTTTATAGAAACCGTCACTACCCGTATCCGCTTTTATCTTATAGCCATCTATTTGTGACGGGTCATTAGATATGATGTTAATCGTAGCCGCTACTGCATCTGACCCATAAAGCGCAGTACCGGCACCTTTAAGCACTTCAGCAGAACCGGCGGAACTAAAGTTAGTATACGCTAGACCATTATGATTGAAGAACCCAGATGACTGAACCGGAATACCGTCCTGCAAAAATAAATAATAAGGCCCTGTATTAAGCGGCATTCGGATACTAGTCTTGTGCCCTAACGAAGAGCCTGTCTGTGTCACCCTGACACCTGAAACTCCGTTGAGCAGCTCTTTCTGATAATTAGGTTGAGCCAACTCAATGGTTTTAATGTCTACGACACTAATACTTGCTGGGACATCTATAGAGGCTTCTTCACTTCTGTTGGCGGTAACACTGATGGTGTCTAGTTGATCAATCTGACTGACGTTTTCTAGCGTGTTATTTTCGGCGTAAGTAGCCTTTGAATGAATAGCAAAAGCCACAGCAACACTCAATATATTACGGATTGTGGTAACGCTAGATTTTGAGTTTTTCACGTATCTATCCTTATAACGATTTTAGGCAGCGGTGAATTCTATCTAGAATTAAAAGTATTAGAAGTGACACAATGTCGCAGCACAGACACGTCATTGATAGCGCAGTAATTATCTCAGATAAAAAAGAAATTGCTTATTGGGTACGTTGTTCTTACGAGGCTTAATATCAGCACAGGTATTTATCGGAGAACCCTGTGACTCAATTTCGCCCCTAGCACGTATGAGGTCAAGTCTTGCATTTTGCATCTCGGAACGACTGCTTCGCCTTTCCACTCATACTTAAAATAGCAGAATAAGCCAGCAACTATAAGTCGCGTTATGGCTTTTTTGGAGCTTTCCTTGAATACACCATTTGCCCATTTACCCAAGTCGATTCCAAGGACAAGGGAGACCCATCAAGGTCGCTCAAAATCAGAAAATCTGCGTCATAACCCGGTTCAATCTTACCTTTTGTCGCCCCTAAGCCTGCAGCCAGGGCGGGGTTTTCACTAACCAGCTTCCACGCTTCGCTAAACGACAAACAGTTCATCGCCGCTATCATGAACGGTGCGTGAAACAGACTAGGATAGTGATAGTCGCTGCAGAGTACGTCGACCACACCTTGTTCGATCGCCGCTTTAACGCAAATGGCACCGACATGGGAACCACCTCTTACCAAGTTTGGGGCGCCCATCAAAACAGAAGCGCCACCATGTTGACTGGCTCGGGCTGTCTGCGCGCACATCGGGAACTCTGCAATCGCAATTCCCAACGATTTAGACCTAGCGACATCATCAAGTGTTTCATCATCATGCGAGGCGAGAGCAACACCTTGCTGGTGTGCTACCGTGGCTAGTTCTTCCAATTGTATTTCGCCAAGCGCTCGATTGGCTTGCAAACGTTGTAAGAATTCCGAGGTCTCTGGCTCAGTCATAGAAACGCGCCTGCGCATGCCTGCCAGATAACGCTGTATTTTTTTGTCATTATCCAAGGGGGGCAGATGATCGTTCAAGGATAATAAGTGTACCCTCCCCTGACGGAGCCATTCCAGCAGCTCATCATGTTTTTCTGTATTCACGGTTTCATGTCGAATATGAATACGCGCGTGACAACTAAATCGTGGCATCAATTTTTCTAACGCGATAAGTAACTCACGTACCGTATCTCGGCTTCTCGGCCCAGGCTCAAAACCATCGGTAATGCTGTAATAAAAAGTCGTGATACCGTTTGCAATCAAGTTGGCGTCATTAGCTGCTAAAGCTAAATCCAATGGGAAATGAGTGCCGGCTCGGGGAGTAATATCGCGCTCAAAGGCATCCCCATGCAAATCTATAATACCCGGCAAAATATAACAGCCACTGCCGTCAACTCGTTGAGTTAACGAATAGTCTGGTTCACTATCTTCAGCACTATGCACTGCACGTATTTTCCCTTCGTGAATCCAGAGCGAAGTGGAAGAAGTCCAGCCTAGGGAAGTCAACACCTTGACGTTTTCAAAAACCACGCTGGCCGCAGCTACTTCCGAGGGTCTATTAGTGGACTGCAAAGACATTCATGACTCCAAAATTGAGAATATTAAACAAAAAGTTGCTCGGGAAGGTGCGCTTAGTGGACTAGACATTCTGCCGTAACAGCCGATTGCGGATAACAGAGGAGAATTGTTCCACCGCAAATACCAGAACGAAAATCATAATGACTATCGTGGCGGCCTGATCATAGCGAAACATCTCCATCGAGACCGCCAGCTCAGCACCTATACCGCCGGCACCAACCAAACCCAGCACCACTGATGAGCGCACCGCTTTTTCCAAAGAAAACAGACTAGTATTAATAAAGCTCGGCATAGCACTGGGCAGCAACACTACAACAATCCTGTCGATAGGGCTGGCACCGATAGACGCTAATGCCTCCGAAGGGCCAGGATCAACCTCTTCCATCGACTCCGCGAAAAAACGCGCGCAAAAACCAATGGTATCTATGATGATGGTTAAAGTGCCGGCGAACGCTCCCAACCCAACCGACGCAACAAAAAAAAGTGCCCAAGCCAAATCAGGAACCGTTCTAAAAAAGCTAACGACAGAGCGAGCCACATGGCGCACTATTGGGTGAGGAGAGGTATTACGTGCCATCAGCATGGCGACAGGAATACTGATGAGGATGCCAATGACGGTTCCGACTAAGGCCATCTGGAAGGTCACCAATATCGCATTAGCCATGGGCCCGGCCCTATCAGTCGCTGGCGGTACCATTTCACCTGCAATAGTCGCCATATTTGGTAGCCCTTCGAGCAGGTCGGACAAAGACAGCCCTGCACTCGACATAGACCATAATAAAAACAACAGAAATAGCGCGCATAAGATATTGCTTAGCCAACTGGGCCGCTCAAAGCGCACAGGCATTTGGTCTCCGATAACAGACAAATTGGCCTTATGTGCAGATGTAACCGTTTCCCCACCGCGCTCAAGCATAAAAAGCTCGTAGACTAGGCAGGCTTTCTGATTGACTTGGAGTATCCAGCAGCAATTGACGCTCCTGCAAACCGAGAATACGGTCCGAATAGTTCAAGGCATGTTCAATATGATGAGAGACGAAAAACAAGGTTAACCCTCTTACCTTCACCAGGCTCGAAAACAGCTCCATGATATCGTCACCTGACTGGGGGTCAAGACTAGCGGTCGGTTCATCGGCAAACAGCATTTTTGGATCCTGCATCAGGGCACGGGCGATCGCTACGCGCTGCGCCTGTCCACCTGACAACTGATCGCAACGCTTGTCCGCCACATGAGCCATGCCAACCTGGTTCAGGCAGTCCATAGCCCGACCCCTATCTTCTTGTCTTGCAAAACCCTGCAACCAGTTACGCGGGCCGCTACGATGCGCCAGATTACCGTGCAGCACATTGGTTAAAGCTGACAAGCGTGGTACCAGGCAGTGTTTTTGAAAGACAAACCCTACCCTGTTACGAGCCTTGCGGAGCTCACTCCCAGATTTCGAAGACAATGCCTCGCCATCAAGAATAATCGATCCTGCATCCGGCTCGATCAGACGCGCACAGCAGCGCAACAGAGTGCTTTTACCAGCGCCATTGGCACCAATCAACGCAACCGACTGCCCGGTAGAAATCGTAAAATTAACATCAGAAAATACCGATTGTGAACAGCCGTCGAATCTTTTGGCGAGCCCACTAACCTTAAGCTGACTCGTAGTAGCTAAGACACTTCTAGGCATTGTAAGAGATTCTGCACAGCTGTTCATCGATACTAATCTCCGATGAAATCAGAATATTCCGGGTAGCCAGCGGTCGCATACATGGAGCGCACATAGTTATAGTCGCTGTCCTTAACCCCCGTGATAAAACGCATACCCGAGTATTTCTGATTATCCTCACCAGTCAGAATGGCAGCAACCAGTTGGTCAGAATGCGTTACAAAAGCTTCTCTCATGGTCTTCAACATCTTGTCACTAACATGATTGCCAGCCATCAATACATCATTGGGTAGATCTGGACCCCGTGCAATCACACGAAATGCGCCAGGCTGAAGGCCACCCTTTTTCATTTCCTTGTCTCGCAAAGAAAGGAACTTCAGATGGTTAATACCAATGGCGGAAACGTCTCCCTTCTTCAGTGACTGCCACAATATCGGTATTTTTGTGTGAACCGTTTCAACATCTTTTGACGGATTCAAACCTGCGTCTGCCAAAGCCTGGATGGGGCCGAGATGCTTTGAGGTAGACCCAACTGACCCCAAACCAATTTTGGTATTTTTCAAACTTCCAACATTGTTATAAGGGCCTTCAGCCATCGCAATGATCACTGCAAAATAGTCAGGTCGAGAGAAGCCCGCTACGATTTTCGCCTTGGCGCGCTTCTGCATCACCACATATTCGGCAGGGCCCGTTAGAACGAAGTCAACCTTATTAAAGCGCAAGGCCTCCACTGCAGCAGTGCGATTGGTAACCGGTTGAAATTCGATATCGTAGCCTGTGGCTTCAGAAAGCGTGTCCTTGAAAGCGCCGAATTCACGCTGCAGTTCTTCAAGACCGACGAGGTCGGTTACCGCCAGTTTAACGGTTTCTGCTTGCGCAGTTGAAAATAACATAACGAACATGACCAAACTCAGGCCAAGACGGTGAATCCAATTTAGCGACATGATATTTCCTCAAAAGTTGTCTATGTAAATTTGCTAAATACATGCTGCGGGAAGAACATGACAACTCGGTTAATGTTTCATGACGTTAGAATGACATCACGTTCAACTTCCAAGCCCCATAACGCGGCTCTCATCAAACGGCACTTCACCTGCTCACACAACTTTTTACATGACTACCTAATGTCTATATCGATAAAACATCCCATGGTCACTATTATCGTCGTCAATTTATTAATAAACAGAAATTGCTTATTGGGTACATTGTGCTTACGAGGCATAATACCCGCACAGATATTTATCGGAGAACCCTGTGACTCAATTTCGCCCCTGCATCGACTTACATCAAGGTAAAGTTAAACAAATTGTTGGTGGCAGCTTAAGCGCCGATGGTGCACAAACAAACTATGTAAGCGAATACGATGCTGCACACTATGCACAGCTATATCGTGACCACAATTTAACGGGCGGTCATGTTATTGCACTTGGCGAAGGCAACCAAAAACAAGTGGAATTAGCATTAAAGACTTGGCCACAAGGCCTGCAAGTTGGTGGTGGAATCAATGCTGACAATGCGGCATCATACCTAGGTGCTGGCGCTAGCCATATTATCGTAACCTCTTATTTGTTTGAGAATAGTCAGTTTTCGTGGGAGCGGTTAGAGCGCATCACAGCAGAAGTGGGAAAACAGCACTTAGTGCTCGATTTAAGTTGTCGTAGAAAAAACAATAGTTGGTTTATTGCGACCAACCGTTGGCAAACGGTAACGGATACCGAAGTAAACGAAAAAACGTTACGAGAACTCGCCAATCACTGCGACGAGTTTTTGATTCACGCCGCCGATGTTGAAGGCCTACAAGCGGGAATCGACACTGAACTTGTTACGCTATTAGGCCACACAGTCACCATTCCCACCGTCTACGCGGGCGGAGCGCGAAACCTTTCAGACCTTGAAAAAGTTAAACAGCTATCTGGCGGTAAAGTAGATTTAACGATCGGTAGCGCTTTGGATATTTTTGGTGGTAACGGCATAACCCTGGATGAGTGTATAAAGTGGAATAAGGGGCATAATCAAAAATAAACCACTTCTTAGTATGAACACTCTAATTTAAACGGGTAATCTTCTCTATAAGCTCATACGTGCAGGCATTTTAACGCCTACATTCATATTCTAAGAGAGATTACCCTATGCGCACAGTTAAATCTTACCAAGAGCAAGTACAAGACGTCGTTGAAAAAGTAATTGCGACTGTTGAAGAACAGTACAAAGAGCTTGCTGCAACTACCTTCACTTATGTAGAAAAAGTCACTAATGTTGACTCTGTTAAAACTAAGCACGATGAAGTTGCAGACTTAGCTTGCACTAAAGCACGTGAAGTTAATAAGCTAATCGGCGAAAAAGCAGGCGAGCTTATCCTTAAGTTTGAAAAACCAGAAACCAAAGTAGAAAAAGTAAAGGCAACGGCTAAAAAAGCAACCACAACAGCAAAGAAAGCAGCAACTACCGCTAAGAAAAAAGCAACCACTGCAAAAGCTAAAGCGACTAAGGTTGCTAAAGATTTAGTTGATCAAGCTGAAGAAGCAACAGCGTAGTGATAAGGATTACCTAATTTAACAATATACTTGCAGTCAATTAGTTAAATTAGAGTCAAATAAAAAGGCGAGTGTAGAATAATTCTACTCTCGCCTTTTTTATTGCTACTTAGAATGGTAATCCTCCCATTTTTACCCCCCCATTATAGAGGTAATGCATATAGGTAATGATGGTTAAAACGAATCACCCGGCACCCGCACCCAGCCTTCCATCAAAACGCGGGCACTTCGACTCATTACGGCTTTTATCACACTCCAATCACCATTGTTCTCCGTGGCTTCAGCACCTACACGTAACGTGCCTGATGGATGACCGAAACGTACCGCATTACGCGCGCCGCCCCCTGCAGCCAGATTAACCAGAGTGCCAGGGACTGCCGCTGCCGTGCCAATTGCAACAGCGGCGGTGCCCATCATCGCATGGTGTAACTTACCCATTGAAAGCGCACGTACTAACAAATCAACATCGTCAGGCGTCACCTGCTTACCGCTTGATGACGTGTACTCGACCGGTGACGCTACAAACGCCACTTTTGGAGTATGCTGCCGTGTAACCGCCTCTTCAATATTACCGATTAACCCCATACGAACAGCACCATGTGCTCGTATGGTTTCGAACATTGCGAGGGCGTTATCATCGTTGTTGATGGCATCTTGTAGTTCAGTACCGGTATAGCCGATCGCTTCAGCGTTGATAAAGATCGTAGGAATACCTGCGTTGATCATCGTCGCTTTAAGTGTGCCTATGCCAGGAACCTCTAGGTCATCAACCAAATTCCCCGTTGGAAACATAGCCCCTTCGCCATCTGCAGGATTCATAAACTCTACTTGAACTTCCGCTGCTGGAAAAGTTACACCATCCAGTTCAAAGTCACCGGTTTCCTGTACTTCGCCATTAGTTATCGGTACATGAGCAATGATCGTTTTTTTAATATTGGCCTGCCAAATGCGCACGATAGCGACACCGTTTTGCGGTATCCGGCTTTCATCAACCAACCCACCACTTACCGCAAACGACCCGACGGCTGCAGACAGGTTGCCACAGTTGCCACTCCAATCAACAAAAGGCTTATCGATTGAAACCTGTCCAAATAGATAATCAACATCATGATCCGGCTGGCTACTCTTTGACAGAATAACCGTTTTGCTGGTACTTGAGGTTGCACCTCCCATACCATCGGTTTGTTTCCCGTATGGGTCTGGGCTGCCAATCACCCGTAATAATAGTGCATCACGAGCGGCACCTGGTACTTGA
Organism: uncultured Oleiphilaceae bacterium; assembly: GCA_913060665.1. Lineage (GTDB taxonomy): Bacteria > Pseudomonadota > Gammaproteobacteria > Pseudomonadales > Oleiphilaceae > Alkalimarinus. The sequence goes on from CAJXUY010000005.1 coordinate 36,771, forward strand.
GCAGACTCGGGTAGGTCTTGCTCTCTAAAAAACACGCCTTTGCTGGTGCCGCCACGGATGTACGTGGCAGGTATTTTGATCTGGGGGACGTTAGACATAGTGTTACCTATATTGAAGAGAGGAGTGATAAACAATAGATTCCCACCTACGCGGGAATGACGAGGAAAGTCATATAGGGTGTGCTTGCGCACCTGAGAGTTTTGTCGTTAACCCATCAATGGTGCGCAAGCGCGCCCTATATTTTTATTGCACTAAGTTAGCTAGCGGTAGACTCTAAAAAGTCCTGCGCAAATCGCTGTAGTACACCACCTGCCTCATAGACTGACACTTCTTCTGCAGTATCAAGGCGACAAGTAACAGGCACTTCAACGCGCTCTCCGTTTTTACGATTGATAACCAACGTTAATGTACTTCTAGGTGTTGGTTCACCGATGACATCAAATGTTTCGGTGCCATCAATACCATATGTTTCACGATTCTCACCTGACTGAAACTCAAGCGGCATAACGCCCATGCCCACCAAGTTAGTTCGGTGAATACGCTCGAACCCTTCCGCTACGATAGCCTCAACACCTGCCAACCGAACACCTTTAGCTGCCCAGTCACGCGATGAGCCCTGACCATAGTCAGCACCGGCGACAATAATAAGCGGTTGCTTACGCTCCATATAGGTTTCGATCGCTTCCCACATACGGCTTTCTTGGCCTTCTGGCTCAATTCGCGCTAACGACCCCTGTTTCACGTCGCCATTTGTGTCACGACACATTTCGTTTAGCAGCTTAGGGTTAGCAAATGTCGCGCGCTGTGCGGTGAGGTGATCGCCTCGGTGAGTTGCGTAAGAGTTAAAATCTTCCTCCGGCAACCCCATTTTGTGGAGATATGCACCTGCCGCACTCTCAAGCATGATCGCATTTGAAGGTGACAAGTGATCGGTCGTGATGTTATCGCCCAATACTGCCAGTGGGCGCATCCCCTTCATTGTGCGTTCACCTGCCAATGCGCCTTCCCAATAAGGAGGACGTCGAATATAGGTGCTCTGAGGGCGCCATTCATAAAGCGGGCTTTCGGCTTGTTCACCTTTGTCCAAATCAAACATCGGTATATAAATCTGATTAAACTGCTCAGGCTTTACACATTTAGCAACGATGGAGTCGATCTCTTCGTCGCTTGGCCAGATGTCCTTTAAGGTAATCGGGTTACCTTCTTTATCCGTTCCGAGTACATCTTTCTCTATATCAAAACGAATCGTTCCGGCAATTGCATACGCCACCACTAACGGAGGTGATGCTAAGAATGCTTGTTTCGCATAAGGGTGAATTCGCCCGTCAAAATTTCGGTTGCCCGACAAGACGGCAGTGGAATATAGATCTCGGTCGATAATCTCTTGCTGAATCGTTGGATCTAGTGCACCACTCATACCGTTACAGGTCGTACAGGCATAAGCCACAATACCAAAACCCAGTTTCTCCATTTCAGAAAGTAAGCCGGCTTCTTCCAAATAAAGCTTGGCTACTTTAGACCCGGGTGCAAACGATGATTTCACCCAAGGTTTTCTGATCAACCCTAGTTCGTTAGCTTTGCGGGCCACGAGTCCAGCCGCAACCACATTTCGCGGATTACTGGTATTGGTACAACTGGTGATAGCTGCAATAATTACCGCACCATCTGGCATTTCACCTTCTTTTTCTTGCCACTCACCTGCAACACCACGCGACTCCAAATCGGCAGTAGGCAGTCGACGGTGAGGGTTTGAAGGCCCTGCCATATTTCGGCAAACGGTCGATAAATCAAACGTCAATACACGCCCGTATTCTGCCTCTTTCAGGTCATCTGCCCACAAGCCCGTTTCTTTGGCGTAAGTTTCAACCAGTTTAACTTGCTCAGGTTCACGCCCTGTCAGATTCAGGTAATCGATGGTTTGTTCATCGATATAGAACATACCAGCTGAAGCACCAAATTCTGGCGTCATATTAGAGATCGTCGCACGATCGCCAATGGTTAACGCGGCGGCTCCTTCACCAAAGAACTCCAAATACGATGACACGACTTTTTGGTTACGCAAGAATTCAGTAATCGCCAGTACAATATCGGTGGCGGTAATACCAGGCTGACGCTTACCGGTTAACTTAACACCTATAATGTCGGGTAGACGCATCATAGAGGGTCGCCCTAACATAACAGTCTCAGCCTCTAAGCCTCCGACCCCAATTGCAATAACACCTAACGCATCAACATGTGGCGTGTGGCTATCTGTCCCTACGCACGTGTCTGGGTAAGCAACGCCGTCACGCGCTTGAATCACCGGAGACATTTTTTCCAAGTTGATCTGGTGCATAATGCCGTTACCGGCAGGTATTACATCAACATTTTCAAAGGCTGTTTTAGTCCACTCAATAAAGTGAAATCTGTCTTCATTACGACGATCTTCAATGGCACGGTTTTTATCAAATGCATCGACTTCAAAGCCCCCATGTTCAACCGCCAGTGAGTGATCAACAATCAATTGGGTTGGAACAACAGGGTTCACTTTCGCAGGGTCTCCACCCTGATCAGCGATAGCATCACGCAAACCTGCCAGATCGACCAAAGCCGTTTGGCCGAGGATATCGTGGCACACAACGCGTGCAGGGTACCAAGGGAAGTCGAGGTCCTGCTTACGCTCAATAATCTGCTTTAGCGAGTCAGTCAGTGTTTCTGGCTCGCAACGACGTACTAGCTGCTCAGCCAATACCCGTGATGTATAAGGTAATGTCGCGTACGCACCTGGTTTAATCGCTTCAACCGCCGCTCGAGTATCATAATAATCAAGTGTACTGCCCGGCAGTGGCTTACGGTGTAGTGTGTTCATAACTTAATCCACAAAAAAAAATTTAGATTTAACTAATGGCCAGCAGTAACGACCGCCATTTCCGTTAAGTCCAATGTCATTCCAGTTTAGTCACATGTCACCCTCGCGAAGGCGGGGATGTCAGAATTTAAATACTAGACTAACTCTATTAAATAAAACCCTTACAAGCCCTCAACCAACAATTTACCGCTCAGCAATTGGCTGAACAGTACGTGGCTCAGACCCAGTATAATCAGCACTAGGGCGAATAATGCGGTTATTGATACGCTGTTCCATAGTATGCGCGGCCCAACCTGTTACACGTGAGCAAACAAATATAGGCGTAAATAGTTTGGTAGGAATGCCCATAAAGTAATAAGCCGACGCATGAAAGAAGTCAGCATTGCAGAATAGCTTTTTGGTATCCCACATAAACTCTTCGCAAGCGACTGAAATATCGTAAAGCGAACTATCGCCAAACTCTTCTGCCAGTTTTTCTGACCAGGCTTTGATGATCACGTTACGGGGGTCTGACGTGCTATAAATTGCATGACCAAAGCCCATAATCTTTTCTTTACGCGCCAACATCCCAGCCATCTGCTCTTTAGCATCTGCAGGAGATTTGAATTTCTCAATCATATCCATAGCGGCTTCATTTGCGCCACCATGCAAAGGACCACGAAGCGTACCAATCGCACCGGTCACACAAGAGAACATATCTGATAACGTAGACGCACAAACACGCGCAGTAAACGTCGAGGCATTAAACTCATGCTCGGCATAGAGTATAAGCGATACATCCATCACTTTACGGTGCAGTTCTGAAGGTGTCTCACCACGCAATAACCTTAAGAAGTGACCACCCATCGATTCTTCATCAGTAACACAGTCAATCTCAACGTCATCGTGGCTATAACGATACCAGTAACACATAATTGCCGGAAACGCCGCCAATAAACGGTTAGCGGCTTTATTCTGTTCACTAAAATCAACTTCTGGCTCTAAGTTACCTAAAAACGAACAACCCGTTCGCATGACATCCATGGGGTGAGCATCAGCAGGAATGTGCTTTAACACTTCTTTTAGTTCGCTAGGCAGGTCACGCATCGACTTCAGTTCAGCTTTATAAGCCGCTAACTGAGCAACGTTGGGAAGCTCTCCATTAAACAGAAGGTATGCCACTTCCTCAAAGGTCGCATTCTCCGATAAGTCTGCAACATCATAACCGCAATAGGTCAAACCAGAACCTGATTTACCCACTGTACATAGTTTCGTTTCGCCTGCACTTTGGCCTCGTAGGCCCGCACCACTTAGTTTTTTACCTGTCATGATAATCCCCTTATTCTCGTTTTAACCTTTATACTGTATCGCCGATATCTACTTTAAGGCTTCTACTTGTTCTTGCCTTCACTGAATAACTTATCGAGCTTTTGCTCATAATCGTGATAACCCAAGTAATCATAAAGATCCATACGGGTTTGCATCGTGTCGACAACTGCTTTCTGATCGCCTGTTTCCAAGATTGACCGATAGACATTTTCTGCCGCTTTATTCATCGCTCTAAATGCGCTCAGCGGGTAAAGCACCATAGCGGCACCCCACTCTCCCAACTGCTCTCTATTCCATAGCTCCGTCTGACCAAACTCGGTAATATTTGCCAAAATAGGCACATCTAACGCTTCAGCAAAAGCTCGATAATGTTCTTCTGTTTTAACAGCTTCTGCAAAAATACCATCAGCCCCTGCTGCAACATAAGCTTTCGCTCTTTCTATAGCAGCCTCTAAACCTTCTTGGGCGAATGAGTCTGTTCGAGCCATGATGAAAAAGTCAGGGTCAATACGCGCATCAACTGCAGCCTTGATGCGGTCAACCATCTCTTCAACACTTACAATTTCTTTATTGGGTCGATGACCACAACGCTTTTGCGCAACTTGATCTTCTATATGAACGGCCGCAGCACCTGCTTTTTCCATGTCACGAATCGTTTTAGCGATATTGAATGCGCCTCCCCAACCGGTGTCAATATCAACTAGTAAAGGTAAATCGCATGCCGCTGTAATGCGTTGAACATCCACAATAACATCATTTAAAGAAGTCATGCCTAAGTCTGGCAAACCATAGGAGGCATTCGCGACGCCGCCACCCGATAAGTAAATCGCCTGATGACCAATTTGTTTTGCCATCATGGCAGAGTACGCATTAATGGTACCCACAATTTGCAGAGGCTTGTTGTCTGCTAATGCCTGACGAAATTTTTTACCTGCACTCATGATTGATCTCTCCTCTGGCCTTAATATAAAATTTTGTTTAACGATTGTAGTTCAGTTTGACTAATTCTTACCCAGTCCAACGAGTTTTTGCTCAATATTGGTTCTTGAATAAGTAATGTGCCGGCGCATTAGCATCTCTGCTAATTCCTCATCTCGATTCGAAATCGCCTGTACAATATGCTTATGCTCATCAAACGCGGCAGACACTCTTGGCCCTGCCATGCCTAACTGAACACGATACATCCGCACTAGATGGTAAAGCCCATCAAACAGCATCGAAATAAGATGATTATTTTTGCTACCCAGAATAATTCGATAGTGAAAATCAACGTCCCCTGCTTCTTGGTAGTAGGATTCGTCATTTTTGACTTCTTGGAAGTGGGAATTAAGTAGCATATTCAGGTCAGCAATCTCGTCATCGGTCATGTTCTTAGCCGCCAACCGCGCAGCCATACCTTCTAACGACTCTCGAATTTGATAAAGGTCGATAATACCTTCTGCGGTTAACGCAACAACTCTGGCCCCTACATTGGCTTTTCGCTCAACAATATGGCATGACGCCAAACGGTTAATGGCCTCTCGTATGACTGAACGACTCACAGCATACTTTGTCGACAATTCAGTCTCGCTAAGCTTTGAACCTGCCTCAATTTCACCTTCGACAATATCTTTGCGCAACTGAAAAAACGTTTTATCTGCTGATGTCACGGGTTGTTCGGTGAAAAAACTCATAAAAGCCTGCATCAGTCGATTAACTAAAGTGTCGACAATATAGTGCAATGTAGTGCTATAGTCAAACCAAAACAGGCCATATTGTCGACAAACTAAAATTCATTAGACAAATGGAGACCCTCCCCTGATTCCGCTTCGAGACTACAAAAACATAACATCCGTAGCCGTGATGAAAGGAGGCACGACTGGAATCAAGGGGCAACGCCTATTTCATTGCACAATAGATACCGTTAAAATCGCCCCTCTAAACAAGCGTCACAAGATTAAACAGGTTGTACAAATGAGTAGAAAGATAGAGTTATTGGCTCCCGGTGGTGATGTTGATGCCATTAAAGCTGCGATTGTAGCGGGTGCAAATGCAGTTTATTGCGGCCTCGACATGTTTAACGCACGCAATCGTGCGGCCAATATTTCATTTGATGACCTAAGCGGTATTTTAAAACTGGCTCACGAATACGGCTGTGAAGTCTTTTTGACGCTTAATATCGTGATACTCGAACACGAACTCACCAGTATGATCAACCTTCTCAACAAACTGGTTAATAGTGGCATTGATGGCATTATTGTTCAGGATTTGGGTATGTTTAATCTGGTGAAAAAGTACTTCCCTAGCTTAGATGTTCACGCCTCTACCCAGCTAACCACTCACAACGAAGGCCAGATACGTTTTCTTTCCAAGATTGGCGCTTCGCGGGTTAATTTGTCACGGGAGTTAAACCTTCAAGAAATAAAAAACTTAACGGCTGTTGCTCATGACGTTGACGTATTAACCGAAGTATTTGTTCATGGTGCGCTCTGTATCGCATTTTCAGGGCAATGCTATTCTAGCTCTGTAAGTGTCGGTAATTCAGGAAACCGAGGCCGCTGCAGTCAAGCCTGTCGAGATGAATATGAACCAACGGCGACAGGTAATAAGTTCCCGCTTAACCTTAAAGACAACTCCGCCTATTTTGACCTACCGCAATTGGTTGATGCTGAAGTTGACTCGTTGAAAATTGAAGGCCGCATCAAAGGGGCTAACTACGTCCATACAGTGGTTGATAGTTGGCGTAAACAGATCGATCAGTTTGTAGAGACTGGTAAACTGTTAGACGATAACAGCAATCTCTATAAGGTCTTTAATCGTGACTTTACCAATTTGTTCTTAAAGGGTGACATGACCAAGTCTATGTTTATAGACAACCCGAAAGATCACAGCTTCAACTATATTACTGAAAAAAGTAACGCTATTTCAGTAGTGCAGATTCAAGAAGTAAAAGATGAATTTGCGGCTGATAAAAAAGAGATCGGCACACAGGTTAACGAAAAAATTGAATATCTGAGCATTAGCAAGCAACCTCTAACCTTTGAGTTTTCCGGCCAGCTCAATGAGCCCTTAACTGTCACCGTAAAACTTGGCGAGCGACTTGATAAGGCCATAAACCAGCAGGCAAAATCGTTTACTGTCAGTAGCGAACTAATGTTGAGTTCAAATAGTAAATCACCACTCGATCACACTGCTGTCGAAAAGCGTTTTAAACGTTTTCCGAACGCAAGTGTCACCGTTAAGGGGTTAAATTTCGACAACCTAGCGAGTGATTTAAGCATTCCCTTTAAAGAAGTCACACAACTTAAAAACAGAGTCGCCATGCTATTAAATGGCACCGACAAAGTCGTTCAGGCCGTTAAAGTACCCTCCCCCACCAAACATCCAAAAATCAACACCACACCGACCTTGTCGATTCTCATCGCCGACAAACAAGATCTACACCTTTGTGATATGACCGAGGCAGATGTTTATTTTAAATTGCCCGAAAGCTTTAAAGTCGGTGACAATAAGTTTATCGACTTATTTAAGCAGAACCCGCGTTTGATCCCTTGGTTCCCTGCAGTACTCATTGGTAAAGACTACGCAGAAGCCGTTAGGATTTTAGAGCAGGTTAAGCCACCGCGTATCGTGAGCAACAATACCGGTATCGCCTACAAAGCATTTGAGATGAATATTGATTGGGTTGCCGGGCCATTTCTCAATACCACCAACTCCTACGCACTCTTAACCATGCAAGAAGAACTGGACTGCAAAGGGGCGTTTATTTCAAACGAAATTAATAAACTGCAGATTCGTAATATTGCTCGCCCAAATAACTTTAAACTGTTTTACAGCATCTACCACCCTATCTTGATGATGACCAGTCGCCAATGCTTCTTCCAACAAACTGTAGGTTGCAAAAAACCGAGTATTGAAGATGGCTGTATGCTGAAATGTGAAAAGGCCACGACCATTACCAACGTCAAAGGTATTTCATTTGCCGTCGACAAACAAAAAGGCGGCTACCCAAGCATCTATAACAATGAGCAGTTTTTAAATCTAGATGCAGTGAATGATTACTCTGACCTGTTCGATGAGTTTTTTATTGATCTGACTAATATAGGGTCAGGCTCAAAAGAAGAATTAGACAAGGCGCTGTTAATTAAGCATTTTGAAAGTTCAATAAGCGGAGTTATTGAGTCGCAATCAGAATTAAAAGAGATGGTGACCCTATCAACTAACGCCCAGTATCAGCAAGGGCTTTGATTAGCGTTTATAACTCCCCCACCAAAAACTCCTCATGTTGCGTAATCCACTGAGGATATTTGGCCATAACCTTTGTAAACAATGGCTGTTGTAATTGAAAGCCTAACCAACGCCTTAGGTTTGGATAAGGTGCCTGTAAGTACCATTTCCGATCGACGCGGGCAAACTGACGAATGAACGGCAGTATGGCGTAATCCGCTATACTCGGACAGTTACCCACAAAAAAATCATGTTGATTAAGTCGTTGTTCTAAGTGTGCAACAAAGCGCTCGCATTGATCTCGATAATACAGCTGGGCAAAGTCATGATGGCGTTTAGAGTACTTATAGTTCTCTAAGTCGACAATAAACTCGTTATCATTTCGAGTAATCAGCCTCAATATATCTTCGCTAGCAGTTGGCTCGGCGTTATACAGTAGGTCTTGAGGGTCATTATTGCACAGTGCCCAGAACATGATATCCAGACTTTCATCAATTACTTTTACAGCTGCTTGCCCTTCATCACACGCCTTAACGCCTCCTTCAATAACAAGTACAGGCACCGTTGCCTTTGCAGATGCAGCGAGCATTTCAGCGGGAATATTTTTCAGATCGACGGCACGTAGTCTAAAAGGCTGTCTGGCAAGGAATAAGCCAAGCCGTGCTCGAATCGCATAGGGGCAGTTTTGCAATGAATAAAGTATTGGGTATGTCATCTCCCTATCACCGCCTACTGTTTACTTTTTCGATACTCGATAGGGGTCATGCCTGACCAACGCTTAAACGCTCGGTAGAACGTGCTAGGTTCTGAAAAGCCGGTCAAATAAACAATCTCGTCGATCGATTCATTGGTCTTGGCTAATAACCGTCGAGATAGCTTATATCGAAAATCGGCTAATATCTGATTAAAATTGTTATCGATATCAGTCAACTTAGTACGAAGACTTCGCGGCTTAATCGCTAACCGATCAGCAACAGTTTCTAATGTCACATCTCCTGAGTCCAGTAGTTCAGCAATAATTTTATTCACTTGAACGACCACGTCTTCTTTTTCAATTCGAGCAACCTGATCACTAGCAAATTGTTCATGCAATACCAACAGTTCAGGTTCTGCATGGGGAGACCGATGCTCAAGCATGGCTGTATCAAAATACAGCCGATTCTCAGTACACCCAAACATTACCTCACAGCCAAATACACGCTTTACCTCATCTACATTCTCAGGCTCTTCGTGATCAAACTCAAAATATTTAGGGACAAATGCATTATCAGTGATCGATTTAAAAAATGCGATCATTCCTTGAGCAAAGCATTCATTAAAGTGACGAATTTTTTTAGCGCCACCCGATGCAGTGACAACCCGCAAAAAGCACCGCTCAGACTCAACCACTAAATCAGAATCTGCAGCATCGCTAATAAGTCGCTGATAACTTAGCGCTCTACGCAAGCCATCACCAAATGTCGGGCTACTTAAGAATAAGTACTCTATTACCTGCCCTTTAAAAACAGGTAAGTGCTGACCAAGATGCAAACCAATATCGGGGTCAGCTGTTTGATCTTCAAGCACCCCCCAAAAAAGAGGCTGTGCTGCGTGCGGGGTGCGCAAGTGAACTGTCTGCAAATAAGATTCATCAATACCTAGCTTGCTGAACAAGGCCGGAATATCAACGCCTGTCTTTATCAACGCCTGAAACGCCAGACGAATCATTATCCCAGCATCTTTCAATTCACTCATATATGCTCAACTCACTCAACTTCCAACACGGATGTGTAGCATACCTGCCCACTTCAAAATTCTCCACCGCCACATATTAAACCAAATCAGCATAGTTGACCTTTACGTCTTACCCTTATTGTGTCCACTGCCAATTATATGTCTCGAACCTCCTCATATACTTAATAACATATCATCACCAACTATTTGTAATGACCGGCAACCGCAAAATATTGGATTAGACTATGAACCATATAAGCACTATACACTTATCAGAAAGCCCAAATATTTTAGCACTATTGTCACGAGCAGCACTGCCCAAAAGGGCATCAGCAACGGTCGGTATCCCCCACTTTTCAGTTGAGCTGAAAGGCGTAAAAGTAGACCCAGAACGATTAAAGCAGTACAGAAAAGTCTGCGGATTCAAGCCTAAGTCACACTTACCTGCAGCATTTCCACACATTATGGCCTTCCCGTTGCACATAAAGCTATTAACAGACCCTAAATTCCCCCTTCCGCTGCTGGGGCTCATCCATTACAAAAACAGTATGACTCAGTACCGCCCTCTCAATATCAATGAAATACTTGATATTAACTGTTTACTCACCAACAGCCACCAAAGTGATGTAGGCGTTACGTTCGATATTGTCACAACCGTCTCTGTTGGTGGCTCAGTAGTATGGGAAGAGACCTCAACACTTCTTCACCGCACCAATAAGACCAAGGCTAGTCGCCAAAAAGTACATACGGCACTCCCCAGCTATCAGAACAATGAAACCTGGGCATTATCATCGTCACTGGGACGCCGGTATGCGAAGGTATCAAGTGATTTTAACTTAATACACCTCTATGCATGGTCAGCAAAGCTATTTGGGTTTGATTATGCGATTGTTCATGGCATGTGGTCTAAAACGCGCTGCATCGCAGCACTATCTGACACTTTGGGGGGGCAGGCATTTAAAGTAGATGTCGCCTTCAAGCTGCCGCTATTTCTTCCTAGTACCGTTTCATTTAACTGGGAACAGTGTAATGGTGTGATTGATTTTCAACTGCTAGATAAAGGACTCACTAAACCCCACTTAAAAGGTAAAATCACGCTCATGTAATTACAGTGTTTACATCAACTATTTCATAGCCTTTTTGCAGACCTTTAAGATCTGCTTTTTTTATTTCAACTATTCGCCTATAACCAAGCCCTGATAATCAAAACCTTGGCATTTACGGATGAATTTCAATAGGCGTTCCGTTATCAATCGCCGCCCATATTTCATCCATCTCTTCATTTTTAACGGCTATACAGCCATCAGTCCAGTCCATTTTATCCAGTATCCATCCGCTAATAGGGTCAGGACTTTTGTTAGGCCGCCCATGAATCATAATCATGCCCCCAGGTTCACGACCTTGTGAAAGCGCGAACGCCAGATCTTGTTCATTGGGGTAAGAGATGTGTATTGAACGATAGAATTTACTGTTATGGTTTCGCCAATCCAGGATGTAAGTTCCTTCTGGTGTTTTCTCATCACCTTCAAACTGCTTATGCCCTTTAGGGTTGTCCCCTAGCGCGATGTCATATCGACGAAAAGCCTCCCCATCCTTAAACAACACCAGTTTTCGTTCAGATTTTTTCACCAGAACAAGGTCTGCTTTAGGTATCTCCATGCCACCCACTCCGAGCGAGAAACAAGCAAGGAAAAAAATTGAGGCAATTCTAATCATTAAACAACCGCTCATATTATTAGAGATAGTCAGATTCTACTGTTAGAGATACATAACTGATGCTATACAATGACTAGTTTATAGCATAATTTGAAGAACGTTATTAATATCCGGTTTATACATCAGCCACATCACCATTTTTTTAGTTAAGCAACGTTGACCTCACGCATGAATCGACAGCCAGTTATTAAAACGTTACGCGAGTTAGCGGATGAAATCTACGAGGTTTCATTTACGCTGTTCAAGATTATGATACCAACTCTCATTGTCATCAAACTGTTGGAGGAAGTGGGCGCTCATATATCCGGTGCCTTATGGTTACGTATCGCATTCGCAATTATTGTCATCTCACTACTATCTCGCTGGCTGCTCAGTCGCTCTAACGTTTTCAAAGAGCGTTACCTATACACTAATCGCCAGACCTAGTGGTTAGGCCCTGCCTAGCATGAAATAGGGAGAGAGAAATAGAATGTTGTGCCTCTATCTTGGTTACGCCTAAAACCTATTGTGCCGCCCTGAGCTTGAATAAGGGACTGACACAGACTTAAGCCAATCCCCATTCCTTCTCCCTTGGTAGTATAAAACGGGTGAAAAAGCTTTTGCTCGGCATCGTCTGCCAACCCGCAACCACGATCTTTTACTTCTACCCAAATAGACTGCCGCTCTGCTTTAGCACTAACCGAAACATATAATATTTCGTCATCAGATGGATGTTCTTGTTGCCAAATTGACGTTGCTTCGAGTGCATTTCGAATCAGGTTTAATGCAACCTGCTGCACTTGTATGGTATCGGCTTCGACTTCAGGCAACGCATCCGGCAATTCAAGGGTAATGTGACCTTTATTATTTCTCGCATCAACTTCTGCAAATTGCACAACATCTGATAATAGGGATCTAACATCAAAGATTGTTTTACCCGTTTTGGGTTTTTTAACAAACCCTCGAATACGCTGAATAACTTCACTAGCACGATGCGATTGTGCTTCAAGCTTATTCAGCGCATCCTCAAGCATCTTCTTGTTGGTAACCCTATTATCTTCAACGTTGCTGCCTAATAAACGGTGCGCAACTCTGCAGTAATTGGTAATAGCAGTAAGAGGCTGGTTGACCTCATGAGCAAATCCTGCGGCCATCTCTCCCATGGTACTTAGACGAGAAAAATGTGCTAACTGCTCTCGCTGGGCTTCAAGCTTCACCTGCATATCAATATTGTCGGCGCTTAGCTCTCGATTCTTCTCTTTGAGCTCTTGCTCAAGCCGGCGAAGCTTTACCTGTGTTGCAACCCTAGAGACGACTTCTCTAGGCTGAAATGGTTTGGCGATATAGTCAACACCTCCTTTCTCGAAGCCTTTGACCTTAGACTCTACGTCGTCAAGAGCTGAAAGGAACACAACCGGGATATCTCGCAGTTGAGGGGTAGATTTGAGCGATTCGCACACCTCATACCCATCCATGCCTGGCATCATAATATCAAGCAGTATTAAATCAGGCTTTGATTTTTCTGCTATCGCTAGGGCCTTCTCACCGTTGTTCGCCAACAATAAACGGTAATGCCCGCTATCCAGCGTATCGTAAAGAATTTTCAGGTTTTGGGGGTTATCATCTACCAACAAAACCTGTTCGCGCGCGTCAGAAACTACCATTTATACTGCCTTAATAAATATCGTTCAAAACAAGCAAATTGCTATTAACTAACCATTAGAACCATTCTAACCAGGTGAGCAAGAGAGTGAGTACCCATCTTATGCATCACACGTGAACGGTGAATTTCAACGGTTCTCTGGCTGATATCGAGGTCAATCGCAATAACTTTATTGGCATGCCCCTCAATCATCATATCCATGATCTCTTTTTCACGAGGTGTCAGCTCTTCTAAGCGACGATTGATTTCTTTTTTCTCAGTTAACGACTCACGCTGCTCGGCATCAAGCTCTAATGCAGCTTTAATTTTCTCCAGCAACTCTTGCTCACGATAAGGTTTCTGAATAAAGTCGATAGCCCCTAATTGCATAGCCTCTACGGCCATAGGCACATCACCATGACCGGTGACAAATATAATGGGTAGAATCGAATTTTGGTTATTAAGCTCTTTTTGTAGCTCCATTCCATCCATGCCGGGCATACGAATATCTAATACAATACAGCCTGCCATTGCTTCATTGTAACTCTCTAAAAAAGCATTCGCCGTTGGAAACGTTTCTACTTTATGCGCCATCGAAACCAGCATCATCTCTAATGAATCTCGAACTGCCTCATCGTCTTCTACGATATATACTATTTGCTGACTATCCGTCATTACCTACGACTCCATCGTTATTAAGGTAGTATTACTCACTATAATTCTTAGCGCTTTTTGACATGTCGTTACTGGTCAAACACCACCTGCCCCGGCATCGCCTTCATCACTAACTGAGGGTCTAGCCTGACTTTATACCAGTTAATCCGCCAATCCAAATGCGCTCCGGTTGCCCTACCGCTTTTTCCAACTTCAGCGATAACATCGCCCTGTTTGATCTCTTGGCCTTCTTTGACCAAAATTTTGCTCAGATGAATAAATGTAGATGATACCCCGTAGCCATGATCAACCAACAAGGTACCCCCAGAATAAAACATATCATCATGCACCAAAGTCACAACACCCGGCGCAGGGGCAATAATCGGCGTACCAACCGGTGCAGCATAATCGACCCCAAAATGGGGCCTTTTAGGCTCCCCATTGTAAAAACGCTGACTCCCGTAGACTCCCGTGACCGGGCCTTCTACCGGTTGGATAAACCCTGTCATAAAATCCTGACGGGGTGAGTCTGTTGTTCTTGCGGTTCTAACCAGTGTTGCGTCTGACCTTGAACGCGCCTGATTCTTTTTATTCGGATTCATTATTTTTTTAGAGATTCCATTAATCCGCTGAATGTTGTAATCACGTTTTTCCAATGTAATAGACTCTAGATGAACCTCTCCGTTTGCACCAACGACTTTAAGTGTATGGTTGAGTTCCGCGTCACGGCCAAAACCAAATACAATAACGCCATTTTCAGCAACCTTTAACGGCTCATCATCAAGATACACAGATGCGGCTGGCGCGACTTGCCCCACCATTAAACTCCCTTGTGTACTCTCGCCGACTAATATCACCGGTTTAGCTGCTTCAGCGGCAAAAACTGAAGTCACTGAAATTATTAATAAGGCCGATAAGGAAATAACTAAAAAACGCATGGCTACCCATTACTCCAAAAAATAATAATATCATTAGCATAAACGCTAACGCTGCTAGTGTAAAAGGCTCAAATAGTGCCTATTCTTGAATTATTCAAAATATTACCCATAACCGTAAGAGACGGACGTATTGCATGGATTACTCTAACTAAAGACAGGCTTTAGAGGTATGCTTACCTGGGTTATTTGAAGCGTTCCCCGGACGTTAGGGGCCAAATAAAACAAAACCTGCAACATATTCATAAAGGAACCAGCAATGGCCCCGTCTTTACCCATAGAGGGATCACTATTTGAAGCACAAACGGTAAAAAGCGATATACCCATTGAAGATGGTACTCTCTGCCTATGGCAACCACTGTTATCCTCAGATGAATCTGAAACACTATTTGCTCAGTTATCAAGCACACTTAACTGGCGTCAGGATGAAATGATGATTGCCGGTAAGCGCACCCCTATCCCAAGATTGCAGGCATGGTATGGAGATGCTGGTAGCCAATACGGTTACTCCGGAATAGCACTTCCCCCTCTCAGCTGGACAAAAGCACTTCTGCAGATAAAGCAAACCATCGAAACGATTACCCAACAACGATTCAATAGCGTACTAGCTAACTATTACCGTAATGGGCAAGACAGTGTCTCCTGGCATCAGGATAACGAGCCTGAGCTTGGCCAAAACCCCATTATTGCATCTTTATCTTTAGGCGAAACAAGACAGTTCCAGTTACGACATACCAAAGGAAAATACCCAACCATTAAGCTAAACCTACCTCATAACACCTTACTATTGATGTCGGGAAGTACTCAGAAAAACTGGCAGCATCAGATTCCAAAAACAAAAAAGGCGGTTGGCCCGCGTATTAACTTGACCTTCCGCCTTATTCAAAATTGAGTCTATGTTTTATTTAGTTCTTAGTTTTAATGAGCCCTTGGGTCAGGAATTAGGTGCCTGAGTCTCACCCTCTTCTTCGTCCTCTTCTCTGAGCTCATCGAGTATCGCCTGAACTTTTCCATATATAGAACCTACAGGAAAACGACCCTCTTTATCTACCTCACCACTCTTAAGCCCCGTTAACAACCACAACGCTTCAGAGACATTCGTCACCGCATAGATTCTAAAATCACCCTTCTTGATCGATGCGAGTACATCTTTATTTAACATGAGATTATGAACATTAGTGCTCGGCAGAATAACCCCTTGGGTGCCCGTAAAACCGTGGATTTCGCAGGTTTTATGAAAGCCCTCTATTTTTTCGTTAAGCCCGCCAACCGGTTGAACTTCTCCAAACTGGTTAACCGAACCGGTCATCGCTAAATCTTGACGAATCGGCACTTCAGATATAGACGAAATCAATGCACAAAGCTCAGCTAATGATGCGCTATCACCATCAACCTCACCATATGACTGTTCAAAGGTGATGCTCGCTGACAACGGCATCGGCTCTCTTTTTGCGAACACTGAAGCCAAATATGAAGATAGTATAAGCACACCTTTTGAGTGGATGGTTCCACCCAACTTAGCATCTCGCTCTATATCAATGACATCACCATCCCCGTAGCGCGAAGTGGCTGTAATACGGTTGGGCATACCAAATTCATGCCCACCCGTTGAAAGCACAGACAGCGCATTAATCTGACCAACCACCAAGCCGGAGGTATCTAACAGCGTGGTGCGATTTTCTATCGACTCAAACATGCTGTCTTTAATCCGGCTGCTACGGTGCTCTTCGCTATCCAACGCCTTTTCGACATGCCCCAAACGGATCATATTGGCATTCGCCTGACGCGCCCAATAATTTGACTCTCTTAATAAGTTGGCAATATCAGCCGCGTGAAGGGATAGCTTAGTCTGGTCTTCTGCCTGTCGCGAGCTGTATTCAATAATCCTCGCAACCGCTTTCTGGTCACAATGTAGTAAACCTTTATCATGCACCAAGCTCGATATAAATTTGGAATACTGTAACTCGGTATGGGCTGTACGAGGCATTTCATTTTCAAAATCAGCCGTTACCTTAAATAACTCAGCGAATTCTGGATCATAGTGCTGTAACAACATATGTGTTTCACGATCACCAAACAAAATAATTTTTAGATCCATCGGGACCGGCTCTGGCTCAATAGAGATTGTGCCAGACAAGGTAACCTCACGCTCCAATGAGCTAATGTTCAAGGCTTTAGCTCGCAACGCTCGTTTTAGGCCATCCCATACATATGGTTGTTCTAATACTTTATTGGCATCCATTAACAGAAAGCCACCATTCGCTTTATGAAGACTACCAGGTCGAATCAACGAAAAATCAGTAAACACGGTCCCTTTATAGGTTACGTTTTCAACATAACCAAACAGTGCATGATAGTTTGGGCTCTCTTCAACTACGACAGGCGCCGTCTGATCTTTATGGTGTACAAGAACATTTACCTGATACCTTCTTGGCATTTTCTTATCTAGTGCGGCATACGCAAATGCAGCCTGCTCTTCACTATCTTCAAGGAAGATATCCAGGTTATCGATAATGTCTTTTTGAAGTGCAGCAAGGTGATCAACTACATTTTGGTGGGTTCCGTACTTTTCTTTTAGATTCCCGATAAGGTGACTGGTCACCCCTAATGTAACCTCTTCATTCAACTTTGCCTGGTTATCTGCATAGTCTTGCTCCCAATTTGACAGCTTACGAAGCGTTGCCCTTAGCTTAAGCTCCATCTTACCGATAACGTCTTCAAAAAATGCCTGCTCATCTTTAGACAACGCAGCAAAGCTATCAGATGTATGAGGGTTATCACCATCAAGTGCAGCCAACCGATAACCACCGGGCGTAGAGATCGTCAAACTTATCTTTTGTCGTTTAGCCTGTTTCGCCAACTTCGCTAGCATCATTTCTTGCTTTTCAGCCAACTCATTTTTGAGCTTTTCGGAACGTTCAAAATAAGAGTCATTGTCAAACGCAACCGGAATCGTTTTAACCAAACGCTCCATCAATTTCTCAATGTCTTTTTTGAGTTGCTGCCCAATACCCGCAGGTAACTTCAATACACGAGGCGAACGAGGCTCATCAAAGTTAGCAACATAACACCAGTCAAACGTATGACCGCCGTCTCCCACATGGCGGTTCAAATACCGCAGCATCATGGTTCGTTTACCTAACCCGTTTCGACCGACAGCATAGACGTTATAACCACTATTATGCATCGACATAGCGAACCGAACGGCTTCTTGTGCACGTTCCTGCCCCACAATATCGGTTAACGGTTTAAGAGATTTAGTTGACCTAAATGGGAGGTCTTTGGGTTTTGCAACTCGGTACAATTTTTCAATCGCTAGCGGCTTCAAAGTGGATTCCGTAAATTGAGAAGTAGGTGTAGAAAAAAGATCATGTAGATCAATATACTCGCTTTAAACTCGATATTCGTTAAGTGTAGCGTTTACCAAATACGCCTGACAAACAATTTCCTGATTGAGTTTGCATTTATTGATAAGCACAAAACTAAAGTTTTGCAACTAAATGTCGTTAATTACTATAACAACGAGAAAAATCGGAGCGTGAGTATCTAAAAAAGGAGCATGATTGACCAATGATAACCTTACCTATTGAACACAGAATCGACTACAAAACCCAATCAACATCCGCCACATCTAAAGATGTCAGGCATGTGGATCATTCAGAAACGACTCAGACAGTTAGACGCGATAAAACCACTGAACGTCGCCGAATGCCTGACCGTAGAAGAAAACAAACCCCGATGAAAGGACAAGAAAAACGACGCGTCAATGACAGACGCAGCCCGCTACTTCTAAACGCCAAATCTGCCAAACCTGAACAACTCTACTCCCGTAAAGGATCAAGCATTAATACAAAGGCATAACTACACCACCAACTTTGGTCTAATTGACGACGCCTTCGCCAGAATAAAAACAACTATTGAGTAACCACACTAATTAGAGATAGAATATCCGGTACCGAAAAATAAATATAATTCTCGGAACCTTAAGACTTATGAAAGATGGAACTTCAAGCACAAAGCTGGATAGACGAATCAAAGAGAGGCACTCTGCGCCTTGTCTCCAGGTTACTATTCGCCCCTCTGGTTTTCTCAAGTGGCTAAGAAACCCCGTTGATGTTAAGTGTATCGATATAAACCGATACGGTATGGCGGTAGAATCCGTTTGTAACCTCAGACCCAAAGAAAAAATCACTCTGGATTTCAAAGGTAAGTATATTACTGAATCTAATATATGCGCCGTCGTTACCACCAGTGTAAAGTATGCCGGCCAATACCGTCTGGGTATCACGTTCAGCTACTCTACCTGCAACCGACAATACTCAAGAAAAATTGATAACGCCCTTTCTCGTATCGAACGGCTTTATAATGAGCGTTATGGTTTGGAAAGAAAGGCTGGATAAATGCTTCTTAAAAATTTACCTCAATCATAAGAATAGATAGCATTCTTATTTAATAGCCTGCACTAGATAATAAAGTGTTACTTAGTTTTAGCGCTAGTTTCTAAGACACCTATTCGATATTAAATGGAATAGTCGCGCCTATCACTGGATTTATTACCTCTTTTATTAGCCTCTTAAATTACTATTTACATAAATAACCACCTTCCCTCCACCCAAAATTAGAATCTATTGGTTTTAAATATGGCAAATATGCCATAAATTGAGGTTAAATTATCAACAATTCCTCATACGCATAGAAATTTAAAGCATTACAACGACAGTTTCGAACGGTTTGCCGGTTAATCCCCGTGGGTACGGGGAACACACGGCGGCAAGCTCTCTATCGCCCATTTCAGACGGTTCATCCCCGTGGGTACGGGGAACACTGGTTTCAAAACCGGCAGGGCTTCTTGCTCAACGGTTCATCCCCGCGGGTACGGGGAACACTCCTGGCAGAATTACAGCGGCGCGGAGTTGGTCGGTTCATCCCCGTGGGTACGGGGAACACACATTGCTGTAATGATATTTTTAATGGTGTTGCGGTTCATCCCCGTGGGTACGGGGAACACTACTTTTAATATCTCGCAAAGAATTGGATCGCCGGTTCATCCCCGTGGGTACGGGGAACACATCAATACCCAAATGACGATGTGTTTCTAATTCGGTTCATCCCCGTGGGTACGGGGAACACATCATGCAATCACAAAAAAGAGGCTGTAGCCCCGGTTCATCCCCGTGGGTACGGGGAACACGGCAGCCAGGTCGTTAATCCTGCAGGGTTAACGCGGTTCATCCCCGTGGGTACGGGGAACACCTAACTGGGCTAAGACAGGAAGACCTATGAGGCGGTTCATCCCCGTGGGTACGGGGAACACTGCATGAAGCAAAATTTTTCATAACGATATCCCGGTTCATCCCCGTGGGTACGGGGAACACTTTAGCGCATCGTAGTTATCGCGAGATATTGACGGTTCATCCCCGTGGGTACGGGGAACACTGTTAATAGTTGACCCGCCAAAATTCCCACCACGGTTCATCCCCGTGGGTACGGGGAACACTGTCTCTGGCTCTTCTGGCTCTTCTGGCTCTTCTGGCTTATCGGTTCATCCCCGTGGGTACGGGGAACACTGTGTTTCATGCATTGTGATAACGCTCCATTGCGGTTCATCCCCGTGGGTACGGGGAACACGTCGTGCTATGGGACATCGGTTTTTTTACTGTCGGTTCATCCCCGTGGGTACGGGGAACACTTCTTTGTGTCGCGGCTGAATTACTCGCTGAACGGTTCATCCCCGTGGGTACGGGGAACACGATCGTCTTGCTTTGTCCTTTATGACCTGAAGCGGTTCATCCCCGTGGGTACGGGGAACACATAAAAAAGTCGTTTATGCGGTGGGCAGTGTTCGGTTCATCCCCGTGGGTACGGGGAACACCATTTCATGAGAGCCGCGATTAGGCTCTAGCACGGTTCATCCCCGTGGGTACGGGGAACACCCTTCGTGGTCATCAAGCCGGTATACCTGAAGCGGTTCATCCCCGTGGGTACGGGGAACACTCATTGCTCACCTCTAATTCTGCATAATCTAGCGGTTCATCCCCGTGGGTACGGGGAACACAAAACGACCCGCTAGCACAACTAAAAGCCTCGCGGTTCATCCCCGTGGGTACGGGGAACACTTCTTCTCTGCATATATCTGTAGTTGTGCATTCGGTTCATCCCCGTGGGTACGGGGAACACCTTACCCATCGCGGTGCTGGTATCAATATTCTCGGTTCATCCCCGTGGGTACGGGGAACACTTGTTTATCCACCTCATCAGCATCCCATCCGCCGGTTCATCCCCGTGGGTACGGGGAACACCATATTCAGAAAACCGTTATCGGGTTTCTCTTCGGTTCATCCCCGTGGGTACGGGGAACACATGGACTATCTAGATACTTTCCTTCAAACGAGGCGGTTCATCCCCGTGGGTACGGGGAACACGACAACACTATAATCATCAAGCGATATCTCAACGGTTCATCCCCGTGGGTACGGGGAACACACATATCGCCTTCGGCACTTGGTATCCTCTACCGGTTCATCCCCGTGGGTACGGGGAACACAGGATAGATAATTGCCGCATGGTATAGGCTCCCGGTTCATCCCCGTGGGTACGGGGAACACGGGTTGGGATTTGATGCTAATTATTCAGAATGTGGTTCATCCCCGTGGGTACGGGGAACACTATTAGAGAATAAACGTAACCAGTCCTCATCACGGTTCATCCCCGTGGGTACGGGGAACACCGACATCTTTCAGCAGATAAACCGGATAACCACGGTTCATCCCCGTGGGTACGGGGAACACATAGACTCTAGGGTCATCAGTATTACATAAAACGGTTCATCCCCGTGGGTACGGGGAACACCAGTAGCTCATTATATACATGAACTATGTTTGCGGTTCATCCCCGTGGGTACGGGGAACACTTCATTAAGGTGGTTATACCTGATAGACAAGGCGGTTCATCCCCGTGGGTACGGGGAACACTCGTGCTCATCATCCTGACGGTCGTATTCGTACGGTTCATCCCCGTGGGTACGGGGAACACACGATGTAGCTAGTTATTATCCTCGTATTATCCGGTTCATCCCCGTGGGTACGGGGAACACTCGTTAAAGAGGTCCCACGTGAGTATAAGCATCGGTTCATCCCCGTGGGTACGGGGAACACGAAGGACGTACTGAGGCAATATACCTCTATTCCGGTTCATCCCCGTGGGTACGGGGAACACATCCTCTAAGTCGTTAAAAGTGAAAAACGTTTCGGTTCATCCCCGTGGGTACGGGGAACACAATATCAGATTCAAACACTAAGTTATCAGGAGCGGTTCATCCCCGTGGGTACGGGGAACACAAATGGAGAGTGATAATGTCGTTTTCAAACGTCGGTTCATCCCCGTGGGTACGGGGAACACGATTTTTCCAAGAACAGTCCCTGCTACCAGGTCGGTTCATCCCCGTGGGTACGGGGAACACGTCGCTTGTCAGCACTAGCGTTTGCGGACGCACGGTTCATCCCCGTGGGTACGGGGAACACTGGCATATCGCCACCTCTTGTGACGAGAAATACGGTTCATCCCCGTGGGTACGGGGAACACTCCGTTTGCGGCTTAACGCTCACCGTGTAGTGCGGTTCATCCCCGTGGGTACGGGGAACACCCTAGTAAGGGCATTCTTACAACAAGTTTTAGCGGTTCATCCCCGTGGGTACGGGGAACACTGAACAAGTTTATGATTTGTCTCACCTACACCCGGTTCATCCCCGTGGGTACGGGGAACACGAATACACCTCTGAGATGGCTATGGAAGCGGTCGGTTCATCCCCGTGGGTACGGGGAACACTGGTGAAGATTCTAAAATGATTTATGCTATTCCGGTTCATCCCCGTGGGTACGGGGAACACTTACCTGAAGGATCATCCATTGCACCGACTAGCGGTTCATCCCCGTGGGTACGGGGAACACCTGCGGAGGAATGTGCAGAATCTGGAAAAGTTCGGTTCATCCCCGTGGGTACGGGGAACACGTTTTCACGTCGACCAACATTAATTGTTTTGCCGGTTCATCCCCGTGGGTACGGGGAACACTGTTGTCCAACAAAGGCGCGACGGATACGATCCGGTTCATCCCCGTGGGTACGGGGAACACTTTCTGTAATAGTTGCCGTCACTTGTTTTGTGCGGTTCATCCCCGTGGGTACGGGGAACACGCAAATATACACCTAAAGGAATTATAAAATGCCGGTTCATCCCCGTGGGTACGGGGAACACAGGTAGCCATAGTTGCTACCTCACGGTAGTAGCGGTTCATCCCCGTGGGTACGGGGAACACTGGACGCCATAATATTGCAATTACAAAATTCACGGTTCATCCCCGTGGGTACGGGGAACACTTTAACCGAGTAACCACCAATGATTACACCACCGGTTCATCCCCGTGGGTACGGGGAACACTCTGGAGATAATGTCGTGACATGAGCAGGAGAGCGGTTCATCCCCGTGGGTACGGGGAACACTATTGAAACCACGGATTGTCTTTGTGCGTCAGCGGTTCATCCCCGTGGGTACGGGGAACACGTTTTAGGTGGACGAATTAGTCAATCAACATGCGGTTCATCCCCGTGGGTACGGGGAACACTTTAGTTATCGCCACCCTATTTCTAAAAAATACGGTTCATCCCCGTGGGTACGGGGAACACAGAGAATTAACGAGCAAAGAATAATTATTACACGGTTCATCCCCGTGGGTACGGGGAACACGTCTTGCTGTAACGCTTCCTCGTTTTCTTCTACGGTTCATCCCCGTGGGTACGGGGAACACCCGTAGACCCAAGCCTTACCGGAGATACTAGCCGGTTCATCCCCGTGGGTACGGGGAACACAACAGGTTTTCCGTTGATGATTAAACGTATTTCGGTTCATCCCCGTGGGTACGGGGAACACCAGCCTGTAACGCTAGTCGCTTTGCAAGGTTACGGTTCATCCCCGTGGGTACGGGGAACACTTCATGATATTCCTCTGCCAAAGTCGCGCTATCGGTTCATCCCCGTGGGTACGGGGAACACAAAGTCGTGATTGAGCGTGACGGTTATGTAATCGGTTCATCCCCGTGGGTACGGGGAACACATCAGGCTAAGTATGAAATTGAAAAGAATTGGCGGTTCATCCCCGTGGGTACGGGGAACACAACGTATGGGCATTTGACTGCTGGTTCTAATGCGGTTCATCCCCGTGGGTACGGGGAACACCTCAAATCGGTCTAGGTTTGGGTGCCCTAGCGCGGTTCATCCCCGTGGGTACGGGGAACACCACTAGAGCAAGATAAAAAGCAAACTGATTCACGGTTCATCCCCGTGGGTACGGGGAACACTAGCGGAACCGTGGATGAAAACTGCAATGTTGCGGTTCATCCCCGTGGGTACGGGGAACACATATTACATATAAATCATTAGATTCTAATGAACGGTTCATCCCCGTGGGTACGGGGAACACTCTCGCTATGCCCACACTGCAAACGTTGTTTGCGGTTCATCCCCGTGGGTACGGGGAACACATCAGCGGGTCATTGATCAGGAGACAAACGAACGGTTCATCCCCGTGGGTACGGGGAACACATCGCCTATCAATGGTATCTCGTGTTCGAAATCGGTTCATCCCCGTGGGTACGGGGAACACTAATCGCGGCTCTCATGAAATGAATGGTGTGCCGGTTCATCCCCGTGGGTACGGGGAACACAAAAGCGAGGGTTTGGGGCTCACCATTGAAAGCGGTTCATCCCCGTGGGTACGGGGAACACTCTAAGTGTACGCTCTTGTTTAAAAAGGAGAAATTCCTCAGTGAAATTTCCACCAAAAAAACAGCCAAATTCTTAAAGAGCTATTAGGGTTTATTTATCGCTTTCTTGAGGCTTAAATCGAACCAATCTCAGCCCATCAAAGTCGATTGGCATTCTTCGATTATCACCATACGTAATGAAATCAAAACCTGACTCGGTATTCGTTGCCCAAGACATGACTACATTTCCTTTTTCAGCTAATGCAAGCACCTGCGCCCAAATCATTTCTCTTATTCGCCTAGAAACATCACCAACATAAACGCCTGCACGAACTTCTAACAACCAAATGGCCAATCTACCCCTCAGTCTTGGTGGTACAGCTTCGGTGACAACAACCAACATACTCAAAATTATTTACTCCTGTGCCCTTCATCACCAATAGAGTCTGGTTCTGGAATAGCCGGTGGCTGTGAATCTTCTGGTGGTTTAGGTGGTTTTATTTCACCAGCAGAAAGCACTTCTTCAATGAGAGGGATTAAGCGTTTCAGCACCTTGTCAGTTCGAAACATTTCTCGGCAAGCCAAACGAACCTCACGATCTGGCTGATAAGGTTTTTTTGAAGCAATTTTAAATGCAATAGGCACTACCGTTTCAAACTTAATAATATCGGCTATATCGTAAACAAAAGACAAAGGCTTTCCTGAATGAATAAATCCAATAGCAGGTGCGTAACCGGCAGCAAGAATTGCCGCTTCTGTCACGCCATATAAACATGATGTTGCGGCACTGATGCATTGATTAACAACATCACCCTTTCCCCAGTCTTTTGGGTCATACCGGCGCCCACGCCAATCGACACCGTATTGTTTTGCTAATAGCTCATAGGTCTTGCGAACCCGCGCGCCCTCAATTCCTCGCAACTGATCAACACTTCTCCGCTCCGGCGCTGGCTCGCCAAACCTAAGCTCAAACATTTTTCGAACGATCTTTAATCGCAAACCTCCATCTAAAGCAAGCTGCGCTTGATAAAGTAATTTATCTGACCTTGCGCCTCCTGGCTGACCGGCAGAATATAAACGGACACCTGCCTCACCGACCCAAATGAGCAGCGTTCCAGTTATTGAAGCTAATTTCACCGCTGCATGACTTACTCGTGTTCCTGGCTCTAACATTAAGCAAGCAATAGATCCAACAGGGATATGCATTCGCTCGCCATTAATATCATCAATAACGACAAATGCACCATCTTTTACATCAATGCGCCCCATCCCAATGAAGATCATAGAATTTCGATCTTTAAGTGGAATCGGTTTTAGAGGAACAAAGCCCATAACGTTATTCCTCTATTTTTAGTTGTTTAGACACAGCGTTTTGAACGAGCACATTCATCTGACGAATAGCCAGATCATTAAGTTGCTCTAACCGTTTCGGTTGCGATATTCCCCGCTCGATAAAATGCGCATTGAGCGACTCCATGTTTGCAAGGCACACCAACGTCCATTGTTTAGGGGTGAGTGTAAAGCTATTAAGGCCCGCTTGTTTTTCAAACCCGTCAAATTCAACGGGTTTAAAATTTGAATTATTCAACTGCTCCCAAATATCCAAAAACTCAATAGTATTTCGATTGCGTAGCGAGTTTCTGATTAGGTCATCAGATCTCCCGGTGTTTTTGTACTTTTCAATACCTGTGATATTTATATATTCCACACCGTCCTTGGTGGTCGTTGCGATGCTTTGGTCCAAGACCTGTAGTTTTGGTTTCATCGTCATTCCTTTGTTTATAAATTACTATATTGGTCTAATCATCATCAATCCACACCCCATTGCTTTGGCTCTGCCAAACCCCTTGGAATACGCCTCGAGAAACCGTTCGGGCTCTTCAATAGTCATTATTCCCTGAAAATCGACGCTGGAAAATTGCACATTGTGATTCTTCTTACGGCTTCTATGCTGGGTATAACATTCAATATCTGGCACCGCATCCAGCTTGAAGCCCCACCGTTCAAGACGTTCAGTATCACAGAACCAGCGTTGGGCTGCTTCATTCATTAACTGCTTAACTTTCTCTTTATTAAGCTCCCCTTGCTCTACCGCCTGATATTTCGCATGCATCAGCACATCATGGCGCTTACTTTTCCCGTTTTCATTTTTTACGCAGATTGTTGGATTAATACGTAATTTAAATGCTAAGCGAGAACCTTTCATCAGCTTTGGAGCAAAGCTCTTAGTTCGCACATTAAACAATGGGTCATCTGATGAAGGAGTGGTTTGAGAAAGTACATAGAAATTCGGAAGGCCGGTTTCTGTGCTTTCTTCTCGATATAAAAAGTTACGCTCGGTTTGATCGGAAAAGAGCTTCCACAGTAATTGATGGCTTGCGTATGCCCCATTGTTACTGAGCTTAATCAACTCATTGGCTGAGTGACCAGATGACATCACCGAAACCTTAGATAGGAACATAATTAGACTCCTCAAGTGATAATTGATGCATCTGACGTTGTTTAAATTGCCAACGCTCTCTATGTACCGGCTCGTCCCAAGGATGGGTCGTCAACACTCGCACATCGTCAAATTCAGCTTTGTCTCCTTCCCAAAAGTAGGTAACTCGGCCCTTAAATCCCAACCATAAAGCATCTTCTTTATGACTGTGCATTAGCGCCGGAAAATCAGTATCTAAAGCAGATTTCAGATTAGCTACTTGAACGATTAATGGTTGGAGTGGCGCAGCCAAAGGACAGGACTTACGCCCCAGACTTAAGGTATAAACCGGTTTCTTAAGTGCATCTCGCAACTTAATCAAATTTACTGAAGCCTTATCGGTTAAAGAAATAACAATCGTCCAAAGCCCATCACAACGGTAGTCCCGACTAGAAAGAACAGTATTAAGTTTGTCTACATTCAATTCACTTTTACGTGTTCGATGCACGACTCTATTGTTGTGAGAAGGAACCTGACTGGTATGATAGTCGCGCAGCAACGACCCCGGCACGCATTGCTTAACAGCAATACAAATACTTTGTTGCAACCCAGACAGTGCAATGTCGTTGTCACGCTTAATTCCTAAGGCTGCACCTAATAGCCCAAGAATGGCGGATCTAGAGGGATGCATTGCCGTTGGGCGGTCGCCACCCACAGCAGGCTGCCCCCAACTAGCCATGGGGCCATACAAACGAAAGACTAAATATTCTTTCATCGCTCTCTCCTACTGAGCCACAAAGTCAGACAGCTCTGCAAAACTGCCTTCACCAGTTGTTGCATTAATCTGATAGCGGGCATCTGCACAATCACCGTATACTTTATCGAAGTTCTCAAGCTGCTTGCTTAATGCAGAAATAGCACTGTTCGCCTGATCCTCACCCTGGATGGGTTTAAGAAAAGCAACAGACAGCGATCGTGGTTGCTGCTCACCTTTTTCTGCCAAAACAAAACTGGCATACGCGCGTGAAGCAAAACTATTTTGCTTACCCTTAGGGGAAACTTTGACTGCCGCCTCAGTTAACGCCTGAATCGCTTTATTCGCCAGAACCTCATCACCCCCCAGATTTTCGATAAGCTGCGTTTTGTTAATACAAATATTGCTGTAAAACAGAGCCGCTGCAAAACCAGACTCGCCAATATGAGCAGAACCTGCATCTTCTTTGCCATCGTTTAAATCATCAACGGCCGTGAAGTAGTCATCTTCTACCACAACACTATGAACACTCAGCGCATGGGCAACCTGACAAGCCGCTTCAACATTAAAGGCTGGACTAGATGCCAGCATGCGTCCAAATAATGCGATATCCACGGCCATTTTATCGGCCTGTAATAAGTCCAACTCTTCTTTAGAGGGCTCACGCTCTTCTGCAGCTATCACGGCCGCTAACGTTAGTGCTGCATCCTG
The DNA here is from genome assembly GCA_913060665.1 of uncultured Oleiphilaceae bacterium. Lineage (GTDB taxonomy): Bacteria > Pseudomonadota > Gammaproteobacteria > Pseudomonadales > Oleiphilaceae > Alkalimarinus. The sequence continues at coordinate 65,412 of CAJXUY010000005.1, forward strand.
CTCTGCCGGACTGATATGTGCCAACTGCTCAATGTCTAACGAATCTTTTTTACCTTTACCGAAAACATTAGCAATCGCGACGGCACATTTTTGAGCAAGTTTTTCCTTGGCACCAGCTTCAATCAGCTTATCAAATACCGTTTGACCAAAACGTTTGGTACGAATACCAATATGCCCAGCTAAAGACTCTTCAAATACTTCAGAAATACGCCAGTTACGCTTTAAGCTCTGCGAACTCACCCTTAAGCGATCAAAGCCACCCATTTTTGCGGTCTTTGGTCGACCTAAATCATCGCGGTTTAAGTTTGATGGAGCGTAAGAGGTCAGGATATGCAATTGAATAAATTGGCTCATAATTAGTTCCTTTAAATGTTCAGATCAATACGTTATTTGTTTTTTGCAGACGCTGCGCGGTAGTAGTCCATCGCCCATTGCACACTAACGCGTTTATCCGCTTTCCGTGGCCTAAACTGTCGATATTCGACAAACCACTGGTGTATGTCTTCAGCTAGATGAATCACTGATACTTCGCCCTTTAACTGCTGGACGATACGACGCATCCGTCGCAAGAGGTCTTCCGGTGTTCTAGCATTTTGCAGCTGCGAAAAACGTAACTCGCTGACTGTGGATTTATCCCCTTCAGTTTTTCTACCTGCGGCCTGAGCTAGCTTCAAATTATTATCGGTTTTAATATGCACTAACACTGCGGCAATACTCGCCCAACACTCTATATTTTCTGCACTATTGGTTTCTGTGATTTCATCACCCAATCCCAACCACAGAGCACGGAACCCCTCAGACAACATAACAGCATCTGCAGACTCACAGCGCTTTAGCCGTGCTTTGTGTGCGCTAGGGGCTGGTTGTATACCTTTTTCTTTTAACCCGCCTGCAGATAAATTCATACTCTGCCACCAACGCAGAACAATTTTTTTTGATTGGCTATCCATTACATCCCCTCCTTGTGAGTCTCTACCTCATACTCTTTCATAAAGTTTTTAATCTCTTTACTGCCATATAACCAACCCATCAAAGATTGACGAGCTTTTATACGCTTAGCCATAGAACGCTCAGAGCCTAACTCTGACAACGCATATTCATCAAAAATGTCGCTTACCGTATGCCGCAATTCTCGAAGCCAGGTTTGTGCTTGCTCAGGACTCAAACGATACTCATCCTGAGCAATATTTTCGATAGTATGCTGTACGGCATTGAAGAAAGTGCTTTCAGTACCTTGCCAAAAAGCTTGGTCGACGAAGGTCATATCACCTTTAACATCTGATGGTTTTTCAAACCAAGCCGATTTAAGCTCTGTACGACAATGCCATAAAGCATCAGCCGACAATTTGTGAAGTGATTTGACGGTATTCAGAATATCTTCTTGTTGTTCAGGGGATATGGAGAATAAAGGCAGGGATGTGGTGTAAAAACCACGCGCCTTCATATTATCCATGTCATAAGCAAACACCCATAAATTTGGTACTTCACTTTGTACGTCAACGAAGTCATAACAAATTTTATAGAAGTGACTTACAACCAAGGCACATTTCTGCCCATTGCTTTCACTGGTTAGAGTCAGGGCATCCCATACTTTATAGCTAATCCCTCCCGGCTGACCTTTAGCCGATAGTGGCTCTTCATCTGGCTTTTTAGGGTTCCACTTATAGGGTGTTAATGGGTGCTGCCAAGCGCCTGAATAATTAGCGCCATAATTCTGAGTTCGATAATTAGAAACTGAGTATTCAGTTTGTTGTCCAGTTAGCGCACATACCTGGTTACTGCTTTCTAACTCCAAACGAATACGTCGTGGCATCGCCCAGTACATCTGCAGCGGGTGTACTTCATTAGCGTAAACTTCTGAGCCTTTTCTCTCACTCGTCCTTGTTTCTGCCAACCAAGGAAAAACCAGCTCACTATTCAGGTCCGGTTCTTCGTAAATCCAGAATTCTCGGTTAATAATATTTAGCCAAATTTTCTTCCACAAACTGGAGCCTGCTTTCTGAGGCTGGACTAAAGTGGTCAGCGGGCCACCCCCTCGCAAACCAGTTCGATGCCCCTGGCCTCCAGCGGGCGCATTCACCTGCAGAGTAAACAGTGCCAGATTGGCCATTTCGGCAGACATAACGGAACCAATACCACGCTTAATAAAATGATCCGTATTCAGCTTCAGGCCATTACCGCCCGGCGCTTCGATCAATAAACCAGCCACAGTGGTAGGCTTTACATCAAGCAGTTCATCAAAATCCTGCATAAACAATGGCCCATCCCCCGTACAGTTAAAGGCATGAGCAGCTCGGTCAAACGCTTCTTGAAGCGTATCCTCTGAGGGAGGTTGCTCATATAAATCATGCCATTCGAGCTGGTTTTTAGGCGCAAACACTGTTTGCAGTATACCGATAGCAAATTGATAGGCCGCCCCCTGAAAATCTACTCGGGGCAAGGCAAAATCCACCACATCAGGGCGAGCAATAGCAGCCATCGGTAAAGTTTGTTCAGTGCCGTCCTTTAACCTGAACGTCAGCCAGGGGTCTTGTAGCAGGTTCATAAGTTCTCCTTTTCAATACATTCAACAAAAGGGCATCCTTGCCCATAATCCTTAGTAGTTATTCCAATAAGCCTTTAGGTGAACACTGCCTCTATTCGCGCCCACCCGTTCGATAAGCAATACAGTACGCTCAAAAAAAGATCAGATCAACTTAAATATAAGATGTAATTAAAACATTAATGTATTTAACTCTTTCTATTATTCTTGTTCTTCGTATAATCATTGCCGTTCTCTGAATTTAATCAGAGATGAACCGATGTAGTTAAAGCATTTACTCATCGAAATACCTTGTTCCCCGCATCTGCGGGGACTTTTTCGATAAACCCTGTCATTGAGCCATAGGTAAAATTCCCACCTTTTTTTACTTCCCAACACTGCAGATATTTGGCTTTTCGGTACTGCGCTTTAAACATCTCTTCCTCTGCCTCATCTAACCTCACCAACTTATCAGCGTATTTACGCTTTGAAAGCTTCAAGGTACTGAGCTGGACAGCAAACTCTTTCGCATCAACCCAAGGTCGTAATTGTCCCGCATCATTTCTTCTCAGTAGCAGCACCTCAACTGTCTCAATATCACTGTAGCGGGTACTGATATCAGAATCGTCGTCATGCCATGCCACTGCACTGCGATCACAGTAACCGTACTGCCAGTCAATTAGTTGTGAATTAGCCTTTGCAGCCTTACTTCTTTCCTCTCCAATTAAGGTATCTTCTTGATACTGTAGAGTTTCTGGAATCTTCTGATACGCCTCATCACTATATACAGACTCAATTAGCCGCCTTGCCTCACAAGGCATTCTGATTGCACCCAGAGCTTTCAGCTCACACATTCCCAACCACAGCCGACCAGGTGAACGATACACATATTGCGTATTGCGGAACTGTCTGCTAAGCCAGTCCGCATCGGGAACCTCTTGCCACTCAGGGCAATGCAGCCATAATTGTGGCGCTTTGCGCTCATCTTTTATATCGCGAACATACTCACCTTGAAGATTTCGGGTATGTCGATGTAAACGACCCGCTCGTTGAATCAGATCATCAATTGGACATATATCAGAAATTAAGACATCTGCATCCGCATCTAAACTTTCCTGAAATACCTGAGTCGCGATCAAGACCTTTCCCACTCGAATAGAACCGTCACTTTGTTTGCCAAAATAGTTTAATACCTTGTCTTCTGTAGACTTTCGATCCTGCAAGATAAAGCGACTATGAAAAAGTAAGCAGTCATCCTTATTCTCCATTCGAGATTGCAGTGCCTGATACGCCTCCAAAGCATCGTCAACAGAGTTACGCACCCATACAACACATTGACGATTAACCACAGATTCCATAACTTTCGCTATACAATCTTCAAAGTGATGCACAAACTGAACAGCCACCTCCCGTGTCACATCTGCTCGACTAGCTAAAGCTTGTTCAAACAAAGGCCGCTCAGGGTCAATTGAAACTTTAGTTGCCAAGGGAAAAGCACTTTGCTGGGGAATCTGAGGATCTAGATTAGCCGCTTTTTGCCAAACCTCTGCAAGACGGCGGCGCTGCTTCATTGACAGGGTTGCCGTTAGTAAAATGGCGCTACCGCCCTGATGAAGGTGCATTGCTAAAAGACTTTCTAATAACTCAAACATAAACTCGTCAGCGGCATGCACTTCATCAAAAACTAATACTTTTCGATTCAACCCTAATAACCGCAAAGACTGATGCCTACGAGGTAATACCGCCAATAAAGCCTGATCAATTGTGCCAACACCTACAGGGGCCAGCAGCGCTTTTTTACGTGAATCAGCCAGCCATTGATTACACTGCGCCGTTGCGCTTGAATCTGTTTTAGCGTAATGGCTATCAGGGTTGTCAGCACTTAATACTGCTTCACGAAAAAGGTCATTCATTTCACGCGCACCATGAGCTAGCACAATACTCGCCTTCCCCTCTCCGGCAGACAGCATCTGCTGATAGTGTTGCGCCACTCGAGCAAACATCGCATTCGAGGTTGCCATAGTAGGTAGGCCAAAATAAAATCCATCAGCAGCACCTTGCTGCATCAATCGATGCGTTAAAGCGAGAGCAGCTTCTGTTTTTCCTGCACCAGTAACATCTTCTAGAATAAACAATTGAGGTGAGTTATCTACCGCCACTGTTTCAGCCCAGCGTTGAAGTGGGCTTGGGTCGAAACCATAATGCTCTTTAATCGATAAAAATGGCGATACCACCGGAGCAGCGCTCAAATCAGTAGAATCAACAGCCTTAACTGCTATTTTTCGCGCCTTTATCCAATATTCACTCAAGGGTTCAACTGTCGATTGATAGTGAAAATGGCTGCTGTCCGAACCCACCCAGTCAGCCAAAACCGCTACTCCCGCCAACTGCCAACTCACTTGCTTAAAATGATTACGCCACGTCTCAGACTGCATTTTTTCTATTGGAAGGTTTGGCTCGATAAGCTCGATAATCGCTTCAAAAAATGAGGTCGCTGCCTGAACATTTTTCCGCTCAGCAAACGGCCGGATAGAGCTCAGCGCATCAGAAACAATTGGCTGGCCGTGATGCCCTAATACTAGCTCAATCAACACTCGGATAGATTCTTTAGTATTGTGCAGCACATTTCTTTCTAAACTGTCAATTGACAGGACTGTAAGCAAACTATCTCTTTCAATCGCATCCCAAAAATACAAACCTAGGCGGTCATGTCGGTACGACTGACCATCATAGGATTTGCAACGGCCTGCTTTATATAAACCGGAAGACTCAGAGTGGTAAAGCGCTTGAAATGCAGATGCAAATTTCCCTAAGTCATGCAACGCCAGAAAGCATACAAACAACGATTGAAGCTTCTGAGGTGTAATTTCTAAAAACTCAGAGATATCCTTGGTTAGCGGCTTCTCGACACCCAACAACAACTCACCCACCGCCGCAACATCCAGACAGTGGTAGGGTAAAAGATGATAGCCATCACCATCTATGTCAGGATCTTTTTTAGCTTTTCCCCAGTATTTAAAATAACTATGTTCCATAAAATATTTGCCTTACTGCCATAACAAAATCTATCCATTAACACTACTTTAATCTGTACGATTAGCCCTAACAACACTGTCCAAATCAACATGTAAAGAAACTAGCCACATCACCCCATCCGATATGGCGCTAACGATTCCCAGCACCCGCTCTCAACAATAATTTGCTGGCCTTCCGGTTTATGGTGATAGGTATCGACCCTTAACCTCTGTAATAGATATTTAACCAAAGCAGCCCTGCAAGGAATCTCTAGCCGTCCACCTGTCATCATATAATCAAGCTCTATACATTGTTTTTTAATGTCGTTTAGTCTTGGGTCTGGTATTAGCACGATGGTTAACCAGGTATTCCAGTCTGCATCATGTTCTCGTGTATACTCTGCATGCTCTTCAAAAACGGGATCTGCACTAAACCGTGACAAGACAAAATCACGGTACTGTCTGTTTTTCTCGCAATAGGCTCGTACATGCCAGCGTATACCATCATTTACAAGAGTATGTGGGCTGATAATTCGCCCTTCCATATCTCCGCTGCTCAATGATAGATACTCAATATCAAGCCGAAGAGATTGGTTACAAGCTTGGATTATTCTTCTAACTAATTTAGGGTTTATATTTCTAAGTGGTGGGCTGAGTAGCTCTAGGTGTGTTGATTTTTTATTCACACCTTCTAACCCTTCGGTAACATCTTGCCCAAAAAAACTTAAATACTCATTTAAGGTTCCTTGCGTTACTTGTGGGGTAAATTGGTCAGTGGGCGTGTGTCGCTTGGTTGAGCGATTATAATCAAACGCATTTTCGGGATACGTATCGCGATAACGGGTTATTAGTTTTTGTGCCGTCGCACGGGAGATCGAAAAGTAGTTTTGCAACATACTGGCGGTCAGTTCACCGTCCCATTGAGCAACCACTTCTATAAATTGATTTTTGCGGAGATCATCCATCTAATTTCATTCACTTTTAAAATGCTAGTGCCTTAGTGTATGGAATTAAATAACAAATAGAAGGGACTGCGACATAGCAGTAGCAGGTTTATTTTTTAATCACGCTAATGCTGTATTCATGCAGCATTTTTATTGAAGGAGGATTGGATAGCAGTAGTATTTATGGCGAAGACCGGCTAATCTGATCACCAATGATTTTCGTATTTATTTGTGGAGTTGTTGTACTACCATGAGCTATATTGCCCTTAAACACATACACCTTACTTGTATTGTCCTCACATTTATTTTGTTTTCACTTCGTGGTTTTTGGATGCTAACCGGGTCAAGCAAGCTGCAACTAAGGTGGGTTAAAGTTGCGCCTCATATCATTGATACCTGTTTATTAATTAGCGCAATATCGCTTGCGGTACTTCTGCAGATATCACCCTTCGTTCATAGCTGGTTGATGGCAAAAATAGTGGGCCTGATTGTTTATATTTTATTAGGAACCGTGGCGCTAAAAAGAGGGAAAACAAAAGCAGTACGATCAACTGCCTTTGTTATGGCGTTACTGACGTTTGGCTATATCATCAAAGTAGCACTAACGAAATCAGCCTCGATATTCTAATAAAAACGCTCTATTCTGCGCTTAACACTTGATCCATCCTTGGTGATTTAAACCAATATCCATTGCACTCGGTTTCTGAGAGAGCAATGGTTTGAAATGGCCATAAGAGTGCTTTTCTAAACTGTTTAACCTTTTTAAAGGTGACGTCAGCCTGCGGGCTTATGCGCGCACTCTCAACCCCGATACGCTGCATGTTGGATAATTCGCTTTCGAGGTTATAGGTTCGCCCCGGCATGGTTTGAATACCGTTCAAGGTGAATAGCTCATCGTCTTCCTGACTATGAACAGCAATACCCTCTGGTTGGTCAATACACTTTAGCTGGCAATTGTCTTTCGGTGAGTCATAATATCGTGCCGTAAAGCAACGGGCAGAGTATGCAAGTGGTAATCGCCCATAGGCGTATACTTCAGTTTCCATACCCACTTTGATACCCATTTCTTCTGCGTCAGCTAACAACTCTTGTAGTGTCTCCCGAGCCAGTTCGACTGGCCGCAAGAAAAGAAGACCCTGATACCTTACTCTTTCAAAGACACCTGGTCATCGAAGGAGACACTAAACTTGGATTGGAAGTCAAAAGCCTCATAGACTCTTTAGACACCAACGAACTATCTAATGAATTACGCTTTCTTTTAAGTAGCGCAGGTGAATATGTCAGTATTTTTGCCTCTTAACGTTCTCTTGATGGTCAGCATCGGCATTACTTTAGAGCACAAAAAAACTATAAAAAGGGGTTTGACGCAGAGTGAGATTGCGCTAGGTCAAGACGATATGAGTTTTGCTTGAAAGTACTCCTTTATAGGCATGCCAAACTAAGGAAGGCCGGTGGTAACATAGCCTAAACTCGAATTAAAGTGTGATGCCCATGTTAGATGAATTGAAACTAGAACAAATTAAGAAGCACTACCTTTTCTCTGGCCTTTCAGAAAAAGCACTAGTAGAAGTCGCGCGTACCACTAAGTTATGCGAACTTGAGCCTGACCAGCATCTATTCTTTCAGGGTGAGCAAGCCGATCATTTTTATCTCATTCTCTCTGGCCAAGTAAAGCTCACGCGCCTTACTCCCGACGGTAATGAGAAAGTAATCGAAATCCTGATGTCAGGACAAACATTTGCGGAAGCCGTCATGTTTATGCATAAAGATGACTATCCGGTGACCGCGACTTCGATATCAGATGCAAAGGTATTTTCATTTAACAGCAAGCATTTCCTCAGCGTTCTAGAAGAAAACCCTAAAACCTGCTTGAGCTTGTTGGGTGATCTGGCACTGCGCCTAAGAGGACGTCTCAATGAAATTGAGAATCTCACAATGAAGAACGCCACCTACCGAGTGGTTCGATTTTTCTTAAATGAGCTGGAGAAACAAGGCGAAACCAGTAGCCGAGTTGAACTATCCATTCAAAAACAACTCATCGCGTCTCGATTATCTATAAAGCCAGAAACACTTTCGCGAATATTCCATACCCTTAAAGACCGTGAAATTTTAGAAACTCAGGGTAAAACTATTGTGATCAAAGACGTTGAGAAACTAAAGTCATTTGAGTAATCGGCACCCCCCATTACCTTAATGATCAAAATTATTAGTTTTCCTGCACTCAAAGGACGGTATAATCATCGTAATGATTCGATAATTAAGGCCGTCCTATATTTATATGAATACCTTTAACCCTAGCATCGGAAGCTCATCGGTTTTAGCCTTAGTATCTCTATTAGATGATTATGGTTACTCTCGCGATTTTGTATCAAAACTATCAGGTATCGACCTAAGTTCTCTTGAACTTCAAGACAGCCGCCTTCCATTAGATGATTACCAAACACTCTGGAAAACAGCATTAGACATTACCCATAATCCTGCTTTAGGCTTAGAACTGGGTCAGATTTTTAATGCGTCAAAAATAGGCCTAGTGGGCCATATTATTTTTAATAGCGAAAGTCTGGAAGAAGGCATAAAAGAATACGTTCGGCTATTTAGTATCGTCAACGAAGCAATCTCTCTTGTTTTTGATACTGACGAAAAATACGCTTACCTTCGTTTCATCCACCTCAACCCCGAGTACTATTGCATTCCTGACATGGAGCGCTCAATGGTACTTTCGTTATATCGCGGAAAAACACTGTTTGATAGCGATATAAAGTGGGAATCTGTCGATTTTCAACATGCCCAACCTAGCTATATTGATAAGTATCAAAAGGTTTTCGACTGCCCGCTACACTTTAATCAAAGCCATTGCCAGATCGTTTTCCAACGCAAATATCTTGAGCTCGCCCCCAAACAACGAAACCCCTATCTGAGTGGCGCTGCGCTTGAGCATGCGAACACGGTGCTGAAAAAGCTATTTAGGCGCTCTTACGCTGATAAAGTGAAAGGCCTTATTTCACAAACAATTGGCACTGGCGAAGCCGATGTTGATCATATCGCGAATCAACTCAATACCAGTCGGCAGACGCTATACCGAAAATTAAAGGCGGAAGGTGTTTCGTTTCAAGGCTTACTCGAGGATGTTCGATTCACCACGGCAAAAGATCAACTAAGGAATTCTGACCGACAATTAAGTGAGATTGCGTTTTCGCTGGGATTTAGTGATTTAAGTGCTTTTAGCCGTGCATTTAAGCGCTGGAGTGGAGTTACGCCAAAGGAATATAGAGGGAATATTTAACTGCTTTGTCACCCCTGACTTCGCAAGGGTGACAAAGCAAATGTTTTATGCACTAACCTTGTCTGAAACAAGCCCAACCACATCATTAACGGTCTTGATCTGCTCAGCCATATCATCTGGAATCTCGACGTCAAACTCTTCTTCAAACGCCATTACCAACTCAACCGTGTCTAATGAATCAGCACCTAGGTCATCTATAAAGTGAGCTTCAGCAGTTACTTTATCTGCTTCTACATCTAGCTGGTCACAAATTACTTTTATAATACGATTTTGAATATCAGACATTGAGTCTTCTCCATTAGGTTTTTAATATTTCTATAAATTTAAGTTCTAGATTCAAAGCTCTAGTTTCTAGGTTTAATGTAAAAGTCAGGCTTCGACTTTTACAGGTTTAATCACAAATAAAAGGTCACCCCGATTAACCTGCTGCCCTGCAACACCTTTAATATGGGTGATTTTGTATTTTTGATCAGCGGGATACACGTCAACCCCGCCTTTATTGAAGCTCGATAGTGACAATGGCTGGAACATCTTCATCGCCTCTAGCAAACAAAGGGTTTGATCAACCGTCACCGTATCCCCCTCTTCAATATATGAAGGCTGGTCGGGAGAGGCTGACCGATACATAATACTCGTAGACGGGGCTAGTACTTTAAGTTCTTCTGAGCCATCAACAACAATCGAAAAATCCTCGTCAGACACCGCCTCATTGACCGTTACGCCATCCTGCAATGTACTTAGTTCAGCTGGATCTCTAGTAACCAGATCAAGAAGATACCCCGTATCGTATTCCCCAGACAAAAACACTGGGTCTTTCAAAATAACCTGCAATAAGGCGATATTCGTATCCACGCCTTCAATAATAACTTGAGAAAGATACTCTGACATTTTCTGAGTAGTATCTTCTCGTGAGTCACCATGAACGATTACTTGAGCGATCAGGTTGTCATAAAACGGAGGGATTGCTTTACCGTCATCTACCGTCACGATGTGAGTAACACCTTCAATTTTCGGGAACAAGCACTTACTCACCAAGCCCGGTGTCGGTACCACCTTCAACTCACCTTGATCAACCGACACTCTCTCTGCATTAATCCGTACTTCTATAGCGTAGCCAGTTTCTTGTAATTCAATTTCATCAATCGATTTGCCCATCGCAATACGGTATTGCTCTCGTACAATATCAACACCACTAACAAGTTCCGTCACAGGGTGCTCAACTTGTAATCGCGTATTCATCTCCATGAAATACAGCGATTCTCGATCAAGATCATAAATAAACTCAACCGTACCCGCACCATGATAGTTACAGGCTTCTGCCAACTTATAAGCAGAATCTATAGCGATTTTTTCTTGCTCTGCCGGAAGTGCCGTTGATACTGACTCTTCGATAATCTTTTGCTTATTCCGTTGTACACTACAATCTCGCAGACCGAGGATACGTGTGCAACCAAATCGATCCCTTAACAATTGAACTTCTATATGTCTGAAACGAGTCACTAATCGTTCAAGATAAATGTCTCCGCTACCAAAGCTGTTGCGTGCCTCAGCCTTGATCATAAAAAAGAGCTCTTTTAATTGCTCAGCCTTCTCGACAACGACAATACCTTTTCCACCACCGCCGTGTGCCGCTTTCAGAATAATCGGGAACCCAATCTCATCAGCTACTTGCTCTGCATGAGTAATATTTCTTAATAAGCCATGACTCCCTGGGACAACCGGTACACCCAATTCAATAGAGGTATGGATCGCTTTAGATTTATCCCCCATTGCCTCCATGCTTTCTGGTGAAGGACCAATAAAGTTTAACCCTTGAGATAGACACTCATGAGCAAACTGGCTGTTTTCTGATAAAAATCCAATGCCAGGGTGCAGTGCTTCTGCGCCATACATCTCCGCAATACGCAGTACGCTATTACCATTCAAATAGCTTTCATCTGAGGTATAGCCTCCCAAGCACACAAGATTGTCACCTTCTTTAAGCATATCCGCAGCAACGGAATCCATATCAGGGTCTGACTGCACCAATACCACATAGAGATTCATGGCATGTGCTTCTCGTATCAACTTAACGGCGGTACAACCTCTAGCGTGTATTAACACCTTCTGGTAAGACCCAAACGTTTGAATAGCCGTTTTCTTCTTGAATTCGTCTTTACGCCCCGGAATATCTTTATGAGTTAACCAACGATTAATCAGCTCTGACACACCCATACCTGCAGAGGTGATGACTGGGTCAATGGCCGTCAGCCGTTCATCCAAGCCTTCAAACATAGGATGTTTCACAAGTCCGTGCATACTATTGGGTTCCGATACCAAATAGTTAGCCAAGGTTGCCGTAACGGGCAAATACTCCGGTACTACGATACGCCCAGCAAAAGGCATATTCGTACCCGAAAAGTAATAGGTTTCTACTAACGGGTGGGTTACCAAGCTGGCTTGCGCACCACCTGTACAGTCGCCATACCCGAACATTAAAATAGGTAACCCGAGCTCACTCACAAAGCGATTAATCTGATCATTTACCACTGCCATAGAAAACAGTGCGGATGCGCCTTCTTTAGTTTGCATACCACCCGAGCTGATAAATCCGATAACCGGAATAGAGTATTCACCACAATACGCTAATAGTCGACAAAAGCGCTCTGCCGAAGACATATCAAACGCACCCGCCTGAAACGAATGGTTCGATACAAATAAACCGACCGGCTCAAGGTCATCGCCAACCGCAAACTCTGCTACTCCCGTAATCAGGCCCGATGCAGATTTTGATTTTAACTGTTGACGAATAATCGCCTCTCCAAAACCAGGGAAATGCTTTGGATTCGCCGTGGTAATACGACTATCCAGCTCCATAAAGTCAACAAACAATGTGCTAATCAATTCCTGTGGCGTAAAGCTACCACCAGGTTTAATATCATTTAGTATTGATTGGATTCGGAGATCCTTAATTGCTTGATTCAGCCGATTCCAAAAATCTTTTCGACGCCCGATAAATACAGGGTTAAACTGACCAGAGAAGGATTTATTTTCTTTCTGGCATTCAAACAACTCGGGGTAGAGCTTTTCAAAGAAGTAACTCGCCACCACGAAAACCACATCAGAGGACCTTGGGTGCTGAACCTTTTTCCACTGCTCTGCTGTTCGTAAAAACTCACCAAAATTACTGGTATTACGAATACGCATTAACCAACCACTAAACGAAGCGACCTGCTCTTCGGTTTCAATACCTGATTCTTTAAGCATCGAGTGCAGTAGCGACTCTGAGATTTTTTTGTTATCACTAAACTCGGACACAATCTCAGTTAAATTAATCAGTATATTTTCATAAAGACGATCAAAACTAATAAGTTGTTTACAATGCTCTATAGTGACGGGTTTAAATCGACGATCCTGAATAAGGTCAATAAAACTCAATTGTTCATTTGCGAGAACATTGCAATCAACTTCATCTTTCAGGTTTTCCAGATTGGCGATAAGCGCGCCCAAATGATGCTGAGACTCTTGTTGCCATCCGTTATAAAGATAGAACGCAATTTCTGCAGAGAGTTCATGTAACGCTTTCTCAAAATTACCTTTAGGGTTTCCTAAAAATAGTGATGCAATATACCCTCGCTCATCACCTCGATGCTGCTCACTTTCTCGGTAGCGAGTCCAGCTTTTGAAGAGCCCGTCTTCATAAATTAGTTTGTCACTACGTTTCAGCCATTCTTTGAATCGTGAGTCGCTGAGTATTCGCTGTTGTTCATCAGGTGAAATAGGCAATTCACAAACGTCAGAACTACTCTCTTCTAGCTGCACAGACTGTGTTTTTAGCCGAGACCTTAGCTTTAATGAACGCAATGCTCCGTAGGCAAAGCCAAAGATTGACGGAAACCCTCTAACATCAAGTGGCTCTAGCCGTTTGCTCAGAAGTTCTTCTTTTCCAGCTGATATCAATCTACTGACATCAATGTAGTGCTGACTTAACGGCGTTATCTTTTTGATAATAAGCCGTGACTGCTGCTCAATTTGACACAGTGAGGTCACGATAGCGGCGTTTAGACGCTCGCTATTCTGTCCACCTTCCAATGGGGAATAATCAATCACCCCATCAATAATCCCTTCTTGAAATAGCTCTGGGGCAGACACGCCGACCAAACGTGCACAGGTCTGCCAATCAAGCTTTTGTTTTCGAGCAATTGAAGCCAACCCTTTTGGTTGAATCGTGCTAAATATCCCGTCTCTGACCGACAATAGCAGGTTAGTAGCGGCTAACGGAATCGCACCACCCGAGTAACCAAAACCCCATACAATGCCAATTGTCGGAACCTTAAGGTCTGCCATCGTCGCGATCAATTCAGAAATACTGTGGGCCTGGTTTTTCAGGTTTGCCTTTCCACCAGCATCTGCACCCGGTGTATCAATAAACGTCACAACGGGTATATTTCTGCGCTCTAGCTCTCTAACCCATTGACCAGCCTTGCGGTGATGCTTTGGTTTCCATACACCATTATTAACTTGCCGGTTCTGGGCCACAATGCCTAACCGCACCGATTGCGAGCCATAACTGAGCTCAATTTCCGCGATATACAGTGGGCCTTCTTTTGTTTCAGAGATGATTCGGTCAGATATTTCAGCCACCAGCTTTAGAATGGAGCTTCTATCACTGCTTTCAGCTGGAATAAGCACTTGCTGCTGATAAGCTTCACCTGACGTCTGCCGCAAGGCATTGGCCTGACGAATTAAGTCATCTCCAGCAACAAATACCCCGCCCTCGAGCACACTATGGCTAATTTCATATTGATTTAGGCGTATCGCTTTATCACGAACAGCAACGCCAGCTCCCTGCGAGGCCTCTGTCCTGATCATATCGGTTTGCCTTGAATAGTCTTCTAGGCTTAGCAGTAATGCTGCAGCAGACTCTTTCTCTAGGCTTTTATTACGCTGTACTTCACTCATAGGTTTCACTCCGGCAGCACAGTCTCTACGTCAGTCTCATAATCGATATCCTGAAAACCAAACCCAAACAGCTTTAAAAAGTCACTTTTATATCCATCAAAATCTGAAAGCTGTCGTAGGTTTTCGTTACTGATACGTTCCCATCGACGCTTTACCTCAGACTGAACCTCTTCAGTTAGTTCATGTTCGTCGACTCTTAAACGTCCAGCACTATCTATTTGGCAGTTCTCTCCATAGAGGCCTGTGGTTAAAATTCTAAAAATCTGTTCGATACACCCTTCATGAGTGCCTTGTTCTTTCATTACTCGGTAAAGCAATGAAATATATAGTGGCATGACCGGTATCGCTGCACTCGACTGCGTCACAAGTGCTTTAAGTACACCGATAAATGCTCGATTTCCATTCGAACTATCATCATTCGAGCGGTCACTATTGCTATGCAAAAGAGTATTAATTTTCGTTACGGTTTCATCAAGATCTTTCTTTGCCTGACCTATAGTGGCATCCCCGTATATTGGCCATGTAATTTCGTCACCTATGTAAGTATAGGCAATTGTTTTACAACCATCTGCTAAAACACCGGCTTCGTTTAATACCTCAACCCATTGCAACCAATCTTCACCACCCATCACCTTTACAGTGGCGTCAATTTCATCTTTGCAGGCTTCTTTCAGCTCGATAGCCTTGATCTCGCCCTTATCAGTATCAATAGTCTTACCTTGGAATGAGCTTCCGATAGGCTTGAGTACAGAACTATACCATTTATCTTCACTTGCAACATAACGCCGTGGAGCCGCAACACTATAGACGATTAAATCAACCTCCTTAACCGTTTCTTTGATTTTTTCAACAACCGCTAACTTGGCATCATCTTGAAATGCATCAACATTCAGACTTTCCGCTATCAATCCTCGCTCTTTTGCCAGCATTTCAAAGCGTTGATTATTATACCACCCTGCACCCGCTGTTTTGCGTTCTGTGGGTTCTCTATCAAAATGCACTCCGATAGTATGTGCGCCGCCCCCCATACCAAGCGCGATCCGTGAAGCTAGACCATACCCTGATGAAGACCCGATAATTAACGCCCGCTTTGGTCCTTCTAATGTGCGTTCCGATGCATAACTCACTTGCTGGTCAACATATTCACGACAACCAACAGGGTGAGCATTCACACAGATAAAACCTTTAACTTTGGGCTTGATAACCATAGCGCTTGTTCTCTCAAGTACTTAACAGATATTCAGTAATTTAGGGGGCTCGATAGCTACTTATTCAGGATACTTTGCCAGAATCAAAGAAGCATTAGTTCCACCAAATCCGAAACTATTACTCATCACAACACTCACATCAGCATCTTCTGCTTTGGAAACAATTGGTATTGTAGCGGTTTCATCTTCTGGTTCTTTCAGGTTAGCTGTTCCCGCTATAAAGTTTTCCTGCATCATAATTAGACTATAGATCGCTTCATGCACCCCAGCAGCGCCTAACGAATGACCACTAAGTGATTTAGTGGCACTCAATTTAGGTACATGCTCACCAAACACCGCTTTAATCGCCTTTAATTCAGTTAGATCTCCCATTGGCGTACTAGTACCATGGGTATTGATATAATCAACCTTACGGCTACCTGCTAGCCTCTGCGCCAGCTTCATGCATCGCTCGGCCCCTTCACCAGAAGGCTGAACCATATCCTTACCATCTGAAGTTGCAGCATAACCGATAACTTCACCGTAGATATGCGCTCCTCGCGCTAACGCGTGCTCCAATTCTTCTACCACCACTACACCAGCACCACTTGCGATAACAAAGCCATCTCTATCTTTATCATACGGACGTGATGCATTTTCTGGCGTATCATTATATTTGGTTGATAGTGCCCCCATAGCATCAAACTGCAACGCGAGGGTCCAATGCGCACTATCCGCCCCCCCAGCAAAGACTATATTCTGTTTACCGAGCTGAATCTGCTCAACCGCATTACCAATGCAGTGGGCGCTCGTCGCACATGCAGAGGTGACTGAGTAATTAATTCCGCGAATTCCAAACGCCGTTGCCAATACAGATGATAGCGCGCTATTCATACCCCTTGTCACTCGATAAGGGCCTACCTTTCTGACTCCGCCTTTGCGAAACACATCAACCGAATCAACCACATCTTCAGTTGAGGTTCCGCCGGTTCCCATCACTAGGCCTGTCATATCATTTTTAACTAAATTTTCATCCAACTTGGCATCGGCAATAGCATTCTGCATTGCAAGATATCCATAGCCTGAAGAGTCAGTCATAAAACGATACAGTTTACGATCTATCAACTCTTTAGGGCATAATGAAATCTGACCACTAACTTGAGAGCGAAGACCCACTTCTACAAATGTATCATCGGTCGTAATGCCACTTCGCCCCTGCTTTAATGACTCCGTAACATCTTGAATAGTATTGCCTAAGCTGGAAATAACCCCTATTCCGGTAATAACGGCACGTTTCATTTACTCTTCCTCAGGATAAATACAGAATATTTTTCAATTTCAACAACGGTATCGATAGGTCGTCTTTATGCGTACATTCAATTTAGCTATATCGTATTAACTAACTGCGTTCATACTTTCTACGGGAATAAGGCCGGTTCTGATGTTCTCCGCACTGTAGATTTCAGTTCCATCCACATAGACAGACCCGTCCGCGATCCCCATTACAATATCTTTTCTAAAGACACGACGAATATGAATGTGGTAGCGAACAGTAGATGCTTCTGGCAGTACCTCTCCAAAAAAACGTACTCCGCCTACCCCTAACGCTCTTCCCTTTCCTTCATACCCGGCCCATGCCAAATAAAAGCCTAACCCCTGCCAAAGCGCGTCCACACCTAAACAACCCGGCATCACTGGGTCTCCTGGGAAGTGACACTTAAAGAACCAAAGATCAGGAAGTACATCAAACTCAGCTATAACTTCACCCTTATTGTACTTCCCTCCTGTTGAAGAGATATGGACAATTCGGTCAATCATTCGCATCTTGCCCTGAGGCAACTGCATAGCAGGTGGGTTAGCGACATTGAATATGGCATCTAATTCAGGCTGAGAGTAACTGGCTTGCTGTAGCATAATCTATCTTCCTTTTCGTCCAGATGAACAACGACTATTAACACCTATAAGTGTTACGTTTTTATGGCATTTACTATAGTGTTCTAATTCTCATTTCTCTTGACCCATTGTCCCAATCATTTGACATCTCGTACCAGCTTACACAAAAGCCTTACAAAGCAAATGGACTGGAGAACCACTTTGCGATTATTATTGTCATAAATACTGAACCAATAGAATTACACTCTGGACACTTCTGCAGTTATGATCAAAAAATCTGATAAAATTTCACTAGAGTCAACATTATTACAGCCCTGGCGGGAAGAGTTTGATCAAATAAGAGAGTTCTTTGACGATGAAGTTCACGCTTCAATTTTACGTCTATGTTCAGACGATTCATTCGTTAATCTTTTAACTGATTTTTTTGCTCAGGCTCAATCTAACTCAAGTAACGAAGGCATTAACGCGAAGTTGCGACAAACATTAAACAACTTAAACAGCGCTAAAACCATTAAAGAGCTTCAGCTTTTGGTTAATGAAATCGCCACCCCTATTATCGAAAACTCAATCACCAACCTCAGCTTTAGTGGATTAGATCAGTTATCACCTGACCGACACTACCTATTCATTTCAAATCATCGTGATATTTTGATGGACCCATTGCTGTTGAACTTTCTACTACACCACCATCAACATAAAACCGCTCACTGTGCGATAGGCGATAACTTGCTTAAGAATAGCATTGCTCTTGAGTTCGCATTGCTCAACAAGTGCTTTAAAATTCTGCGATCTATTACATCACCGCGAGAGATACTAAAAGCGATGAAACTTCAGTCGGCCTATATTGGACATCTTAGTTTCAACCGTTCTTCAAATATCTGGATAGCACAAAAAGAAGGTCGTTCAAAAGATAATCTCGATAAAACCAACCCCGCGCTTATTAAAATGCTGGGGCTGGAAAAGCCAAAAGAGATGGCCTTTGGTGAGTATATTGATCGCTTGAATATCGTGCCCGTCAGTTTCTCATACGAATGGGACCCTTGTGATATAGACAAGGCAACAGAGCTAGAAATAACAGAGCGCCAAGGTCACTACAACAAGCAGGCTATCGAAGATCTAACAGCGGTAAAAAAAGGATTATTCGGCTCAAAGGGCTCTGTGCACGTTCATTTTGGCAACGAACTTTTGGATGGCACGTTAAAAGACTTAAAGCATCTGGAGATTGCTGAACGTATAGACCAATCAATTATGCAAAACAGGTTAACCTTTCCTGTTAACCGTGCTGCAGAGCTGGCACTATCCGCTCTGCCTGTCAAAAACGATGCGCCAATACAACTAAAGGACCAGCCCCCCTTTTCCGAAGATCAGATCAAAAAGGCGACTGAAGAATTAAACGGTAGGTTGCAACATTGTTCACCTGAGGTACGACAACGTGTTCTGCTAAATTATGCAACTCACTCCATTAACTAGCGATAAACCAAGGCAATAAAAAGCACTATAGATCATTGCTTTGGTTATCTTTAGGCGCACTCGTTTTTTCGTCTGGTGGATTCACATAATAGCGCTGCTGGTCAATCTCTTTAACTTCCGGGTCAGTAATATCATGACCCTTCTTACCTCGCTTTAACCAAAAAACAAAACCTGCGCCGACTACTATTAACAATAACCACTTAAGCATATTGCCTCCTCAATAAATCGTACGATTGAGACCATTAAAACTATAGGTTAGCGTAAAACAAAACATGCGCTAAAGTCTTTTGGACTCAAGCGCATTTTAGGTATTCTATCAATTAGTCGATATAAGTAGAAGTATCTAGGCTACTGAACAATACAACACTATTAAATCTCTATCTGCTCCATAGCTTCTTCTTTTTCGTCAGCGGTTTCTGGTTTAGGCATTAGCTGATCGCGTATCAACCCTTCAATCTCAGTAGCGATCTCAGGGTGCCCCTCTAAATATACCGCAGAGTTAGCTTTACCCTGACCTATCTTATCACCTTTATATGAGTACCAAGCACCCGCCTTATCGACCAAGCCACACTTAACACCCATATCAATAATTTCACCCATATGATAGATCCCCTTACCATACATGATTTGGAATTCAGCCTGCTTAAATGGAGGAGATACCTTATTCTTCACCACTTTTACACGGGTTTCATTACCTACAATCTCATCACCCACTTTAACGGCACCCGTTCGGCGAATATCCAAACGCACAGATGAGTAAAACTTAAGTGCATTACCACCGGTAGTGGTTTCTGGATTACCGAACATAACGCCAATTTTCATTCGTATTTGGTTGATAAAAATACACAGGCAATTAGCGTTTTTAATATTACCAGTAATCTTACGCAGCGCTTGTGACATGAGTCGAGCCTGTAGGCCAACGTGATGATCGCCCATCTCGCCCTCAATTTCAGCCTTAGGCGTCAGAGCAGCTACCGAGTCAACAACAATGACTTCAACCGCGCCGGAACGAACCAACATATCTGCAATCTCAAGCGCCTGCTCACCTGTGTCCGGCTGAGAAACTAAAAGCTCATCAACGTTTACACCTAGTTTTTCTGCATAAATAGGATCAAGTGCGTGCTCCGCATCGATAAATGCACAGGTCTTGCCCTGCTTTTGCGCTTCTGCCACGACTTGTAACGTTAACGTCGTTTTACCAGAACTCTCAGGGCCATAAATTTCAACGATACGGCCATAAGGAAGACCGCCTATACCTAAAGCGACATCAAGCCCCAAAGAACCCGTCGAGACAGAAGGAATCGCTTCACGAGGCTGATCCCCCATTTTCATGACAGCGCCTTTACCAAACTGTCGTTCAATTTGTGACAATGCTGCGGTAAGCGCCTTCTTTTTGTTATCGTCCATCGGTGACCTCTAAAAGCTATTTATATAAAACACTGTATATTTGGTCAGTATTATTCCACACTTTTTTTTATCTGCAAAGTCTTTTAACCGAAGTTTAATTTATCCTTCTTTCTTCTCTTTATATCTCTATGATTTCACGTAAAATTGTCGTTTGATTTTTTTATACAGGGTAAAACGCTTACATCATGGCTAACTCGAAAGACAGCACGCCTCAACACACCCCAATGATGCAACAATACCACCGCCTTAAGGCAGATCACCCCAATGAATTAGTGTTTTATCGTATGGGGGATTTTTATGAGTTGTTTTATGATGATGCTAAAAGAGCGTCTGAACTATTGGATATTACGCTGACCGCTCGTGGGCAATCAGCGGGCCAACCTATCCCTATGTCTGGCATCCCTTATCATGCAGCTGAAGGCTATATTGCCCGTATTGTGAAAGCAGGAATATCAGTTGCTATTTGCGAACAAATTGGTGACCCGGCGACCAGCAAAGGCCCAGTTGAGCGAAAGGTGGTTCGTGTCGTGACGCCAGGGACACTGACAGATGAAGCATTTTTAGAAGAGAAAAAAGACAACCTGCTGACAGCCGTTCATTTCGTCGAAGAATCATTCGGTATCGCTACACTTGATATTAGTTGCGGCCGCTTTAATGTGCTGGAAGTCGATAGCCTTGAAGCATTACAGGGTGAATTACAGAGACTGCAGCCAGCCGAGCTACTGGTCAGCGAGGAGTTTCCTTATAGCGAAGCGATTGCCAATATTAAAGGGCTCAGGCGCCAGCCTCCATGGAATTTTGAGATGGAAACGGCTCAACGGATCTTAACCAAACAGCTTCAAACCAAAGACCTCACAGGCTTTGGCTGCGATGATTTGACTCTGGCCATTCAGGCGGCAGGCTGCTTATTACAATACGCACGTGAAACACAACGCAACAACCTCCCTCATATTCGACAGTTGAACCGCGAACGACGAGAAGAAAGCGTCATTCTTGATGCAACTAGCCATCGTAACCTAGAAATCGATACCAATATAATGGGGGGGCATCTTCACACTCTAGCATGGGTGATGGATAAAACCTCTACAGCCATGGGGAGTCGCTTGCTTAGACGATGGCTAAACCGCCCCCTGCGTGACCAACAGCAGATTACCGACCGACAAGACGCGGTTAAAGCGCTGCTCAATGAGTATTATTACGAAAACGTACAAGATCAGCTGAAGAAAATTGGCGATATCGAACGAATACTCTCTCGAGTGGCACTTGGCTCTGCACGACCCAGAGATTTTGCCCGTTTAAGAGACACATTTTCAATTTTACCTGACCTGCAATCCATTCTTGCAGATATTGAGTCCTCCCAGGTCAAGCAGCTTGCAAGAGAAATTAGAGAGTATCCTGAACTGACAGACCTGCTTGAAAGAGCCATCATCGATAATCCGCCTGTGATAATACGAGATGGGGGGGTTATTAAAGAGGGCTACGATGAAGAGTTAGATGAGCTGCGTTCACTCAGTGAAAACGCGGGACAATTTCTAGTTGATTTGGAAAACAGAGAAAAAGAGCGCACGGGAATTCCAACTTTAAAAGTCGGTTACAACCGTGTCCACGGGTATTTTATTGAAATTAGCAGGGCCCAATCTGATCAAGCCCCAACAGAATATATTAGACGGCAAACACTAAAGAACGCAGAACGTTTTATTACACCAGAGCTAAAAGAGTTCGAAGATAAAGCCCTTAGCAGTAAAAGCCGTGCTCTAAGTCGTGAAAAAGCGCTATACGAAACCTTAATCACCACGTTAGCTGAACAGTTGATGCCTTTGCAGATCACCGCTCAAGCTATTTCGGAACTAGACGTACTAGCCAACCTTTCAGAACGCGCCCAAACATTGAACCTCGCGCCACCAGAAATTAGTGCTAAGCCTGGTTTATTGATTGAAGACGGCCGACATCCGGTTATCGAACAACTGCTAGACGCCCCATTTGTACCCAATGACCTGCATTTGGATACTGAACGCCGCATGCTCATTATCACCGGCCCGAACATGGGTGGTAAATCAACCTATATGCGTCAGGTTGCGCTAATAGTATTACTATCTGGTACCGGTAGTTTTGTACCCGCCAACCGCGCAGTCATCGGCCCAGTTGATCGTATCTTTACCCGTATGGGGTCTTCAGATGATATTGCAGGTGGACGCTCAACGTTTATGGTCGAAATGACTGAGACCGCGAACATACTCCACAATGCTACAGAGAACAGCTTAGTGCTTATGGATGAAGTAGGTCGCGGAACCAGTACATTTGACGGTCTATCATTAGCATGGGCCAGCGCCGAGCATTTAGCAAAAACGACACAAGCATATACGCTTTTTGCCACCCATTATTTTGAGCTGACAACTCTACCCGAACAACTTAGCAACGCGGTCAATGTGCACCTTACCGCGACAGAGCATGAGGATTCAATCGTGTTCTTGCACACAGTTCATGAGGGCCCAGCAAGCCAAAGTTACGGGCTACAAGTCGCCAAACTGGCAGGGGTACCCCATTCGGTCATTCAAAATGCCAGGCAACAATTAAACAAGCTTGAGGCGTCTGATTGCAAAGCGACCGCACCTAGCCTGCAAAGCTCCGGCAACATTGACACGTTACAAAACGCCTCTCTACAATCAGATATGTTCGCTGTGATGGAGCCTAGCCCGGTCGAAACTGCCATTCATGACATTGATCCAGATAGTTTAACGCCTAGACAAGCGCTCGATGAACTATACCGATTAAAAGCCTTATCAGGCTGATTTAGGGTAGATTTTGGCGAGCAATGTCATATTGACTTGCCTGCTCACCGGTCAACCCATACAATATGCCCCTATTTTTTTGAAATCGATATAGATTTAACCATTAAGCTCAAGAATTGACCAAGCTGGGGAGCAAATAATGACATTTATTGTTACCGATAACTGTGTGAAATGTAAGTACACTGATTGCGTTGAAGTATGCCCAGTCGACTGTTTTTATGAAGGCCCAAACTTTCTCGTTATTGATCCAGACGAGTGTATTGATTGCGCATTATGTGAGCCAGAGTGCCCCGCAAATGCTATTTTCTCAGAAGATGAGTTGCCTGCTGATCAAGTGCAGTATGTCGAGATTAACGCTGAACTTTGCCAGACCTGGCCAAACATCACCGAACAAAAAGATCCGTTACCAGATGCGACTGAATGGGATGGTGTTGAGAATAAACTTCAGCATTTAGAGCGATAATCTCTAAAAAAATCGCGGCTTAGAGTTGCTCCTAGCTATATCATAGGATCGATATTGTTTCGTAGGAGCGCCACTCTGGCGCGATTTTGACCTTTCAATATTACTTAGCCTGCCTTATATTAAATCTTTTAATCCCACATTCCGGTTTAGTGCAATACACTCCCGAACAGGACGAAAGCTTGTTCTGTGAATATTCGTCACACCATGCTCTTTTAATGCCTTCATATGAACGGCCGTTGGATACCCTTTATGTCCCGCGAATCCATACTCTGGATATTGTTGGTCAAGTGCAATCATCTCTCTGTCTCGTGTAACCTTAGCAAGTATTGAGGCAGCACTTATAGCTGCAACACGGCTATCACCCTTAACCACATACTCACACTGAACACTAATGTCAGGGCATTTATTACCATCAATTAATGCATATTCAGGTGTCACGGGTAAACTTTCTACCGCACGTTTCATCGCCAATAATGATGCATGCAAAATATTTAACTCATCAATTTCGGCAACCGATGCTCGCCCCAAAGACCATGACAATGCTTTTGCTTTAATTTCATCAAACAGCCTTTCTCGTTTTTTCTCGCTCAACTTCTTCGAGTCGTTCAACCCGTCTATAGGTGCAGCGGGGTCAAGTATCACGGCGGCAGCTACAACATCTCCCGCCAAAGGGCCACGCCCCACTTCATCAACGCCGGCTAATAAGTCGCCTTGATATAGGCATTCGAAATCATCATTTGGCATCATGATTAATCAACCTCGAAACAGCTGTGGCTGCCTTATCACTTGCATCCTGCTTAAGTGACTGATGAATCTGTATAAACTCAGCGTTAAGAGCCTCGCTGTCGCTATTTTTAGCTAACCTTTGCAGGATCGATTTACCAAGATTTTGTGGTGATGCTTGTGCTTGTACTAGTTCTGGTACAAGCGCCTTGTTAGCAAGTAGGTTCGGTAACGCAATATAAGGGGCTTTCATCAGCCGTTTCATAATAAAGAACGTGATGGCGCTCATGCGATACGCGACAACCATTGGGCGCTTGAGCAGCATAGCCTCCAGAGTCGCTGTGCCGGACGCCAACAAGATCACATTACTCGCCGCCATTACCTCTCTAGACTGCCCTTTTATTAACGTGATGGGCAAGTCTGGGCCTAAACGTTGAATAATCTCTTCTATCTGTTGCTTTCGATCTTCATTAACATAGGGCAATAAAAACTGGGCACCTGAATTTTGAGACAGAACGTACTGTGCGGTCTCGATAAATATTTCACCAAGATAATGAACTTCACCAGAACGACTGCCTGGTAACAGAGCCACTACGTTTTGGCTTTCACCCACGGGCGTCGACAATAGGCCTAGTTTTTCACGAGCAATTAACTGGGGCGAGTCTAGCGGAATCATATCAGCTAGCGGATGACCAACAAACGCCACCGGAACTTGATGATCTTTGTAAAACTTAGCCTCAAACGGAAAGAGCGTTAGCATCAAATCCACTGCGCGGGCAATCTTAAAAACCCGCTTTTGACGCCATGCCCAAACGGATGGGCTAACATAGTGCGCCGTTTTTATACCTGCCTTGCGCAGCGACTCTTCAAGACCTAACGTAAAATCAGGTGCATCGATTCCGATAAATACATCTGGACGATTATCGAGGAAGTGCTGGCAAATTCTTCTACGAATGCCTATTAGCTCAAACAAGCGTCCAAGTACTTCGACCAACCCCATCACCGAGAGCCTCTCCATCGGTACATGGGTTTTAAACCCTTGCTGAACCATGAGTGGCCCGCCAATCCCTTCAAATAGTGCATTAGGATAGCGCCGTTTCAGCTCTTTTATGAGCCCCGCCCCTAATATATCACCGGATATTTCACCCGCGACCATCCCTATTCGAACAGGGCGTTCGCTAATAACAGCGGACGTTTTATTTACCCCCTCTCCTTGTGATGCAGTATCGATGTTCATGATCGCCTATTCCTTAACGCAAAATACCACGATCTGAATTTTTAAGAGATTCAAGCAACACATTAACCTCTGGCACGTTTGGCGCGACCTCTTCAAGTGATTCAATAGCTTGCTTAAGTGTCAGCCCTTCCCTGAAAATCACCTTATAAGCGCGTTTAAGCTCAAGCATAGCTTCTTTAGAAAAGCCTCTACGCTTTAGACCTTCTGAATTCAAACCAAATGCAGATGCCGATTGACCACTAGCCATAATAAATGCCGGAATGTCTTTTAGAACAATACTGCCTCCAGCACTCATACTGTGGCAACCCACCTTACAGAACTGGTGAACCATCGTACCACCGCCTAGTATCGCCCAATCACCAACATATACATGCCCGGCCAACGTCGCATTGTTAGCAAGGATAATATTGTCACCCAGCACGCAATCATGAGCGACATGCACATAGGCCATCACCAGATTATTACTGCCAATCTTGGTTAAGCTTTGATCTTGAATGGTTCCGCGATGAATGGTGCAATTCTCACGAATAATATTATTGTCGCCAATTTCAAGCCTAGTCGGCTCACCGGCATATTTTTTATCTTGGCACTCTTCACCAATGCTTGAAAACTGAAAAAATCGATTGTTTTTTCCAATCACAGTAGGGCCTTTAACCACTACATGAGACATAATTTCCGTACCCGGCCCAATTTCTACGTTTGGACCAATATAACTCCATGGCCCTACGGTGACATCGTCCGCCAGAATAGCTGACGGGTCGACAATTGCTTGGGGATGAATACTCATTAGCTTTCTCTCTCAGCGGTCTTCACTTCACCAACACAAACCACTTCACCATTAACCAGTGCTCGACAATCAAACTTCCAGATGCCATGCTTATTGGCTACAAGGCTCGATTCAAGTACGAGTTGATCCCCTGGTATAACAGGGCGTTTGAATCTAACCCGATTGGAACCTGCAAAGTACTGAATTCGACCATCAATTGGCTTTGTTCCATTGGTAACAAAGCCAAGAATTCCAGAAACCTGAGCCATCGCTTCTAAAATCAAAACTCCCGGCATAATTGGCTTTCCGGGAAAGTGGCCAGTAAAGAACGGTTCATTAATAGTGACATTTTTATACCCTACGATACTCGTACCCGGGTTTATCTCCGTCACCCTATCGACCAACAAAAACGGGTACCGGTGAGGTAGGTACTCAAGTATCTGATCAATGTCCATCATTTCTATATTGCCTCAATAAACTTAGTTAATCTGTGTAGAAATTAAAACCCCTACTCAATATCCTTTTCTAATTTTTTGACGCGATTCGCCAGCTCATCCAACTGCCTGAAGCGAACCACATTCCTTCTCCATTTTGCATTCGGCTCTACCGCTGTTCCGGAGGAGTACACCCCTGCTTTTTTAATACTTTTCGTCACTAGTGTCATGCCAGTCAAATGAACGTTATCCGCTATATCTAAATGACCGGCAATACCGCACCCGCCACCTATCACGCAGTTCTTTCCAACACGCGTACTGCCCGCTATACCGGAACAAGCCGCAATTGCCGTGTTTTCACCTACGATTACGTTATGAGCAATCTGAATCTGATTATCTAGTTTTACACCATTTTCAATAACCGTATTATCAAGCGCACCTCTATCAATAGCGGTATTGGCGCCTATTTCAACATTATCACCTATAACAACACCACCTATCTGGGCAATTTTATTCCACCCATTTGGCCCTGGTGCAATGCCAAATCCGTCAGCACCTAGCACTACGCCACTATGAACAATGCAACCCTTGCCAACTGACACCCCATGATACACCGATACATTGGCATAGAGTCTCGTATCTTCGGCCAGAACAGTATTCTCACCAATAAAACATCCAGCACCTACAATAACATTAGCACCAATTACCGCACCTTTCTCGATGACCGCACTTGCACCTACCACTGCAGTCATATCGACCTCTGCAGTTTCGTGTACGACTGCCGTTTTATGAATACCCAAAGGTTCAGTCAAGGCGAATGCAAAATAATGACTGAGTGCTGCGTAAGCCAGATAAGGGTTTTTCACAACCAGTGCATCACAAGGACAACGGTCAACACTGTTATGGGAAACGATCACCACAGAAGCACGGGTTTCCGCCAAGAATTTTTCATACGCAGGGTTAGCTAGAAAAGAGATATCACCATTTTGAGCCCCCTGCAACGTCGAAATACCCGTGATTATCCTATCACCCTCGCCAACAACCTCTCCCTCAACAATTTCAGCCAACTGAGAAAGTGTATACTGTTTTCCATGTGCATTAGACACTGCGCATGTCCTCTCTATAATCATTTTAAACTGACTACTAGGCACTATAAACACAGTACCCAAAACGAGCTACGCCCTCTCATTTAAAAAACAGGAGGGCGTTCGCGATAAATGTTATGGCAAGAGCGTTGATTGTTACTTAAGTGCGTTTAGTTTTTCAATCACTTTAGCGGTTACGTCAAACGACTGGGCACTATAGATAACGGCTTCTCTTGGCATGATTAAATCATACTTTTCAGACTCAACTAAGGCTTTTAACACTTCATCTACCTTAGGCTTTGATGTTTGAATAAAATCCTGTTTTTTGATTGAAACCGCTTTATCTAATTTAGCTTTAAGGTATTTAAACTCCTTAGCTTTTTCTTCAAGCTGCAATGCCAGCTTTGTACGTTCAGTATCGCTCATAATAGCGGCGTCTTTTTTCATACGCTCCTGTAATTTGTGCCCGGACTCTTGCACAGCACGAACTTCCATTTCCTGAGTTTTAAATTCACCCTCCATTTCCTGGCTAAAGGCTTTTGCTGCATCCGATGAGAAAAGTGCCGCTCTAATATCAACCACCCCAATTTTGGTCTCGGCAAAAGCAGAAAAGGATGTCATAACACAGCTAGCTAAAAGCAAATTTCTAAGCAGTTTCATAAAGAATATCTCCTAATAATATTCGGTATTTAATAGTTTTCAGTGTTTAATAAAAAATGTCACATTTTTGTTTTCAGTTCATTGATAGCGATTTTTTTGATGCTTTCTAGCTTACAACAAAGCTGTACTCTTTAGAAATTCTGTCCCAATGTAAACTGGAATATCTGCGTATCATCGCCCTCTTGATCATTAAGTGGCTTGGCTAATGCAAAACCAAGCGGACCTATCGCTGTCACCCATTGAAAGCTAACCCCGGTCGACATCCTTAACTCCGATAGCTCCGGATTATAATCTCGACTAGCATCAAAAACGTTACCCGCATCAAAAAACAGAGCAGTCCTCATCGAACTTTGATCTTCAACAAAAGGAATCGGGAATATTAGCTCAGCGGACCCTTCGATCAGAATATTACCACCAAAGGCTCTAGGTGATGATGAATCTGTCGGGCTTTGAGTCCCTTTTAAGCCTAATGTATTGGACTCATAACCTCTTACAGACCCAATACCACCGGCAAAGTAGTTTTCATAGAATGGTAACTCACTTGTATCGCCGTAACCCTCACCATACCCAAAGTCTGAGCGTAAACGAACCACCCAGGTATGAAATCGGTCAACCGGTTGATAAAAGTTAGTTCTGTAATTCGCCTTAAAGTACTGAAGGTCACTACTTTGCGGTGTCGTGATATTGGTGGATAAACTTTGAGACAGCCCCTGAGTGGCAAACATACCTCTGTTGAGCGTATTTCGGGTCCAACTTAAATCTATCGTTAAGTTATTAAATACATCGCCATGCCCTTCAATAAAATCGACGACCTCTAAAGCAGACTCATCACCTGCCTCTAACTGATCATTGGTCGCAGTAAGACCAAAGTTTAATCGGGAGAAGTTGTTGATTGGATAACCAAACGTAACCGCACCCCCGATAGTATCGAGAATATAGGCTGAAGTATTGAGGTTATCAAAGTCTGTCGCCTTAGCAAAAACACTAAACCCTCGACTTACACCATCTACCGTATAATAAGGGTTTAGATAAGAAAATCTCGCACTTTTCACAGACTCGCTGGTATTGATCCCCATCGACACTCTTCGTCCTGTACCAAAAAAATTGTTCTCTGATACATTCAACCCTAGAATAAAGCCACTGTCTTGAGAAAAACCCAGGCTTGCAGATAAGCTACCTGAAGCTTGTTCCTCAACACTATAGTTAACATCTACCTGATCAGCATTACCTGGCACAGCTGGAGTTTCTACTGTAACCGTTTTGAAGTAGCCGAGTCTCTCCAGACGACTTTTCGACGCTTCTATCAGGTTAGTGGACGCAGAACCGCCCTCCATTTGACGCATTTCTTGGCGCAGTACTTCGTCAGCAGTGTTAACATTGCCTCTAAAGTTAATCCGCCTAACATACGTTCTGCGGCCGGGATCAACAAAAAAGGTCACTGTAGCAGTATTGTCATCATGAGGTTCGGGGATCGCATTGACATTGGCAAAGGTGTAACCCTCTGTACCTAATCGTCTGGAAATAACATCAGAAGTCGCGGTCAATAGTCGTCGAGAGAACGTGTCACCCTCTTTTACTAACACCAGTCGCCGAATTTCTTCTTCGTCAACAATGAGTTCGCCCTTTAGCTGTATATCACTAATCGTGTAAAGCGGACCTTCAGTAACATTCAGAGTAATAAAAACATCTTCTTTACTAGGTGATATAGCAACCTGTGTAGACTCGACATTGAACTTAATATAGCCACGATCCAGATAGAAGGAACGGATTCTTTCAAGATCTCCACTGAGTTTTTCTTTGGCATACTTGTCATCGCTGGTGAACATTGAAAGCCAACCTGGGGTTTTTAACTCCATCAGGTCTAACAACTGCTCATCCGAAAACGCTTTGTTGCCGACTACATTAATATGCTGAATAGAGGCTACATCGCCTTCATTGATATTAAGCTTAATCGCGACACGATTTCTAGGCTGTTGCTCTACGTCTGCTTCGACAGAGGCATTATAGCGGCCCTGTGCAACATAAGAACGAAGTATCTCAAGCTCTAACCTTTCCATAGTAACGCGTTGAAAAACTTGACCTTCATACATGCCCGCAGATTTAAGTCCATCCATCAGGTCATCTGTCGATATATCTTTGTTACCATCAATTTCTATTTTGCTGATTGACGGCCTTTCTACCACTGTAATAAGTAGATCATCATCTTCTCGACCTAACTGAATATCGGTAAACAAACCACTTTTGAATAGGTTTTTGGATGCTTCAACTAAGCGAACAGAGTCTACGTCATCCCCAACATTAACAGGGAACGCACTAAACACGGTACCAGCAGAAACTCGCTGCAAACCGTCAACACGAATATCTTTAACTTCGAACTCTTCAGCATGCAATTCAGAAGCGGTCAGACCGAAACAGATAAAAAATAATAATGCACTGGAAAGAAACTTACTGCGATTTATCATGAAAAAATAGTTACCAACAAGGCCTTAAAACGAGGCTATGCCTATCATTTAATAGTTTCGTACAACATGTTTCGTACAGTTTAGTGTGATGTTCAGCTCTAATAAACGCCCGCACAATTTATGCGCCTGATCCCCGCCCCTTTAGAGCCTTAATAGATCATTATAGAAAGCCACGAACATTAGCATGACAACTAACGTAATGCCTATTTTTAACCCAATCAACTGAGTATTTTCAGAAAGGGGCTTCCCTCTAATAAGTTCGACAAAATAATACAGCAAATGGCCGCCATCTAATACCGGAATTGGCAATAGATTAAGTACGCCCAGACTAACACTTAATAACGCCAAAAAACTGAGAAAAGTTTCAAGCCCTGACTGAATAGTTGAATTAGCAATTCTAGCGATCGTAATTGGGCCACTTAAATTCTTTACGGAAATAAGCCCTTCTATCATTTTTTTGATCGAGCTGAGAGTCATTATGGTGTCTTCCCAGGTTTTACCGAGCGCGGCACCAAAAGCATCTACTGGGCCATAATGGACTTCACGCATCATGTCAT
This sequence comes from uncultured Oleiphilaceae bacterium, assembly GCA_913060665.1. Classification (GTDB taxonomy): domain Bacteria; phylum Pseudomonadota; class Gammaproteobacteria; order Pseudomonadales; family Oleiphilaceae; genus Alkalimarinus. The sequence goes on from CAJXUY010000005.1 coordinate 97,248, forward strand.
CTGGCCATTTTGGCTGCTGAACTCCTGCACCTATATAGCCAATCACTTGTCCTTCCGCAATAGTTTTCGTTTGAGGGGTCAAATCTACATTGATGATACTGGTTTCACGCAATAGCTCGACCATTAATGCTTCACCAGCTGAGGCTCTAACCACTGCTACAAAATCCATCCAGTCGTCAACCGTATTTCCATTTATGGCGATTACACGGTCACCAGGACGAAACCCGGCAGCAGATGCGCTGCCTCCTTCAGATACAACACCTATTAATGGTGGAATTTGCGGTCTAAAGGGGTGAATCCCCATTGCGCCAACAGGGTTTGGCATTTCTTGATCAGCAAGCCATTCATTGATAGCAATCGTAACCGTCGAAGGAGAGTCATCACCGACATTTTTAAGAGATAGCGCCACCTCTCCTGTGTCCCCTAAACGATTTAGCAGACCAATGTTAACGCTTTGCCAACTGTTAGTAGCACTGCCATCGACCGCTATTATCTCTTGATGGGGTAAAATTCCAGCATTTGCTGCGACAGACTGATCATCCACACTTCCGATAACAGGCGCTACAACCGTAAACCCCAATATGAACATTAACCAATAAGCAAAGATCGCAAATAGAAAATTAGCAATAGGCCCGGCAGCGACAATCGCTATCCGCTTAGAAATACTTTGACGATTAAACGCCAAATGAAACTCATCTGGAGAGACCTCTCCTTCTCGCTCGTCAAGCATTTTGACATAACCACCCAACGGAATAGACGCTACAGCAAACTCTGTTCCATTTTTGTCATGCCAGCTAAATATAGGTTTACCAAAACCTACAGAGAAACGAAGAACTTTAACACCACAACGTCTTGCGACCCAGTAGTGTCCATACTCGTGAATAGTAACCAGGATCCCAAGCGTTATAATCAATGATAAGACAGACTGTAAAATTTCCATTCGCTATAGCCCTTGCTCTATCAATTTAACAGCCATTAATCGAGCAGCCGCATCATCTTCAAATATCATATCAAAGTCTGCCTGCTGGCGGGGCGCTAGAGACTCCATCACTCTCTCAATAAGTGTCGCTATCTGATCGAAACGAATTTTTTTATTCAGAAAAGCATCTACCGCTTCTTCATTGGCAGCATTTAGAATCGCGCAAGCCGTCCCACCTAGACGGTAGGCCTCTGCTGCCAACCTCAGACAGGGGAAGCGCTCTTCATCTGGTTGCTCGAAGTTAAGCTGTGATATCTTAAATAAATCTAACGAAGATACTCCAGACTCTATTCGGTCAGGCCAGCCAAGTCCATATGCAATGGGCGTTCTCATGTCGGGACTACCCATTTGAGCTAATACAGACCCGTCATCATACTCAACCATCGAATGAATAATACTTTCAGGGTGAACATGTACCTCGATGCTGTCTGGCGTCGTATCGAACAGCCAGCAAGCTTCGATTAACTCAAGACCTTTGTTCATCATAGTGGCCGAGTCTACAGATATTTTCCGCCCCATCGACCAGTTCGGATGCTTACATGCTTGTTCGGGAGTAACACCTTTAATGTCAGATAAAGGCGTATTACGGAAAGGGCCACCCGAGGCTGTTAAAAGAATTCTTCTAATGTGTTTGAGAGGCATGCCACTTCGATAAGTAGCAGGCATACATTGATAGATGGCGTTATGCTCACTATCGATAGGCAAAATTTCAGCGCCCGCTTTTTTCGCGGCAGCCATAAATAGGCTACCCGTCATCACAAGCGCTTCTTTATTTGCCAACAGTATTCTTTTACCAGCATGAACCGCGGCCAATGTAGGTTTAAGCCCAGCAGCGCCGACGATAGAGGCCATCACAACATCTACTTCAGGATGCTCAGAAACTCGATGCAATCCCTCATCACCTGACATCACTTCAGTTTCAAGCTCACTATTTTCAATCAGCTTACCTAACGCTACAGCGGAATCATTGCAACTCATAACCGCATAACGAGGGTTAAATAAAGCGCACTGCTGATACATCTCTTCAACATTAGTATTTGCAGTTAGCGCAAATACTGAATACTTATCCCGATGCTCGGAAATAACATCCAGTGTACTCAGACCAATTGAGCCTGTTGCTCCAAGAATGGTAATCTGCTTCATGATTTACAACACTGAAAATGTTCAACACTCGTCAAAATTAAAACCAACCAACAAGCATTAAAAGAAAGGTTAACACCGGAACAGCCGCAGTGAGGCTATCAACTCTATCTAGTACACCTCCATGCCCCGGCAACAACTGACTACTATCCTTTATTCCTCGATGTCTCTTGAGCATGCTTTCAAGCAGATCACCGACCACGGAGAACACACCTGTAACCAGCGTAATAATAATCAGCAGAGCGGTGTCTGAAACGGACATTTCTAACATTAGCGAGGCAACTATTGCAAACAGCGTAGTCGTCGCCAAACCACCATATACACCCGCCCAGGATTTGCCAGGAGACACGTTAGGCGCTAACTTTTTATTACCCCAAGCCTTACCCGAAAAATAAGCCCCTACATCGGCACCCCATACAATAAACATGATGTATAGAATTAGATAACGCACATCAACCACCTGCCCAGCGTAAACCAAAACGCTGCTATCTCGAATCACTACCAAGCCTGTCCAAGCAGGCACCAGTACAAAAACGCCCAGTAAAAGACGTCTAAACCGGCATTCCCAAAGTGCTTTTTTATTTGGGTACTGAGTAATAAGATAAAACGAAACAACCCAACCAAAAACACTAGCAGCTAAGATATAGGTTGAGTCCAAACATGTTGATAGATACAACAACAAAGAAATAAACGCAGCAAAGCCCACCCGCTCAATAGACTTGCTAAAGCCGGCAAGGTTTGCCCACTCCCATCCACCAACTGCGATAATAAACCCAATAAACAATGAAAACTCAAAGGGAGGCAAAAAGAAAATTCCGCCAATGGCGATGGGCGCAAGAATTAATCCGGTAATAATCCGTTGTTTAAGCACAATTCAGGTCACTTTATTATCAATAGCAGGGCTATTGGGGTAAATTTTTTTATGTTCCGACGTCACGATAATATCGCATCCTTGAGAAAACCGGAGCACTTAAGCCTTATTGATTTGATCATCCGTTTGACCAAACCGTCGTTGACGAGCAGAGTACGCTAAAAGTGCTTTGCGCATCTCTTCATGCTGAAAATCAGGCCAGTATACTTCAGAGAAATACAGCTCGGTATACGCAAACTGCCATAACATAAAGTTACTGATTCGCTGCTCACCTGCCGTTCTGATACATAAGTCTGGCATCGGAAGGTCGCCGAGGCATAGATGCTGCTGAATAAGGTTATCATCAACATCAGAAGCCTTAATATCACCCGCCTCAACCATTTCGGCTATTTTCTGGGTCGCTTGAGCGATATCCCAATGGCCACCATAATTCGCAGCAATTACTAAATTTAGTCGCGTATTATTAGCCGTTAATTCCTCAGCTCGCGCCATATGCTCCTGAAGAATTGGGCTAAATTTACTTCTATCACCGATAATTTTCAAACGAATATTGTTTTTGTGTAACTTCTTAACTTCTCGCTGCAGCGCTAGAAGAAATAACTTCATCAACGCTGACACTTCATCCGCAGGCCGTCGCCAGTTTTCACTACTAAATGCAAATAACGTAAGTGTTCCAATACCTTCTTCAACGCAGGTTTCTACAACAGCTCTTACTGCATCAACCCCCGCTTTATGGCCTGAAACACCCAGCAACCTTTTCTTCTTCGCCCAACGATTGTTCCCATCCATGATAATAGCAACATGACGAGGTTTATCTGTCGCCGTAATGGGTATATCGGCTGTTACACTTTCGGTCATATCCATCTCTTCAAAAAACCACCTGCAATCTATCGCAGGCTAACATCCATAGCGGTAAAGCCCTCCACAAACTAAATTCTCGTTCTAAGCATTCTGCATAAGACGCCAATTAATAAGTGGAGAACCTATAAGACCTTATACTTCCATTAAGTCCGCTTCTTTGGCTTGAAGCATTTTTTCAACTTCAGCAACATACTTATCCGTCAGCTTTTGGATATCATCGGAAAAACGACGATCTTCATCTTCGGTAATTTCTTTTTCTTTTAATAACTCTTTCGCATCAGACAACGCATCACGACGTGCATTACGCACAGACACTCGACCACCCTCTGCATCTCCTCGTGCCAGTTTAACCATATTTTTCCGCGTTTCTTCAGTTAACGCAGGCATAGGTAAACGGATAGTGTCACCGGTTGTAGCAGGGTTCAAACCTAAATCAGCCTTCATGATAGCCTTTTCAATTACCGGAATAAGAGGCTTTTCCCACGCAGTAACAGCCAGTGTTCGCCCATCTTCAACAGACACGTTTGCAACCTGTTTCAATGGAGTATCACTGCCATAGTACGGCACCATTACACCATCCAGGATGCTCGGATGAGCACGCCCTGTTCTTATTTTATTGAAAGCAGTATGTAGTGCCTCCAAACTCTTTTTCATACGTTGTTCTGTTTCAGTTTTAATTTCGTTAAGCACGTTTTTCCCCTCTTTTTAACTCACTCTTACCTAACTCAAGCAGTAGATGTATTGATACAACGTTCCTAAGGCTACGTTAACTATTTAAGGTTTGCTGTATCTAACTTGAGTAGACCTCTTATCATTTTAACCTTTCTATTTTACAACCTCAGAACTCACTCCTGAGCCTGTTCAATAACGGTACCTTCATTTTCACCCACAAGAATATTAGCCACTGCACTTGCTTTATTCATATTAAATACGCGTACCGGCATATTATGATCTCTACACAAGCAAATCGCAGTTAAGTCCATCACACCTAATTTTCGGTCTAATACTTCATCATAAGTTAATCTGTCATATTTAATGGCGGTTGAGTCTTTCATAGGGTCAGTATTATACACGCCATCAACCTTAGTCGCCTTCAACACAACATCCGCTTCTATTTCAATACCTCTAAGGCAGGCAGCGGAATCAGTGGTGAAAAACGGATTACCTGTACCTGCACTAAATATCACAACATCACCATCCTTTAAATGACGAATAGCTCTACGACGATCATAGTGCTCCACCACACCACTCATAGGAATAGCAGACATAACCCGTGTCGATATATTTGAACGCTCTAATGCATCACGCATGGCCAGTGCATTCATAACAGTTGCAAGCATACCCATATGATCGCCTGTTACACGATCCATGCCTGCTTCTTGCAATGCAGCACCACGGAAGAGGTTTCCCCCTCCCACAACCAAACCTACCTGCACACCAATTCCAATCAGCTGGCCAATTTCTAACGCCATTCTATCAAGGACTTTAGGGTCGATCCCAAAATCCCCATCCCCCATTAACGCCTCTCCGCTCAATTTGAGTAGTACTCGCTTGTATCTAGGCTGGGCTTTAGTTGGTGTAGGCATATGTTAACTCTCTTTTAAAATCGGCAGTGGGCTTTTAAAAAATCAACAAACTGGTATTAATGGTAATACTTAAACATTCGGCTGACACTCACCACTGCACTAACCAATAGTAGGCACCAACCAAAACTAAATAATAGTCTATCGCATAAGCACAGGAGAAGCAGGAATATTATATTTCCACCCCCCTTATACAAATCAACCGCACACAGCTGTAGCCGATATGCGGTTAATTAAACATGTAAAGAATACTCACTACTACATGTTAAAGAAGCGTTATTATTTGCTTGCAGCTGCAGCAGCTTGCTGAGCAACTTCGGTAGCAAAGTCTACTTCTTCTTTCTCGATTCCTTCACCTACTTCGTAACGAATCATGAACTCAACTTCAGCGCCTGCTTTCTTAGCTAGCGCGCCAATTTTGACTTCTGGGTCTTTAACGAATGGCTGATCAAGCAAGCTAATTTCAGCAAGGAATTTACTAATACGTCCACCAATCATTTTCTCGATGATTGCAGCAGGCTTTCCGCTCTGCTCAGCTTGTGCAGTAAAAATAGACTTCTCTTTCTCTACCAACTCAGCAGGAACATCTGATTGCTTAATAAACTGCGGATTAACAGCCGCTGTATGCATTGCGATATCTTTCGCTAACTCCGCATCACCACCACTCAATCCAATCAATACACCAATACGATTAGTACCATGAACGTACTGACCAACTACTGCATTTTCAGCCGTTACAATACGACGAACACCGATATTTTCGCCAATCTTTTGTACCAATGCTTCACGAGCCACTTCAAGCTCGCCTTCCATTAGTTTTGCAACATCTGTTTCGCGGCTGTCGAATGCTTTTTCTACAACAGCATTAACAAACGCTAAGAAACCTTCATCACGTGCAGCAAAGTCAGTTTCACTGTTAACTTCAACAAGAACAGCAAAAGAACCGTCATCAGCAACCTTCGCCTTTACAACGCCATCAGCAGCAGTACGGCCCGCTTTTTTAGCAGCCTTCATACCACTGTTCTTACGCATTTCTTCAATCGCCGCATCGATATCGCCGTCTGATGCCTTGAGTGCCTTTTTACACTCCATCATACCTAAACCAGTGCGATCACGAAGCTCTTTCACCAAAGAGGCAGAAATAGCAGCCATGTTAATTCCTCTTGATTTTAATGCCCTAAAGCATTCAAATTAAATTAGTTTTACAAAAAAAGGGGCAAAGCCCCTTTTTTGCCATCTCGCAATATCAACGTGAGTCAACTACATCAAACGCTTACACTGCAAAACCGTCGGACAGTACTAAAGTAGTAACACTCAGCAGATTATTCTGCTGCTGGTTGCTCACTAGCTTCTTCGCTAACTTCTACAAACTCATCAGCGTTTGCACCGCCAACAGTTCCTTCAAGACACGCATTTGCAACCGCTTGTGCATAAACCTGAATGGCGCGAATTGCATCATCGTTGCCAGGAATTACGTAATCAACACCGTCTGGGTCACTGTTAGTATCAACAATACCGATAACTGGAATACCTAGCTTATTAGCTTCTTTAATAGCAATACGCTCGTGGTCAACGTCGATTACGAACAACGCATCAGGCAAACCACCCATATCTTTAATACCACCAATACTACGCTCAAGCTTATCCATCTCACGAGTCAGCATCAACGCTTCTTTCTTAGTGATCTTCTCAAATGTGCCATCTTGGCTTTGAGTTGCAAGATCTCTGTAACGACGAATAGACTGACGAATAGTCTTGTAGTTTGTCAGCATACCACCTAACCAACGGTGATTTACGTAAGGCATTCCTGCACGGACAGCTTCTTCTTTAACTATCTTGCTAGCAGCACGCTTAGTGCCAACGATAAGAACCTTATTTTTGTTCTCTGCCAAGTTCTTAATGATATTAAGAGATTGGTTAAAAGCAGGAACAGTGTGCTCAAGGTTAATTATATGAATTTTGTTGCGTGCACCAAATATGTACTTACCCATTTTAGGGTTCCAGTAACGAGTTTGGTGACCAAAGTGTACACCTGCTTTAAGCAGGTCGCGCATAGAAACTGCAGCCATTGTAAAATCCTTAACTATTAAATTGGGTTAGTCCTCCACATGCCCCATCATTCAACTCTCTTAAGGACCAAACACTTAGCAAATACCAGTATTTCGATCACTATGAGCACCCAGAACAACGTGTCGGCACGTGTGCGAATTTTGCGCTAACAATAATGGATAAGATTTATCTTTAGGTAATTTTCATCACTTTGAAAACGAATCTTCATACAGTTATTGAATAGAGCGGGCGCTTTATACCATATTAAGCATTCAAACAGAAGCCAAATATTAATTATCCAACTAATAAATGAGATCATTTCTCATATCGCGCACAACAAGGTAAAATACCTTTCAATATAACAGTAAGACGCAGTAGTTATTGCGTCAATCTGCGATTATCAACACAATAAACAATCAAAAATACTTATAGATCAATATGCTATTCGTGGCACACTATTGACCCCGACATTTAGAGACCGCAATGAAAGTAACTATAAAAACGCCTAAAGAGATCGAGAAAATGCGCGTAGCCGGTCGCCTGGCCGCAGAAGTACTTGAAATGATCGAGCCATATGTAAAAGCAGGCGTGTCAACGGGCGAGCTAAATGACATCTGTCACAAGTATATTACTGAAGAACAGAACGCGATTCCTGCACCTTTAAACTATCGGGGTTTTCCGAAGTCCATCTGCACCTCTGTTAACCAGGTTATTTGCCACGGCATACCCAGCGATAAGAAAATCTTAAAGAACGGCGACCTCATTAATATTGATATCACGGTCATTAAAGATGAGTACCACGGCGACACCAGCAAGATGTTTTATATTGGTAAACCCACCAGCGCAGCGGAAAGGCTAGCAAAGATTACCCAAGAGTGTATGTACAAGGGTATAGAACTGGTCAAACCTGGAGCAAGACTTGGCGATATTGGCCATATTATTCAACAACATGCAGAGTCTAATTACTACTCTGTAGTTAGGGAGTACTGTGGACACGGTATCGGCAAGGTATTTCATGAAGAACCCCAGGTCATGCATTACGGCACACCAGGTACTGGCTTAACTTTAAAAGAAGGCATGATTTTCACTATTGAGCCGATGATCAACCAGGGCAAGCGCCACTGCAAACTACTTCCTGACGAATGGACGGTCGTCACCAAAGATAGAAAACTTTCCGCCCAGTGGGAGCATACGGTGTTGGTAACCGCTGATGGTTTCGAAATACTCACACTAAGAGAAGAAGAGCGTGCTCATTTTTCTAAATAGTGACGTAACCATGATTAATGGAGCAATAGCGTAGATGATCGTCAACAGCCCTATTATTGAGGCGCTCAAAGAAAATAAAGAGCTGTCAGTCGACTGTTTAAAGTCTACGATAGAGCAAGCACCCGCTCCTGCAATCGCAGCCCGTAATGCGCTTAAAAAAGCATCAGAACTACTTGATGGGTTTTTTATGCATGACCGGGATATAAAGCAATTGGTTGAAGCTCGCGCATGGTTTGTTGACCTTATTCTCAAGCTTCTTTGGGAACAGTTCGATTGGAAAGGCAGAGATAATATTAGCCTAATCGCAGTCGGTGGTTATGGTCGCGGGGAGCTACACCCGTACTCTGACATAGATATATTGATTCTTATCCAAAACGAAATCAGCCCTGACTATGAAGAGACTATTAGCCAGTTCGTCACTCTATTATGGGATTTAAGATTAGATATTGGCCACAGTGTACGAACCGTTGAAGAGTGTATAGAATCAGCCTCTGAAGACATTACCATCGCCACAAACTTACTCGAAACCAGAACCATCGCTGGTAACGATATCTTACGGGAACTTCTTAGCAACCGAGCCTATTCTGATGAAGTCTGTTCCGACCGTTCTTATTTTATAGCGAAGAAAGAGGAACAACGACTACGGCACGAAAAATACAGCGACACCGAATACAACCTGGAGCCTAATTTAAAATCATCCCCCGGCACCCTCCGTGATATTCAAACAATAGGCTGGATAACCAAGCGTCACTTTGGGTTAAGTTGTACCTCTGAGCTAACAAGGTATGAGTTCCTTACCGACGAAGAGTATCAAAACCTATTGGATGGTGAGCGTTTTTTATGGAGGATGCGCTACGGCCTACAAATTGTGGCCAAACGAAATGAAAACAGACTACTGTTTGACCATCAACGTAAGCTCACCAGCATGCTGGGATTTGGAGATACTGAAAAGAAGCTCGGCGTTGAAATAATGATGCAACAGTATTACCGGGTCGTCCTAGGGTTAGCTGAGCTGGCAGATGTAATCCTGCAACACTTTGATGAAGCAATCCTACGCAGTAATGAAAAGGAAGTCTTAACCCCTCTTAACAAACGATTTCAGATTAAGAATCAGTATATCGAATCCATTAACAACCAAATTTTCGCCTATGCCCCCTACTCTATTATGGAGATTTTCCTGCTAATGGCGCAGAACCCTCAAATAAAGGGCATCAGAGCGACCACTATTAGGGCGCTGCGAGCACATAGACACCTCATAGATAATACCTTCCGAAACGACATTGCGGTGACCTCATTGTTTATGGAGTTAATAAGAACTCCTCATGATTTTCATAAGACCTTATCAAGCATGAAGCGATACAATGTGCTCGGCCGATACTTGCCTGAGTTCGGCAAAATCATTGGTCAGATGCAACACGATTTATTTCATGCCTACACAGTGGACGCTCACACGCTGAAGGTTATCAAAAACATGATAAACCTCTGGGAGGACTCAGCACGAGACAAGTATCCTCTAGCCTCTCGCCTGATATATCGCCTACCTAAGCCCGAACTACTGTATATAGCTGGGCTTTACCATGATATAGCCAAAGGCCGCGGTGGAAACCACTCAGGCCTTGGCTCAGTTGACGCCGAACAATTCTGTGTACAGCATCATTTAAGTAAACGAGACACGCAACTGGTCTGCTGGTTAGTAGAGAACCACCTCTTGATGTCCATGACCGCTCAAAAGAAAGATATTCAAGACCCTGACATTATCCATAGTTTTGCAGTTGAAGTACCTAGCCAGGTTCACCTGGATTACCTTTATGTGCTAACGGTGACGGATATCGATGCAACCAATCCCATACTCTGGAACACATGGAGAGCATCACTACTGAGACAGCTCTACCTTGAAGCTAGACGCGCATTAAGGCGAGGCATTGAAAATCCGTTAGACAAAGATAAATGGATATCTGCAACACAAGCAGAAGTTCAGGATATCCTGCATGACCAAGGCATTAGCAGTGCTAAAATTGAAACAATATGGAATACCCTAGAAGATGACTATTTTCTTCAAGACTCAACCTCTGAGATGGCCTGGCAAACCTCATCAATCATCGAGCATGGCGAAAATAGTGAACCATTGATACTGATTAAAGACGTTGAAGACCATCAAGGAGAAGGCTACACCCAGGTTATGATCTACCTACCAGATGGGGAAGGACTTTTTGCTGCCACAACTGCGGTGTTGGAACAATTAAACCTAAACATCGTAAGTGCAAGAATCAACTCTGGAAAAGGCCCATGTAGCCTAAGTACATTTGTGGTACTGGACGAAAACAATCAATCTCTGGCACAAGACCCAGAGCGCAAAACCAAAGTCCACCATAGGTTAATTGATGAATTAGACGACTCAGACGACTATCCAGAGATCATCCAACGCCGAACGCCTCGACAACTAAAGCATTTCTCGTTTCCTACTGAAGTCACATTCAGCAATGACATGATTAATCAGCGCACGGTTATGGAAGTCATTACACCCGACCGGCCAGGCCTCTTGGCTCGAATAGGGTGTATTCTGGTTGGTAACAAGGTTTCATTAGTCAACGCCCAAATCGCCACCTTAGGAGAACGTGTAGAAGATGTATTCTTCATCACTCAAGAAGATGGCCAACCTATCAGCGACCCAAGGTTGTGTGAGCGGTTACAAAAAAGTATTTGTGACCTATTAGATGAACATGTTCAAGCTAGCTAGCGCAAAAAGTAAACGATACAACAGGAAGAGCCCCACAGAATGAATTCAGATTTAGATAAACTACAGCCCTACCCATTCGAGAAGCTTAACCAACTCAAAAGCGAAGTGACTCCATGCTCTGACTACTCACCTATCGCACTATCGATTGGTGAGCCAAAACATGCCTCTCCAAGCTTTGTACTGGAAGAGCTTACCAAACAGCTCGGCAAACTATCCATTTACCCTTCTACAAAAGGCATTCCAGAATTACGCAAAAGCATTTGCGACTGGCTGACAAGCCGGTTTGAGTTAGCCCCTACGTCACTCGACCCTGAACAACATGTGCTGCCCGTTAACGGTACAAGAGAAGCGATTTTTTCATTAACTCAAGCGGTCGTTGATCGACTAGTCAGCTCACATAACCAAGCTGAACAACCCCCTCTGGTAGTATGCCCTAACCCCTTCTATCAAATATACGAAGGGGCCTCATTTCTTGCAGGCGCAGAACCACACTTTTTACCTTGCTTGCCAGAAAATCACTACATTCCAGATTTTGACGCTGTTCAACCTGAAGTGTGGCAACGCTGTCAGCTACTATTTTTATGCAGCCCAGGTAATCCAACCGGTGCAGTTATACCCTCAGACGCGCTCCAAAAACTGATTTTACTAGCAGACGAGCATGATTTTATTATTGCCTCAGACGAATGCTACTCGGAAATTTACTGTGATGAGTCACAGGCACCAATAGGCCTGTTGCAAGCGTGCGCCGAAATGAATCGTAACGACTATAAGCGCTGCGTGGTATTTCATAGCTTATCGAAACGCTCAAACTTACCAGGTTTACGCTCTGGATTTGTCGCAGGTGACGCCAACATTATGGCTCAATTTCTACGTTATCGGACCTATCATGGGTGCGCAATGCCTATTCAGCATCAACTTGCCAGTATTGCCGCCTGGGGTGACGAAAAACACGTTATCGAAAACCGTTCATTTTATCGAGAAAAGTTCGCTACGGTGATACCGATATTAAATGAAGTAATGAACACCGAACAAACTGACGCAAGCTTTTACCTATGGTTAGAAACACCCATTCGCGATGACCTGTTTGCACAACAGCTATTTCAACAGAAGCACGTCACCGTATTGCCTGGAAGATATCTATCTAGAACCGTAAATGGCGTAAACCCTGGAGAGAACCGAGTCAGACTGGCATTAGTCGCCCCCTTAGAAGAGTGCATCGATGCAGCCGAGAGAATTCGTGATTTTGTTAAGAGCTTAAAAGACTAATCGTTTATAAGGGCTAAACATTTAAAAGGACTATGACTGTGACTATTATGTACGGTATTAAAAATTGCGATACCATTAAAAAAGCCCGAAAATGGCTAGAAGCAGAACAAATTGATTACCGCTTTCACGACTACAAAAAAGACGGCACTGATGAAGCTCTATTTAAAGGATGGCTCTCTTCGCTAGGGTGGGAAGCGGTGATTAATCGCAGAGGAACCACTTGGCGTAAATTGCCCGAAGAACAAAGGTCTGCAATGGATGATACCTCTGCACTTGCGGCCATGCTAGAGAATCCCTCCATTATCAAACGACCACTACTTGAACATGATGGCCAGCGAACACTAGGGTTTAAAGCAGACGAATATGAAAAAATATTCAGGTAAGCACATTACATAGCGATTTAATAACTTTAAAGAATTACATTAATTAAACAGGAAACTAAAATGAGTTTAGCGTTTGCAATCGGTGTTGGTACCAAAAACCAGAAAAGTGAATGGTTAGAAGTATTCTACGCACAGCCAGTTTTCCAGCCGTCAGAAACATTGCTATCAGCAGCCAAAGAAGCATTAGGCTGCGAGGGCGGCAATCAGGCAATTGAAGCGACCAGCGATAATTTAGAAGCATTGGCGTCTGCACTGAGCAATCAGGGAGAGGTTGAGCAAGCGGCAATCGCCAGTGCAGCAAAAGCAAGCAAAAGCCCTGTTGTTATTACTATTCTTGAAGAAGATGTTCAGTCAGCTACTACACCAGAAGTTTACTTAAAACTTCACTTACTTTCACACCGATTAGTTAAGCCTCATGGCATCAACTTGAACGGTATGTTTGGATTACTGCCAAACGTTGCTTGGACAAACAAAGGCGCAATTGATTTAACCGAGCTAAATGCCAAACAACTCGAAGCCCGTATTAATGGTGAATTGCTAGCCGTTAAGTCGGTAGACAAGTTCCCTCCGATGACAGACTACGTTGTGCCATCAGGTGTACGTATTGCTGCAACCTCACGCGTTCGTCTCGGAGCTTACATCGGCGAAGGCACGACCATCATGCATGAAGGGTTTGTGAACTTTAATGCAGGCACCGAAGGTACCTCAATGGTTGAAGGTCGCATTTCTGCTGGTGTTATGATTGGTGAAGGGTCTGACCTTGGCGGCGGCTGCTCTACTATGGGCACGCTCTCTGGTGGCGGTAACATGATCATTTCTGTAGGCGCAAACTGTCTGTTAGGCGCTAATGCCGGTATTGGTATTCCGCTAGGTGACCGCTGCACAGTTGAGGCCGGCCTTTACATTACTGCAGGCACCAAGGTGATGATGTTAGATGATCAAAACAAAGCCGTAGAAACCGTTAAAGCCCGTGATCTGGCGGGTAAGGCAGACCTACTGTTCCGTCGTAATTCGGTTAATGGTCAGGTAGAGTGCAAGACTAACAAGACTGCAATTGAACTGAATGAAGAGTTGCACGCGAATAACTAAGCAGACATTAGTTATAACATGACGACTCATGTCATTGTTCATTCATATAGGGTGCGCAAGAACACCCTATATGAAATGATTATTATCGATAACTAGATTAATACTACCCAAAAGAAGCCAATACATGCCTCAATACACGCCCACCCTTGAATTAGCCAAAGAACTCATCAGTAAAAACTCGGTTACACCTGAAGATGCAGGATGCCAGGCTCTAATCTGTGAGCGACTTGAAAAACTTGGTTTTGTGATCGAAATACTTCAATTTGAAGACGTATTAAATTTTTGGGCAAGAAGAGGCACCGAAGGCCCTGTTTTGGCATTCGCAGGACACACCGATGTCGTTCCAACAGGCCCTGTTGAAAACTGGGATTACCCACCATTCGAGCCGACTATCATTGGTGATACGCTTTATGGCCGTGGGGCAGCCGATATGAAAGGCAGTATCGCTTCGTTCGTCACTGCTTGTGAACGTTTTATTAATGACAATCCTGATCATACTGGTTCTATTGCATTTTTGATTACCAGTGATGAAGAAGGACCTGCTAAAAATGGCACTGTTAAAGTCGTAGAAACACTTGAGAGTCGTGGCGAAAAGATAGACTGGTGTCTTATTGGTGAACCTTCCAGCACCAATACATTGGGAGACGTAATCAAAAATGGACGTCGCGGATCATTGCATGGAGACCTTATTGTAAAAGGGACTCAAGGGCATGTCGCATACCCTCATTTAGCAGAGAACCCTGTACACACAGCGATCCCTGCATTATTAGAACTCTCGACTGAAGTTTGGGATGAAGGTAACGACTTCTTTCCTGCAACCTCATTTCAAATTACCAACCTTAAGGCCGGCACTGGCGCAACCAACGTGATCCCCGGCGAAAAAGAAATCATATTTAACTTCCGGTTCTCTACAGAGCTAACTGTCGATATGATAAAAGAACGGGTACACGCCATTCTTGACAAACATAATTTCAATTACGAACTTGAATGGAACCTTAGCGGCCTCCCCTTCTTAACTGCAGCAGGCCCTTTAGTGGACGCGTCTGTCGCAGCCATTCGTGATATCACAGGTATTGATACCGAACTCTCAACATCCGGAGGCACCTCAGACGGTCGTTTTATCGCACCAACAGGCTCTCAGGTATTAGAGCTTGGCCCTTTAAACGCCACCATCCATAAAGTAAACGAATGCGTGAGCGTAAGTGATCTAGACACCTTATCCACCATCTACGAAGGCATTCTAGAACGACTATTAGGGCATGCCGAATGACAGAAAACGGTTCGCTAATCTGCCCTGTTTGCGGCCACTCGCTTATGCGAACAGATAAACAATTCCAGTGTGAAAGCAATCACCAGTTTGACGTAGCTAAGCAGGGCTACGTCAACTTGCTCCAACCACAGCACAAGAAAAGTAAGCAGCCAGGTGATAGTCCAGAAATGGTAGAGGCGCGATATCGTTTTCTTGATGAAGGATATTACGAACCGATATCCGATAAACTAAATGAGTTAATTCTCAAAAATTTACTATCCAAACATAAAACGAATTCAAGCTATAAAGTGACAGATGCGGGTAGCGGCGAAGGTTATTACACTCAACGGTTAGAGCGTTGCTTAAACACGACCACTCGTTCAGAAACGCACCTAAATAAAGTGGAATGCCTAGAGTTTATTGGTTTTGATATTTCTCAAAGAGCCGTTAAGGCTTCATGCCGGCGGAGTAAGTCCATACAGTGGGTCACCGCTACATCAAGCCATATACCTGTTGCCAGCAACTCTCAAGATGCCGTACTTAGCTTATTTTCAAGAATTGTGCCTGATGAGTTTAGCCGTATTCTCAAACAAGATGGTATCTTATACGTTGCCTCTACCGGTCCAAACCACCTCGTTGAACTACGCAAGAAACTTTATCAAGACGTTAAGCAAATAGCCTACAACCCAACATCAACGCTTTCAGAACAATTTACACCACTAGAGCAAAACCTCAGCTCGAATATACGCTATAACATTATCATTGAGAGTAATCAGGCCATTCATGACCTGCTACTGATGACCCCCCACTACTGGCGTGCCACCGAGTCTGCGAAACAGTCACTACAAACATTGTCGTCACTCACCGTCACTATTGATATCATGCTGACGGGCTATCGTCTATGCCCACAATAATCCCCGGTTTTCTAAAGAAGCCCAAGAATGAACTCTCACCACAGCAGAGAAACTTTAAGTTGTTTGCGATTGGTGCATTACTGTTGTTAGGGGGGCTAAGCATGGTTATCGCGGCTCACTTTTATGTCCCGCCCTCTATAAAACAGGAATTAATTACTTTAATCTCATTGGTGATTGCATCTTTTGGCGCGATAATGGCTATTATTGGATACATAAAACTTCTGCTAAGCAGAATTAACCACTTTATTAACCGTTCATAGACTGAGCAACCTTCATGACCCATCCAACCGAACAATCAGGTGACCATCAACGTCAGCCGGATATAGAAGTCTATATAAAAGAGTGCTCAATTGACGCAATAATAAGCTGGCTTAATAGTGTATTTGATAATGTTAAAACCCATGATCCATTAGATAAGTCATCTATCAACCTAACGTGCATAACCGGGAACGATTCCATTCCACTAACACTCTACATAGGCGCTGCCGGGAAGCTATACACAAGTTTATGGTTTCAATCAGACAAAACGCCTTGGGAAACCGATATTGATTGTGCAACGGAGCTGGCGAAGGCATCAGGCAACGAAGTGAGATGTGCCACCAACAGCTGGGAAGAGTCAGATGATTCAGATAACCAGTGGTGGAAGGTCACAAACGAAGGCAAAACAATGGTGAGTTGGTAGTTAGAAGAAGTGTACAAGTTGTAGCCTTGATGCAGCGAAGCGGAATCAGGGTTTGGCGGCAAACTGTACAGATCCCTTTCCTTGATTCCAGTCGTGCCTCCTTTCATCAAGGCTACAAAACAAAGCCAAATCAGAACCTTCTAATACTAAAAAGCCACCGAAAAATAAATTTCGATGGCTTTTAAAACGATTATAGCCTTAATATTAAATGCTACCTAACAACTGATACGTTCTCAGCCTGTAAGCCTTTATCACCCTGCGTTACATTGAAACGAACTTGCTGCCCTTGACGTAATGAACGACGACCATGGCCGCGTATCGAACGGAAATGAACAAATACATCATCTCCTGCATCACGGGTAATAAAACCAAAGCCTTTATTAACGTTAAACCACTTAACAGTGCCCTGCTCATCACCTTCTGGAGAGTCATCATCATCTTCTCCGTAATAAGCACTACTAGCGCTAGAGCCTGAAGTAAGCGCTCCCAAAGCGGCCACTAAGCCAATAACCACAGCCGACAGAAGATATGCTGTAATACCTGCTTGAGTACCTAAAAAGCCCATCAATTTTGAAACGGCAGTGGTTGCTTCAGCACTAACACCCGCAAAACTAATAGCATCGCCTGTTACCGCAAGAATTAGAAAACCCAATACAAATGGGGTTGGGATTGCGAATATAAGTCCGGTTACAATCGCTTTTACAGTTTGGTTGTTCATGTAATGTATCTCAATAACTATTTTTAATATTAAATAATCCTGAATCTAACCATCTGCGCGTTAACGCTGAATAACGCAAAAGGTTCGATCAAGTCAGGTACCATTGTCGTGTCCGGCAAACTATTATTCAAACATCCTACTCACCATGCACTCAAAAACCTCCCAATAGACAAGTTCAACGTGAATAAATTCACAATGAAAAATCCATCAAATCAAGAGCAGCAATTCAGAGTATTCTGTGTGAAATTGCGAACGATAAGCCTCAAAAGATTAGTGTTTGGAATTATGATTCCTTATAATTATGTCGGCTTACTGAACAATGATAGCAAAAAAATATAATTGATGTATGAAATTCAAACAAAGTAATGATCTTCTGCTTTATTGAATACAAATACGCAGTAACATCTCGGGCCTATAAAGACCTGTGTATCATATGCTTTTCTTATTGGATGTTAAGATGAATACTGAAGATCGACTTGTCGAACTAGAAACAAAAATGGCCTTCCAGGAAGACCTATTACAAGATTTGAACGACGTTGTAGCAAGACAGGAACAACAGCTGGAAAAACTCTGGCAGGCTAACCGCATGTTAAAGAGCCAACTAGATACCGTTCATAGTGCAACAGGGGAAGCCAGTAACGAAGCACCTCCTCCACATTATTAATCTAATATCTAATACCTACGACCTAAAACCTAAAACCTAAAACCTAAAACCTAAAAATCAGATCAATCACCAACCCACGCAACTAGTCCTGCGTTATACATTAATGACTGCGTTACTCACGCCTCCAAGGCCCACCCCCCTCCCAAGCCCTCTTGACGTAACACCGATATTAGACAGTCCTTCAAATGTATCACCTATATTCACCATCAATTGGTAATCATTAGGTGTTTCTAACATCAAAGATATTAGTTCATGCGCTGTTTCGTTTTGCTTACCCTCTGGTAGCCATTGACTAAGCTGATCTGGCGAGTTTAGCTTAACGCTCACCGCAATACCGCTGCAGTCAGCCACTTGCCCTCCAAGCACTAAAGAATCTCCTAACGTGACATTGTCTAGCCCTAGACGATTAACCTGATCATCAGGTACATCAGCCACACCACCCACGAATGAACGAGTCGTAATGGTTACATCAGCAAAAAACTGGTTAAATGCTTGCTCAATAATATCGATTGAAGAACACCGACTAGCCAAAAGCCCCGCTAAAGGTATTAAACGCGGCAGTGAAAGATGCTTAAGTGATGCCAAATATTCTCTATCGATGCCCCATATGGCGAGCAAGGCGGTTGAGAGTTCGCTTCTCGCTTGCTTATGGCTATCTTTCAGCTCTTCACTTTGAAAGTGCTCGGTAAACCGGCTAGGGATTCGATACTTATTCCAGGAATCATAAAATAGTGAAATAGCATGGTGATTAAATACGTCATAGAACTGCTTTAGATCTTGGCCTTCTTCATATTCACTACCCGAAAACGTTAAATCGCCCTCATGGCTATCGCCTTTATCACCCCCTAGTCCTAATATTCGCTCAGTATAAAAAGCCGGCAAAGGTGATGTAGTGCCATACAACCCCATTAAACTAACATCTACTGTTATTTGAGGGGTTTCGTTGATCACCTTTAGCGAGGCAGCTGAAATCTCACCTGCTGGGTGTGACAAACTGGCTGTAGCCCGATATCGAATAGATGTTGAATCAAATCCGTAACGCTGAACCCATTGCCGAAAAGCAATAAAACTAAAACGTTGCGCTGAGCCGAGCCAACCGTTTTCTAGTTCAGTTGACAATCCCCTACCCTCGCTCCCCACTGCATAACATCATTTTCGGGCATCGTTTTAATCGTTAATCGATGAAAGCTATTCACCCCCGCACTCAGGGCAAAAAATTCGTTCAGAATTTCGCCTAATAGAAAAATGTCTCCAACCCCTGAGAAATTCTGACTACCAACGGTAAGTAATACTTCACTCCCCCTAATTGGGACACCTTTGAAAAGCCGAGTTGTAGGCGTGATATTAAGCGCGGTTAAGCCATCAACTTTTAGTTTTGTCGCCGCATGCTGCTGTTTATCAAATAGCCCTCGAAGATCAAACTGAATTATCAGCGCCTTAAGGGAGTCCAAATGATGAATTTTATTGATATTTAGGGCTGACTGAGAAATGAGCCTCCAGATCCAGTTCATTTTGCTAGCAGGCGAGTAAGATGGCGTTACCGCAGAAATATTATTGCAGTTAAGGTATTCCGGGATAGACGAGGTTTCGGTACAGATATCACCTACCCTTAACATGCTTGGCAAATGACGGTTACTACAGGTAACTTGGCCACTAATGGTTTCAGACTTAACCATATATCGACCGCGGTTGTCAGGCGTCACAGGCTGACTATTGGGCTTACTCTGAGCAACCGATACGAACGAGATATAGGTTTCTTGTCCTTTTCCTGTTATCGATGGTCGTTGCTGACTCCAATATACGTTCGGCTTATCAACTACCGCAGCTCCACCCACCTGGCTAGGACAAAACAATTCTAATGATGGATAGTGAACAACTTTTCTTAATTCAGGGTTCCATCCTTCAATCTGGTCAACGGTCATTATTTCATAGTGATCTGGGCTCGGCGCTTCAACACGCAAGCGATGTTCTGCGCGGGTTTCGTCAAGCAAAAACGGCCGTGTAGAAGCCTGAAACTGGTTCACTGCAGGCGAACAAAATAGTCGCATATTATCAATAGAAGGATGATCATTTGGCGGCAATAGTTGATTCAACTTAAACTCAATAATAATTGAGCTAACATTATCCAGGTAAGTATTATTGCTACCGGTGCGCCCTTCCGAATAGCCAGCATTACGAATAAGTGTTCCAACACCCTCAAGGTTCAAGTATAAAAATTTTTCTGAAAAACAGAAGTATTCGAATAACAATCGGTGCCCTGAAAACTGCTGTCCAGATGCAGCAAATAATTGTTTGTTAGGCGCTAAACCTCCCGCATTAATCGCTGAAGGGGGTAATGTCCCTAATTTTGTTTTTTGTTCATCATTTACGCCCCAAACATCGACACCAACAGTCTGCTGCCTCAGCAAATAATACCATAAACTGGTTTTAGGAAAGGCACCATGCAGATGGATATTCAAATCGTTCAGTGCGATATCGTTTAAACTAGTTTGCTGAAACAACGCAAGATTTAACGCAATATTAGACATCCCACCAGACTCAGATACCTGAACTGACTCCACCCTCAGAGGGTGAACGTCTACATCGAAAGACGTCTGAAACCTACAAGCCGTGCCATCAACAGGAATAGACTTAACCTCAGCGCTTTTGGCCAACCGCTGCCGCCCCGATAAAATATCCATCGGTTTTAACTCAACCGTGGTAATCGACGGTATCGATTGCAAAAAGTGCGGCCACACCAACTTAATTAGTGACCACGCAAATTCAGGTAGGTCATCATCTAGTTTCTGCCTGATTCTGCCCGTTAAAAACGCAAAACCCTCTAGTAGCCGTTCAACGTCGGGGTCTTGCCCTTCTACAGATAAAAAGGGGGCCAAGCGGGGGTTTTGTTCAGAGAACTCTCTACCCAAATCCCTTAAGGCAGAGAGTTCCTCTTGAAAGTATCGACTATACTGCATTGGCATCCTGCCATATTAGTGTTTAAGCGGTCTTCACAAACGCCTGACCAGAGCCCGTAATAACGGTTTCAAACTGAAACGCACCAGTATTCATTGGTGCATACTTTAAGCTTACATCCACCTTGTATCTAAGCTGCAATGGCTGGGAGTTATCCGGAACGTAACTCACCAATACATTCTCAATGCGCGGCTCATACCTCAATAGAAACTGTCTTATCGCCAACTGTAGCTGATAAATAGCATCAGGAAACTCATAGACCAGATCATTAAAATCCGGCATTCCATAACCAGGTAGCGAATATACGCTACCCTCTCTGACATTTAGCATCTGTTGCAGGTTGGATATTACCGACTCAATCATTGACTGATGATCAATATCCATCGAATAAGCGGACGCTCTTCTCTGCTCCAATCGCTCTAATAACGAACGCTCTTTCATTCCATCCTCATTAACGATATCAACAACATTTTCAACATCACCTAGTCATTAAGACTTTTCCAATTTACCAACTAGCGATAACTCAAAATCTGCGCCCATGTACTTAAAATGAGGACGAACACTTAATCCCACCTTATAAATCCCTGGCTGACCTTCAACTTCATTAACGGTAACCTTAGCCGCACGCAATGGTCGTTGACTTCTGACTTCTGCACTCGGGTTTTCTTGATCAGCGATATAACTACTGATCCAGACATTGAGTTCGTTTTCAATATCCGTGCGCTCTTTCCAGCTACCAATGTTCTCTCTCTGGAGCACCTTAAGATAATGAGCTAAACGATTGATGATGAACATATAAGGCAATTGAGTGCTTAAACGATGATTCAGCTCACTTCGCTTTGCGTCTTCATTATTGCCAAAGTATTTTACCTTCATCGTTGAGTTCGCCGAGAAAAATGCGGCATTATCACTGCCTTTTCTCATGGTTAGCGGGATAAACCCTTCTTCGGCCAACTCAAACTCACGCCTATCAGAGATCAGAATTTCTGTCGGGATTTTAGATTCAATTTCCCCTAGTGACTCAAAATGATGAACAGGAAGGTCGTCAACCGCTCCGCCACTTCGCGGACCCACAATATTTGGACACCAACGATACTTAGCAAAGCTATCCGTTAATCGCGTCGCAAACGAAAAGGCCGTATTGCCCCATAAGTAGTTTGAGTGCCGACCATCAATATTCTCGTTATACTCAAACGCCTTCACTGGGTTATTTTCTGCATCATAAGGCGCCCTTAAGAGAAAACGTGGAGCTGTTAACCCTACATACTTGGCATCTTCTGACTCTCTAAAACTCTGCCATTTAGCATATTGAGGGCCTTCGAATATGGAGTGTAGTTCTTTCAGGTTCGGTAATTCTTCATAACTATCGATGCCAAAAAACTTAGGGGCAGCCGCTGCAATAAAAGGCGCATGGGACATCGACGCAACAGCAGCGCAATTCTTCATCACCTTCATATCGACTGCACCAGGGCCCAGATCATAATTAGCAACAATGCCACCAACAGGCTCACCACCAAACTGGCCATATTCACTGCTATATACGAGCTTATACAAACCAGACCGAGTCACATCAGGAGCATCTTCAAAGTCATCGTAAAGGTCTTCTTTCGACACATTTAACAGTGATATTTTAATGTTCTGGGTAAAATCAGTGCGATCTACTAGCAGCTTCAACCCTCGCCATGCAGACTCTAGTTTTTGAAATTCATTGTGGTGCAACACTTCATCAACCTGCTGACTTAATTTTGAATCCAACTCAGCGATCATTCTATCAATCAGGTTTTTATTCACCCGCTCTTCCTGATTATCATCATTCAAAAGCTCTGCGATAAATGCTCCTACACCACGCTTGGCAACGTCATACCCTTCGTCTGCTGGCTGCATCTTTGTCTGCTGCACAATCTGATCAAGCAGAGAGCTTTCTTCTAACTCAACGGCACGGTTGCCGATGGCTAACATCCTTTCGTAGTTAGACATACTAATTCCTTTTAGTGGTTACACTTAAACTATAGTGTTCTTCTTTTGGCATAAATAACTGAGCTAAGCACAGCCCTTGTAGCCATGACACAGCGAAGCGGAATCAGGGATTCGAGCGTACCTTCCACAACCCCCTCCTTGATTCCAGTCGTGCCTCCTTTCATCACGGCTACAAAGGTTTCTTTACTACTCTTGTAGCCGTGATGCAGCGAAGCGGAATCAAGGATTAGGTTTTGCAGTCAATTCACTCAATATCTGATGTTTCAACTCATCATCCTGCAAGCTGGCTTCAATCATTTTTCGAAATGAAGGCATATTGCCTATAGGCCCTTTCAAAGCTACAAGCGCTTCTCTTAGTTTTAGAAGCTCATTCAACTCCGGTACCTGTTTGGCTATACTTTCAGGTGAAAAATCTTTAATTGATTCGAGCTTTAAACTGACCGACGTTTCTGTGTTTTCATCATCGACTAAACGGTTCGGCATCTCTAGCTGCAGTTCAATATTTTGGTTTTTCAGAACATCATTAAAGTTGTCTTTATCAATATTAATGGGCTTTCTATCTTCAACAGGGCGATCATCTTCCTGCGATGTAAAGTCTCCTGCCACCAACATTTTCAAAGGCAGCTCTACACTTTCCTGTGCTGCACCTTTTTCAGATTTGTACTGTATATTGATTCGTTCGCGTGGTGCGACTGATCCATCCCTGGACATACTTCTCTCCTAAAATAGCTAAATCGTTTTTAACATCTCTACTTCACTTGTAATGCGCCACGTGCAAGTTGCACTTACGATTAACGCACCACTATAAACCCACATATGATTTCATCTCATACCCCCGCGTTGCACTAACGCGCACTAATCTTTGATAGTAACTATCGGTTGGTAGCTTTCGCTTTAGTTTGGCTTTACAAACAAGCATCATTGATAGCATGTTGCTTACTATGTCTGGCTCCCATAAATCTAGCTTATGATTAACAGCCAATTCATCTAGCTCAATTAACAACTGCTCAGCAAAAGCAAACTCTTTTGCAGATAAGCAGTATTCAATGGTGATCAACCGGGCTTTATACCAGGCCTTTTTATTCATTTGGTCATCACAATACCGGTCAAGCATCAAAAAGCCTTTAGAAAACCCTTGCTCTTTAAAGGCTTTGTTCGATTGCTGGATAACCTCTAACTCTTTTTGATCACCATTTACTTCATCTGTTTGGTTCTGGGGACTAAGATCAACAAAGCGCTGTAAACCGATCTCTTCCGATACATTTTCCCCAGGGGTGTGGATATTGGATTCGATATTAGAAAGCCATGCCCGCGTTTCATCACTAGCAAACGGCAGGTCATCTGAAAACTTCAACCGTTCAATACCATTCAACCGCGTGGTAAATGATTTCGTTAATTCCGATATGGCATCGATCGCATTTTGGTGATGGCCTCTTATGCCACTACTTCCACTAGCCCTATCAATCGCCTTCAATGAATCCACCACCATTCGATGACCATCTAACCAAAACGGCGCGTTAGACAAACTGTTTTCTAGCTCTACGACGAGTATTTCATACTGTCGCTGTTGAAAAAGTGTGTCGAGAAAATGCCTTTTTTCAGCAGGTATTGAGCGTAGTGGCGTTAAGTTATTTTGGTGAAGGGGCAATTCTGAAACAGGCAACCAAACACTAAAACGATTTATTTCATAAGCTCGAGGATCTGATAGATCTTGAGTGAGCCGGTACTTTGCCAAGTTTTTTAATATCGACTGGGTATCCCGAATGCCCTGACTGTACGTCTTGTCATCAGTAATTTCAGTTTGGGGTGTAATGCTTTCAGCTGCAGGTGACTTGGGGCTACCGGGTTTAGGTGCATTATGGTTAACGTTAGACGCGATCTGGCTAGTAGAACCTATCTGAACAACCTCAGCGTGTGAGGGTTGGTCGCCGGAACAAGCTTCATGAAGCTTCATCACACCGCCTAATCGCGCTGTATCTTGTGTGGAGCCTGAATGGTTTAATTCACTAGATAAACTAGATATGAATTCTTTTAGAACACGTGCTGAAGAGGATAAATCAAGGTGAAAATCACTTCCATATTCGGCTAACTGCTGATTAATCAATTTAATGGATGCCAATGCAGACTCTACAAAATGTTTTTCATACTCTTCAGGCTTATTATAGGCAACCCATACCTCAAACTGCTGAGCGAACCACTCTAATGCAGCCACCCTTGCGCGCTTTCTTTTAATAGGCGGGAAGCTTTCCGTCCAGTATTGTTTCAGATAACCATTAAATACTGATAGAGCTTCAGCAGCACCCTGATATCGATTAACGTCGATGAAGGCACGCATACTATAGACCAGCACTAACAAATCTTTTGATTGCTTCGCTAAAATTTCGTGGGAGAACTTCAGCACTTTTTGCCAGTTCGTTGATGAACCCTCTAGTGCCAATTGATGACTAACTTCAAGCTGAAGCTTATCAAACAGATCACCTAGACGGGCACTACTACCCACAGCACATTGATCATCGATAGGGTTTAATACAGCATTACGCCAACCGTCCGGACTAAGCATCGGAAATGCCAAAGGTCAATAAAGAGCCGTCACTCAAATTCTGACGTGGGAAAATTGCAATTAAGGCTACGCTACACAATTGCGTAGCACGCAAATAAGAAATCGACACTGTCACTCCTTGACGTCGTCTGTATGTACTAAATCCAAATCCTTTGGATCTTTAAAGCGGGGGAATTATATAGTGTCGCTAATGAATTGTTAACCCATAATTGTGATTATGGGCATTTTTTGTACCCTGTTAACAGTAATGTAAGACCTACCCTCCAGCAATCACTGAAGAATCGCCGACAACAATCACGCCCCCATGAGCCGTCTTGTCACCCATTCGCGCTGCCGGCAGGCCTTCAACAAATACAGAGGAAGAACCTTCAATAATAATATCTAATGGGCCATTGCAAGCGGCTTGGTCACCCACTCTAGCGATTGGGCGCCCATTTACCAATACAGTTAAAGCACCCTTGATAATGGGACCACCTACATGCGGAACAGGACCGCAAGATGCAGGGCATTGGTGATAATCACCGACTAAGGCTATTGGTTTCATGGTTCATCCTTGAACATTTCATTAAAATTTTTAAGCTCGACCGTAAGTATCTTCTAGTCGAACAATATCATCTTCACCCAAATAACTACCCGTTTGGACTTCGATTATTTCTAGCGGAATTACACCGGGGTTTTCCAGACGGTGAATAGTCCCTAATGGGATATAAGTGGACTGATCTTCCGTCAGCAATAGTTGCTCATCACCACGAGTAATAAGTGCCGTACCCTGCACAACCACCCAATGCTCTGCTCTATGATGATGTTTTTGAAGAGACAACTTTGAACCAGGCTTAACCATGATACGTTTTACTTGAAAACGCTTACTATTGGTAATACCTTCGTAAGTTCCCCAAGGTCGGTGAACTTTTTTATGAAAACGGTGTTCATGGCGTTCTTGCTGTTTTACTTGAGCAACCAGCTTTTTCACATCCTGAACGCGTGACTTATCTGCGACTAAAATAACATCATTGGTTTCAACAATTACATGGTTGTCTATTCCAATAGCAGCTACCAAACGCGACTCTGAATGGATATAGGAGTTGTTAACATCCTCTGTAATGACATCCCCTTTACAGACATTCCCCTGCTCATCCTGCTGGTGGATATCCCACAAAGCAGACCAAGAACCTACATCACTCCAGCCAGCATCTAAAGTTACCACAACAGCAGAGTCTGTCTTCTCCATTACCGCATAATCGATGGAATCATCTGGGCTAGTCGCAAACGTTTCCGCATCCACCCGAGTAAAATCCAGATCTGTAGAACTATTTTCAATAGAGCATCTACAAACAGCAATCATTTCCGGATTAAACTTCCCCAACTCTTCCAAATAACGATCAGCACGAAACATAAACATGCCGCTGTTCCAATAATAGTCACCAGAGCTTATATATTTTTTCGCTGTTTCTTCATCTGGTTTTTCGACAAAATGATCAACGTCAGCCCAATCACCTTGCTGCTTACCAGATTGAATATAACCATAACCTGTATGCGGCGAATCCGGCACAATACCAAACGTCGCCAACTTCCCATCCAATGCTGCAGCTTTACCTTTCAATACAGCATCCGAAAATTTAGGCCCATCGTTAATAACATGATCAGCCGGCATAATAAGCAATACAGCATCGGCATCCGCCTCAATAGCTTTATAGGCGGCAAGAGCAATAGCAGGAGCAGTGTTTCGCCCAACAGGTTCTAGAATAATGGAACTTTTGCTTAGGTTATTATGGGTTTGTAAGCACCCAGCCACCATAAATCGATGCTCTTCATTGGATACTACAATCAAATGTTTTACATCATCCAATCCCTTAACACGCTCAACCGTATCGCCCAATAAACTATTATCATTGACCAAATTAATAAATTGTTTAGGGTGCGTCTCGCGGGAGAGAGGCCAAAGGCGGGTGCCTGAGCCACCTGAAAGAATAACGGGGGTAATCAAATCATTTCTCCGGATACAAAGTTTCGGTTATTGTAGAGACATAAAGAGCGTTAGCCAAGGAGATAAGTTTTAGAGTGCTAATCTGCCGCCTTATATAACTCAACACGTTCTATCTTACGAACATTATCTGGCCGCAAAATGGCATCACACCTACCCTGTTTCCAAACCAAATCTTCAAGTGCATTGTTAGGCGTAAAGCCTAGTGGAGTAGACTGCAAAATATCACGGACTTTATCACAATCAAAAATATGGCAAGCACGATCCAAACGACCTAGGATCTCCTCAACTTCTGTCCACTTAAGTGAGAGTTCACGCGCTTTCATAATTCGAGGGTGATCAGTGCCCTGCGGATCATCACCAATCAACAATTCTTCATAAAGCTTTTCACCTGGCCGCAAACCGGTGTAGGCGATTTCGATGTCTCCATCAGGGTTTTTCTCATCTTTAACTTCAAGCCCCATAAGGTGAACCATTTTACGGGCGAGGTCTGCAATTTTAACCTGCTCTCCCATGTCTAAAACAAATACATCTCCACCATGCCCCATATTTCCGGCCTGTAAAACTAATTGCGCAGCTTCAGGAATGGTCATAAAATACCGAATAATATCTGGATGAGTGACTGTAATTGGCCCGCTTTTTTTAATTTGCTCTCTAAATAGTGGTACCACGGAGCCTGAAGAGCCCAACACATTTCCAAACCTCACCATGCAAAAACGGGTACCTGCTTGTCTCTGAGATAACCCCTGAAGTACTAGCTCAGCCATTCGCTTACTTGCCCCCATTACATTAGTAGGCCGAACTGCTTTATCGGTTGAGATGAGGACAAATGTTTCTACTTTAGCCTTTATCGCAGCTTCTGCGGTATACCAAGTACCGAATACATTATTTCTAACACCCTCCACAACATTGTGTTCAACCAAAGGTACATGTTTATATGCTGCAGCATGATAAATGGTTTGAACGCCGAACGAAGTCAGAATAACTTCGAGACGATGTTCTTTTTGCACTGACCCCATTACAGGCATGATATCGACATTTAACCCTATTTCATTAACCAACATAAGTAGCTCATTGTGAATGGCATAAAGGTTAAACTCAGACAATTCAAACAGCACTAATGATTTTGGTTTATGTTGTATAATTTGGCGGCATAACTCTGAACCAATAGAGCCCCCCGCGCCGGTCACCATAACAACTTTACTTTTTATAAAGTTTTCCAATAGCTTATTACTTGGCTTAATAGGATCACGACCGAGTAAATCTTCTACTTCTATGTCCTTAATTTCTTCAATCTTTGCTCGACCACTAATTACATCAGCCATATTAGGAATTGTTTGAACCTGAACCGGCAGGGGCTCTAGATACCTTAATATAAGTGATCGCTGAGAATGAGGGGCGCTACCTATGGCCAATAGAAGCTTATTGACTCCATGTTTCACAATAAGCTTGGAAAGCTCAACCGGGCTATGAACCCTCAACCCTTGAAATATATTGCCTTGACGGCTTTTATTATCGTCTACATAAGCTACAGGTTGAAATTCCTTACCTTGAAACAACGCATTAGCAAGCTGAATTCCAGATGTGCCTGCACCGTATATAATCACCTTTTCTTTGAGCTTACGCTGCGCCTGATGGACATAAGAACGTACCATCATTCTGGAGCCACCTATGAGCAACAATGATATTCCCCAATAAATAAACGGCGAAGAACGAGGTACTGGTGCTTTTAACAAAAAACTTGAGGCGGAAAAAACAAGGGCAGAAACAGACACACCTGAAACAACGGCTATCAAAGCGTGGTTTGACAAATAGCGAATAACAGCTCGGTAGAGCCCTAACCTGACAAAGACAGCTAACGTTACTACGGTAGTGATCAAAAATGACCCCAAAACTAACTTATCACTAGGGATATAAATTGCTTCTAAACGCAAGCAGATAGATAGCCAAAGAGCTGAGAAGACAAAAATACTATCAGTGAATACCGAGAACACTCGTTTTTGATAGCGAGGTAGGTCTAGAAAATAACTGAACAAAAAACCTCCTAATCGAAACCCATTCATGAGAATGAGATATAAGTCTTGATATATCTCATTTTAGATGTTCTATAGGCTCAAAGCAAAAAAGAACCCTCTAGACCTTAACACTTAACATTAGCTGCAGCCTCACTAATGTAAGAATTTCTACTTTACTCTATCTCCTGACCCTTTACCCAAAATGGTCATTAAGATATACCTAAAGTAATCCACTAACGCAAAAGCTTCAATCATTCGCTGATCCCATTCAGCTAATAATTCAGGTGTTGACATATCTATATCATTCACTTGAGCGAGACCAGTAATACCCGGTAACACGTCAAATACGCTTCGCAAATCGCGAGCTTCGATTAATTGTTGTTGATTAAATAAGCATGGTCTCGGGCCAACTATACTCATCTCTCCCTTTAGAACATTAATCAACTGTGGTAGCTCATCTATTTTAGTTTTTCGTAAGAATCCACCTAGTTTTGTAATAGATGTAGTGCAAGCAAGATGACTGGCTACCGACTTGGTATCAACACTCATAGTACGAAACTTAATCAAGGTAAATGGTTTTTTATTTTTCCCAACTCGTAATTGTTTAAAAATAGGAGAACCTGTATCGAAATATCCAATAATAAAAACCACTAACATAATCGGCGCAGTTAGTATTAAACCCAAAAGCGCAGCAGCAATATCAATCAATCTAACTAAAAATGAGTTCATAGACACCATTAATAACATTATTTATTTAAGTAATACTGCGCTGTTGTTTTAAGCCCCTCATTTACCTTATAAGGAGGAGTCCAATCCAGATATGATTTGGTCTTTGAAATGTCAACTTGAAGTGAACCTAGCAAGCGTTGCGCAATAGTTTTCTTACCTAGCAATCTCGCCAAAGACTCAAGAAACGGACTCGGTACAGGTAACAGTTTCACCGATGAGTCAAATGGAACAGCTAACATGTTTAAAAGTGCTGTGGTGGAAACGTCATCATCATCAGACACCAAAAACGTTTGATTTGCCGCATTAGCATGAGAAACGCAAGTGACTATAAGGTCAATTAAATTGCCGATATAAACAAAACTTCGCTTATTTTTAACAGCCCCTAAAGGGAGTGGTAATCCTTTATTTAGCCATTTCATCATAGTAGAAAAATTACCTTTTACGCCTGGACCATAAACCAATGGCGGTCGTATAATTACAACCTCAAGGCCATGTTTCTTTGCTATACCCTGAAGACCAACCTCTGCCTCATATTTACTCAAGCCATAAGGGTCAATAGGTGAGCACGCACTATCAGCGTTAAACGAAGAGCCAGGCTCAGTAAATTCACCATTTACTTTAATAGAACTGATAAAAATGAAACGTTTAACTCCAGCGTCTGCGGCTTTTTCTGCAAGACTTAACGTTATATCAGTATTAACGGCGCGGAATTCAATTAATGGATCGAGGGCAACATCATCCATTACGTGAACTCTGGCAGCACAATGTACTACCACATCATTTTTCCCACAACACTCATCTCCTGACAGCAACGACTCTAGGGATACAGGCGTAAAATGTGTCAAACTAAAGCGCTTAATACTATCGGCTCTAATAACCGGAATCACGCGAAAACCTATTGAATACAGGTATTTACAAAGATTAAGCCCTACAAAGCCGTTAGCACCCGTCACCCAAACAGAAGGCAATACAGAAGAATTAATCATTCAAAACCACTTCCAGCCATGCTTTCGAAAAAATATAGCAGCCGACCGAATAAACAGATTGATATGCTTCCAACCCTTCTTACCAGCCCCTCCTCCGAAATGGGCGACCGAGAGTTTAGGATTATACACAACATTTCCAAAATTATGAGCTCTTAGTGAAAGGTCAAAGTCCTCAAAGTACAAAAAAAATCGCTCATCAAAGCCGCCAAGTGCTTTGAAAGCGGACGTTCTAAATAGCATAAAACAACCACTAATAATTTGAGCGGGGGCTTCCTGTTCTAGCGCCACCTTCGCTCTCTCTTCATAACGATATAATTGCGTTTCAAACAATTTGGATAAAAAGTCACTCCCTATAAGGCGCAGCATCAATACCATTAAAGAAGGATATGACTTGATACCATACTGAATTGAGCCATCAAAGTTAGTCAGCTTTGGAGCAACTAACACAGTTTCAGAATTTTTCCCGTGCCCTAGATAATCCAAAGCCTGCGTCACCACATCTTGTTCAAATAACAAATCTGAGTTGAGCACGAAATGAAAATTAGATTCTATACGTTCAATACAGAGATTGTGGCCTGCACCGAACCCGATATTCCCATGGCCTGAAATAACATCTACTTGTGCCTCAGTTAACGTCGCTTCAACATTTTCTTTTATCTTTTCAAGCATACTTCTATTTTCAGCCTGAGGGCTGTTATCAATCAATAAAATAACAGCATTCACTCGTTTATATGACTGATTTGTATGACAAATGCTTTTTATCAACGACGTAAAAAAACACTCAATATCCTCACGACAGGCATCATAAATTACAATCGAGAACGATAAGGTCAATACATCCATATTCAATACATTTTATCTTTTGGGAAGTTAGTCATACCATGCCACAAACCACTTTTTAGCGCTTTAATTCTTGCAAATCTTTCATTATGAAATAAGGCTTCAACACTGATTTTGGCTACGATTCTAAAAAACTCAGAGATCCCCCAGAATCGGGTAAAATAAGGCAAACGAGAGACCCAGATAAGGTTCCTAACCAAATAAAACACTCTAAATGCACTATGGATAGGTATTTGCCGTGAAGTAAATGGAATCGCATGTCGTTTTTCTCCAATGTCATGCTGCATTTCAGCAACCGCTGAACCGTACACCTTATAGCCCTTTGAACGAGCCCGATGGCACCACTCGACATCAATATAGTCTACAAATAGTGGTTCCCACATCAGACCAACATCGTGTATCACATTTATATTTATTAATGATCCTGATGTAATGACATGATCAGCAATACTTTTCGCTTTTTGGCTGCAGCTACTCCTAACCCTATGAAAACCTTCACTCCGAACAAATGGAATGTGCTTGCCTGACTGGACATCGATCAATCTAGGCCCAACAACACCAACTTTTTCACCTTGCGCTAAAAGTTCCTGCTCATCTCTGATAAGCATCGCCACCATATTTTCACCAAGAGACGTGTCTTGGTCTAACAGTAGTAGATGTAAAGCCCCTAACTCTAACGCTTTTTTTATACCCTGATTGAGCGCAGTCGATAATCCACGGTTCTCAGCGTTTAAGATATAATGTATTTCCTTGTCAGAGGAGGTCGTCTTCGCTATGCACACCTGATCACTAGAACCATTATCAACAACAACAATTTCATCAACCTGTTCACTAGTCCTATCCAATAAATATTGAATATTTTCAGCCGGGTTAAAGGTAACAACAATTGCAACAATCATTCTTTATTCTCTCTATTCAACTCCAAAGATTGATTATCCTGCTGTTTCTTCTCTGCTTCACCCTCTAAAATAACATTAGAACTCGCTCCGATTTTCAACACTATTAGCAGACAGCTAGACCCAAATAAGATAGCAAACCAAAGTGTCATGATTCTTCCAATAAACGTCGAGTTAAGAACAATTTCTTCTGATTCACCGAGATCAATTAATAGCGAGGACTGCACATACTCTGTTACCCCTAAACCTCCTGGGACAAAACTCAGGGCTCCCGCTACCAATGAAACACTCGATGCACCTAGCGCACTGAAATAATCAAGATTGCCACCCAATGCGCATAATACTATATAGAAAACCAATCCCACTAGGCTCCAGGCTATTGCTCCGAAGATGATTCCGAGAATGAATTCTCGAACGGAAAATAATCTAGTTAAAGAAGCAAGTAACTTTTCAACATGCTTAAGCCTATGAGCATCTTTCCAACGCTCCCATATAAATGATAATCGACTCTCAATAAAAGAGGTATTCAGAATTATATAAGGAGCGACTAGTAAAAAGAGCAATATGCTAAACCAAGTCACGTTAATAATGTTTTGCGAAAACATAAAGACAAGTGCTATACAACTCAAACTAAACAAGTCACAGTAACGATCAAACATAAATAGAGCAAGACTATCGACATAAGTCATACCTACGTCTTTTAAAAAAATCGAGCGCACGAGTTCTCCCGTCTTTCCTGGGGTAGCCGTAAAAGCAAAACCAGAACAATAAATAAAGAAATTGTGCAAATTTGATACTCTATAACCCAATGCAGAAGCGAGTACATTCCACCTTAAAAACCGTAAAGAAAAAGACATTATCATCAATAGTATTACTTGAAGACAAACAAATAACGAAATATCTTTTAACACTGTTACAGATAAACGTTGATCGGAATAAAACCACCCCAGATAACAGAACAAAAAAATTGCTATCCAGCGTTTGAAGCCGTATTTCATTAGACAACCCAAGACAATACACTTGTCTTTGAACTCAACTACTATTTTCGAAATGTGAGGTGTTTGTGCCCAACGTAACTGGTAAATGCGGGCACAGCAACACCAAAAAGGTGAGCAATTTCCTTATTGTAAAAAGAAATTTCCATCCACCTCAGAACATAGTGATATAGAACCATACTAACAACCCATGTTTGTATCACAGCAGCGACATTAACCAACGTAAAATAGGCAACTTCTTGCAGTGCAGTATTTTTGCTTGTATCAAACACAAAAAACTTCGACAAGAGATAGGCGGTTATCATCCCGGTTAAATACGCAAGGACAATCGCTTCACTAAAGTCTATGTAATAGCTATAAAAAACACGACTAACTACATTTACAATAGCTGCAAAACCACCTACTAATAAAAAATTAAGAAACTCCTTTGACGCAAAAACATCGTTCAATTTACGGATCATGCTTTTTCCTGCATGTTAGCCATATCAATACCAAACCGAATACTTTCAGAAACACCTCTATCTTCCGGGTAGTAATACGATGTATCTGCCACGTAAAGCCCCTTCACGGGGAGGTTTACAGGTGGGAGTTTCGACAAATAGTCAGGGTCGCAAATAGGCTGAGCATATCTATAACGACTGACATGTATATCTACAAAGTCACCATCCGTTAATTCAGCGTTAATCAACTTCAAATGGTTTCTTACTTTATCCTTAAAAACATCGTCACTATCAGCATACTTCGGATGTTCACCAGGCATATAGTATGGTACGTAGACGATATGCTCATCCATTGGGTATAAGTTCGTATACTCCACGATGCCCGGAATATCCATTCGTTCATCGTTCACATTAAGCCAGAAGTTTTGGGTAACCGCTTTTTTTAATTTTACAATCAAACAAACAACCGCAATATTTTTACGGTCATCATATTGCTGTTTAAGCGCTTCAGGTAAGTCTGGGATCAAACGTGAAATATAGGGTAATGGTGTAGTACAGAATACCGAGTCAAATTTCTCAATCGCGCCGCCACTTTCTACTCCAGAGAAAGCGCCACTTTCAATCACGAGCTTGCCAACGGGCGTTGATAATTTTATCTTGCCGCCCAATTCTTCAATTCTCTTTTGCATAGCTAATAGTAAAATTTCAGATCCGCCTTCCAGATAACCTAGCTTTTCCTTCATCAAATTATAACGGGAGTTTCCTATTCTTTTTATTCTCGTCCAAATCCACGCGGCTGAAAGATTGTTAGCGTAATCGTAAAATTTTAAATCGAATAAGCTTTTCCACATTACATCATAGGCTTTATAACCAACCCAGCGCCTAATCCAAGATGAAGCTTCTACTTTATCGAGCGTGCTCCAGTCGGACCTTTTAGTTGAGATAAAGGCATGTAGGCCATAGCGAATTTTAGAGATAAAGCTAAGCGCTGGAAACTTCAATAACGCAACCGGATTACCCCAATCAAACAGGTTACCATTATAAAAATAGCCCATTTTCGTTTCAGTCCACTTCAACTTATCTTCAATACCCATTTCTTTAATCATATTGAAATGAGGTTTATCGTTAGCACATATAAAGTGGTAATAACGCTCTATTGATAGTCCGCCAAAATCAAATGAAGCCGTCATTCCCCCAACTCGATCATCTGCCTCAAAAACCGTTACATCATGACCATTTTTAACTAACTGCAACGCAACAGAAAGACCCATTGGCCCTGCACCAACAACCGCAATTTTACTCATAATTCAACCTAAAACTTTAATTCGTACTGGCTATAAACTGGGTGATTAAATGTCTCTTCCACAGCGTCTGCGAAAGGCGTTGATTTAGCGCCGAAGATTTCTGGCCAGTCAATTACCTCGAATTCATCTTCAGCAATCAACGCAGACAACTGATCAGCGGTGAATGGTGGATTTTTATCAAAAATTGCCCAGGTTTTTAGCAAAACATAAAACAACATGTATGGAATTTTCAGAATAATAGTACGAGAGCGAACCGCCCTTTTAATTTCTCGTATCATATCAATATAGTCAATTTCCTGATGACCACTTATATTGTATATTTGCCCTGTCGGTTGACGTTCCATGCAACCCACAATCACATTACAAAAATCTTTAACATAAAGCGGTTGTCGCATATAGCGTCCATTTCCTGGAATCGGAAATATCGGTATTTGCTTCATAAAGCGAGACAACCAACCAAGATGTTTACGGTCAAACCAACCGAACATGAGCGTCGGCCTTAACACCGAACAAGGCACACCACTATCAAGAACAATTTGTTCCTGTTCTTTTTTAGTTTTCGTGTACTCATCATCCGCTACCGATTCAACAACAGAAGAACTTATATGCACTAGATACTCTATTTTAAATCGTTTAATAACATCAAGTACATTCCTACTTGCCGTTATATTGTTGCGGATAAACGGCTCTGTCTCCTTCGCACCAATTTGAGCCTGAAGCATCACAACCATATCTGCGGCCTCAAAAGCGCTCTCCCAACTTCCAGATTCAGCAAGATCTGCTTCAATAACATTTATATCTGGATGAACTTGTTTTAGTACCTGAATGTTATCATGGTGCTTATCTATCACAGTTATGTTTTTATAGCCTCGATCTTTAAGCTGGACAACAAGGTTTTGTCCAACTAAGCCAGCACCACCAGGTAGAAGTATCTTTGAATTACTTTCCACTCTCTTGCCCTTTTAAGTCTGTATTCTGAATAAATGGACTACCAACCGCACTCCACTCCCCCCAACCACTCCCATCGTCGACAAACTGCAACATTACTTTTTCCATTTTACTTTGAGGAGGTAAGTTGACATTAACCTCAAAATAAGTCCAATGAGGCGTAAGCAAAGGTACTTTAGCTTCAGCAAGAACATCGCCTGAGATTGCACTTTTAAGAACAATTTTTTGGTTAGCATTAACAGGTCCCGTCATCATCGGCCAAACCAACATATCTAAACTTGAGACATCTAGAGGGCCAAATTCAAGGGTGCCTTTCTTTGCATCATCACCGTTCCATGAACCTAATGCATCACTTCCCAAACTTTGTATTTCTAGGTAATCATAAATACCATTTACCGCCCACCCTCCGTCAATATGATAGGCAATAGATGAGCGCTCCAAATGCTCAATTGTCTCAACCCGTTTTAAAGAGAGCATAGGCCAATCAGGGTTATTATTGAGCTCACAAATTTTATTATTAGCAACTGCATAGGCTGTTAGCTTTGGTGGTGTATCTTTTACATAGCCCTGCCATCCGGCTTTTTTATTGCGGCTACCCAGCACTGCAGCTACATCAGGCCTGAATACTCCGGAAAAGGCTACGCCAACAACATTTCTCTCAGCATCAGCAATAACAATATAGTCCGCGGGCTTCCGCTCTTCAGTCACCCAACTCCAGCCCTCTACGACAGCACCTTGCTCCAAATTAGAGTCAGTTTTAATGGTATCAAAATATCCTGAGCAAAAATCATGCAGCCCACCCGAGTAATTATCCTCCAGTGATTTGTTCAGGAGCAAATGAAAACCGTACTCATAAAGTGATAAATTATTATTTTTTAGGAATGTTGAGCGCTCAAGTACCTCTTCCTTACTTGGGTAAAGTTGAGCTATCTTAACCGAGTCATTGGTTCCTAGCATTACAGATAACAAACCTAAATCTCTGTTGAAGACGACACCTGATTCATTAACATTCAGGCCCTCTTGAACTTTAACAAGCGCTAACAAAAAAACAATGCCTGCAATAATTGCTACTTTTTGCGTTCTTTTTCCATAAGTCCAGCACAACAAAAAAAGAGAACACCAGCCAATAAGAACGGGAGTCGTATACCTGCTGGAGAAAGCCTGACCTATACCGAATTTCACTCTACCTAAACCGGTAACTATTGCAGTTAAAAGAATAAAACCTGCAATAGCTAATAGAGCTAACTGCAAATTATTAAGCTTTTGTTTGCCTTTCAAGTGCAGAATAACGAAAAAGCCAGCGAGTAAAATATAGCCCCCCCCCAGAATTACACTGACCTTAGGGAACAACGAAAAGCCTTGGCGGAATACCCCCCCTAAATAAGCACAGGCATAGGCCAAAAGCTCAAATGGCTGTTTAAAAAGAGTTTCAAGTGGTTGTCCATGATTGGCCGGAGAGATATAACCTCTGAAGTAGCTTATAGCCAGCAAAAACATAAATAGCCACAAGGCAATGTGTTTCTTAAAAGAGAACCTCAAGAAAAAAGCCAATAAGATTAAAATTGGCATCACAAGAATACCATTAGCCATAGAGAAGGTGGCAAAGCTAGCCGCAACAAGACTAGTAGCCATCAGTAACACCTGCCTCTGGTTAGTAACCGACTCTTTTACGAGAGCAAGAGCAATTATGGATGAAGCACCCCAAAAATAAACACCCACAAACTGTATCTGGAAGCCCCAGGTTAAATTTTCATGTTGAACCCAGGAGTAGTTCGCTATAATCAAAAAGGGCAATATAAAAGCAAAATAGTCTTTTCTAGCCCCCCCTGCTTTGAGAAAAGCATAACCCAATAAAACAACCGTTAATAATTGGGTGATGAAAATTGTCACGATCGATACGCTGTTATCACAACGTCCTAACTCACAATCCAGTAAAAAAAACAATCTTGGTAACGCAATTCTGTGTTCATTGTGCTGTGAAAATAGTAGTGCAATTTTATCAGCACCTTCGGTAAGCCATTTTTCATAGAACCCAATGGTACCATTCCATTGGTCCCAGAATGGTACCACCGAGTAATGACTTACCGTTGCCCAAATCGTCGTCACCAAAGTGAACAATGCAATGAGCCAAAGCACGACCGGTACAATCCGGTTAAAAGTTAATATCGGCAACACTCTGTTATTCATGATAAATATGCTTACTAAAGAGATAGTTTTTTGAATATGAATTCGGGGATGCTTTTTATAATTAGCATGATGTAACGCCAGAACCACAGCGTATATAAGGTATTTTTCTTCTTGATAACCGCTTGATATACATCATCAGCGACCTGCTCAGCTTGAGCAGTTAAACGTTCTGGTAAATCCATGTCTGCGGTCATAGAGGTGTTAACAAACCCTGGCTTAACCGTCACAACATGGACATTAGACTTATTTAACCTGTTTCTCAGCCCAGCTAAATAGGCTGTAAAGCCAGCCTTAGCAGAACCATATAGATAATTACTCTGCCGCCCTCGGTCTCCTGCAACAGAACTTACACCAACAATGGTGCCTCTTTTTCTCTCTTCAAGCTTATTTGCCAATACATTTAAAATAGAAACAGGTCCAGAAAAGTTGGTATCTAAAACCGATTCACAGGCATCCCATTCATTTTGTGATTGATGCTGATCACCCAAAGACCCGACCAAGGATACAACTACATCAGGCAACAAGGGTAAGGAATTAACAAATACCGTATGAGACTTAAAATCTAAAACATCAAATTCAAAGCACTCAACATCAATACGATATCTTATTTTTAAGTCAGCCACACCTTTTAGAAGGGAGTCACTTTTCCTTGCAAGCAATTGCAGGTTATACCCTTTACTGGCAAATTCATGAGCTATCGCTCTGGCGATATCGGACTTAGCACCGATAATCATAATCGTTTTAGACATAGTTATTCCAAGGTTCTATAAGCCAAGTCTTTCTGACTGCAATGATCGCAATTTATTATCTGGATCTAGTTTCTTTTTCACATCAAGAAATCGATTAAGTTGCTTCTCATAAGATTTTGCAAAAAATCGACTATTCATCCGTGCATCTTTGGTTAGGTAGATACGGCCATCATATTGCGACACAACACTATCCAGTTTTTCTAATAACGAGAAAAGCCGACTATTGAGAGGGAAGTCCAAGGCTAGAGTATACCCTTCCATCGGGAATGATAGATAACCTTCTTGTTTCCCGAATAGCTTTAGAACAGCAAGAAATGATCCCTGCCCACTAGCAGAGATTAACTCTAAAATTGACTTTAGCCCTTCATAACTATTCGCTAATGGTAAAACGCACTGATACTGAACAAAGCCCTTACGCCCATAAATTCTATTCCAATGGTGAATTGAATCTAGTGGGTAAAAAAAGGAATCATAATCGACTAACTGTCCCTCCCCAGCTTTACCTTTATAGTAATAAAGTTGGTTAAAAGCTTTTACTGTAAGCTTATTCAACAACCATGAAGGTAAATAAAAGGGAACCGACAATGTAGGTTTTGGTTTTACAATGAGAGGTGTCGCTTTTATATTAGTCGAAAGTTGGTTAATCGATGCATGCTCACCCGCCATCACTAACGAACGACCCAGCGCATCACCATTTGCTAAGCAATCAATCCAGGCAACACTGTAGGTTGTCTCTTTAGCATTCTCAAACGCTGCCATTGCCTCTTTTAAGTTTGCCGCCTTTATGCTGGTCTGAGAAATATAGGCACTTTCAACTTGAATCAACTGGAATTCAACCTCAAGAATAACTCCAGTTAACCCCATCCCCCCAAACGAGGCAAAAAATATATCGGCATTTTCAGACCTAGAGCAGTTTACAACCTCGCCAGAAGGAACAAGTAGCGAAAAGCTATTCACGCAACTAGAAAAAGAACCGTCAAGATGATGGTTTTTACCATGTACA
The DNA here is from genome assembly GCA_913060665.1 of uncultured Oleiphilaceae bacterium. GTDB lineage: Bacteria > Pseudomonadota > Gammaproteobacteria > Pseudomonadales > Oleiphilaceae > Alkalimarinus. Next base: position 138,264 of record CAJXUY010000005.1, read on the forward strand.
TCCGATGCAATGGCTCCACCTATTGAGACAAACTTTGTCCCCGGTGTCACTTTCAGGAACCACCCCAGATTAATAGATATATCTATAACCTCAGCCAAGGTGACGCCAGACTCACACTTAACAATGCCCGCTTCGCTGTCAAACTCTAGAAACCTATTGTACCTGTTAGTCGATAAGACACAGCTGTTGTTAAGAGATGAGTCGCCGTATGATCGCCCCATTCCTCTAGCAATAAAACTTGACGCTTCACTTACTTGGCGAGTCAACTCACCTGTGTCACGAAAGAAGATCGCTTTAGCCTTCGTTTTAGGATATCCGCCCCACCCGCTTAACGACATATCATCCCCTTAGTTAAATGGCCGCAACGACGATAATAGCGACAACAATGCCGACAATATGACTCAACCTGTCCCGAATAGCCCAAACAATGGGGTCATCATGCATCACCCCTCTATGCGCTATTAGCCAGGCGCGACTGATCCAATACAAAATAACAGGACAGATCAACCATAAGTATTCAGGGTGACTATACAACTTAACCACCTCAATGCTATTCAGATAGAGCGCTAAAACAAGGGCTGACACATACCCACTGCTCCCCCCAAGGGATGATAAAAGCTCTAGATCATTCGCCTCATAGCCACGACCAGATAGTTTATCTTTGCCGTTTTCTCTCAACTCTAGTAATTCAGAGTACCGTTTTATAATAGCCAAACTGAGAAAAATAAATAACGAAAACGAAAGTAGCCAAAACGACGGCATCATTCCTAAGGCTAAAGAGCCCGCAATAATTCTAACCGTATAAAGAGACGCAAGCGAGATAACATCAATCAGCACTTTACGTTTAAGCCAGAATGAGTAGAAAATTGTAAATATATAATACCCTAATAAGCTCAATCCAAACTCAAATGGCAATAACAGTGCGATGCAAAAGGCAGATATTAATAAAACCGGAATTAAGGCCACACCCAATACAGTATCTAAATCGCCTGAAGCAAAAGGTCTATTGCACTTGGTGGAGTGAGCCCTATCATCTGATAAGTCAACTAGGTCGTTAAGTAAATAGACTGAAGAAGCACAAAAGGAAAATGAAATGAATGCGAGAATAGCCTGAACCCAATAGTGCCCCTCCATAAAAGCATGTGATAGCAATAAAGGCACAAAGATCAGAAAATTCTTCACCCATTGATGAATACGCATCGCTTTTAGTAATGTTTTTATAATAGAGGGGCGGTTATCTATTGCCTTTTCAATGGTAAAGAGCTTACCGACCTTTTCTAACAACCCTTTTGACGGATTAACAACAATAGCAGAAGAGGCATACTTCCAAACCTCTAAATCGATATTTGCATTGCCTGCATAGGTAAATTGATTGGCTCCAAATTGCTTAGCGAGCTCTACACCTTTATTCCCTCCTGACATATTAATATGTTCATCAGAGGCTACAATATGATCAAACACTTTAAGGTATTCACCAATAGCGTTTGCATATTTCTTATTTGACGCTGTTGCTAGGACAATTTCACGTCCTTTAGACTTCTCATGAGTTATATAATCTAAAACGTCTCTATTATAAGGCAGTAACGTCACATCAATTGATATCAGGTTTGCAATAGCTTGCTTTAGATAAGCCTTTCCTTTTAGCAGCCAAAAGGGAACTAAAAACACCATTAACGGAGACTTACGCAGCAACGCAAATAGTGATTCGACCAGTAAATCTGACTTAATTAACGTACCATCCAAGTCTACCACTAACGTATTCTTTTGTTCCATCATTAGAATTGCCCCATTACCTTACTCTCCGACCCCAATATCCCCACACTATTATCAACGCTATCCAAGCCCGCACTACTACAAGCGAATTCGAGGAGGGAAGGCAGGTTCAATATTTAAATTGTCTAATGAAAAATTAGGATTGAAGTAAGGGTCTTCCGGTATTTTTTCTTTCCATTTTGTAAATAGATATTCTGACTCTTGTTCAAGTCGTTCGGCTTTTTCTGGCGAGTCATCGGCCCCTCTTGATACTGATTCATGATGATATAGTTCAGCATAAGGCAACCATATATTTCGATTACCAAGCTCTCTAACTTTCAAACAAAAGTCGACGTCATTGTAGGCAACAGTTAGCGTTTCATCTAACCCTCCAACTTGAAGATATAGCTCTCGCCTTACAACCAAACAAGCTCCAGTTACAGCGGTAACATTTAGCGGCACCATCAAGTGCGCAAAATATCCAGGCTGGCTTCTCTGAAACCCTTTATGAAGATGCTCGGCTATACCACAACGCCATAACACCACTCCTCCATGTTGAATAGTTTGGTTTGGGTAATATAACTTAGCGCCTATACACCCAGCACCTTCTAAAACAGCGTGAGAAACCATTTCAATAAGCCAGTTTTCATTAATAACCTCTATATCATTATTAATTAAACCAACAATATCAGACTCACATTGACTGACCGCGAAATTATTTATTGCAGAAAAGTTAAAGGGCGCATCATAATCGAGAACCCTAACATTTTTATATTTTTTAATTTCTTCAAAATATTCTAAAGTTTCGAGTTTTTCGGAGCGATTGTTAATGATCAAAATCTCGTAGTTTGAATAAGTCGTTTTTTCAAGAATGCTCGAAACACCGTTTGCAAGCAGGTCGAGGCAATCCTTTGTTGGGATAATCAATGTCACCGAAGGCTCAACTTGCAGGTTATGCTTAATCCGGTAAGTGGTCGGAAACGCACCATCAACTACTTCAGAATTTTCATAGTTCACGCTTACAAAATCACTTAACGACTTAACGCCTGCATCATGAGCGTAATTTTTCTCCCCTAAATCCAAAGCAGTGGAGCCCTCGATTGCTCGCCAGTGGTAAAGTATTCTCGGGATATGTCTAATATCTTCATCGTTCAACATTGCAGTACATCTCAAGAACAAGTCAAAGTCTTGTGAGCCTTCAACCCCCTTTCGATACCTACCTGCATCCTCAACTAATTGGCGCTTTATAACTGAAAAGTGACATAAGTAATTCTGAGAGTAAAACAACTCAGGACTCCAGTCTGGTTTGAAGTGAGGTAGAAAACGCTCCCCATCCTCATCTATTTTATCTTCATCAGAGTAGATAAATTGAGCATTTGGGTATTCATTTAGTTCTTTAACCATCCAGAATAGAGAGTGTGGCCTGAGTTCATCATCGTGATCAAGTAGCGCTATATATTCGCCTTTAGCAATATCTAAGCATGAATTAGTTGCTTCCGATATGTGACCATTTTTTTCACGGTGAATAACCTTAATTCTATTATCTCGCTGGGCATACTCATTGATAACACGCTTAACATGAGGATCGGGAGAACAGTCATCCGCCAAACATAGCTCCCAATTAGGGTAAATCTGAGCTTCGACAGATTCGATCATGCGCTTAAGAAATAGCTCTGGACAATTATATATGGGAACCAATATCGAGATAAGTGGCTGAAAGGGTAAGTCAACGAGCTCCTCTCGATATTGTTTTAAATTTATTTCAGTTAAGGCGTCATACTCTTCGACCCACTCAGAATACCTTTCTAAATGAATATCCGGAGCTTCCTCGCTTCGATTTTTTATCAACAAGAATATCGCAATTATTTTCTCAACCAGACCAGAAAGACCATCTTTTCTAAGTGTTTTTTTGATCCTTCGCACTAGGCCAAGGGCGCCACCAAAGTGACCCCAAGCCCAATAAATTGACATGAAATATTTTATATTTTTCATCGTATATTAATCAAACCTATTATAGTTCTAGCATATATTCGAACATTGATTAAAGCCCAGCACTTAACTCCCATAACCACTGCGAGTGATCAATTTGAAAAATAACTAGAGCTGTATAACACCATAAAAAAGGCCAGTATCGCTTCGTCATTAGAAAACGACGACATTAAAACATAAAGACATCAGACCCTCTAGCTATTATTACGGTTAGGTTTAGAGCCAATTGCGCCGCAACTAAAGTATAAAATGTATAGTTAGTAAACTTCTGTTTTGAAAAATGCAGACCGACCATCAACATAAAAGGAAAAATACTTTGGAAACCGTGCAAAGCGGGTACATTTGGAACACTAAATATGCCCCACATAAGAACTAATGGTAATAACACATACCATATGGATAAGTACCTATTTTCTCTACCATTCTCATAAAACCATAGAAGTGACTGAACAACAAAAAATAACCCCACGATACCAGGTATACATACATTTGACTGAAGATAAAATGTATTACTGTTAAGTGAGCTAGCTGATAACATGATTGGCATGGTGAGTGTAAATAAATTAGTTATTCTCACCCAGAAAAAATCAACCCAGCTATTAAAATTGAAAAAATTCTGGCCAACTAAATCGCCACTTATATCAAGAACGATATGGGTCCAAAAAAACCAAGGAGCAATTATTAATACAAAAACCCCACCGAATTCGAGCACATTTTTAAATGTACATTGTTGCATTATCCAGTGATAAATTAAAAACAGACCTGTAAAGCCTGCGAACCCCATCGCAAATGGATGACTGTGATAAGCTAAAGCGAATAGTAAGCCTGCAAACCAGTAGAATTTTTTCTCGGCCACTAATAACACAGCCAAAATTATAAAGTACCCTGCAAGGCTTTTAGGCCAAGTAAAAATTACCTGACTAATAAAATAGGGTGTTGTGGCCATAATCAATGCAGCAGGTAACAACACCCATTGCATTTTCATTTTTCTCGCGATTACAACTAATGACAAAAACAACAATGAATTAAGTAATATACCAACAACTAAAAATCTATAGAAATACTTACCTTCCCCTAAACTACCTACGTCAGGCCATTGAGTTCCTACATATTCAAAAGTACCCAGAGGTTCTTTCTGCAGAGCCCGCTGTCCTATAATCGACTGAAAATAAACACTAATTAGCGGCATTAAGAAGGTTCTATTTACCACCTCTTGGCCGGGTAACATAGGTCTATTTTCTGTGAATGAAATATCACGTAACATAAACTCGCTCGCCACATGAGGTACAAAATTATCTGCCGGAAGGTCGCCTGTTATCCGTTGTATTCGGACATGTAATTCATCGTTTTTAAATACATATGGCCCATCGATCAATGTTTTTGGCATATCTACAGGAATTAGAGTAATTCCAATCAAAACAATTACCAACGCAGGCCACACACCGATAACAGTCCTCTCGATCCTCGAGAAATCCATCCAATCAGTTTTTAACGCTATAAATGCAGGTTTCGCAAAAAGTATCAAATTTAAAAAGAATATAACAAGTGAAACCTCGTGCTTATTGTCGCCACAAAACGAAACAAGCAGTCCAAATATGCCATGTGCAAAAACACCAAGCGCAATAGCTGAGAAGAAACCTGTAGCACCATCCATACTTCTCAGAATTTTGCTTCTAAGATAAAATCCGGAACTAAATATTGATATAATAAACAATAATACAAACAAGCTAGTTAGCACATTAACACCCTATAAAATTGATCTTAATAAAAACTGCACTATTGAGTACATGTACTCACCCAAATTTTAGTTAAATATGATGAAAACTAAGTTCATCTAACCTGCTACGCCACCTTGATAGTAAGAAAACTAAAGATGTAGTTATTACAGCTAAATGAAAAAATGAATGCTATAGCCAAGCGCGACTCATATCCAAATAGAACTATTAGTCTCTGCATATCGAAGTTTCGAAATAGAAGCGGCCAACGCTACGAACAAATATAATAGTTAAAATAGTCATAAATAATCAGGCGATTAAATATAATAAAACATCAGATTTAACTCTCAAAAATCTCAATTTTAAGCCTTAGCGACGCATAGTAGATAATATTGAATAAATGAAATAGTAAAAATACGAACGTATGTAAGTATCGTTTAATAATTAATATATACTTACAGCCTAAAAACAATACACGATTACTATAAAATCTATATGCAATCACAATCTATCTTGGCGTACATATAGCGAGCATCTGATGCCCGCCTTCCCCAACTCGCTTTAGTTCTAGCAGCTTAAACCCACAGAAAGACAATAACTCAATAAACTCCTCCTGAGTATACTGCTTACAATGCTTCATTGGCTCTGGGTTACCCGAAGCGCCTTCGAAGGCTGGAGGGATCGTAGAAAAATGAGTATGACGCATATATGGGAGATCATCTAAAACAGGCCATTCCCTATCATCAGGTGTTGTAACGGCGAATATCGAGCAATGCTTGGATATCCATTTTAGTAATGAGATAGGGGACCACATTAAGTGCTCCAGTACTTCTACCATCATAACCACGTCATAAAACTCATTTGGCAACTCCCACGAACAAGAGTCTAAGTTTGCCTTATGGAACTTAACATTATTAGGAAGTAATGATGCAGGATAAAAATTTTCTAGGTCAACACCCGTTATCTCGTCAAAGCACCCAGCCATAGCGGTCTCAGTTATGCCTAAGAAGCTACCTAAGACCATCATTTTTCCTGCAGGCGCATGGACATGGTTAACTAAAGCATCAATAATTGGACGGTTCCAATACTTTTGAATGAGGCAGTATTCAGAGTGCAGACCATTTTGAATATGCATATCTGTAGTTTTATCAAAAATTGACAAAATTTCATTTCTCTTTTCTGCTAATGTAATAACCTTTGAGGTCATATCAAATTTACCCGATGTTGTTATTTTTTATTAGTCAATAATTAAATATCTATAACTTCTAACATACTCTTAATACGCTCATAGTAAGTATGCTCCTTCAATGCACGCCTTTGCGCATTTTTTCCAATACTATTTCGTGCTTCTGGATTTTCAGCTAGGCGCTCTACAATATCAGTTAAACCTTTTAAATCATCAAACAATAAAATCTCACTTCCATCCTCAAAATACTCAACTATCTCCATACTCTCTACAAAATATAACTGAACTGCGCCAGCCATTGCCGCCTCAAACGTTCTTGGGCCAGGAGTACTAGGCACTAATTGATATCGGTCATTTGCAAGATTAAAGTCTCGTCCAATATTAATCACAAACTTACTATTCTGGTAGTAATCAGAAAGTTCTGAATTGCCTACCCGACGATTCTCGGTAAACTCACACTCATCTATAGGCCAATCAGCCCCTAAAATAGTTGTTTTGTACTTCCGAAGTAATGGAGCTATATCTCCAATCAATTGTTGACGGTTCGGAAATGCAACACCACAAAAAAAGAAGTCCTGCAGCGTATTGCAAGTTTGTGGTCGAAAGTGTGCGCTTTTACTTGCAGCCATAGGTAGATGGTAGCTATTTGGGTGATTATAAAATTCAGTCGCCCACTTATCATTCGAAAAAATATAATCAGCGACGCTGATAGCCCGGTAGTTGAAATCGATCTCATAAGGGTCATCATGTAACCAAAATATAAGAGGAATCTTTAGCTCATCACACGCTTTTCGTAACAAGCTATAGTCGCACTCGTCAGGCATGCAAGAACCAAAAGCAACGATCAAATTAGGCTCAAATTTCTTAGCAAGTACATAAGAGTATTCTAAAGGTGACTCCTCTACATAATCATTCCCAAATAGATCCACAAAACCTTCAACAACAAAACTACGCATTATTGTATTCTGATTTACAGAGTCTGGGGATGCACCTACAACCAAGACCTTCTTTCTATTATCTAGCATGATCATAGTCACTACTTAACGGTAAATGTACCGAGTCTCCTAAGTGATACAGTAACAATTTTTAATGATGCGCGAAGAATGCCATATCTACGTATATACTGAACCACATAATGAAGGTGTTCACTCAAGCTTCTACTTGTTTCATTATATAACGTAACCTCCTCTATTTCATATAACGTAACCTCCTCTATTTCTTCGGTGGTACTCTTAATGGCTGGCTGCAGTTTAAACCATTTATTGTCATTGACAGGCAGACCTATTAAGTCTAAATCTAAGCTCCCCAGCGTAACCACATTAGATATAGACGAGCTATTACAATCAATCAACTCACTATACAAATCTTCGACCCATTGCTTATGTGATGGAAGTGACACATAATAATCATCTTGAATATTTAATCTTATCCGATCTAGCTCAGAGGATTCAAACAAGATACGTTGCAATATTTCAACAACTGCTCCCGTATCTTGAAAAGGCACTTTAAAACCATTAACGGAATTTTGAACCCGCTCACCTAACGCCCCAATATCAAAGACTATAGGGACAACACCATGTTTCCAAACTTCAGATAATGTTAAACAGTATGTCTCAGGCCATATTGATAAATGTAACGACACATCAATATTTTCCAAAATACCTGAAACCTCTGAAGGCGTATATTGATGATAAACATTCACATTAGACATGAAACGGAGTACTTCAAAATACTCAGGCGCCACGGCTCCATGAACATTAAAACTAATATTGCAGTCTCTCATCTCGTCGAATATTCGAACAAAATGATCTCCCCCTTTATTTTTCGTAAAGTTACCAATAATAGCCACATTTAGCCCACTATTTGGCACTCGGCTTTCTTTTTTCAGTCGGTCAACAGATGATGATGCAATAGGAATCCCCTCAACCTTAAAAAGCTCTGATTTCAAAGTTGGATAGAGTGCTTTTACCATATTTAAGGTTGACTTAGAATTCGCATGAACAATGTCGAATTGCTCAAACACTCTCCTCATAAACAACCTGCGCTTGCTCTGACTACCTGAGATGGCACCATCCATTTCTCTTAAACAAATATCACAATTTTTTTCAGATCGAACATCTGGAGCACAGTACCCACCTCTAAAATCCAATAGATTAAATTTTGAGCAAATAGGAAAGTAATCATGAACACTAAATACTGATGGAATAGCTAGCGCTTTGCTAACAAATGGTAACGAAGGCATATGCCCCAAAAAGTGCTGAAAATGTACCAATGATATATTGTATTCCGACAACACTTGATGAAAGAGTTTCTCGTGGCTAGATGAGGAAAGGTAGTGATCGATACTCCCACCTTCAGCCAAGGTGGCAGAGTAGCCCTTTAATTCTATATAATCACAATCAAGAACCACATAAGACAACCCACTTGCAGGTGAGTCAGCGGGTACATAGTAATATAGTTCAAATTTATCCTGTAATTCTTGGGTCAAAGCATCCTGATAAACTTCAACTCCACCAAACTGCCCACGACCCAATACATTATGAGTAACAATTAAAACCTTATCCTTACAAACTTTAACACTTTTATGGTGAAGAGCCTTATATTCAGGTACTTTGGATAACTCACCAAACATTATATCCAACCGATTAATGTAAGTATGTTTTTCTAGGGTTTTTTTCTGAGCGTTCTCAGCTATTACAATACGCTCACTAGGGTTGTTTAAATAATAATTCAGCTTATCGATACAATCGTCCGCATCGACAAAGCTAATGTAATCTTGACCTTCAACATAAAACTGATCAACACCTAAAGTTGCTACATCTACTAACTGAAATGTTCCAGCCATTGCCAACTCAAAAAGCCTAGGACCTGGAGTTTCAGCCACACTTATACCACCGCATCCAGAAAAATCTCGAGGTATACTTAAAGACACTGAACTATTGTTTGCTAAACGGCAAAACTCTGTATTGGGAACTCTCCAATTATAGAAACTAGAAGGATATCCAAGACTAAACTCTGGCAAATGCTCATTTGATGGCAATGCCAATTTTAATTTAATATCATGCAAGCTAGCTAAGATATCATTAATTAACCTGACACGATTTGGCCACGCAGTACCTACAAAGAAAAGGTCATAACGATAATCATGATCACTCTTATGGGTTGGGAAAAAATGATATTTTTCACTAGCGGCCAAAGGCAAGTGACGGCCTTTAGCCCCATAGGATTTCACACTTCCAGCATCATTCGTAAAAACCAAATCGAACAATTCTGATGCTTTAACATTCACATCTCGCTCGTACGGATCTTCTGTAAACCACACGACCGAGCGGCTACATATTTCGGCAACTCTTTGACAGATATCAAGATTTATTTCTTCCCCATCAAAGGCCAAAAAAAGATTACAGGAATATTGTTTAGCGTCGCTAATAGCTCTACCATAATCAGTCATTACGACTGAAGATACCTCAGGATGCTCTTCTAGGGCATACATAAGCGCATTTACAAGGTAGTGATTTGGATTTTTTGCCTTGGTATCTAAGAGTAAAACGCTGTACATTATCCCTTCCAATAAAGTTCACATATTGCCAAGCAACAAAATAAAAAGTTGCTCTTCAAAAATTCCGTCTAGATTTTATTAAGTGACGGGTTATTTTCTTAAAAGAAGAATCATTTTTTTGTTTAATTTCTAATTCTAAATGAGAACATTTATCAGTAAGAATCCCTAACTGTTGTCGGAGCTGCTCCTCTATAGCTTTCGATGAATGTGTTAATAATTCCAATGCCACAGCAGCTTTTCCTAATCGATGGATTTCATCTACATGCTTTCCCAAAAATGAACAGAGCAACTGAGCCTGAATTACCTTGCAAGGGTCCTTTAGAAAGTCGAGCTTTGAAGTATTCAGGTCATTACCTACAAAAAGACACCCAAGACCAGAAGAGTGAGTGAAGGATATACTGGGATATTCATCCTTCAACTCTTCCCAGAGTTTCCAGACTCCAAAGTCTCGACCTTTAACACAAGTGTCATGGAATAAAATTATCCCTTGTGTGGATAATTTTGGCTTCCATGTTTCATAATCGTGCTTTACCGCATCATATGTATGCAAACCATCTATATGTAATAAATCAACACTGCCATCCTCGAAATTATTGAGTGCATTATCAAAATACATTTTTAATAAGTTAGAGGTTCCCCCATATAGATCATCACTGTATGACTTCAGTTCTTTATAAATATCGTTACCGTAAAGCCCCGCATGAATGTCACCTTCCCAGGTATCAATCGCGTAGCATTTAGCACTGTAACCAAGAGCTTTAACCGCCTGGCAGAAGACTAGATATGAAAAACCCGTGTGCGAACCTAATTCTACAATCGTACGAGGACGAAACTCCTCAACCAACCAACCAGCAAATGGAGCATGGCCTCTCCAGGCACTATCCTTATGGTTCATTAACGGCTGCAGAAAAATACTTTCGTTGATATTCAACCTACCCTCCTTACACATAATAGATTTACTTCTACAAGGCAACACCCTCATATACTCAACAACTATGAATTACCTATCTCTGGCGCATATTTTCGCCCATAAGCACCCTTTTCGAAAACAACCATACTATCGTAGAAATGCATTGCCATTGTAGACTTAGAAAACCCACTTTCCGGCAAAACCCCTCTTGTATGAACAGAATTAAGTTCATCAATTAAACTTTTACATTTTTCAATAAAAGACCCATCAACCCCGACTCCCCCTTCATACTCTTCCCAATATGCAGTATGAAGATCCTCAACAATATACAGCCCTTTATCATTCGTTTTAGAGTATAAATAATTAAATGTATTAACGATATCTGACATTATGTGACTACCATCATCAAGCACAATATCAGGCACTCCAAACTCATCAATCACGCTTTCTAAAAAAGCAATATCTGCCTGACAACCTATACGAACATTAATCTGCTCCTCCTCAAAATCTTTGCAATCTGGATTAATATCAAGCCCAACGATGATCACATGCGGACCGAAATATTTTTTCCACATTTGTAAAGATCCACCACGACCACAACCAATTTCAAAAAGAACAAACGGTTTTCCTACATATTCTTGAAAAAACCTTTCGTATATAGGAAAGTAGTGAACCCATTTATGTATTACTTTCCCTGTATTTGTTTGAAAAATATCCCACAATGCCATGTTATAACCTATTTATTGAATACATTTACTACGTATAATGATTAAACACCTAAAACAACATAGTTTAATAGTGCTTAATAAAAAACCAACTTTATGGTTCACTTACCCACCAAAAACAAACCCACTCTCACCGCAGCCCATAACTCAATTAACTATTAACGAGCGTAAAAACATTCTAATTTTGATCTGCTTATTGAAAAGAATTTCAAGTTATGACAACACACGACACTCGATACTTATCATAGGTAAGCCTACCAAGCCATAAACAGGGCTATCCGGTATAGACTTAAAAACAATAGCATCATGAATCCAATGGTGCTGAACGTGATCAAGTACTTGCCCGTCAGCAATAGCGACAGTAATGGAATAATCTCCGGCAGGTAGTGATGGCATTTCAAACACAAACTCAGTACCAAAGGCACTATTTTCATGTATAAAAACACCGGACGCCTTACCTGATACAGTAGTATTATCACCAAAGAGCTCTTGACCAAGGCGGTCCTTAACTAAGAAGCCAACCACGACATCAGAAATATCATTATTTGAACGCGCTCTTATACTCAACCTCACCTTTTGGTTAGAGGTTAATAGAGTCAGAGGCTCCCCTTTAATATCACTTAATGTAACTTTTGTAATTTCTGCCCCACCAGCGCCAAAACCTTTTTTATTTTTATACTCGTGATCATCTTCTGGAGTAACTTCTTGTTCAGGGGTAGAAGGAGAGTTATTACTTTCTGCATCTTTAACCCCATCTACATCTTGCTGCTCTCTATATATTTCTTCCAAATAGTGCTCTGATACCGACTTTGCATCCGATATCATTTCGACACAACCTTCGTTTAGCAATACAGCAGACTGACAGAGACTCCTAATCGAAGCTGTATCATGACTAACAAAGAGTACAGTACCCGCCTCCATGAATGTGCGCAAAAAACGCATACACTTTTGCGTAAAGAAAGCATCTCCTACTGCCAATGCCTCATCTATTACCAATATATCTGCATCTACATGTGCAATAACAGCAAAAGCCAATCTCACATACATTCCGCTTGAATAGGTCTTAACAGGTTGATCTAAATATTCACCGATATCAGCAAATTTGACTATCGAGTCATATCGTTGATCTATCTGCCCTTCATTCAACCCTAGTATTGAAGCGCTCATATATACATTTTCACGCCCCGTAAACTCAGGATTAAAACCAGCCCCCAACTCCAACAATGCTGCGACCCTGCCATTAACCGCCACATCGCCGCTAGATGGTGAAAGTGTACCGCATATAATTTGTAGAAGGGTGGACTTACCCGCTCCATTACGGCCAACAATGCCTACTGTTTCCCCCTTTTTAACCTCAAAGCTAATTTTATTAAGCGATTGAAATTCACGACAGTAGTTTTTCTGAGACAAACCAAACAGGCTTTGCATGCGAGGCATAAAGCTCTGTTTCAGTCTATTGATAGGCTTATCATAAACTTGATATATTTTCGAAACATTATTTACTCTAATTGCAATATTACCCAAGTCATTAGAGGACATCAGCAAACCCTCTTTTAGTTTTACTAAACCAAATATAACTAAGCTGAGAAAATATTACAGCCCCTCCCCCATACAAGAATAATGTCTGCAGATCTGGAGCTCTCCCAAATACTAAAATTGAGCGCGCCTGCTCAACAATAATCGTCAATGGGTTCATCAAAATATACTTTTGGTATTCTTCTGGTATTACTTCTAATGGGTAAACTATTGGGCAAAGAAATAACAAAATTGTCACAACTATCCCTGTCATTTGCGCTATGTCTCTAATAAAAACACCTAAAGATGCCAATAACCATGTCACACCTAAGCACACAAAAAACAGCGGTAATAGTACAAACGGTAAATAAATCCATGTCCATGGAATTGATTGGGAAGTAACTATTTCCGCGAGCATTAGAATGAATAGGCTAACAAAAAAGTGAAATAATGAACTAAATACAGAGACCCACACTAAGCTATCGAGAGGAAAAACCACTTTTTTTACATATGTTGCATTTGCAACAATAAGCCCTGGGGCCCTACCAATACACTCCCCCAAAAAACCATGAAAAATCAGACCCGTAAATAAAATAACAGAAAAATTACTAGTAGTATCAGTCCCCCATTTTGCTTTAAAAACCAAACCAAAAACAAAAGAGTAAACAGCAAGCATCAACAAAGGATTAAAAAATGACCAAATGATACCGAATAATGACCCTCGATAGCGACCTACAACATCACGCTTAGTCATCCTCAAAATTAATCGCCAGTTATCTACTAGCGAACTTACAAACAACATATTTAATCCTTTTTACTAACTTAAGGTAGTTAACATGCTTCTTAAAGCAAGCTTCCAATCAAGAACACTGAACACGCCAAGGCGCTCACTCGCCAGCTTAGAGTTTGAGGGGCGCTTCACTGGAGTAGGAAATTGATTAGAGGTTATACTTCTCACTACAGGGGACTTAGCTAAAATTCCAAGTTCAACCGATTGAGAAAAAACTTCTTGAGCAAACTCATACCAAGTAACTCCTGGATCAACCTGTAGATGAAACACCCCATAATCCAGTTGATTACTTTGCACGCACTTTATAATTTCGCTTGCAATCCCTTGGGCTGGAGTAGGCGCCCCATACTGATCATCAACAACAGAGATCTCATCTCGTTCTTGCGCTAGCCGTAACATGGTTTTAACAAAATTATTACCATGTTCACCAAATACCCAGCTAACACGCAATATAATATGCTTATACCATGCTTTTTGAAGGGCTATCTCTCCAGCCAACTTAGAAGCACCATAAACACTAGTAGGGTTAGGCGTATCCGTCTCTACATAGGGCTCTTTTTTCTCACCATCAAACACATAATCGGTTGATATATGAAGTAAAGGTATATCGAGTTTTTTACATGTATCCGCTAGATTTTTTACACCTAGTTCATTAATCGCATAAGCCTTATCTTGTTCGGTTTCGGCTTTATCTACCGCAGTATAGGCGGCTGCATTAATAACGACATCAGGCATTACTGAGCTTAGCTGGCTATCTACAACCTGTTGATTGGTAATATCCAGTTCAGAAGATGAAAACCCATATACTTCATGTTTACGCTTTTTGGCCTCTATGACAACATCGGTTCCGACCTGGCCTTTTGCGCCTGTAATAAGTATTTTCATAATCTAACCTCTAGCCCCTACTTAGCGCTTTCAATCGAGGAAGTATCTGGTCTTTATCAGACAGTTTTGGCGTAATGCCAGCTAAAGGCCATTCAATGCCTACATCTGGATCATTCCAAATCAACCCACCTTCATCACTAGGGTCATAGTAATCTGTGCACTTATATTGAAAGTCTGCGACTTCACTTAATACAACAAAACCATGAGCAAAACCTGGCGGAACATAAAACTGGGTGTGATTATCACCCGTTAGCATAACTCCCGCCCATTGGCCGTAGGTTGAGGAGTCTGGCCTCAAATCTACAGCCACATCGAACACTTCACCCAGTGAACAACTGACCAGTTTGCCTTGAGGTTTCGTTTTCTGAAAATGAAGCCCCCTTAAAACACCCTGCGAAGAACGAGAGTGGTTATCTTGTACAAAGGGAAGATCTAAGCCGGCGTCCTTATAACGATCTGCTTGAAACGTCTCTTTGAAAAAACCTCTATGATCACCAAACACTTTAGGTTCGATAATCACACAGCCATCTAATTTAGTATGTGTCACCTTCATTCTTAAACTGTTCCCTCTACCACGCTGAGTAAGTACTGCCCATACCCCGTTTTTAAAAGAGACTCAGCTTGTACTTGAAGTTGTTCTTTAGACAACCAACCATTGTGATAACCAATTTCCTCCAGGCATGCGACCTTAAGCCCTTGCCTCGCCTCGATAGTTTGAACAAAATGAGCCGCCTCTAACAAACTATCATGAGTACCAGTATCAAGCCATGCAAAGCCACGCCCTAACTGGACAACACTTAAATCGCCTCGTTCAAGATAGGCGTTATTAACAGCAGTAATTTCTAATTCACCACGCTCAGAAGGTTTGACACTTTTAGCGATTTTGACCACATCGTTATCATAAAAATAAAGACCGGTTACCGCATGGTGAGATTTAGGAACTTTTGGTTTTTCTTCTATGGATATGGCTTGCCCACTCTCGTCGAACTCAACCACACCAAAGCGCTCTGGATCACTCACCCGATAGCCAAACACCGTGGCGCCAGCACCTTTATCAACTGCTAACTTCAGCTTCTGAGAAAAGTGTTCCCCGTGGAAGATGTTATCACCCAACACCAAACAAACACTATCATCTCCAATAAACTGCTCCCCTATTATGAATGCCTGCGCCAAACCGTCAGGAGAAGGCTGTTCAGCATAGGAGAGTTCAACCCCAAAGTTGCTACCATCACCGAGCATCTTTTCAAAAAACGGTAGATCATCAGGGGTGGATATGATTAAAATTTCACGAATACCCGCTAACATGAGCACTGAGATCGGGTAATAGATCATTGGCTTATCGTAAATGGGCAAAAGCTGTTTGGATACACCTCGTGTAATTGGGTGTAAGCGGGTGCCTGAACCGCCCGCTAAAATTATTCCTTTCATTCCTACTCCCCTAACCCTAAACGTTCACCTTGATAAGAGCCGTCTAACACATGCTCCCACCACTCTTTATTATCTAAATACCACTGAACGGTTTTACGCATGCCAGTTTCAAACGTCTCTTCTGGTGCCCAGCCTAACTCTCTTTCTATTTTCGAGGCATCAATAGCATAGCGTACATCATGACCTGGACGGTCTGCTACATAAGTGATTAACCCTTCAAAACCTTTTGGGTTTCCTCCCTTTAGCGAATGAGGGTTAGTTGGCACTAGCTCTTCTAGTAAGCTACAAAGCGTTTTAACCACTTCGATGTTCTGCTTTTCGTTATGGCCACCTATATTATAGGTTTCACCCAGCTTACCTTCTGTAACCACTTTAACCAAGGCTTGGGCATGGTCTTCTACATACAACCAGTCACGAATTTGATCTCCCTTGCCATAAATAGGAAGTGGTTTACCCGCAAGTGCATTCAATATCACCAACGGGATTAACTTCTCAGGAAAATGGTAAGGACCATAGTTATTTGAGCAGTTAGTGATGACCGTTGGTAGACCGTAGGTCTCTCGCCATGCCCTAACCAAATGATCTGATGACGCTTTTGAAGCAGAATATGGGGAGTTAGGCTCGTACCTATTCTCTTCGGTGAATAGCCCTTCTGGGCCAAGAGTACCGTAGACTTCATCAGTAGAGATATGGTGAAACCTGAAAGTATCTTTCTTTTCACCTTCAAGGTTACTCCAGTAAGTGCGCGCTACTTCTAGTAACGCATAAGTGCCGACAATATTAGTTTCAATAAAGGCTGCCGGACCATCAATAGAACGATCAACATGAGACTCTGCCGCTAGGTGCATAATGTAGTCTGGCTGATATTGCTCAAGAATTATTGTCATCGACTGACTATCACAGACATCGGCCTGCTCAAAGCTGTATCGATCAGATTGATCAACGTCTTTTAAGCTTTCTAAATTACCTGCATAAGTGAGCTTATCAACATTAACGACTTCATGGTCTGTTTTATTAATAAGATGCCGAACAACGGCTGAACCAATAAAACCAGCACCACCTGTCACCAAAAACTTCATTTTTGCACTCACTTTATGTTATTACGGAACACCAACTCAAATATATCACACATTCTAAAGGGACTGAGCTATGCGGGCAAACGAAACTAATCAGTTTCTTCAAATTAAATCACTTAGGACTTAATAAACAGGCTTTAACTATTACTGACGTCCTATAAACCCAATATACCAGGGCATTGCTTTTTGTATGCCCTCTAGTATTCGATGTTCCGGCGCATAGCCCAAGCGATTTACCGATTTACTAATATCTGCTTGAGAGTGCCTTACATCCCCTGCTCGAAAATCCCGATAAGTCGGTTCTAACGCTACCGATACATCGTTTTCATTCAAAGCTGTTTTAATCGCGCTAAATAGTGTGTTTAAGGTCGTTCTATCGCCTACTGCAACATTATAAACTTCATTTTTTGCGTCATCAGGTGCAGTAGCGGCCAGAATATTCATTTGCATCGTATTTTCAATAAAGCAAAAGTCTCGACTAGTTTCACCGTCACCATTGATAAAGATCTCTTCGTTCTTTATGGCTGAAGCAGTCCATTTAGGTATAACCGCCGCGTAGGCACCGTCAGGATCTTGTCGTTTGCCGAATACATTAAAATAGCGCAGGCCTATAGCTTTAAATCCATAGGTTCGGGCAAACACATCAGCATACAGTTCATTAACGTATTTAGTAACGGCATAAGGAGATAATGGATTACCAATATTCTCTTCTATTTTAGGTAATGCAGGATGGTCACCGTAAGTTGAACTTGATGCGGCATAAGTAAAACTAGATACGCCTTCATCACGAGCTGCCACTAGCATGTTTAAATAACCACTGATATTAGTAGCATTAGTGGTTGCAGGGTCATTAATAGAACGCGGCACTGAACCCAAAGCTGCTTGATGAAGGACATAATCTACACCCGTAACAGCTGCTTTGCAGTGTTCAGGCTCTCTAATGTCACCTTCAATAAAATTAAAATTGGACCACTGGGTTTCGGTAACCGCGCCTTTCACTTCGTCCAGGTTATGTTGATGACCTGTGGCGAAGTTATCCAACCCGACTACTTTTTGGTTTAACAATAGCAATGTTTCTAATAAATTGGAGCCGATAAACCCCGCCACCCCAGTAATGAGCCATGTTTTGGGGGTTTGTAAGAGCGTTTGTTTAGCCTGTTCGTAGCGAGTCACGTTAAGTCCATCTATCAAAGTGAATAGTTAATGCGTAATTATAGTGGTTTGGACATTTAGATGCATGGAAATTATGAATTAATCAGAACCTGGGATAATAATATTCGCATCACCCCCAAGCAACTGACGGTATTTACCTTTAAGTTCGCCTTTAGCGTCGTCATCGCCATGCACAATGCGGATTTCCTGCGGCTTTCTTCGCATACGCGTCACGAAGTCAATTAAGTTCTTCTGATCAGCGTGAGCAGAGTAGCCCGAGATAGTATGAACCTGAGCGTTGACCTGATACTTATCCCCATCAATCATGACATAACCGCCTTTTGGGCCGTATTTTTGGATTTCATGCCCCGGTGTGCTCTTGGCCTGATACCCTACAAAAAGAACATCCGTTCGCTTATCGCTTAGTAACACTTTAAGGTAATTAAGAATTCGCCCGCCTGCACACATACCGCTCGCGGCAATCACAATAGTAGGCCGTGCAGTTTTCTTGAGGTACTCCACCGTATCTAAGTGGCTTTGATGGTCATCAATCGTGGTAAGCTGATCAAATGACAACGGATGGCGCCCTGATTTTACGCGCTTGCGAGCTTCTTTATCCCAATAGGGTTCAAGTGCTCGATAGACGTCGGTGAATTTTGAGGCTAGCGGTGAATCAATGACAATTTCAATATCATCCCACGTCAAATTATCAGTGAGTGGCTGATTACGGCACTGGTGAATAATGCTTTCCAACTCATAAATCAGCTCTTGTGTTCGCCCTATACTAAACGCAGGTATTAACACAACCCCTTTATCTTCGACTGCTTTTTCGATCACGCCCTGTAACTGCTGCTTTCGGTTTTTTCGGCTTGCATGTTCTTTATCACCATAAGTACTTTCTATCACTAATACATCACAACCATAGGGGGCTTTAGGCGCGGCTAGCAATGGAGAATACGGTGCACCCAGGTCTCCCGAGAATATAATCTTTTTCGTTAGCGATGCTTGCTTAACCTTACATTCAACATAGGCTGAACCCAAGATATGCCCAGCAGGCTTGAGCTTTACATCTAAGTCAGCAGAGACAGAATGCCACACACCATACGCTACGGGTTTAATCTGCTGTTTAAGCGTTTTTAGAAAACGGTTGATCAGTTGACGATTTCGAGTAAAGCCAACTTTAATCGCATCCTCCAACACCAAGGGCAATAATACGGCTGAGGGCTCAGAGCAAATGATCAGCCCCTTAAAGCCTGCAGCCAAAAGATAAGGAATACGACCAACATGATCTATGTGCACATGGGTAACAATAAGCGCTTTTATATGCTCGATGGGGAAATCTATTTCGAGGTTAATTGCGCTTGCGCCTTTTCCAGACGTTTCAGCACCTTGAAACAAGCCGCAATCGATTAAAACACCGAAATTCTCGCTAATTTTAAGCTCATGACAGGAGCCGGTAACACCATTCACCGCTCCATGGTGAAGTACTTTCATAATAATCCTTTGCTACTAATAGTCCGAAAAGGGCTTTGTTAAAAAGTCCAAAACAAATTGATAATAGAGGTTTTCTACTACATCAAACACAATTACCATATCAACTTCCATATATTCATGAACAATCGAGCTCCTTAACCCAATAATTTTACGCCATATTATCAAATTGCTTTAATCGCAGAGCCGCCTCATCCAATAAATAGCCATTAAATCTAGCCAGCTTTTCAGACTGTTGTTGATATAGCGTTAAACCCAATTATAACGTCCTCATCACTTTTCAAATATGCCTTGCTCAAAATCCAAACATTACAAACATTACAAACATTACAAACATTGAACAATAGCTACTTTATACCGCTGCCGCTCTGGCGCAATTATCCTCCATTAACGCCCATATTCGCTGGTAGTACTTTGCCATCTCTAACGTATCGCCCCTAATAACGGAAGCCCTTCATCCAATACGTTGCGGTTCTGTCCTTCTTATCGAAACATTCACATCTAACCTAACATTTTAGCACCGAAAAAGAGAGTGACCGCCAATCCTTTTAATGAACTAACACTCTAGCTTTCGGGCAACCACCAGCAAATATCTATTTTGTGCGATATATCTCACAGAAAAAAGTGTCAATATCCTACAGAAAATCAATTTTAACTACGTATAATGCGACCCCGCATGGATGCAAAAGCTGCCCAATAAGGCACATAATATGGAAGTTAGACACTGAAAGGATTCGGTGACGCGTTAAGCCAAGGATGGAGCATATGGATTTGCGCCGACTTAACGCACCCTACTCTTCTATTACTCCCTTCACGGCCAAACATTCTGCTTACTTACCTTAGTACTGAAAAGATCTTTCATGCAAGGTTCAACCCTAATCGCTTTAAATGGAATTTCAAATGCGAATTAAAAAAATATTATCCCTGTTAACACTAATCGTAACCTTTGGCGTTACTTTCCTGTCGGCTCAAAATGCTTTTTCTGCCGCTGACAGCCAAACCCATGCCGTTTCTATCGCAACCGGAAAAATAAACATTAATAGTGCAGATGCGCACACACTAGCATCTTCAATCAAGGGAATAGGCTTAAAGAAAGCTCAAGCTATTGTGGATTACCGAGAAGCCTATGGTCCATTTTCTAATATTCAGGATCTCGTAAGCGTTTCTGGCATTGGCGAAAAAACTGTCGAGAAAAATGCGGCACTGCTGACGGTTAAGTAAATTTTCAAGAGTATGATTTAGCAGTTAGTAACTTAAAATACTCACTGCTAAGTTAATTCTGGCGATGAAGACGACCTAGTCAAAGTAGACTAGTCAATCAAAGCTCAAATTCATCGCCGGCATCCGGTACATCCACTTTCCAGCCAAACTTTTCTTCCAATTTTAAGCGCAAACTATCAGACGCAGCGGGCTCCCCATGCGTGACGAATACATGCTTAGGCGCGATATCTGATTGATCCAACCATGTGAGAATCTCAGTATAATCCCCATGAGCAGATAAGC
Source organism: uncultured Oleiphilaceae bacterium (assembly GCA_913060665.1). GTDB lineage: Bacteria > Pseudomonadota > Gammaproteobacteria > Pseudomonadales > Oleiphilaceae > Alkalimarinus. Next base: position 159,940 of record CAJXUY010000005.1, read on the forward strand.
TATCTAAGTGACTGACCTCCGCACGAACTTTGTGATATGCCCCATGTATTTTTACCTGATCGACTCCATTAACCATCGCATCCCCTCGCGTCCCAGGGGCCTGAAAACCCACAAACACCACGCTATTCCTATGATTCGGTAAAAGCGTTTTTAAATGATGAAGAACTCTACCGCCACTCGCCATGCCACTGGCCGAAATAATAATGGAGGGATATTTTCGTTTATTGAGTTCAATTGACTCCTCTGGCGTCCTTACAAAATGAGTGCTTTTATCAATTTTATTGCATTCATCTGCCGTTAACCGATGTTCTTTATGGTGCCTGCAATAAATTTCGGTTGCGGTAATCGCCATCGGGCTATTCAAAAACACTGGCACATCCGGTATATCATTTCGCTCCTTAAGTAGCTGGATAATATAGAGGATCGTTTGAGTACGGCCTACCGCAAATGACGGAAATAATACGATCCCACCTCTTTCCATGGTTTTATTGATAATATTTTTAAAGAACTCAAACGGATCCGTTTCATCATGTCGTCGATTACCATACGTCGACTCGACAACGAGATAGCTTGTTTCGCTCAACGGCTCTGGTGAATGCATTACCAAATCTTCCGAACGCCCCACATCACCACTGAATGTAATTGTCTTCCCTCCTGCTGTTATTTGAACGGCAGAAGAGCCCAAAATATGCCCAACTGGTGTAAACGTAGCCGATATATGGTGGGCAACACTGATAGACTTAAGGTAATTAACTGGCTTAAACAGTTTTAATGACTCAATCGCGTCTTTTTCAGTATACAGAGGCATCGCAGGGCTATGACGAGAGAACTTTTTCTTATTAGCATAACGAGCATCCTCTTCTTGCAAAAAACCTGAATCCGGCAGTAATATTTTGCATAAATCATAAGTACCCTGAGTACAATAAACAGGGCCTTTAAACCCCCTTTTTCTCAGCACTGGGACATAACCACTATGATCGATATGCGCGTGCGTTAAAACAACCGCATTAATAGTTTTAGGGTCAACAGGAAAAGGCTTCCAATTACGTAATCGTAGTTTTTTCACCCCCTGATAGAGACCACAATCTACCAGCACTCGCTGATTCTCATGGGTAATTAAGTATTTGGAACCTGTTACCGTGCCTGCCCCACCTAAAAATTTAATCTTCATCAGCCTGTTTCCTGGTCAGTTATCGTCTTAATATTAGTATAAGGCGCTCAATCAGCTAGTTGCATATGTTGACCTGACGCAAGACAGTTCAGATAAATTGGCATAGTATTAACTATCAAATCTAACGAGCAAGTACCAAAACAACTCTGACCAACAAGCCCTAACAAGAATAATCCACAACTCGAATATTAGTCATGATCAACCCTGCAGAACCACAATCGATTAATTACCTCCTCTTACATAGAATGGGGATCGACACGCATCAGGAGCCAGTTATTTACATGCGGCAAGACTGTTACGTCTGTCGATCAGAAGGGTTTGATGCACAATCTCGCATCAACGTTAGCACCGACTCCCATAGTATTATTGCAACCGTCAACATGGTGACCACCGATATTCTGTCACATCAAGAGGTGGGGTTATCTGAGTCTGCATGGCGCCTACTGGGCGCTTCAGAAGGAGAAAAAGCGACCTTTTCACACGCAAAACCTGCTGAATCTATGAGCAGTGTACGCGGAAAAATATACGGCACTCCTTTCACACCTCAAAATACTAGCGACATTATTAACGATATTGCTGACGGCAGTTATTCGGATATTCAACTCGCATCCTTTGTCACCTCTTGTGCCGGCAGCCGCCTCTCTACCAACGAAATAATCAGCCTTACTCAAGCAATGATTGCCTGCGGCAGCAAGCTAGACTGGGGCAACCAAAAGGTCATGGATAAACACTGCGTAGGAGGACTACCTGGAAACAGAACAACCCCTATCGTAGTGGCCATCGTTGCTGCATCTGGGCTTATTATGCCCAAAACGTCCTCACGCGCTATCACCTCGCCAGCAGGCACAGCAGACACTATGGAAACACTGACACCGGTTAACCTCAGCTTAAAAACCATGCGATCTGTTGTTGAAAAAGAAGGTGGATGCATTGCCTGGGGTGGGTCTGTCAGCCTAAGCCCGACTGATGATATTCTAATACGCATTGAAAAAGCACTAGACCTGGATAGTGAGGGTCAACTGGTCGCCTCTGTTATCTCAAAGAAAATCGCAGCAGGCTCTACAGACGTTCTCATTGACATTCCGGTGGGCGTTACAGCAAAAGTCAGAAGCCTAAATTATGGGCGAAAGCTGGCTAAACAACTGGTAAAAACAGGCGACGCGCTAGGCATCACGGTCAAAACACTTTTTTCTGACGGTTTGCAGCCCATTGGTCATGGCATTGGACCGGCCCTTGAGGCGAGAGATATCTTACAAGTCCTTAACAACCATCATCATGGGCCTCAGGATTTAAGAGATAGAGCTACGACAATCGCAGGCGAGATTTTAGAGATGGGTAAAGTCGCGCCCCAAGGTCAAGGTAAACGCTTGGCGGAGCACAAAATCACCACCGGAGAGGCTTGGGTAAAATTTCAAGCAATCTGTGAAGCTCAAGGAGGATTAAAGAGCCCTCCCAAAGCAGCTCATACATATTGCGTAACAGCCGGAAAAACAGGTATCGTTTCATACATTAACAACCGAGTGATCGCCAAATTAGCAAAACTAGCTGGCGCACCCGCTGCACCTTCAGCAGGGCTCGATTTTCACGTCAAATTAGGCGATAAAGTCGAAATACGCACCCCTTTGTTTACTATTCATTCTGAAGCGCCTGGTGAGCTGCAATACGCCATTAACTTTTTAAGTGACCACCCGGGCGCTATCTGCATAGAAGAGGAAAGCATTTGAAACCGCTACTATTCCCCCTATTCAATAACAACAGTTCACTTGGCAATCAACTGTTAAGCAGTGACCTATTTGAATTAGGCTCAACTGATATTCGTCGCTTCCCGGATGGCGAAAGTTATGTAAGAACCATAACCCCAGTGCAACACCGTAATGTCGTTATTCTGGCTAACCTGCACCGCCCTGACGACAAGCTATTACCTTTATTGTTTCTTTGCCAAGCATTAAGAGATCAACAAGCTAAACACATCACTATCGTCAGCCCCTATCTGCCATATATGAGACAAGACAAGCGTTTTCATACTGGAGAGTGCATTACCTCAGCCGTATTCGCATCACTACTCAGCGAGGCGACTGACGAATTAATCACCATCGACCCACATCTTCATCGCTATCACTCATTATCAGAAATATATAACATCAAAACTCAGGTCCTAAAGGCCGACAACACCATTGCCAACTGGATCAAACAAAACATTAAAAAACCGCTCGTTATAGGGCCTGATAGTGAAAGCGAGCAATGGGCTGCGGCAACAGCAGAAATGATCGGCTGCCCTCACCTAGTGCTGCTGAAAGAACGTTTTGGCGATCGTGACGTCAAAATATCAACCCCTGATGCAGGAATATTGACGGATCACACCCCAGTACTGGTAGATGATATTATTTCCACAGGAAGAACCATGATAGAAACGGCAGACATGCTGAAAGCAGAAGGGTTTAGAGCCCCGATCTGTATTGGAGTACATGCGGTTTTCTCAGAAAACGACTATCAAGCCTTAGCAGATAGCGATATCGAGAAGGTCATTACCTGTAATACCATCGAGCATCACAGTAATGGAATTGATCTGTCTGAGCTTATTATCAATGCTCTAGAGTCTCAGTTTAACTAATTCGAGACCCTAGATTACAGACCCATTACGCGACTTCTTGCTGAGACTCACTCCTGAATACAGAAATAGGATCATCATATAGTGCGTGCGGGTCTTGATCATGAGCAACAGACCAGATTATATAATCAATAAACGCCTGCTCGTTGTCTTGGTTTTCTTTAATTATTTCTGCCTGGCTTTTAATCTGTGTATCCATAAATCACCCCATAAATTGTTGTTATGTTTATTGTGGATTAATTCTGTCAAAAATCCGTAAGTAAATGTGCTTAGAGGACAATAAAGCAAAGGTTATGCCATTTTTAGAGCGAGCCTTGTAAGAGATATCTCACATGGATTTAGGATATTTCCTACATACGCCCACTGTGCACTTCCGTACTATTCACTTCGTCAGGACGACATGGGGTTTTCTTTAACAGGAAACTTCAACTAACGTATGGATGCGGACAGGGAAGTAAACAAGGACGGCCGGTTACCTAGGGAATGGTAAGGGAAGCATCAAACTGACGAGCCGCTGCAAGGATTGCAGCGGCTTTTTTGTGGGCGTTTTTTGCTTTCGCAGCCAAAATAGCAAAAACCTTATCTAATTAAATCACAAGGAGTACCGTCCTCGTCGATTGATAGATAATTTTTTCCGCAATTAAATAATATATTGCTAAGTTCTCGCGTAAATTCCTTTTTGTCGCTCTGATCTAAGTGGGAGCCATCAGGTAAATTAAAACCAGACAACGACGGATAATCCCCAAAGTGAACTGTTCGAGCAATCGATAGTTGAGCAAACTTATCCCAATATAGTTTCTTGGGATAACGAGTATCGTCAATTTCCCATATTTGCTTATCTGTAGGGAATCTGACAAAGACAACACGCCCCCCTCTACTCATAATTTTGGTTAGTAAAGTGTTGACATGCTTTATGTTATCTTCAAATTTTGGTATTGACCTATATACAGCCTCACTTTCTTCTCCCAAATGCCTTTTAACCCTATCTGAATACATTTTACCTACATCCACCAACGAATAGTTTGCCTCCACTGACCGATCACTATTAAATTTCAAGTATCCAGCCTGAGCCAATCGATCTTTAGGCCATAGAGCCCATTTATAGGGCGTCACGAAGTTTGAGCGCGAACGAAAATACCGACGTAATATAGCCGTTAACTTTGCTTCTACCGTATCAAAACGAAATAAATGAGTGCTAATTGAATGATAATAGTTAAGGTATTGGCTAGCCCTATTTTTCTGATTTTGACTGTTTAGCAAACCATTTACCGTCGTAGAGACAATAATAGTACCTAAAATTGATTCGTCAGTTGCGAGATCCTCTAATACCGAAATATAGGGGTTTCCATCAATAGCAAGCTGTATTACTTTTTGCCCTGTCATTTTTTGTAATAGAAGGGTGTCTATACCTAGCTGTATTCGTGAAGCGCCAATTAATACTATGCCTGCCGTGCCTAGCTGACTTGCTTCAATTCTTTTCTCTGCCCACAAACGCTCACTGTCATTTGTGCCCGTTCTCCATAATGAATTGGCAACATTAAAAAACTCCCAACCAATAAAACTAAAACCTGATAAAGCACAAACAAACACCCAAGTTCTTAGCCAAAATTGAGTTGGGCGACGGGTACTAGAATTGGAAATAGATATAGGCACGACTTCCCTCCCCCTCTACTAGTAAAATAGAAACAACGAGAACACTCAGGGCTATCGCCCTTAAAACCCAATGCCTACGCTCGACAACATGCTCAACATACCGGTTTCTCATATATAGTTGCCATATGAATAACAAAACAATGATTGAGATAACCTCTATACGTTCCAGTCTATCTGTTATCGATACGACTTCAGTATCAAATAAGCTTGCAAGCATATTTACCGCGACAAAAACATCTGGGGACCGGAAAGGTATCCAAGTAAGCGTAACAATAAAAAAAGTTAACCCAATTAAAAAAAATGAAGGAATAGGCAAAGCCGCGATACGGCCATTAAAGCTCTTCTTTAACCAATGCTCTAAAACAAGATAAATACCATGCAACCCTCCCCATAAAACGAATAACCAAGAAGCCCCATGCCACAAGCCAGCAATAAGCATTGTCATGAAGAGATTGCGATACTCCTTGCTTCTTCCCTTTTTATTTCCACCTACTGAAAAATAAAGATAGTCTCTTATCCATCGAGATAAAGATATGTGCCAGCGCCGCCAAAAGTCTGAAAATCCAATTGAGGCATAGGGGTATCTAAAGTTATCAGGTAATCCAAAACCAAAACACATAGCCACCCCTATCGCACAGGTCGAATAACCTGCAAAATCAAAGTATATTTGTCCTGAATACGCAAATACTGCAACCCATGCGTCTATACCACTAATACTTAAATAGCTGCCATACACTTTATCTACAACTGGTGCTAAAAAGGCATCAGCTAAAACAACCTTCATAAATAACCCAATGATTAATAAAGCGCCACCCCAACCTAAATGACTATAGGTTACAATTCTAAGACTACGACATTGAGGTAAAAACTCATTTGTTCTAACTATTGGGCCAGCAACAAGCTGAGGAAAGAAAGAAACATAAAGCGCAAAGTCAGTTAATGAAACGGGGGCAACTTGAGTTCGTCTATAGCAATCCAAGATATAAGACAGGGCTTGAAAGGTATAAAATGAAATTCCAATAGGCAGAAGAAGGTCTAAAATTGGAGGCTGATAAGATATACCTATCAAGCTTAGAGTCTGAATTAAGTTATCTAATAAAAAAGCGCTATATTTGAAAAATGCTAATAAACCTAGGGTACCCACTAAACCGAGAATCAGTAATATTTTACGTTCTTGTCCATTTCCAGTGCGAGTCAGTTTGTTGCCAATAACCCAAGAAAATATCGTTGAAAACAGTAATATCAAAACATAAGGAGGGTTCCAAATTGTGTAGAAAAAATAGCTACTAACTAGTAACACAACCTTTCTATAATCCCAGCTAGAAATAACATGGTATACAGCTAACGTACTCAAAAAAAAGATAAAAAAGAAAGCGCTGTCAAATGTCATATTATAGGACTCAAGATTCAAAATAGCTTTAAAACAAGCCCTAGCTGGCTGACTAAAACAATGTATACTTCATCATTAATGCTAGATGAATTTTAAGGTTTTGTATTTTCTTTGTTATGTAAAGTTCTTCGAAGCAACAGTAGAGTTTAATAGGCTTGATCAATGAATGAAAAAGAATATGACCTAGTTATTAAGGCAAATAAGCAATTAGATAAAGCTATAAAAGAAATTTGGCAATATAAAGATTTACTCTTTTTTCTAGCATGGCGCGACTACAAAGTTCGTTACAAACAGACGGTTATAGGAGCTCTATGGGCATTCTTAAGACCCCTGCTAACGATGATCGTGTTCACAATTATATTTGGAAAAATAGCAGGTTTACCGTCTCAAGGTAACACGCCTTATTCAATCATGGTTTTTGTTGCCATGCTACCTTGGTATTTTTTCGCTAGCAGCTTTCAAGAGGGCAGTAACGCTTTAATTGCCAACTCCAATATGATTTCAAAAGTTTACTTTCCAAGAATAATTGTCCCAATCAGTAGTCTTTTTGTGAACTTTATTGATTTTTTAATCTCGTTCGCAATATTAGCCCTAATCTTGATTTATTATCAGTTTATGCCAAGCATCAATATTCTTTTATTGCCACTAGTTCTATTGCTTGCAATCGCATTTACCATTGCGACCATATTTTGGATGTCAGCTCTAAATGTTAAGTATAGGGATATTAGATATATTGTTCCTTTCATAGTGCAGTTTGGCCTTTATGTTTCTCCTGTAGGGTTCGCATCTGAGGTAGTAAGCAGTCAGTGGCGCTTGTTATATTCTTTAAACCCAATGGTCGGTGTGATAGATGGGTTTAGGTGGTGTATTCTAGGAGATAATGTGAGTTTTTACTGGCCAGGGTTTATTCTCTCAATAGGTATAACATTATTGTTGTTAGCCACCGGATACTTGTATTTTTCTAAAACTGAAAGAAAATTTGCAGATATAATCTAATTCTCGATGGGAATTTAACGTAAATGACCACAGTCATAAAAGCTGAGAACATATCCAAACAATACAAAATCAGTCACCAAAAAAGTGAAGGCTATAAAACACTTTCAGACAGCCTAAGCAATTTCGGGGAACGTATAATAAATCGAATTAAACACCCTTTATCAACAACACCCAACGAAGAAATCGAAACGTTTGAGGCCCTAAAGGATATTAACTTCGAAATAAAGCAAGGGGACCGTATTGGCATTATTGGGAGGAATGGTGCTGGCAAATCAACCTTGCTAAAGTTGCTTAGCCGCATAACTGCACCTTCAACAGGCACTATTGGTATTAAAGGACGGGTTGCCAGCCTTCTAGAAGTTGGAACCGGTTTTCACCCAGAACTGACTGGACGTGAAAATATATTCTTAAATGGTGCTATCTTAGGAATGTCCAAGAGAGATATTGGAGCTAAATTCGATGAAATCGTAAGCTTTGCAGAAGTTATGAAGTTTTTAGATACACCTGTCAAGCGGTACTCTAGTGGTATGTATGTTCGGCTTGCTTTTGCAATAGCCGCACATATGGAACCAGACATATTAATCGTGGACGAAGTCCTTGCTGTTGGAGATGTAGCCTTTCAAAGGAAGTGCTTAGGCTCGATGCAAAATAACGCAACCCAAGGTAGAACTATAATTTTTGTTAGCCATCAAATGAGTGCGATAAACAACCTTTGTAACCGTGGTCTTGTACTAAGTGATGGAAGAGTTAGGCATAACAGTAGTGCTAGCTCGGCTATAGACTTCTATCTGTCCCAGAATTCTGAAAACCGTGAAGGATTTTCTGATTTTTCAAACAACAATACTTATCGCACAGGGAACACACCTCTGATAACATCAGTAGGACTGTTAGATAAGAAGCGTAAAGCATATCGAAGCTGGATAAAAACTGGCGAAACACTGGATATTGAAATTAGATATCTTATACATGATATCTATGTAGATTATTGCTTTCTTGCCTTTTCCAATACCGCTGGAGAGCGAGTTTTTTCCTGCGGCACTCATCTCGATAGAGGTTTTAATAAGAAGTTGCAAGGAACAGGTAAGCTAATATGCAGTATTCCAAACTTCCCGCTCGTGGACGGTGAGTACACATTAGATGTGTCCTTAGGAACAAAAGCAAGAGGAAATTTAGACCACATATCTAGAGCGCTTTCATTTAGAGTTGAATTAAGTAACTACTTTCAGACAGGCCAAGTTATTTTGCCAGGGCAAGGCCATTTTGCGGTCAACTCACACTGGAGCTTAGTTTGAAGAGGCTTGTCGTTATCCCATCAGACCCAATTAGCGCATATGAAAAAAAAGGGCGGTCCAACTTACTTGAGAGTTACTATAATCCAAAAGGGATGTTTGATGAAGTTTATATAATGAGTCCTATTGAAACCACAAACACTTATAAATATGGCATGTATATAAGTAAAGAAACGACTCAATCATTTAAGAAAAAAGTAAAATCGATATCCCCTGATTTAATACGAGTATATGGTGCATACTGGCCAAGTGACTTTATAGCAAAAGTACGACCACGAAACACTCCTGTTGTTCTTAGTATTCATGACTCACATCCATCTATGATTTTCCATTCTTCAGCTTTTTCTGACCACCTAATTTGCATGTCCAGTGTCGTAGAAGATACGGTAATTAAAAAAACAAATGTTAATAAAAAACGATTTATTCGCTTACCAAATAGAGTAGATACTAGCGTATTCTACCCTCAAGCAGAAAAAAAGAAAATACAAGCGTTATTTCCTAGCCTACCAGAAGGGAAAGCTATTTTACACGTAGGTAGAAAGTCAATAGAGAAAAATATTAATACAGTCATTAGCTCTCTTAATCATCTCCCTAAAGACTATTTTTGCATTTTTGTGGGTCAAGGAAATAAAGATAAATACACAGAGCAAGCCAAGAATCAAGAAGTTGAAGACAGATGCTTTTGGATTGATTCAATTAACAATAGTGATCTGGCTGACTGGTATAATGCGTGCTCTTGCTTGTGTGTTCCAAGTCTCTGGGAGGGTTTTGGAATTGTATTTATCGAAGCTGCAGCATGTGGAACTCCCATAATCACATCAAATATCCAACCAATGAGTGAGTATTTGAAGCATAAGGAAAGCGCATATTTAGTTAATGAATACAAATCTCCTGAAGCTTTAGCTCATGCCATTAGGGAAGTTTGTAATAATGAAGAGCTTAGGCAAAAAATCACCACCAATGCGGTTATAGCTGCAGCACCATTCGATAAAAATAAGGTCGATGAGGATGAAAAAAATATATATCTATCTCTTTTTGATAAAACCACCTTGAGTAACTTTGACTGGTTTAATTTGCTCGTTTGGCGATTAAAAACTAGATGCTCTGCTTTTTTATCTATCATTATATTTGACCCTATTAAAACCATGATCCACTTCTCTGTGCGCCGACTAAAATCGAGTTTGAAAATTAAATCATGAAGAAAATTCTAAGCATCATTGGCACTCGTCCCGAAGCGATTAAAATGGCGCCAGTAATCAAACAACTTGAGCAACACCCTAATTGCTTTACTTCTATTGTTTGCGTGACAGGGCAGCATAGAGAGATGTTAGATCAGATAATGACCATATTTGATATAAAGCCCGACTACAATCTAGATTTAATGACTAAAAACCAAACACTTGCAAACCTAACAAGCATCTTAATTTCCAAGCTAGATGTAATTGTGAGAGGGTGCGCCCCTGACTACATTTTAGCTCAGGGAGACACGACAACGGTAATGGCCAGCGCTCTGGTTGCCTATTACAATAGAACGCAATTTGGGCATATTGAAGCAGGGCTTCGAACGATGAAAATAACCAGCCCTTTCCCTGAAGAAGCTAATAGAAGAATTGCAGATGTCTTAACCAATCATTATTTCGCCCCCACCCTTCGAGCTCAGGAGAATCTATTATCAGAGAATATCGAAAAAGGGAAAATTCATGTTACGGGTAATACTGTCATTGATGCGCTCCACCACGCGTCAAAGAAGCCATATGAATGGTCTAATGGCCCCTTAAAAGACATTCCACACTCACGGAAGTTGATTTTAGTGACAGTCCACCGAAGAGAGAGCTTTGGTGCCGGCTTACAACAAATTTGCTCAGCAATTCAGGATATTTCTGCGCAATTAATAGGGGAAGACTACCATATAGTATTTCCTGTACACTTAAATCCTAATGTTCAGGAACCAGTATATAGCATGCTTTCAGCTCAACCGAACATATCTCTTCTCTCCCCTTTAGATTACCTTTCAATGATTAATTTGCTCAAAGAAACATTCATTGTGTTAACTGACTCCGGTGGAATTCAAGAAGAGGCACCAAGCTTCGGTATTCCAGTATTAGTCATGAGAGATGAAACTGAAAGGCCAGAAGGTGTTGAACTAGGAGTGGTCAAGTTAGTTGGCAGCAATAAAGAAGATATCGTCCTTGAAGCATTAAACTTAATCACAAACGAAAAAACCTACACTCAAATGGCGAGACCATGTAACCCGTATGGTGATGGGGAATCAGCAAAACGAATTATTTCGATATTAAAAAATGACTTATAGCCCTCCTTTAATTAGCATCATTTTACCCACCTATAACGGCTCTAAATATATACGCCGTTCAATAGAAAGCTGCCTAAATCAAGATTACTGTAACATTGAACTGATTATTGTAAACGACGCATCTACAGATAATACGCCTGATATTATTAAAGAATATCAGCATCTGGATCGCCGGGTTAAAGTTATACATCACTCATCTAATCAGAAACTACCTGCCGCCCTAAATACTGGCTTTTCTGCATCTAAGGGAGAGTACTTAACATGGACTTCGGATGACAACATGTATACCCTCTCAGCCATCACAAAAATGTTTAATTTTCTTAGAAAGAATACTAAATATTCGATGGTATATGCTAACTATACAAAAATAGATGACTCAGCTAAATCTACACCGGTTCGAAACCCTTACCTAACAGATATTTTATTTGGCAATCCTATAGGAGCCTGCTTTTTATACACGAGGGCTGTTTATCAAGACATCGGTAATTATTGCACAAACAGCTTTCTTGCAGAGGATTATGAATACTGGGCAAGAGTATTTGAACGATTTGAAATAGCACACTTAGACAGCGACCTCTATAGATATAGTTGTCATAGTTCTTCACTTACAGCCTCTTACCCTGCCAACACAATTCTTGAAAGGACTAGTTCTGCAAGAGAAAAACTACTGAGAGTTTTTATAAGCAACCCAACTAAAGCGGAACTTGAGTCATTTCTCAAGCTGAACCGCTCACAAGAATTTCAATATCAAGACCTACTATGTATAAGTAGACTATTAGAAAAGCTAATTGACCACCATAATGAAAAAAAAATTAGTACGCTAGAGTTCGCAACTATTATTTCACAAAAGCAGAAGAGTGTTTTTAGAGTAAGTGCAATAAAACATGGACCAAGTTTATGGCCCATCTATTGGAAGTTCAAATACCGGCAACGCTTTAGCTTTAAAGAACTATTGTTTTTTTTGTCGCTACTTAGGTCTTGGCTGATAAAGAATATAAATGAGAGCAAAAATTAATGACAAATAATATGAAAAAAGATGGATCTTTGTCTATATTAATTTGCACCTATAACCGCGCAGAGCTACTGAAAGAATGTATAGCGTCTGTTCTGCCTCAGCTCGAAAGTAGTTGCGGAAGAAAAGTTGACTTAATAATTATAGATAACAACTCAACAGACACGACACATAAAGTTGTAAAAAGCTTCAACAACGCCAAAATAAAGTATGTTTTTGAAGAACAACAAGGACTTAGTCATGCTAGAAATAAAGGTTACCAAAGCACAAATAGCGAGTGGGTGGCATACTTGGATGACGATGCACTTGCAAACGACGACTGGGTCAAGCGCATTTTTTGGATTATAGAAAACACAAACTTTGATGCTTTTGGCGGTATTTATACTCCTTGGTATAGAGATGGTAAAGCTGACTGGTACCTTGACGAGTATGCAACCAATAAAACTTGGATGAAATACACAAAAATCACACTCCTAAAAAAACAAATGTTTAGTGGGGGAAACTGTGTATTTAGACGTAACTTACTTTGTAATGAAAAAGGGTTTCCCACCCATTTAGGAATGAAAGGGGATATTATTGCTTATGGGGAAGAAACTCTCGTTCAAGAACGGTTACGAAGAAAAGGTTACAAGCTGGGATTTGACCCAGATCTTTTAATTAAACATTACGTAGCACCTTACAAGCAGACAACTCGTTGGTTTTTTAAACAGTCCAAGGCTAGCGGGAAAGCCTACTGGCAGTCGTGCCACGTAGAGCCAACTTGGTCAAAGCTACTGCTTACGTTATTGTTAAGTCCATTGCTCTTGGCTAGAGATATAAGCACCTGTTTAGAAAGGCTCTTAAAAAAAGAGTACGGCGTTACCAATGCCTATATTTTAGTAGGTAAATCTTTAACATTTAATTTGTCGAAGCTTCTTTCAGGAATAAGGCAAAAAGTAAGTGCCTTCAAGTCATGAAATACCCTCACACTCACCCACTAATATCTGTATATATAGCGACACATAATAGAGCGAACCTATTAGCTAATGCTATTAATAGTGTATTTGCACAAACATATAAGAACCTTGAGCTTATTGTCGTAGATGATGGCTCAACAGATCATACGATTGATATCTTGGAGTCATTCAAAATAAAACATGATAACTTTCATTACTTAACGTTTGAGCAACCAAAAGGCGCACCCTCAGCGAGAAACCTTGCGATTGAGCATGCTAAAGGGGAATTTATTACAGGTCTGGATGATGATGACCAATTCACACCCACTAGAATCGAACTATTTATCAAGAACTATAGCGATCAATGGAGCTTTCTGTGCTCTGGTCTAGCAAAATATGACGGCATTAACTACAAGGCATTAAAATCCACCAAACAAACAATAAGCTGGGAAGGAATAAAACGAAATAACCTCGTAGGAAATCAGATATTTATAGAGCGGAAAAGGCTATTACTCGTAGGAGGGTTCGATAAACACTTTCTAGCATGGCAAGACTATGATTTATGGCTGCGTTTAATAAAAGAATTTGGTCCAGCACTAAAATTATCCCAGCACACCTATATCCAAAATGTACAGTCGGAGATCAATAGAATTTCATCAAGCTCCAAAACACAACGAGGGTACGAACAGTTTATAGCAAAACACAGGGAGTCGTTGAGCAATATAGATCTTGCAAATCAAAAGATAAATCACTATTCAAACAATAACATCCCTCCTAAAATCAGTGATTACTTTGAGCTTTTACCCCCCTCTACCATTATGCGCCTTAACAAACTGTTTATTAAAACTCACTTACCAAATTTGTTTCGATTTTATGAACGAATACTTCAATCGGCAAAGAATACTAAACTGTATCACAAAGTAAAGAGTCACGATTCAAACCCTAAATAATACTCCTCCAGGAGCTTAGCTTTATCAAAACGCCTCTATTTTTTCTCAAACTTAGCACAGAACCAACCCTCTTCAGTCGTTAGAGTGTTCGCAAACTTTTCTCCATTTTCGATTGACTGATACAGTCCTGCCTTGACAGGAACATAGCTTTCCATAAATAAACATTTATAGTCGGGTTCAATCATCTTTAATATACCTTCAGGGCTAAGCATATGGGGTTCACATGGATTAGGAGCATGATTGACTTCCACCATCAACAAGAAAATCCCCTGCTTGCACAGTACCCTTGTTATTTCCTTAACGGTTACCTCAACATTATCTACATGGTCTAATGAATTAAAAGAACAGACAACATCAAAGAAATCATTTTCGAAAGGGATTTTTTCTGATGGAGATGCGACATACTCCATTTGATGCTTGTCTGCACCTAGTTTTTTATACTCATCGGCAAGCGGGTCTATTCCTACACGTTTATTAGCCATATTTGCCCACTCTAAGCTACCTCGTGGACCACAACCAATATCTAGTATATTTTTGTGTTTATAAAAACTACCATCTAGACCAAAATAGTCAGTATAATACTGTTGATAATAATCATTTGATAAGACTGGCGTTTCGTTCTTAACTTTCTTCCAGTATTTTAGCTCATTATACTTTTTCCAAAAAGAAGGAAAGAAAGTGATACATATTTTACTGATAATAAATCGCAGGAGTTTTTCAATTGACTGCATACTCTAACCCTTTTCGATATTTTACGATGGATGACCAAAAGGTAATGTATTGATGTACATAAAATAATAACTCAATATACGCTCGATATCGAATACCAGTCGTATATAAGGGTATTGAATTTATGAAAGATCCATTGGTATCTGTATACATCCCCACCCACAATCGCGCTCACCTAATTGAACGTGCCATACAGTCCGTACTAAACCAAACCTATTCAAATATAGAAATTATTGTGGTGGATGATGCTTCCTCTGATAAAACCCCCCATATTCTAAAAAAGTTATCGGAAAAAAATCAATGTATATCTTTCTTTAGCCTTGGCAAACCTAAAGGCGCCTGTGCAGCACGTAACCTTGCCATCAGTAAAGCTAAAGGAAAATTCATCACAGGCTTAGATGATGATGACCTGTTTTTACCTCACAGAATTGCAGACTTCTTAGATGAATATAATGAACGTTACAGTTTTATCTGCTCGTCAAGACTAATAAAAACAGCATCTGGCACAATGCAATCACTGCCAGGCACTTCTGTAATAACGTTTCAAGATATTAAAAACAACAATTATGTTGGAAACCAGATTTTTATCGAACGCTCACGAATAACTAAAAACCTTTTATATTCAGAGGAAATGCCGGCATGGCAAGATTATGATCTGTGGTTTCGCCTTATAAAAGCCTACGGCCCAGCTTTAAAAATCAACAATCATTCATATGAAGTTGACTTAACAGCATCAAATAACCGCATATCGCAGTCTTCTAATGCATATAAAGGCTTTAAGCTATTTATAGAACGCCACAAGAGTGAATTAACAGATTCAGAAATCAAAAAACATACGGTAAATGATTTATACAACAGGCATGTGAAGTTATCCATAGCGAACTCTCTTCGCTATGCACACTCAATTTATGCAGTAAAAAAACTAGCATCACTATACATATTAACTCGCTGGCCTAAACTCCACCAACGAATAGTCGATTGCGCTTAAGAATCGCGATCTATAGGATATTCCGTTTGATAAATGAAATTATTCTCTTTTTTCTGCCCTCAGAAATGCTATTCAGAATAAAAAAAGGGACAACACTTATATAGTACAGCATGATAGATCGATGCCACCCTGAAGCGCTAATTGCTGCTTTACCACACTCAAAGAACGCCTTATAGTTACCAAATGCTAGCTGATTTATGCCTGCACGCTTATAAATAAGTGAAGAGTCAGACTCATACGCTGAAATAAAGCTACTCAAGAAACAATCAACACTTTCCTTATCATGACTCAGAATATCACTCCCATTCTTTTGTCTCTGTCGATACAAATCAAGCGCTATATCTGCACTATGATATCTCAATGGGTTAAGGCTATATGATTTTGAAACTGAAGACGGGTTATAGCGATAGTAATATAGTGCTGTCTCTAAGTTCTTAACTTTGTATTTTTCGATAACTCTAAGAAACCAATCTACATCCTCTGAACCAATTCTATTAAATACCTCTCTATACCCGCCAATATCAGTTAATAAGCCTTTCCTGAACATAACTGATGCCCCACAAAACAACGCAGTTTCTCCTTGCGAAGCTGACAGCAAAATTTCTTCATTTGTTATAGGGTAATAAGAGCTCTGCGCTTTCAATCCCTTTAAAAAGTAGCACTGGGTGCCGCATAAGGCGACCTCTCCATCAGCAACTAATTCCTTTACTAGTATCTCGACTCTATCTAGCGCAGAAAAATCATCGGCATCCTGAAAGGTAATAAGCTCTCCCTTGCATTCAGAGAAAGCGATATTAACTGATTTCAGGTACCCTTTATTCTCGTTATTTTTTAAAATACGAATTCTAGGGTCAAAAAAAGACTGGCAAATAAATAATGACTTATCATACGAACCATCATCAACAATTAGCAATTCAAATTCAGAGTAGGTTTGCTTAAGTATGCTATCGATTGACTCACGCACATAAGCTTCGGCGTTATAAACCGGCATAATAATAGATACTAAAGGATATTGCTTTTTAACCATGGAGTTCGGCCATTTATGCGATAGATCTAAAAAGGCACAAATACTGCTCCGCAGTGTGAGCCCAAGTAAGCTTTTTATCAAAAATATACTGCTTAGCATTACAACCTATTGATTCAGCTAAATCTGGCCGACCTATCAGCGCATCCATTAGCTCTGTAAGCTTACCCGTATCCCCTGGACTAAATAAAAATCCGTTATAGTCGGGTTCAATCATTTCTAGTATACCAGGCAAGGATGTCGCTAATATCGCTTTCCCTGACGCCATAGCCTCCAAAATAACACTAGGTCGGCCTTCAGAGTAACTGGCTAAAACAAAGGCGTTTGAATTATTTAAAACATGAGGAATTTCATCTGGGGACAAAACGCCTAAAAACTCTACTTTATCTGTTAGCCTCAATTTAGTAGCTAAATGCTCAAGTTCTTTTTTTTCTGGTCCATCACCAACAACTAACAAGCGCGCACGTTTGTTATTAACCTGCGCAAATGCTTCAATTACATCCGCTACACCTTTAAGAGGATTCAAATTGGCAATCGTCAAAAAGGTGAACTCGTCACTATCCTCAGGTTTAAGGTCGAATAGCTTTTCCTCAACTCCGTTCGATAAAAAATGGATTTTGTTCTTATAACGAGGGAAATGCTCTTTCAAAGAATTTGTAATACTCTCAGAAACGCCTACAACCCGATCGCTTAATTTAATAGCCAACAATGCAAGCAGCGTCTTTACAATCGACGAACCAACAGCATTCGCATCAGTTCCATGAAATACAGTGATTAAAGGTCTATTGTAAAATAGATTACAAAAACCTGCTATGACGCCATTTATTGACCAATGAGCAATGATTTTATTGCTTTTTCTTAAATTTATGAATGTGGTAAAAAGAATCGAAAGCAACATTATAGGTACGAGTAATCCAATTAGCTTATTCTCTCTTAATGCAACAGGGATTCCGCCAGCTTGATGTGCGAGGATCTGGAGTTTTCTGGGAGCGTATCTTGCCTGAGATATGTTTCCTTCAGAGTTACATTCAATACCTGCAGGACAAACAACTCTTATTTCAAAATATTCTGATAGCGCATCATTAAGGCGTTTAACAAAAATACCGCTAATAGATTTTTTCGTTACTGGGTATGAAGTAGTGACAACAAGTAACCTATTATTTTTCATGGCCAGTGTTATTTTGATATATCAACATAGTAATTTGCTCAGAAACCAAACCAATTAAAAAAATTAAAAGGGATGTACTAAATAAAAGCGCAGACATGTTGGTAAAATTGCCACTCACCATATAGGTGTACAAATAGCGAAATAGCCCTAGCGAAAAAACGCCCATACTTATTGGAGTAAACAACTTAAGTGGTGAGTAGAGTGTGCCTACTTTAAAGATAATTAGTAAAAATCGAACACCGTCTTTAACGACATTTATATGGCTCTTCCCCTCCCTTTTTGCGGCTATGATAGGCTCATAGCACACAGAATAACCAGCCCTAAAAAAGGCCATTGTACTCGTTGTAGGGTACGAAAAACCATTAGGCAATAAGTGGATAAACTCTCGAAACTTATCAGCTCTCACAACTCTAAAGCCTGAAGTTAAATCATCTATTCTATGACCGACCATCCAGCTTCCAAAACGATTATAGAAGAAATTTGCAGCCAAGCGCCCAACGCTTGCTTGAGAACTGGCACTACGAGCCCCTACAACCATATCGTAACCACATTCAAGTTTTGCGAGAAGGTTAGAAATATCATTAGGGTTGTGTTGCCCGTCTCCATCCATAAATACAAGTGTTTCGCCACTAGCAGCTCTAGCACCAGTTTTTATTGATGCCCCGTTACCTTTTGAGTATGGATGACTTATAACTTGAGCACCTTCGGACATAGCGATGGCTGCTGTACCATCAGAGGAACCATCATCAACAACAATCACCTCACAGAATTTATCTTTTAGCTGAGCAACAATATGCCCTATTGATAAAGCTTCATTTTTTGCGGGAATAATTATAGAAACGCTACTGTGTTCCAAGCGATACTCCTTGTAAAATGGCCGAAAATTCGGCTATTACAGGTTGATAGGATTTTTTATACAGTGGATTTTTTTCATCCGTATGTATTAACAAAGCTAGATAACGTCTTGCTTCTTCGCGCTTTCCTAAATTAATGCTAACCCTTATTTGCATTTCATAAACATCCGCATTAGGTTTTAATTTTTGGAACTCGTTATAAGAGTGCATCGCTTCATCGTATAACCCTTGGTAAAGTTGAATTTCTCCTTTTTGAAAATGAAGTGCTTGTAAGGTTGTTACATTTTTAACGCTATTGTTTGAAAGCGCGGCATCTATCAATATTAATATATTTTCTGAATTTAGCCCGGCACATATTTGACCTGCTAACATACCAACCAGTATAGCTAAACTATCTGGTATACCGTGATTGTACTGCCCGTTAGCTATGACAGCACTTGAAGTATTCACTAAGCTCTTCTCTACTTTTTGCTTCCACTGGCACTCATTGACGATAAGTTCAAACTGTAATGAAATATCATCAGGCTTAATTTCTATAGCATTATTAAGTGCCGCTCCAGCCAAGTCATAACGCTCAATCTCTTTAAAATAGCGAGATAGTAATGCTTGTGACCGCACAGACTCTGGGTTCTCGACTGCCCAAACACTTGCAACACTTCTTAGACTACCCCATACCTTGGCATTTAAATGGCTGATCCCTCCCGCCAAAACAAGATATAGCAACGCTAAAGCGGCCAGCACCTTAACGCTAGGTATTTTGCTTAAAACAAAATAAGTTCCACCAAAAATCAACCCAATGGACGGTAAATAGTTACGATGCTCAAAATAAAGCTCTAATGGCACTATCGTCGACTCGATTAAATGCCCAATAAAGAAAAATAAGATAGCCATTGAATAGACTGGCATGCGGGATCTTAAATATATCGCACTTCCAAGTAGCAAAGAAATAACCATTAAAGCAACAAATGTTGATAATGGTTGAAATAGGCTATGTGAAACTTCATAGCTATCATGAAATAGCCCCGTATTTCCAAGTTTAGGAATGGCAATATTAATAAAATAATCTAGTACAACACGTGTTTCAGTTAATAAGCGTTCCGTTAGACTAAAATCTCTCCTTGCAAAACCTCGTACAAACTCAGGAGTTTTATAAACCATGTAGCCAATAACAAGTAACACAGGAGCCTTCAGAAAAAACCATGATTTAACGCCTGACGCTTGGTTTTCTACACGCTTGTTTTTAAGTAAAGATCCTTCAATGACTAACAAATAGAAAGGGATCAAAACACCATTCTCTTTGCTCAAAACACTTAAACAAGCAAAAAAAACATATAGAACTAAAAAAGTAATACGTGCTTTATTCGTTGTGCCCTCTCTTGATTTTAGATAAGCCAACATTGAGGCTAAAGCAAAAAAAGTCATCAAGAGCGTCATTCGTTGCACAACCAGTAACACGGAAGACATTAGAAACGGATGCAGCAACCAGCAACTTGAACAGAAAATGGCTAACCCAAAAGAGCGCTCTTTAGACAAAGAAGTAAACACAGCTAAACGCTGTGTAAAGAAATAAACAAGAACACCGTTCATTAGATGAACAAGCAAATTTATAAATTTAAATATCCAAGGGTTGTGGGGAAAAAACTCGCTGCCAAGTAGAAACGAAGCCATTGCAATCGGCCGGCCTAAAGTGCTTGAAGATCCCCCCCAAATAACTTCTGCTGCAGAAATAATACCGGCATTATAGCTTGAAAGAGGGGCTAAATTAGGAAAGTCATCAAAAAGAAACGGGCCAGATAAGGCAGGCCAATATACGAAAGCACATACCAAAACGGAGAGTAAGAGTAAAAGCCATTTCGACTGATACATATAATTTTTCATAGTTATTCCCAAACAAAAAACCCCGCTTAGCGAGGTTTTTGTTAAAATTTCTTACTGTCACATTTTAGTGACTAGCAGTACAACCTGTCGGTCTTAGGTTGGTAGGAATTGCTGTTGCCACTGAACACTCCCATACACCATCAGCATCTCGAGTAAAACGAACTGT
This sequence comes from uncultured Oleiphilaceae bacterium, assembly GCA_913060665.1. Lineage (GTDB taxonomy): Bacteria > Pseudomonadota > Gammaproteobacteria > Pseudomonadales > Oleiphilaceae > Alkalimarinus. The sequence goes on from CAJXUY010000005.1 coordinate 181,062, forward strand.
TTGAGAAGTTAAAGCAGCATTTAAGTCTGTAGCACTAAGTCCAAATTGAAAGTTACCATTTGAAGTAGCTCCTGGGTTAGAAGTGACTGTAGCAATAGAGTTAGCTCTATCAACATCTATAAATGCTTCCAATTGTGTTTGGTTAGGAAATGCCCCATTTGTTGCAATAAACTCTTCAATTGGTGTCTTAGCCGCTCCACCAAAAGAAATTGGTTCAGCCATTTGTGCACGACCTATGTAGTCTTGGTATGCAGGGATCGCTACTGCTGCTAGAATACCGATAATTGCAACAACAATCATTAATTCAATTAGAGTAAAACCTTGTTGTACTTTTTTCATAATATATTTCTCCTGAGTTTAAATTCGACCACTTCTTTTTACTCTCTAGTGATTTAGAAAAGCGGTCAGAAGCTAGCCATACCTGAAGACTAGCACAGGTTATGCCAAGTGCAAATGTTATTTAATTTATTATTAATAATCATAAAGATAACAACTTCACAAAGAACACACGTATAAATTAATAGCCTGCAGAGCAATGCACCCACTGGTCAGTAAGTGACATTTTACGTCACATCAATATATTAATTGAACAAATACACTCTAATACTTTTAAAATAGACTTCATCCATCTACACTCTTAAGTTAGACCCTAAACTTAAAGCACTTTATACGTATCCTATGGTTTCTAACAATTCAATTACATTGTCAGGCTTGGCTCGAAAATTTGTCTTAGATAACCTTCTAGAAGAAGACGTTGCAAAAGACGCCTTTTCCCAGGCTGATAACAATAATATTCCTTTTATTACATATCTTGTTCAAAATAAACTCGCAGATGCAAAGCCACTCGCATTTTCGGCAGCCCAAGAGTTTGGGATGCCAGTACTTGATCTATCTGTATTTTTAAATGAGATGATCCCCGAAAAGCTTGTCGATGAGAAATTGATACGCAAACATCATGCATTACCTCTTTTTAAGAGAGGTAATCGTCTTTTTATCGCGACCTCAGACCCTACTAATATCCAGGCATTAGATGAACTCAAGTTTCATACTGGCCTTAGCACAGACGCAGTGCTAGTTGAAGACGATAAACTGGCTGACGCTATCGAGAAATACCTTGAGTCGCAAGATAACTCAATGGGAGACCTTGAGGACTCTGACCTTGATGACTTAGACATAGATACACAACAGGAAGAAAAAGAAGAGCAAGGCGGTAGCGATACAGATGATGCCCCGATCGTTAAATATGTTAACAAAATGCTGTTAGATGCTATAAAAGGTGGTGCTTCCGATCTTCATTTCGAACCTTACGAAAAAACATATAGAGTACGCTATCGAACGGATGGGATTTTACACGAAGTATCGAAGCCATCCATTAAACTCGCACCTAAAATTGCTGCTCGTATAAAAGTAATGTCTCAAATGGATATTTCTGAGCGTAGAATCCCTCAAGATGGCCGTATAAAACTAAAGCTATCAAAAACCAAGGCGATCGATTTTCGTGTAAATACTCTGCCCACTCTTTGGGGTGAAAAAATCGTACTTCGTATTTTGGATCCTAGTAGTGCAAAAATGGGTATCGATGCTTTAGGATACGAAGAAGAGCAAAAACAGCTTTATATGGACGCTCTAGCGCAACCTCAAGGAATGATTTTGGTTACCGGCCCAACAGGAAGCGGAAAAACCGTATCACTCTATACTGGGCTCAATATCCTTAATACGCCTGAAACTAATATTTCAACCGCTGAAGACCCCGTTGAAATCAACCTAGAAGGTATCAACCAAGTTAATGTAAACCCCAAAGTGGGGCTTGGCTTTCCTGAGGCGCTCAGATCATTCCTGAGACAAGACCCCGACATAGTGATGGTAGGGGAGATTCGAGACCTCGACACAGCCTCTATTGCAATTAAAGCCGCACAAACCGGTCACTTGGTATTATCAACCCTTCACACCAACAGCGCACCTGAAACCTTAACACGAATGATGAATATGGGTGTACCCGCCTTTAACATCGCAACATCTGTTAGCCTGATTATTGCCCAACGACTAGGCCGAAGATTGTGTAGCAACTGTAAGGAGAAGGCAGACATCCCTAAAGAGGCCCTTATTAAGCAAGGGTTCACAGAAGAACAAATTGAAACAGGGTTTACATTGTACCAACCTAAGGGCTGTGATAAATGTTCGGGTGGATACAAAGGCCGAGTGGGTATTTATGAAGTAGTCAGGGTCACTCCCGCTATTTCCCAACTCATTATGTCAGAGGCGACTTCTCTCGATATTGCTGCAGCAGCACAAGAAGAAGGCTTTAATAACTTAAGACAATCGGCAATGCTAAAGGCAATAGAAGGCGTCACGAGCTTGGAAGAAGTTAACCGAGTCACCAAGGATTAATTATGGCAACAAAAGCAGAAAAAATAAGCAACTTTACCTGGGAAGGTACCGATCGCAAGGGAAACAAGACCAAAGGTAAAAGCAGTGGCAAAAATATTGCGCTCGTAAAGGCTCAATTGAGGCAACAAGGGGTAACGCCCACTAAGGTTAAAAAGGAAGCGGTATCTCTATCTTTTGGATCAAAAGGTAAAAAAATAACCCCTTTTGACATTGCTATCTTTACACGCCAAATGGCCACAATGATGAAGGCGGGGGTGCCGCTCGTTCAGTCATTTGATATTGTCGCTGAGGGTCTAGAAAATCCAAGTTTGAGAGATTTAGTACTCGATATTAAAAACGAAGTCGCCGCCGGGAACAACTTTGCTGGAGCTCTTAGACAACACCCTAAACACTTTGATGACCTGTTTTGCAATTTGGTTGAGTCTGGCGAACAATCAGGTGCGCTTGAAACAATGCTTGATCGAGTAGCCAGCTATTTAGAAAAAACAGAAACATTAAAAAAGAAAGTTAAAAAAGCGATGACATATCCAATAGCTGTTTTAGTTGTTGCGATAGTCGTAACAGGTATTCTTCTCATTAAGGTCGTGCCTGAGTTCGAAAACTTATTTTCTGGTTTTGGCGCAGAACTCCCCGCATTTACTCAAATGGTTATTGGCCTATCTGAGTGGATGCAAGAATGGTGGTTTATTTGTCTAGGAATCATCATCGCCACGATATACATATTTAAAGAAGCAATAAGAAGATCTCCCAATTTTTCTGATAAAGTTGACAAATTCTTACTCAAAGTGCCGATCGTCGGCAACATTTTAGAAAAGTCAGCAATTGCTAGATTCGGGCGTGTACTTTCTACAACATTTGCTGCAGGCGTGCCACTTGTTGATGCTTTAGACTCGGTTGCAGGAGCAACGGGTAACGCTGTATTTAGAGATGCGGTATATAAAATACGCGATGACGTATCTTCGGGCACTCAACTTCAGTTTTCGATGAAGCAGACTAACGTTTTCCCTTCAATGGCTGTTCAGATGGTTTCTATTGGTGAAGAGTCTGGCGCACTAGATTCTATGTTAGATAAAGTAGCATCTTTCTTCGAGGAAGAAGTTGATAACTTAGTTGATAACCTAACCGCATTAATGGAACCTATGATAATGTCTGTGCTTGGAGTTCTAGTCGGCGGACTAATTATAGCCATGTACCTCCCAATATTCCAAATGGGTCAAGCAGTTGGCTAGCGACTGTAAACTATTACTCACGGCCTGCTATTGCAGGCCTTTTCTTTTCAAGAGAACAATTACTGAATGCAAAATTTCGAATTATTCCTAAACTCTCCAGAATACCTCTACCCTTCTATATTCATTCTAGGCCTAATCATCGGTAGCTTCCTAAACGTGGTCATTTACCGCATTCCCAAAATGCTAGAACAAGAGTGGAAATCCCAATGCTGCGAGCTATTAGAGGTTGAAGGCAAAGAAGAGCCTAAAGTCACCCTATCAACCCCCAACTCCACATGCCCTAAATGCGGCCATGAAATTAAGCCTTGGGAAAATATCCCGGTTATTAGCTACCTGTTTCTTCGAGGCAAGTGCTCGTCATGTAAGACCCCCATATCGCTGAGATACCCCATTATTGAGTTGGTCACGGGTATTCTATCGCTTGGTGTTATCTGCGTCATTGGCGCGAATTGGGCTGGGTTTTCGGCTTTGATCCTTACATGGGTACTAATTGCCCTCACAATGATCGATTTTGACACTCAACTGCTACCAGACAATATGACGTTACCTTTAGTTTGGTTGGGACTGATTGTTAACGCTTACGGTTTGTTCGTTCCTTTAGAAGAGGCTCTTTGGGGGGCTGTTGCAGGTTACCTAAGCCTATGGACCGTATACCACGGGTTTAAGCTACTGACAGGCAAAGAAGGTATGGGCTTTGGCGATTTTAAACTACTCGCGGCATTGGGCGCATGGATGGGGTGGCAGTTGCTGCCTGTCATTATCCTGTTATCATCTTTAGTCGGCGCTGTCGTCGGTATATTATTAATTGCGATTAAGGGTCGCGATAAAAACATTCCGATTCCGTTTGGCCCTTATCTAGCGGCTGCTGGCTGGCTGGCTTTGCTATGGGGTCATGACATTACTCAGGCTTACCTTCAGTTCTCAGGCATGAAGTAGTATAAGTAATGATTATAGGACTCACAGGCGGCATAGGTAGTGGTAAATCGGCGGTATCTAGTTGCTTTGAGCAACTGGGCATAACGGTTGTTGATGCAGACATCGTAGCACGAGAGGTGGTTGAACCGGGGTGTGCTGCGCTAAATTCAATTGCAGATCATTTTGGTAACGGGGTTTTGACCTCAGAAGGCACGTTGGATCGAGCCGCACTGCGTACCCTTATTTTTGCAGACGAAAATCAGCGAAAATGGTTAGAAGCACTACTCCACCCCCTTATTAGAGACGCAATCGCAACACAGCTGAAAGAAAGCGATTCCCCCTACTCGATTTTAAGCTCTCCACTGCTACTTGAAACCGATCAACACACCATGGTTGACCGGGTTTTGGTGGTTGATGTACCGGTTGAGCTGCAAATAGAACGGACGACTCAGCGTGACAACAATACAGTTGAGTTGGTTGAGTCGATTATTGCAGCTCAGTCGTCAAGAGCACTTAAACAACAAAAAGCAGATGATATTATTCTCAATATCGGTACTATTGAGGCTTTAGAAGAAGATGTTTCTGCTCTGCACCAACGTTACCTTCAGCAGATATAGTTTCATGTATCGACATCATCAATTGGTTATGTCGAAGACAATTCACACAGGTCAGACACTCAATGAGCAACCCAACAAACAAAAAAGTCACTACTGTAAATTGCCCAACCTGCCAAACAGTCGTTGAGTGGCTAGAGAGTAACGAGCAACGTCCTTTTTGCTCAGATCGTTGCCGCTTGATTGACTTGGGCGCATGGGCCGCTGAAGATTATAAAATTGCGGGTAAGCCCGCCTCAGAGTGGGATATGGCCGACGTCACCATGGGCAACGAGCCCAGCACGCTCCAGTAATACGCCAGTTATATTGTCGTAACCCATATATATCGCCACAGGATCACCTTATGTCGAATTGCCTTTTCTGCAGTATTATTCAGAAAAAAGAAGCAGCCTCGATTGTTTATGAAGACAGTCTATGCATGGCGATAATGGATATATTTCCGCTTGGCGAAGGTCATGTATTAGTACTCCCTAAACAACATGCGGTGCTAATAAGTGAACTCGAGAAATCTACTCAGGCCCACTTATTTACTATCAGTAGTCGAATTGTAGAGGCTCAGAGGAAGGCGGGCTTTGGTATCAAAGGCACAAACTTTTTACTGAATGACGGAAAGGCGGCCAATCAAACAGTTCCTCATGTGCACCTTCACCTGATTCCAAGAAAGAAGGGTGACTTTCTCACTGCTATACCTAAGCTAGCACTTCATGTGACGGGTTTATTCGGCAAGCGTGCCAAAAGAGAGAAGCTTAATCAGCAAGCAGGCCGCATTAAACAACACCTGTCACTTGAAACCTAAAGATCATGTTGCTATCACTCACCATCATCATTCTATTTCAGCTCTCTGGCGCACTGGTTCAACAGTATCTTAACTTGCCCATCCCTGGCGCAGTCATCGGTATGATTCTTTTTTTCATTTACCTTTGCATCACTGGCGGAAAAAGCGATAAGTTGATGACTACCGGTAGCCACCTACTCAGCCACTTACCGCTTTTTTTTATACCTGCGGGGGTAGGCATTCTTGTTTATACCGAAGAATTAAAGGTGCATGGTATTGCTATACTGGCATCACTTGTTATCGGGTCGTTAATTGCGTTCGTGCTGACACTGTTAATCTTCAAAAAACTGGCCGTTAATATCAACACCTCAGACTCAGCACCATGATCGACACGACCTCCCTTTTATATGCAAACCTTCTAGCCAGCCCACTATTCTGTATTCCGCTAACGCTCATCGCCTATTTAATCGGTACTCGAATTTATAGCCTGAGCGGCAAAAACTCCCTTCTGCAGCCTGTGGTAAGCGGTATTGTACTCGTCATGCTAGCGATTACCCTACTTGATATCCCTTACAAACTCTATTTTGAGGGCGCAGAGATCATTCACTTTCTGCTCAGTACCGCCACCGTAGCGTTGGCAATACCGCTATATCACAATATAAAATATATCCGAGCAAGCGTGCGACCTTTGCTATTAACTCTGCTGCTGAGTGGTTTCATAGCCTGCTTTACTGCTGTTGCCATAGCTTGGTTGCTCGGAGCATCGCTAGAAGTCATGCTATCCCTTGCACCCAAATCAATCACTACCCCCTTTGCTATGGGAGTCGCAGAAAGTATCGGTGGGTACCCGCCACTCACAGCAGGCTTTGTTATATTTACCGGCATTGTGGTTGCGGTTTCAGCAACACCCATTTTTAAATGGCTCAATATTAACGACCCTATTATCCAGGGCAGTGCTATGGGTATGGTCGGTCACGGTATTGCAACCGCGAGAGCGCTTGAGTTAAACAGTAAGACAGGTGCATTCTCTGCTTTATCAATGGGGTTGATGGGCGTCTACACGTCAATTGTATTACCCTATGCCGTCAGGCTTTTTTTATGATTAGTGATGATATGGCTAACACTCAATTTACACTTGATACGATCGGTATTGTCTCCTCTCCCTTTAAAGAGAAGTTCGGCATTCCTAGGCAGCCTGCACTCGCTCGGCACATCACCAGCGACATTATTATCACGCCGTCTTACAATCGAATTGAGGCCTTTAAAGAAATAGAACAGTTTTCGCACTTGTGGCTTACTTTTGTCTTTCATCAACATCAACGGAGTGACTGGAAGCCCTGCATTCGCCCCCCTAGGCTAGGCGGCAATAAAAAAATAGGCGTATTTGCCAGTCGATCATCATTTAGACCGAATAACCTAGGGTTATCTGTCGTTGAATTTGTTGATATTAAGCAGGTGAAAGGCCAAATATGTATTTCGGTTATAGGTTCAGATTTGGTCGATGGTACGCCTATCGTAGATATTAAACCCTATATCCCCTATAGCGACTCAATCCCCACCGCAACCGCTGGATACGCGAATGAAGAGCCCAGTAAGCCACTAAATGTAATTTACTCTGAACTCGCAACCACGCAGCTATATGCGCTCGATACAAAGCGCTATCCCAACTTCAAGCTTATTATTGAAGATGTACTATCAGCGGACCCACGACCCGCCTATAAAAGTAATTTAGACCCTAAAATTTACGGTGTGAAACTCTATGACACTGATATCAAATGGCGAGTAACAGGATGCGTGGTCGAAGTGCTTTCAATAATAAAACATCAACCCAACCTGTAGCCTTAATGCAGCGAAGCGGAATCAGGGTTCTAGTTTTGGTACTTTATTACCATACAATCAGTCCTTGATTTCAGTCGTTCCTCCTTTCATCACGGCTACAAAAAATACATACCACCCACAAGTTAATTAAGAGTATCCCTACTAACAGAGTCAAAGTTCGGAAAGTCTCTGGCATATTTTTCAATCCACTCCTGCGCAGCCTCTTCTATATTCAAATCACGACCATCGTTTTCTTTAACCTTAATTCTGTAGTGCTCTATATGGCAGATCTGTTCTACCATTCTAGCGGCATAAGCATCTTGCTCATCGATAAACTTCACCCCAATTTCAAAAACACACTTATTCTTCTTGCACCACACAACCTTACCAAGCGTTTCAAATGGAGGTTCCACTAATGGAATTCTAATTTTTATGAGTGCCTGTAGCTCAAGTGCAATATCACTATTAAGGCTTAGGCCTCCAACACTGACGTCTTTTATACGAGAGTGATCATCATTCATCCGATCAGCGGGCGACAGCTCAATGGGAACATCAGTAGGATGACGAATATACGAACGCATACCATTCAAGATCCATGATTGTTTTACTCAAGTATAGTTCAATAAAAATACAACAGATTAATTGCGGCAATTTCGATACACTACTGCTGCTATATATAGCATCAATACTATAGACTAAGGTGTTAACAAAGGGTCAACCGTTATTATGAATTGTCGACTAGGTTGCGGTGCTTGCTGTATAGCGCCATCAATTTCAACGCCAATACCCGGAATGCCTAATGGCAAACCTGCCGGCGTAAGATGTACTCAACTAGATAAAGAGAATTTATGCTTATTATTCGGGAACCCAAGTAGACCCGCAGTATGTGAAGACTTTCAAGCAGAAATAGGCATCTGCGGAACCAGCAATGAAAAAGCACTGATAAACATCACTGCATTGGAACAGGCAACAGCCTAAATGCGGCTCACCCATTTAAAGCATTCGCTTGACGTCCCTGCGCTTCATTACAACTACGATAGTATCTAAGTGACTATGCCTCAAGATAGAGCTCTACAACTGACTTTAACTGTTTGGCTTTTACCGGTTTGGTAATAAACTCGTCCATCCCCGCATCCTGACAACGTTCGCGCTCCCCTTCCATCGCATTAGCGGTTAGCGCGATAATAGGAGTACGACTTAACCCTGACTCTTGCTCTTGGCGCCGAATTTCACGAGTCGCTTCATAACCATCCATCACCGGCATCATGCAGTCCATAAAGACCATTTGATAGTGTTCATCCACCCATCGTTTAACGGCTTCCTTACCATTGTTAGCGACATCAACCTTGCATCCGGCTTTTTCAAGCATTCGAGCTGCTAGCTTCTGGTTAACAATGTTATCTTCCACCAACAATACGTTAACACCAGCGCCGCTTACTGTCTCTTCAGATCTAGGAGCATCCTGCCCTTGAATGGTAAAACGAGTTACCAATCGCTTGTTGTTAACATGTTTGTCGCTAAACACCTGATGAATCGCTGCGCGCAAATACTGATCGCGTAACTGCTTACTTAAAAAGCCGTTGACCCCGGCCGAGCGAAAGCGGCTCGCATCTCCTCGCTGAGGGTTGGATGATAACACGACAAGACTGATGTCTTGCCACTGGGGCGCTGATCTAACAATTTCACAAAAGTCCATACCATCCATATCAGGCATAAAATCATCCATCAGAATCATATCAAATGGTTGCCCAGTATCTGCGGCAAGCTCTAACGCACGCAGCGCGTCACCCGCGGTGCTCGCTGAGTCAAATTGAACCCCCCATTGATTAAGTGATTCCAACGTAATTTTTTGACTAAGTTCGTAAGAGTCCAACACTAATATTCGCACACCTTCCAGCGCATTCATATCCTCCAGAACATTGGTAAGAGGCTTTCGTACCATAGGTAGAGATAACGTCACCCAAAATGATGAACCTTTGTTTTCGTCACTCTCAAGGCCAACCTGCCCCCCCATAAGCCCCACCAACTGCTTACAGATAGCAAGCCCCAATCCAGACCCTCCATATTTTCGAGTGGTCGACGGGTCAGCTTGCTTAAACTCTTCAAAAATGGTTCGCTGGTGCTCTTCACTAATACCAATGCCGGTATCTTCTACCGCCATCCGAAGTTCAACATCACTCTGGGACTGCTTAATATATTCGATACTTATTAACACATGCCCCTGACTGGTAAACTTAATGGCATTAGAGGTTAGGTTAATCAGAATTTGCCGCAGTCTAACCGGGTCGCCCTCAAGTAAAATGGGCAGTTCTGGGTCAATTCGAGTTTCTAGCGCAATACCTTTTGCTTCTGCTTTTTTGCCTAGTAAACCAATAACATCAATTACGGTATTCCGAAGACTGAAAGCAATTGGCTCAATTATTAATTTACCAGACTCAATTCTCGATATGTCTAATATGTCGTTAACAATACCCAGTAGAGACTCTGCCGACCCTTGTATAGTCTGAACATATTCTCGCTGTTCATTATCAAGCCCTGTATCTAGTAATAACGAAGAAAATCCTAAGACACCGTTCATAGGCGTCCTAAGCTCATGACTCATATTGGCTAAAAATAAACTCTTTGCTTTACTGGCCTGTATAGCCTGATCCCTTTCATCAATTGATTGACTTTCAGATTGTTTGAGTCGACTGGTTTCCCGAAACAAGCGAAGTCGCATTTGATTAAGCGCATAAACAACATCTGTCAGCTCATCAGGTTTTCGCGGCGCTTTTCGCTTCAGTTTAAGTGGGTCGGATAAGTTTTCCATATCAAGGTTTCGGGTATAACGTGACATAGTTTCCAAATGTTTAGTCACCAACACTCGAACAATCAATAGTATAAAAATCGACACTACAAATGTTTTAATGCTTTGGCTTACCAAAATAATAAGCGCTTTTCCCCAAAGATGTTCATAGACAGGCTCGAGACTGGCAACAATCGTCAACTCACCTAACCAATGAGCCTCTACATTATCGTGAGGGCGCTTATACACCAAAGGGTATGCTCGTGACACCCGACGCTTATCTGTTGGCATTTTCCCTATTGAGATAACTTCGCCGTAACCTGTTGAAACAGATACAAAATTAACATTCTGTAGTTTTCTAATCCCATTCAGGTGAAGGCTTAGCTCTTCTTTATCTACATGCCACAAACTATTACTCAAACTATCAGAAAATGTATCCGATACCTGATCAAGGCTACTCTCAATCGATACAACCTCTCGTTTGAAATCAAAATAAAGCTGTACCCCTGTTGAGAGTATTGCAACAAAGGTACTAAAGAGAAGGATGTAGGCAAGCACCCGCGTTGCTAGCGGCCTTAACTTGAAGTATTGTAAAAGGTCCTTAAATAACAATAGCTTGTCCTAATAGTATAAATAGAGGCATTAAACATCCCTCTATTCTAACAGAATGAGCACGCTTTCCTATGAAACAGATCAATAATCCAACGACTCAAGGTTCTTGATAGCCTCACTCCCTAGGCATCTTAACAGTTGGACTCTAGAAGAAAAACGTCAAATAAATCTGCTTGAAACTGAAAAAAGTCGAGCCCATCTATATACATCAAACGTAAAAAATCACGATGCCCCCATATAGATATATTATCAACCATTAATTTTGTGGTATGTTCAGTGAAATTCATATCAGCAGTATTTTTGTATTCATTTATCGGGCGAGTGGCGTTGACAAAATCCAATCAGGGCAACAAACAACTCAGCACCGAAGCGCTAGAACAGGTCGCACTCAGATTTAAACTCCTCAGCGACCCCATGCGCTTAAGAATTTTGCATGCACTCCAGGAGGGAGAGCAGTCTGTCAATCAGCTCGTGAAATTAACTGGCAGCTCTCAGCCCAACATTTCTAAGCATTTAAATATTTTAAGAACAACAGGCATGGTTAAGCGCCGCCAGGAAAGCAATCAAGCCTTTTTCTCTATCTCAGCCCCTTTTATCTTTGATATCTGTGAAATCGTATGTAATGGAATAGCAGAAGAACTTGAGCAACTACAAAGTAATTTCACATGACATTAATGACCAAACCATTCGCTCAGAATAGCCTTCGCACCAATCACTTCAGTAGCCTAAAGACACTATTGCTCTGGGGGATACTCACATTTTTTATATCGATGACCGCCCATGCAAGCGAGAGTGTTGCATTTAATACGTTTAACTTAAATCCGATGGTGCAAATTTTCGGCCTTCCTTCTCTCACTAACCAAGCGCTAAACACACAAGGCTCGGTTGAAATTGAGATAGAACAGCAGGCCGCTAACTATCACAGCCAGTCATCTCAACAAAATGAGTTTATAAAACTAGATGGTGAAACTTGGCGAACAAACCTAACCATCGGCTATGGGTTAACAAGTAACTCAACCCTTTCGATCTCAGCGCCTTATATCAGGCACTCAGCGGGTTATATGGATGACCTGATCTACAACTGGCACGATACCTTTGGAATGCCTCAGGGTGAACGAACGCAAGACACCAATAACAATATAGACCTCCAATACGAAGTAAATGGAGAACAACAAGTCAACATCAGCTCACCCGTTTCTGGTATCGGTGATATTCGAATAAAATATTCTCACAAACTCACCACCTTCGATCGCGCCACTCTACTGCAAAGCGAAATTAAACTACCCACGGGAGACATAGAAACCCTTACGGGTAGTGGCAGCACTGACCTGTCTCTGGGTGTGGTGATAAACGATACCGTATCCCTTAAGTCTCAAAACATCAATATTTGGGCCGGTGCAGCAGCCACCTATTTGGGAGAAGCAGATAATACGCTTTCAAGAGAACAAAAAAACGCCGTATGGTCAGGACGAGCGGGTCTAGGGTGGCGTATAAATGAATCTTTTGCTCTGAAGACACAATTGGACACCCATTCTGCAGTCTATAATAGCAATACAACCGAGCTAGGCAGTGCTCCACTAATGCTAACCATCGGTGGAGATTACTACTTGTCGTCAACCTATCGACTAGAATTATCGGCAGTAGAAGACATTGTTACAGAAGTTTCGCCGGATATTCTATTTAGTATAAAATTCTCGGCTAGATTTGACTAAACACCCGATATGACCCTTCAGATAAAATCTTTTTACGCTAGATACTCACTGTAACTTTACCTTTTGGATGTAACCTTTTACCCTTTGTACCCACAGACATAACGGTTTACCAGAAAGGAACCTCAATGAAAGCTTCAAAACTGCTGCTCGCGGCTTCAATCTCTATCCCTTTAATTGCCGGCAGCACTACTGCTAATGCCAACGACGCAAGTCTACGAATTAGTAATGACTCGGTTCACACACAAATTAATCTAAGCCCCAATACTGCAAATATCGATTTCGGAGCGGGCTATATGTACCACGAAGGCAGTCGACATATCATCAATATCGACGTGCATGCTAAAGGCCAAACCGCTATTGGTAATTTACCCACCACCGCAGGTGTTGGCGTTCAGGCGACGGGGTTTGACGATAAGCAAATAGATGGTGGTGCACTAGGCCTCGGAGGTTTTGCCAGGCTTAATATGCCTAGTGTTCCGGGTCTATCGTTTGAAGGCGCACTCCACTACGCACCGTCTATATTGTCTTTTGGTGATGCGGACGATTTAACCCGACTCAGAGCTCAAGTTAACTACCGTGTCATTCAAAATGCCGATGTATTTTTGGGCTATCATTACCTCAACACAGACCTGGATGGTGGAAGCGATGTCACATTAGATAAAGGTATTTTTGCAGGTATGAAGTTGCTTTTTTAAGTTAACCTCATTCGCACCACTAATTTGAACAGCAATTTTTAGCAGCAAGTCACAAACCGCCTCGCGCCAACTTTATAACTTTGCCCTCGTGGCTTATAGTTACTCATATCAGTACGCATGTTTTGTATTATCGCTAAACATGTGTACCTCCAACTTTTTTATTACCCGACTGTAAAGTGACTTATAGTCTTGCTGTGGAACCGCCATCCTTATGCTTACACTCAACACCAGCATGCTTAGATTAACAAGACAACACTCTACACACTCGCGCATTTTCACTTACATGTTACGTTTCTCTGCCCTTGCCGCAATACTGCTCCTGCTATCAGGATGCGGAGGAGGAAGTGAGGCCGTCGACGCAGCGGGTAAAACGGTCAATAGTTTCGCCAGAAACACCGTAACAGCTGATGAAGAAATCGTAGAAAATGGCACTTCTGATACCACATCATGCACTGGCACCGCTGTTTCGGGGGTCACGTACTGCCTCGCGGTAGAAGCAACGGAAACCATGATCGCAAGCTGGCAAACAGACTTGTTTGACCTTATCACTCCCAGTAAAGCCTATGCGTTTCGAGGTTTAACCACTGTACCAGCAAAATCGATTGAGATTATTCAAGTTGATGAAAATCTAAATCAGGTATCTAACTCTCTGGTTCCGTCCTATACGGTCACAGATAACCCTGAACTAGGCACTTACTCCATCACTTTTTCCGAATCCCCTCCTGCTCGAATTGATATTGTTGCAAAAGTAACGCTCGATAATGGACAAGTACTATTGGCCCCATTTATTGATTCAAGTATCGACGAAAACTTTGACCCAATAGTCATTGTTAATGTGGTGTCAGACTTTCTGGTAAAACAACTATACGACAAACTTGATACCACCGATGCACTCAACAATTTACTACCCTGCAGTGATACTGGTAGCGACTTTGGTAATAATGTTGACTGCACAAACCAGCCTTTTTCAAAGTTTAGTCTGTGGGCAACACTTAGCGAATTAACCCAAAGCTATGAAATAGACATTCCAGCGGACTATACAATTGCGCAAGCGTTTGAGTTACTGAATGAGACCAGTGAATTCAAAACACACATAAATACCGTCTTAAATGAAATAATGCGGACTCAAGAAACATTTGTCGGCGGCACAGAGCGTGAGCTAGACTCTATTGCTATTGATCCGAGTAACACTCTTGAAAACTTATCATCGATTGAGTCTTACAACAGCTCACTCTTTTCACTGGGTTTTAATCAAACAACCCCCGACTCAAGCTCAAAAGGCGCAGCCATAAGTACCACAGTATCATCACTATTCGCAGATAGTAGCGGTGCCGTCAGCTACCCCGAATTAACCCGAAACACATCCAACTTATACGTAACACTCACTAACCTAAACGAAGACTTTCCAACACTACGAACATCTTTAATGCTTAGCCAGGCGAATGACTTATCTCTATCAGCAGGCACTAACAACTCGCTGTCAGCATCACCTGGCAGCTCATTTTTAACCAGTCAGGGCTTTTACGTGACAGGAGTAGTCCCGTTTCAAACTATAACGGATAAAACTGGCACCGTTGGAGTAGGCTGGCAATCAGACCCCTACACTCAGCTTTATTATGCACCGGACTCATCAGGGAATGAGCCCCAAGCGATGATATCTTCATTCGTAAGAAACGGTAGCAGCTATAGTATATCAACGACGGACGGCCTAGTATGGACGCGAGATAGCAAACAAGAAGAACAATTAAGCTTCGCTTGGGTACAACACACACAAGTCCCAGAAGATGACGACGGTTACCCAATCGACACACCAGGAGAAGGGTTTATAGATACCTCCAAAATATCAGGCAAAGACTATGGGGTTATCAATTTTTCTCTAAAACTCGATGATACCAGTGACATAATAACCACCCATGGTAAAGTCTCTAAGTGGAGCGCTAGTGCTGATCAAATAGAACAAAGCCAATCACCTCAAGTAACCTTAAACGGGGAAGATCACTATCTCAGCTATTCATTCACACGAGATACGTCCCAGACACTTACCGTTCTTCCACCAGCAACAGAGACTTCATTTAATCGCTCCTACGATGTGTCGGCTTCAAAGAGATCTTCTGACAGTGGTATTCTAGACCTATACCTAGGTCGTCTTACTGTTTCCGCTCCAAGTAATACGAGCGAACAAAACCAAGCCTCCTCCACACCAACCGGAAGCATGATAACCGTCACACAAAACGAAGCCGCTGCCGGACAAGGCCTCATCAATGCGCTTGAAGCAAGAACCATAGCGCCTACCAACTTAACCGGCACAGTCTACCGTCTTGCAGGTAATAGCTTCGGCGCTAACGCGGCTAGCAATGTGTTACGAAGCTATAATAACTCAATACTAGAATTGACCAGCGGGTCTACAGCGACCCTTACATTTAATACCTTGGAATCCACCCATAATGTCAGCACTCAAACGGTTTCAGGCGTATCAGAAGTCTCTATTTCCGCAACCACCGGAACCTACGACGTTAATAGTGACGGCCTTATTCAGTTTACTTTTCTGGACGTTCAAGGCACCGGAAAAACACTTATACTTAAAGGGTTTATGTCTAAGTCCATAGATGACGCAGAAGCAGAAACGGATGAACCTGGCAACGTTTTATCGTTATTGATGATTCACAACTATGATGATGTCGGAAACACCCAAGCAACACTTGGGCTAATTCAAGCGTTTAAAGAACTCGATTTGGATATCGCAATCGAATAACAAGGGATTCATGTAGGTCGGAGTGGTATAAAAAACGGCTATCGAATACTCGCTTGGGGTATCCGTTTCAAAACGTGCCAAATTGAAACCCGACCTACATAAAGATAATACTGGGCGATATAAAAGACGACTACGTTTCAGGTTTCTTCTCTTTCTTTATCTCGTCCATTAAAAATGGCAGCATATGAAATACACCAAATACCAACACCATTAGCTTATCAAACTTTGGCTCAATTAGCCTGTGACTAAAACGCTTGGTAAACATCGCGACTTCAATAAAATGTATTAGTAATACTGCAGCTCCCATCCAGCCCAACATCTCTGTTAAGGGTTCAGAAAACACTGAAAATAAACTCAGTAAGACAGTAACCCAAAAAGCTAAGGTGACACTCTTAGCTATTAAAATAATAATTTTCATGCTGATTTTGCAAACACCCCGTTCTAATTAAATAATATGATTTATACTACACCATATAAACAGTACTCCCTACCGCAAACAATAAGGCGCTTCTAATAATATGCAGACAGCCACAGCACGTATTGCCTCATTTATCTTTTTGGTCATTCTCGCCTCATTTTTTCTTTTAGGCACTCAGTTTGCGCCAGTATCAACAGAGCATGAAGTGCCTTCGACTAATGCATCCAAACTTCTTGTTAAACAAAAACGGTTACCAAACCAACCGTTGCCCGATTTCAATCATATTTACAACACACAAGAAAAGAAACAACAGTTTTTTAGCTACCTAATGCCTATCGTAAAACAGGTCAATAATGAAGTATTGGTAGAAAGAAATAATATATCGTTATTGCAGCAAAAGTCATCACTCGCAAATCGCGATAAAGCATACCTTATCAAAGTCGCACAAAAGTATAGGGTCAAAACTGCACTAAATGATCGGGCTTTATTTTTCAAACGCTTACTTACCAAAGTCGACCAGATACCTCCCTCCCTTGTATTAGCACAAGCTGCCAACGAATCAGCTTGGGGAACATCCCGGTTTGCAATTAAAGGTAATAACCTGTTTGGTCAATGGTGCTTTTCAAAGGGGTGTGGACTAGTACCTGTCCGCAGAGATGGAGATGCCTCGCATGAGGTCGCAAAGTTCAGCTCAGTCTTTAATTCAGTAGAAAGTTATATTCTGAATTTAAACCGTCACTCACAATATGTCGAGTTACGTGCGATACGACTTAAGCTTCGGAATGATGATCAACCTATAAAGGGTATTCAACTCGCGAACGGTCTAATTGGCTACTCTGAAAGAGGTCAAGAGTATGTTGATGAAATACAATCAATGATACGCTTTAACAATCTGGCATCACTCGACGAAAATAGATAGCATGTTAACTCCCAGACAGACATGTTCAGAATTAGGATTTAGAGGCCACCATGGACCCATCAAACGAAAGCAATCAAAGTGCTGAGACTGAGCCTAAGATCCCTGAGAAATCGTTCTGGAAAAAAATAGGGTCAAGTGCAAGCAGTGCAGGTTACGAAGCAGTCTATAATGCGTTCGTGCTGTATTATACCGCGCGAGCTAAAGAGACACCTCTATGGTGTAAAACGGTTATCGCTGGAGCACTTGGGTATTTTATTAGCTTGATTGATGCCGTGCCAGACCTAACCCCTATTTTAGGCTATACCGACGACATAGCGGTTATGGTAGCAGCAATTGGAGCTCTCGCAGCCCATATAACACCTGAAATAAAGCAAAAAGCGAAAGTAAAGTCAGATAACCTTTTTCATAAATAAACACCATCAACGCCATCTTATAGCAGTCCGTGTTGCCGTGCCTTTACAATCGCTTGTGTGCGACTTTTAACGCCCAACTTATTGTTAATTTTTCGCGCATGGGTTTTTACTGTATGAAGGGAAATAAATAGCTTATCAGCAATATCCTGATTAGAAAGGCCCTGAGCGATAAGCTCTAATACTCCTTTTTCACGATCACTAATGGGGTCTTCGAGCACTTGCTCTAAGAGCTGACTCGCCTGCTGATTTACGCCGCAGAGTGTCGCTAGCGCCTGAAGAAAAGAACCCGGCGAAGTTTCAGAAACAGACATTATCTCCGATATAATCGGCCTAATATCCTGAGCTAAATCCCAAAACGGGCTTAACCAGTTTTCTACTTCCGCTTTTTGTATCGCTGAACGCATCGCCATTAACGCACGGTCAGGCTTACGCCCCTTGCTATAGATGATGGATTGATAAATAAGTATATAAATCGACGTCACGCTATTGGGTGCGCGGTTTTTTTCAATTCGCTGTAACTCAGTCAGTTGCTCAAGGGCTCCTGCAGTATCACCCACATTTATAGATAAACGCACCTCTAGTAAATCATGGGAACCGGGTAGCAAAGGAAAAATATCTGCTACCTCTCCAGCTTGCTGCCTTTTTCGAAGTTCAGTCAACGCATCCAGCGCGCGATCATAGTTACCCTGCTCAGTCCACAGCATCGACTTAGCAACACTTAATGCACAAAAATAGCTAACATCATCAATCTGCCAAACACGAATAAACCTTTCAGCCCTACCAAGTACACCGAAAGCCAGCTCTATATCCCCCGCTCCTTTGTGCAACATGGCTTTAATGATATAGGAATAAAATGCGCCAATATCATTGCTCCGCTCCGCTTCACGAGTTGTAGCATTAACTATTCGCTCAGCCTCTAACAATTTACCTTGATGCATTTTTACCAATGCCCAATAAACCTTTAAGCGCCCTTCAGCTATATTGTGTAAATCATGTAACGAAGCACCGCTCAACTCAAGACCTTGCTTAACAAGCGTCGATACTCGGTTGAGGTACCCTCTTGCCAACTCTATTCTTGCAGAATCATATAACCCCAGCATTTCTAGCTTAATATCATTACTTTCACGAGATATAACAATGGCTGCCCGATTGAATTTTTTTGCATCATCAAAATGACCAATCAAACTATAACTGTTCGATATAGCTAAATGACAAATAACTCTCACCGCGACCCTATCTTCACTCAATTGCTCTAATGCGTCTCGAGCCAAACTTAACGATAATGCCGCATCACCATGTGATTTTGCAATAAATGCCTTAACCGCTAACAACTCTGCTTGAACGCCAGGCGCCTGAGCGACAACATCGAGAGGTAGGTTATCAATATATTTTAGAGCCTCATCAATTCGAGAGCACGCCATCAATATCCAAAGATAGATAATCGATTGACGGCTCGTGGGATCTTGCCCCCTTTCAAGGATTTTTTCTCGAATACCAAGCAGTGTTGCCATATCTTGATCTAACAGGGAAGCGTTAGACAGTTTTACTAACAATGATAAAACCCGATCAGTGTCACCTAACTTAATAGCGTATTCAATTGCATCAGATACCATATCACGGGATTCAAACCAAATAGACACATCCGAGTATATGGTCGAGTAATCTTCTTTCGACTTCTCAATTTCAAATAATACTTGCTTCAACAACGGGTGGGGGCGATACCAAACCCCCTTTTCGTTTAAACGCTCAATAAACCCAAGCTTATTAGCCAAACCCTCCAGCCAATCACCGCCTGCAAAGCGCCCTATTAGATGAGAACAAAGGTCAGCACACCAATAATCCACAACACTCAAACGACACAAACTATCGAGTTCTTGTTCTGTCAGGACACACAGAACTTCATTGTAAAAATATTCTTTGACATACGTAACACTGGCCGGCAGTACGATTTCAGATTCAAGCCCTTTAGTTTGCAGCGCAATAGATGAAAGGTGAAGCCCTGCGCCCCACCCTTCACACCGTTGAGACAACTCCCGAATCACTTCAGGCTCGATTGAGTCTGGTAAAAGGACGCTTAATAACCGAATAGTTTCTGATTCAGTCAATTGAAGTTCTCGAACGCCAATCTCAGTCAGGTTTCGATCTAAGCGAATTTTTGTCGTCGAAAGACCTGTAGGCTGACTCGAAAGTATAACCATTGATAAGTTCGCAGGGGCATGAGTCAACAACGTATCAATAAATCGTTTGACCTGCACAGCCTGGACAGTCTGGAAATCATCCAGAACAATCACTACAAAAGCGCCTACGTTCTCTATGCTTTCTACCAGCTGAACAACCAGTTTCTCAGATACTGTTTCACTCCAGCGACAAGCATGGGCATCCAACAACTGGTATAAAACATCTTTTGAATCATCATCCAAGGTGCAAGAAAGGCTTTCTATTAAATAGCTACACAACCGAATAATATCATTGTCACGGACGTCTAGAGTAAGCCAGGCAATTTTTGACGTACTATTCGTATTTTTCTGAATCCAGTAACTTAATAGAGATGTTTTCCCATACCCGGCAGGGGCACATAAAACGCTTAATCGTGAACGGTTAATACGTTCAAGACAAGGGTCAAGCCGGTCTAAATGAGTATAGTGTTGGCTTAATGGAGGAACCGTCACTTTTTTGCGCAGGAACGACCGTCCTATTGCAGGTGAGGACAAGTCATCATTGATGATTTGATCTGTTGACGTCGAAGCATCCCCGCTTCCGTCATCATTAGCCGCTGACGTTTTACTGAAACTTGCTTTCACCCAAACCCCATAAACAAAGAATCTAAACCTGCACTGAAACAGGAGGGGGACTAATTTAATACAAGTAGAGGGCTAAAAGCAAAAAAAGAGGCCAGATAATATCCGGCCTCTTTTTATTATAACGGTATACTGGATTACTCGATATCGAATTAACGCTTACCCGCACGCCTTAGAGCCGCTGGGGTATAGTCCTTAGAGGATCTCTCTAGATTAAAGACATAACTCGTATCTTGCTCATTGTTCAAGCCATTAACCAAATAGCGACCCGACAACAAATCGTATAATGTTTCAACGGTATACCAAGGTACTAACTCTCCATAGAAACTCATATTGTGCGCTTCCGCCACCCGCCATAACTCACCACGACCATCATAGTGATCAATAACCGTTGCTTGCCAAGTATCTTCATCGATATAGAATATACGCTTGGCATAGATATGTCTCTGCCCATCTTTCAGCGTTGCTTCTACAACCCATACACGGTGCAGCTCATAACGAGTTAACTCTTGGTTAATATGTCCAGCCTTAACAATCTGATCATATTTAAGTTCTCTTGAATCTAGTTTATAAGAATTATAAGGTATATAAACCTCTTTCTTACCCACCAGGTTCCAGTTGTATCTATCAGGGGAGCCATTATACATATCAAAGTTATCTGAAGTACGAAGACCATCCGACGCGGTACCTGGTCCATCATAGGCTACCTGTGGAGCCCGACGAACTCGACGCTGCCCAGCATTGTAAACCCAAGCACGACGAGGTTCTTTTACCTGGTCTATTGTTTCATGCGCCAATAGAACATTACCCGCTAATCGCGTAGGAGCCTGAATAACCTGCTTAAAATAAAATAATACATTTGGATCAGTATTAGGGTCATAATCCTTCAACGATGTACGCCACGTAATCTCATCAAGAAACTGAACAAGACTATAGTTACCATTTGCTAGAGGTGTAGCCTGACCAATCGTTCTACGAACAGAACCACCTCGATAACGAGTAATATGATTCCAAATAACTTCCAACCCATTTTGAGGAATAGGGAAAGGAACTGACACTTGGAATGGCGTTAATCCGTTACCACCCTCGATCATTTCTACAGCCGTTGCATTTGCTTTGGCTCCATCATATACCTCTTGAGGATAAGCCGAAGATCTGCGAGTCTGATAGACGGGGATTACATAATCTGGATACTTTGTCATCATAGCTACTTGGCCAGGAGACATATTATCCTTGTACTGATCCATATTGTCTTTATTGATCGTAAACTTCGGCTGATCATCCGGAAACGGATTCGGCAGGCGTTTACCCGATACATACCCTTCTGGAACGTCAGTATATCCACCAGTCCACTCAGGGATAGTGCCCGCAGCATTGCCTGCTTTCTCAGCACCAATGGGCGTTAACTCAGCACCCAGTTTTGCCGCATCAGCCTCCGAGACCTTTGCTGACACCGCTGACGCCAACAAGGATAGTGTAATAACCCCACCTGCTAAAATTCTTTTTCTTAGTTTCATTTATAGACCTCTTTAAACCGAAACAGTTACCTTGTTTATTAGAATGAATAGGCAACACTTAGTGCAATGTTGTCCCGGTCGTTTAATAAGTTGTAAGGCTTGCCACCAAAATAGTTTGTGTAACTAACATTGGCTGAGTACTGATTCAGATAAACCGCCTTAACAGATAAACCCACTGATTTACGCCCCTGAATAAAGTTACCACCTGGCTCTGGAGCGTATCCACTTACATCATGAGACCAAGATAACGTTGGCGTTAGGTTTACACCCGCATATACATCATTGTAATCAAGCGATGTACGTAAACGGTAACCCCAAGAAAATGATGTGGTATATCCACTGTTATTACAGTTAAGCGGGTTTGGATTTTGAATACCGCCACTTTCACAAGTACCATAAGCCGCCCAAGGGGTGCCATCACTTGCTGTGCTAGTATTATTGGTTAGATCAAATGCACCGATACCGTAAGTACCTGCGCGGCCATAACGAGCCTCATCAGTTCCTGCTAAGCCATGAACATACGTACCACCCACTTCACTGATAAACGTCAATCGACTCGCGCCTGCCACCTGATCGAAGAATTTGATAACAGTAAACTGTGCCTGAGACACCCCATAGGTATCATATCCTGCTAGCTCCTGACCATGTAACTGAGTTTCATCCCCCCCAGCCTCTGCAACAGCTCGCTGGTACAACAAGCTACTTGGTACACCTAACCCGCCGTGAATAAGCTCAAATGAGTTCCACTGAAGCGGAAGGTCCTTCTTATAGCTGACTTCACCGCCAATAGAGTATCCGCTCTCAGTACTAGTATTAAAGCTCACACCCACCATCTGAATGGATTCGGGGTAGTCCATAAAGTACTCAGGAAATTTATCAGACCCATCACCACCCAAATCAGGGTTGCTTGCTACAATACCTGAAATGAGAGGAACACGACTATGGTATTGAGTAAAGTAAAAACCCAGCTCAGAGTCATTTAACTCTGGAACATACCAGCGAACAGCGAGACCGAACTGGTCAGTGTCGTCTGGCTCACGATCTGCGAGACGGTCTGCGTATAAGCCTTGAGCATAAGAGTCACCGTCTGGTAACTGTCCCGCAATGAGAACCGGTCCACACCCATCCGACACGAAGTCAACCGTTGAGAAGAATGTGCCGCAATCTTCTAGATTTGTCTTTTCCCACTCTAACTGTAAATAACCTTCAACGGTTACGTTTTCAGTTAAACCAATAGATGAGTAAAACATGTTGACCGGCAGCAGCGCCTCTTTTACTTCTGCACCAGGCGCTCGAATGGCACCGACATCTACCGGGTTAATGACGTTAATGCCATTAAATATAAACGTACTCTCACCCCAGCTAATAACCTGCTTACCCAGGCGCATATTTAACGGCATGTCACCTAAATCAAAATCGGCCCAAACATAGGCATCTAGAAACTCCGCACCCGAGGCATTTTTATCTCCATCAACACTGAGCGACCTGCGCTGTCCCGCGCCATCTAATGCCATTTCTTCATCTTTAAGTTGAAAATCGTACCAATAACGACCTCGAACAAACCCACCAAAATTTTCGTAAGTAAGTAATAGCTCACTAGTACCTTTTACTCGCTTTGAGTAGGTGTCACCTTTATCAAAGTTCCAGTTACCATCATCGTAATTACCAGTAGATGCACCGGTCGTAGTGCCTATATAAGGGTTAGACCCTAATGGTGCCAAGTTACCCTGAGATAGCTGTCGACTATCACGGTCCTGAACACGCCAACTCACACCTGCAGATAGCGTAGTATCAAAACTCGCCTCTACATCCCCCATGTAAAACTGAAATGCGCTAGCTGGAGCCGACACAGAAGCCGCTACCGCTACCGCCAATGGCAGCCTGGCCAGTTTGTGCCATCGTTGTGTGTTTTTTGTCATCGAACGCTACTCCGTCAATTTTTTTATTTGATACGCTGCAATACTTGTTCTAGTTATCTAACTTTTATATCAGTTGTCGCACTATAGCTAAGCAAAATACAGATTTTTATCAGTCAAAAGTATGATTTAGGTATGATTACCTATTTAACAACTTAGAAAACAGTGTTTGGGACCTAAGGCAACTATAGACGCTAATTTAAGATTCAACCAATTTTAAATCTGATTTTTTTCAGCCTGTTAGCCGACAAAACTAATAAATTTGTTGCTCTGTTATATTCTGGTTTCAGCTCACGTGGTAAAAAAGGTAACATACACTTTTTTGTGTAACGGCATTACCATTCAACAATCGATAGAACGAGGCTTTGACATGTCAGTAGAAAACGTCGTAATAGTAAGTGGCGCTCGAACGCCAATGGGTGGATTTCAAGGAAGCCTAAGTAGCATCGGTGCAACTGAGTTGGGTTCAGTGGCCATCAAAGAGGCAGTATCAAGAGCAGGCCTTAAACCTGAAGATATTCAAGAAGTCATTATGGGCAACGTACTACCTGCGGGACTTAAGCAAGGCCCGGCTCGGCAGGCTTCAAGACAAGCTGGCCTCCCTGACGCAGCGGGATGCACCACTATCAACAAATTATGCGGTTCTGGCATGAAAGCGGCGATGCTGGCGCATGACCTGATCAAAGCAGGTACTAATAATGTAATGGTTGCAGGCGGCATGGAAAGCATGTCAAATGCGCCATACATCCTGCTCAATGCCCGCAAAGGATATCGTATGGGCCATGGCGACAAGGCGATGGATCATATGTTCCTCGACGGTCTCGAAGATGCTGAAACCGGCAGACTAATGGGGTCATTTGCACAGGATGTCGCCAGCCAAAAAGGGTACACTCGAGAAGAGATGGATGATTACGCGATTAACTCACTAAGACGCGCGCAAAAAGCTATCGAAGAAGGCTCTTTAGAGCAAGAAATTGTGCCCGTCACGGTAAAAAGCCGTAAAGGCGAAACCGTGGTTAAAGACGACGAACAGCCTCACAACGCCAATATTGAAAAAATCCCATCACTACGACCTGCGTTTGCAAAAGACGGGACGATTACTGCCGCTAACGCATCGTCCATTTCAGATGGCGCTTCTGCTCTAGTATTGATGAATGAGTCAGAAGCTAACGCAAAAGGATTGAAGCCTCTAGCGCGTATCGTTGCACATAGCACTCAGTCTCAACACCCTTCAGAGTTTACTATTGCTCCGGTTGGCGCAATTGAGAAACTACTGGAAAAAGCTAACTGGAGTATCGAAGATGTCGACCTGTTTGAGATCAATGAAGCCTTTGCGATGGTTGCAATGATGCCAATCAAAGAGCTAGATTTAGACCCTGAGAAGGTCAATATTCATGGCGGTGCATGCGCTCAAGGCCACCCTGTTGGCTCTACTGGCTCACGAATATTGGTTACTCTAATGTATGCACTCAAGCAATATGGTAAAAAGCGTGGCGTCGCAGCACTTTGTATTGGTGGCGGAGAAGCAACTGCGATGGCGATTGAGTTGATCTAACAGTCGTATATTTTCCTTGATTCCGCTTCGCTTCATCACGGCTACCAGGCTTACTGAGCACTTGTAGCCTTGATGCAAGGAATCAGGGTTTGTGAGGCGCCTCTAGATACTCGTGAGATTGCATTTCAAGTAAGCGACTTTCAGTTCGTTCAAATTCAAAATTAAGTCGCCCTCCTCGATAGAGTTCATGAATAGCCGCTTCTGCAGATATAATGACTTTTACATTACGATCATAAAACTCATCAATCATATTAATAAATCGTCTAGCCTGATCATCAGTATCCCCTCCCATTACCGGTACATCGCTCACCAGCACCGCATGAAATTCGCGGGCAAGCTCTATGTAATCGTTCTGGCTTCGTGGACCATCGCATAACTCTTTAAAATCAAACCAAACTACATCATCGGAATGCTGCCTAGCGTTCAATTTTCTGCCATTTATATCGAGTGATAAACCATGACTACCCGCCTCAAGCGCTAAATTACCATAACTAGCTGCCAAGCTTTTATCTGCACCCTCATCTAAAGGAAAATGGTATAACTCAGCTTGCTCTAAAGAACGAAGACGATAATCGGTTCCACCATCCACATTAACCACTTTAGTGTGCTCATTGACTAATGCTATCGCGGGTAAAAATCGAGCCCGTTGCAACCCATCTTTATATAACCCGTCTGGAATAATATTGGATGTACACACCAACGAGACACCATTGGCAAACAGCTCTTTCATCAAGCCGGCTAAAATCATCGCGTCACCTATATCGGTAACAAAGAACTCATCAAAACAGATAACCCTTGCTTCATCACTAAATCGTTTTGCAACATCTACGAGTGGATTCGGACGCCCCTCAAGCTCTGCAAGCTCATTGTGGACCCGCTGCATAAAACGATGAAAGTGAACTCTCATTTTTCGTTCGAAAGGTAGGCTTTCATAAAAAATATCCATCAGGTAGGTCTTACCTCGGCCGACCCCACCCCAAAAATAAAGCCCTTGGATAGGCTCGACTTTTTTACGCTGCACCTTTGCCGCTATTTTTGCAAAGCGGCCTTGCTTTTTACTATTCTCTGCTTCCACCAATTTTTCATAAAGCGCTTGCAGATGATTAATTGCAATTTCCTGAGCAGAGTCAGGCATAAACCCGCTGTTCTGCAAGTCATGTTGGTATTGATCAATCGGAGATAGATGAGGCATTCCAGTAATTCTCTTTCTTAAAAAGGGCCAATCATAATTTCGCGGCACATATTTTGCCTTTTATCTCCCATAAAGGCCAATTTTTAGATAAATGAAGTCCTTAATCGAACATTCTATTGCAATAATTCTATTTGAATGCTTAAAGCTAACAATTAGACTAATGATTAAGCTAGAATAATTGTTAACGTATATCTTTGTCCCTTTATTTGATGCAATTAACCTAGGTGCGAACAACCATGAACGAAATGGAAAACTACATTGCTATAGCCATCATCGCATTTTTATCTGGCGCCATATTAGGGGTACTGATTTACCGACTGGTTAGAAATGATGCCAGCCGAAGCGCTAGAGTTGAGCAACAAATGGATGATTTACATCAAAAACATACACGCTATCAGGCCCAAGTAAGTGACCATTTCGTACAAACTGCCCACCTGATTAACCGGCTAAATGAAGATTATCGCGATATACACAACCATCTAGCGCAAGGCGCAACCGAGCTTTGCAGCGAAGACAGTGCAAACAACTTGCTAAACCTATCAAGTGAAAATACCGAAAGCCCTTCACTAGACTCTCAAGAAGAGATTAACGAAATCGAAGAGATTTATGCTGAACCGCCTAGAGATTACGCCCCAAAGTCGACGGAAGAGCAAGGTACACTTTCTGAAGAGTTTGGGTTAAAAGAAAAGGAGAAAGGCAACGTTGACTAACTAGACACCGGTCAGCATAACTAAACGGGATTATCGATATCGACGAATTCGTGCTCAATATCAAATGCTTCCGCGAGTTTTTTACCTAAAGCCATTGCACCATAACGTTCTGTTGCATGATGGCCCGCAGCAAAGTAATGCACGCCACTCTCTCGAGCGATATGCACTGTCGGCTCCGATATCTCGCCACTGATGTAAGCATCTACATTGGCCGCTATCGCTTTTTCAATATACCCCTGAGCGCCACCGGTACACCAACCAACCGTTTTAATAATATCGCTTTCATCATTAGTAATCACCTGGGGAGATCGTTTAAGCTTGGTCTGCAATAGGTCAGAAAACTGTTTAACGCTAAGCGGGGTTTTCAAGTGCCCTACTAGCCCAACACTCACCCGACTTTCAGAGTCCAAAGGCCCATCCGTTGTCAAATCAAGAAGCTCTGCCAGCTGAGCATTGTTCCCAAGCACTGGGTGAACATCTAAAGGGAGGTGATACGCCAGCAAACTAATATCATTTTGTAATAACCCTTTAATTCGCTTCTTTTTTATCCCCACAACACAGGGGTTTTCACCCTTCCAAAAATAGCCATGATGAACCAATAGTAAATCGGCACCTCTTTTGATTGCTTCATCAACCAATGCCTGACTCGCCGTTACGCCAGAAACAATTTTGCTCACTTCGCTACGCCCTTCTACCTGTAGGCCATTCGGGCAGTAATCCGATATAGGACGCTCTAACATTGTCTGGTTAGCGAGTTCAACGATTGCTTCTAACGTTGCCATTTACAACTCCGGTATGGTTAACATTACAGGCTTATTATTCAGTATCGCCTTTGATTCTGTACTCTGCAGAACGCGCGTGAGCCGTTAAGCCCTCGCCTCGCGCTAGTATTGACGCGACCTTACCCATCTCGCTAGCACCATCAGCAGAAAACTTGATAATTGAAGAACGCTTTTGAAAGTCATACACCCCTAAAGGGGAGGAAAAGCGAGCAGTTCCCGATGTTGGCAATACATGGTTTGGCCCTGCACAATAATCACCTAGCGCCTCTGCAGTATAGCGCCCCATAAAAATTGCCCCGGCATGACGAATGCTTGGCAATAAAGCATCAGGGTTTTCAACTGACAACTCTAAGTGCTCAGGTGCTATACGGTTACTGACAACAACCGCATCCGCTAAATCCTTAACCTCAATAAATGCCGCCCGCCCTTCAATTGAAGCTTTAATAATATCCTTTCGCTCCATCGTCGCAAGCAGTTTATTAATGCTCTTCTGAACATTATCCAGATACTGCTTATCTTGGGAGATTAAAATCGACTGCGCATTTTCGTCATGCTCCGCCTGAGAAAATAGATCCATCGCGATCCAGTCTGGGTCTGTCTCTCCATCACAAATAACAAGTATTTCAGACGGGCCAGCAATCATATCAATTCCGACCGTTCCGAATACTTCCCGCTTAGCCGTTGCTACATAAATATTTCCAGGGCCAACGATTTTGTCTACCGGCGGAACACTCTCGGTACCATAAGCCAAAGCGGCTATAGCCTGAGCACCACCAATCGTAAAGACCCGGTCAACACCACTGATCGCTGCCGCGGCCAAAACAAGCTCATTAACTTCACCGTTCGGTGTCGGCACAACCATTATTAACTCAGCAACGCCGGCAACCTTAGCTGGAATAGCATTCATCAACACAGAGGACGGATAGGCAGCTTTCCCCCCAGGCACATATAACCCAACACGATCCATCGCTACAACTTGCTGACCCAAAACAGTCCCATCTGTTTCTGTATAACTCCACGAAGCCTGTGTCTGCTTCTCGTGATAGCTGCGAACCCTTTCCGCCGCCGTCTCCAGCGCGCTCTTTTGCTCTTGGGTGATATTTTCCATCGCCTCAAACAAACGGTCTTGTGACACCTCGAGCTCAGACATCGCGGAAGCATCCACACCATCAAAACGACAGGTGTACTCTAATACAGCGTCATCTCCGTTACTCTTAACTTGCGATAAGATATCTTTAACTACTTCATGAACTCGGTGGTCTGATGCCTCATCCCATGCTAGCAGGTCGTTTAATTGCTCATCAAAATCAGTATCTGATGACACAAGACGAGTAATGGATACTCCAGATATCGCACTTTTATCGTTCATGAGGATGGTACCTATCAAGAAATTCTAGAACACAACAAAAACTAAATAATCAGGCTATACGGATTGCTAACCTGACATAAACCTGAGATAGCGATCAAGTCATTAGCAAGACAATTAGATTATCTAACTGCCTCAGCTAGTTGATCAATAATAGACTGAATATGATGATGCTTCATCTTCATTGAAGCCCGATTAACCACCAACCGTGAACTTATATTATGAATAAGTTCACGCGGCTCTAAGCCGTTCGCTTTTAAGGTGTTGCCAGTATCAACAATATCAACAATTTCGTCAGCTAGACCGAGTATAGGGGCAAGCTCCATTGCGCCGTAAAGCTTAATGATATCTGCCTGAATACCTTGCCGCGCATAGTACTGTTTAGCTAAATTGACAAATTTAGTGGCAACTTTTAAGCGTCCCTTAACTGGTTTAGCGTCTGTCTTTGCAGCTGTCATCAAACGACACTCGGATATTTTTAGATCGAGTGGCTCATAAAGACCATCAGCGCCATGCTCCATCAAAACATCTTTACCTGTAACCCCCATATCAGCACCACCGTACTGAACATAAGTAGGGACATCAGTTGCTCTAATGATAATTAATTTAACCCGGCTATCCGTTGTGTCGAAAATAAGCTTCCTGCTCTTGGATATATCTTCTAAAGGTTCAATACCCGCTGCCGCAATCAACGGAAGCGTCTCTTTCAATATCCGCCCTTTGGACAAAGCAATTGTTAGCGTATCGCTCATGTAACTCTCTCAATCTCAGTAAACGTGTATGTTGGCTAACCTGGGAGGCGTCTAATCTTCGCACCCAATAACTGCAGTTTCTCTTCTATACACTCATAACCACGGTCTATGTGATAGATCCGTTCAACATAGGTTTCACCCTTCGCGACTAAACCCGCGATAACCAAACTCGCTGAAGCACGAAGGTCTGTTGCCATAATAGGCGCGCCATTCAACCGTTCAACACCATTAACAATGGCAGTATTGCCTTCAAGGCGAATTTGGGCGCCCATCCGACTCAACTCATGACAATGCATAAAACGGTTTTCGAATATTGTCTCTGTAACCGAGCTTGTCCCCTCAGCGACCACATTCAAGGAGATGAACTGAGCCTGCATATCGGTAGGGAATGCAGGGTAAGGTGCGGTTCTGATATTCACAGCCTTTGGTCGATTCCCTTTCATGTCCAGCTCAATCCAGTCTTTGCCAGTTGAAATATGGGCTCCCGCCTCTTCGAGCTTAAGCAGTACAGCTTCTAATAAGCCTTCTCGTGTGTCCTTTAACTTAACTCTGCCTCGCGCAGCTGCAGCAGCAACTAGGTACGTTCCCGTCTCAATTCGATCCGGCAGAACATCATAATGGCACCCATGCAATCTAGGAACGCCATTCACTATAATTGTATCAGTACCATGACCGCTTATATCTGCGCCCATCGCAATCAGAAACTCTGCCAGGTCAACTATCTCAGGCTCCCTTGCCGAGTTTTCAAGTGTAGTCTTTCCGTCAGCCAACGCTGCAGCCATTAGCAAGTTTTCTGTACCCGTAACGGTTACCGTATCCATAAAGATATGGGCACCTTTCAAGCGACCGTTGGTGGATGCTTTTATATAACCATCCTCAACAACTATATTTGCCCCCATCGCCTCAAGTCCACGTATATGCAGATCAACAGGTCTACTGCCGATTGCACAACCGCCAGGGAGTGACACTTCAGCCTGCCCAAAATGAGCAAGCATCGGACCCAATACTAGAATCGAAGCTCGCATAGTCTTAACAAGTTCATAAGGCGCTGTAAAATGCTTAATAGAGTTAGCATTCACCTCAACACTCATTTTCTCATCAATCAAAAGCTCCACCCCCATTCGACCTAATAATTCGATCATGGTGGTAA
Source organism: uncultured Oleiphilaceae bacterium (assembly GCA_913060665.1). Classification (GTDB taxonomy): domain Bacteria; phylum Pseudomonadota; class Gammaproteobacteria; order Pseudomonadales; family Oleiphilaceae; genus Alkalimarinus. Next base: position 212,845 of record CAJXUY010000005.1, read on the forward strand.
TGTCGTGCAAATGAGGTAAGTTACCAACACTTACAGGCTCATCGGCTAATAGAGTGGCGGCCAATATTGGCAACGCGGAGTTTTTGGCACCTGAGATACGTATTTCACCGTCAAGTTGCTGACCACCGGTAATGACAAGCTTATCCACGAGACATCCTGATTTTATGTTGTAGTTAAAGAAATGAAGAACAGCGCCCCCACAAATCGAGCCTAGCTAATTTTTTGCCATTCTGATGGCGTGTAGGTCTTCATCGTTATCGCATGAATAGTGCCATCCGCGATATATGAGTTAAGGCATGCGTATACAGTTTGCTGTCTCTTCACTGAAGACAGCCCATCAAATATCTCGCCTACAACAGTCAACTGAAAATGGTTACCTTCTCCTTCGACCGTAACTTCACAACCGTCAAGAGACTCGGAAAGAATTTTTGCTACGTCTTCTGCTTGCATTTCTTAACCTTTATGTACTTTCATTAATATTCAAAATAATTCGTTTAGGGCTAGACGCCCCTTCTGCCGTTACTAGACACCTAAACCCTATAAGTGTCGTAGCTTCGCGACGAAAACAGACCATGATACCGAAAAGCGGCTCGCTAAAGAAGCCAAAAAGAAAGAATCTACTCAACTGTCAACAGATTCAAAAGGCAGTATCATCTCCAAACCACTCACCCTCGCCATATCAAACAACCTTCCCTGCGACTGACTTATCGTAAGTGATACATTACTCCGGTTAGCAAACCTCAACCAGCCAAGAAGTAATGAAAGTGTGATCGTGTTTGCTGACCCCAAACCTGCCAAGTCAATAAAACCGATAGAAGACATGCCACGAATAACGTTTTCTCCCTTGGTCCGCAGGGACACCACATTCTCTGATGTAACATCACCCGCCAACATTAATGTATCGGTATTTCGAGTATTTACTTCAGCAGCCATTTAAGCTCTCTCCAATGGGTTTACCTTATATGATCAGTTATTGAGCGGCGACTTCTTCACTCGAAGTTTCTACCTGAGCTGTCCAGCCGTCAATAACGCTATCTATATCCCCTTGCTGTTGCCGCATCTCCTGACTAAAGCGATCCCTAAAAGCAAGGCCAACATTGACGCCATTAACAATAACGTTTTCTAACATCCAAACGTTATTCTTACCGTAGTTCATCGAATAGACTACAGGGTATTGATTCCCGCTTGCAGATGTTACAACAAGATTTACTGAGGCTTTTTTGTCGCTACGAGGGTTAACCTTGACGTCTTGGACCGTTATTTCAAATGCTCCACTCTCGACCAATGCTTTCGAATATGCGACATATAAACTTTGTTTAAAAGATTCCAAAAACCTAGATCTCTGCGCTTTGGTTGCGGCTCTTGCATTTTTACCCATCACCCTAGCGGCTATTCTCTTAAAATCGACCAACTCGCTTAGCGCTGTATCCATTTCGCTATAAAATCGCTCAGGGTTTTCAGTATATGTCGCCTTCTCCTGATTTAGCTTTTCAACCAATTGACTTGTACTATCTTCGACAATTTTTTTCACGTCATCTTCTACGCCGCCAGCTTCGACAGACGCAGCCACAAAAACAACTAACATCAATACCAGATACCGTGATACACGACCTAAACCAAATGCCATTGTAGTTCCACCTTTTATAACAGACATCACAAAAGCCAACCCCTTCGACTCCGTGAAAACTTATTAGTTCTATTTACCTGAAGCAAAAGTACCGATTAACTTTTCAATATTCAGCGCTGACTGAGTATCGAAAATCGTATCACCATCCACCAGATACTCTTCGTCAGCACCTACACTAATAGAGATATACTTTTCCCCTAATAAACCTGCAGTTTGGATCGCAGCGTTACTATCCGTCGTCAAATTATCAACCGTGCCGTATAACTCCATCTCAACGAGCGCCATATAAGACTCTTTATCCAATACGATATCGCTCACCTTCCCTATCGTCACACCCGCCATGGAGACTCGCCCTCTTACAGTTAGCCCACCCAAGTCGTCAAACTGCGCGTACACTTTGTAGGTCCCGGTATCCATTTTGGTCGATAATCCACTCACCTGAAAGGCCAGTACCGCCAAGGCGCCTACGCCCACAATGATAAATAGCCCGACGACAATTTCTATTGTCCGATTATACATTTTCTCTCCAATATCGCTTATCTATCGTAATGTAGAATAAATTTAACCTTATCACCACAACCATCTTTCAAAAGGCTGTAAACATCACTGCAGTTAAAACAAAATCCAAGCCCAAAACGGCTAGAGATGAATAAACAACGGTTTTTGTAGTCGCGACACTAATCCCTTCGGAGGTTGGTACAGAGTCATACCCTTGAAATACAGCTATCCAGGTACAAACAAACCCAAATACAATACTTTTTATCACGCCATTTAGCACATCATCCTGAAAGCTAACCGATGACTGCATATTGGCCCAAAAAGACCCTTCATAAACACCCAGCCAGTCGACCCCAACCAACATTCCGCCCCAAATACCGACAACACTAAAAATCATGGCAAGCAAAGGCATTGAAATAAAACCAGCCCATAACCGAGGTGCAATAATTCTTCTCAATGGATCAACACCCATCATTTCCATGCTAGTAAGTTGCTCAGTTGCTTTCATTAAACCAATTTCAGCGGTGAGCGCCGACCCAGCACGGCCCGCAAATAACAAACCGGTAACGACCGGCCCTAACTCCCGAACCAAGGTTAGGGCCACCATCTGCCCAATCGCCTGCTCGGAGCCATAATCAACCAGAAGATTATACCCCTGCAACCCCAGCACCATACCGATAAACAAACCCGAAACAACAATAATAACTAGTGACAGGACACCAACAGCATAAAGCTGTTTCAGCAATAGAGGAAAGCCGTTTCTTACATCAGGGACTCCTATCAAAGATTGCGCCAAAAACACCCCTGAACGACCTAATACAGAAACGGTATGAATGGCTAGCCGTCCCAAGTTACGTAAATAATTTAGCACTCTCACTCCCTGACAATAAATCAGAACGGTAATCAGACGCTGGATAATGAAAAGGCACAGGGCCATCAGGCAACCCCTGTAAGAATTGCTTCACCAACGGCGAACCTTTTTCTTTTAAATAACTCGGAGCACCTTGCCCGATCACCTTGCCATCAGCAATAATACAAACATGATCACTAATACTAAGCGCCTCAGATACATCATGAGATACCAGCACGCTGGTCATCCCTAGCGCATCATTCAAAAGCCTAATCAATTGAACCAAAACCCCCATTGCAATCGGGTCTTGGCCGGCAAACGGCTCATCATACATAACCAAAGCAGGGTCAAGCACAATGGTTCTTGCGAGCGCAATACGCCTAGTCATCCCCCCCGACAATTCAGACGGCATAAGGTCTCTAGCTCCTCGCAACCCCACTGCATGTAGCTTCATCAACACGATATCTCGTATCATATCTTCAGGTAACTGAGTGTGAACCCTCAGGGGAAAGGCAACATTCTCAAAAACAGTTAGATCAGAAAACAAGGCGCCGCTCTGGAATAGCATCCCCATTTTTTCTCGTGCAATATAAAGCTCTTTTCGTTTAAGACTCAAAAAGTCCTGACCATCAACTGTAATTGAGCCTTTCTGCGGCTTTAGTTGAGCCCCGATAAGACGCAATAAAGTCGTCTTCCCAGTTCCACTAGGCCCCATTATAGAAGTAACTTTACCACGAGGTATATCAACATCAATATCGTTAAATATGAGCCGATCACCTCTGGAAAAAGACATCCCTCTAATTTCAATAAAATTACTCAAAACACTATTCCCAACCTTAGACATGTACCGCTGCAAAGAAGTCTACATCAACTAACATCTTATTTAATCAAATATTTCTATCTATTAAAGCAAAGGTTTTTGCTGACTCGAAAGTTTTTTTAAATTTGCCATTGCAAGGGCGCCACAAGTTCAGCACAATTCACGCCATAACTATAGACTCAATTATTACATGAGCTATTCACACTCCTTGTTTGAGTAAATTCAATGATTCTTTTTTTTATCGGCATTGTTGCCGGATTAATCGTATTAGTATTAAGTGCCGACCGTTTTGTTAACGGCTCTGTCGCGACGGCACGAAACCTCGGCATGTCTCCAATGCTAATAGGGCTAACCATTGTAGCGTTTGGCACATCAGCACCCGAGATGATTGTCTCAGGCACCGCAGCACTCGCAGACTCAAGCAGCCTTGCGGTTGGCAACGCCATCGGCTCAAATATTGCCAATATAGCTCTAGTACTAGGCATCACCGCACTCGTCTCTCCTATCCCGCTTAAAGCGATGGTACTTAAACGAGAGTTCCCTGTACTCGTTACTGCCACCCTCGCGGTAACCGTATTATTTCTCGATAACCATCTTGGGGCATGGGATGGCGTCATTATGATATTTATTCTTGCTGTCTCGATGTACTTTTTAACTCGAAACAACCTAGATGCCCCTGAGCTAGTGGAAGAAGTTGCCGAAATCCCGTCTACTAGCACCCCTAAGGCTATTCTTCAATTAGTCATCAGCCTTGCATTACTATTGGCTAGCTCAAAATTATTAGTATGGGGCGCCAGCGGCGTTGCAAGAGAGGCGGGAGTTAGTGAGCTCATTATTGGATTAACGATCGTTGCTATCGGAACCAGCTTACCTGAACTGGCTGCATCCGTAGCGAGCGCATTAAAAGGCCATCATGACATCGCACTGGGTAATATCATTGGTTCAAACCTATTTAATCTGCTGGCAGTCTTACCTATTCCGGCTATTTTAAACCCTGTCACATTAGGCGGTGAAGTATTACTGCGCGACTATAGCATTATGCTTGGGCTAACCATTTTACTCGCCGCTTCCGCATATATAATGCAGAAGAAAGGATATTTAGGCCGCGCGTTAGGTGCATTTTTATTGTGCACTTACATCGCGTATCTAGCACTACTTTTCCTGTCATTAAATTCATAGCGACACCTATGACAAAAACCCAGAATACGATCACTAACGGCATTAAATATTATTAACGAGAGACCAACTATCAACTTTTCGTTTAAAAGTGGGTTACACTCTCGTTGTTACACTATTTTTCACACAATTCTTTTCGGGTATTAGAATGGTAGACTCTGCTAACTTCATTAACTCAGCAAAACGCGCCATCGAAATTGAAAGGGACGCGATATCCCAACTAATCGACCGAATTGACGCACCATTTGCCAAAGCCTGTCAAATACTTCTTGATTGCAAAGGCCGAGTGGTCGTTACTGGCATGGGAAAATCTGGGCATATTGGCAAAAAAATAGCCGCAACGCTCGCCAGTACCGGCACGCCATCATTCTTCGTACACCCGGGAGAAGCCAGCCACGGTGACCTAGGCATGATTACCGTTAATGATGTTGTTATAGCCATATCAAACTCAGGTAATACAGCTGAAGTCGTCACGATATTACCCCTAATAAAAAGAATGGAAGCCCCTCTCATCAGTATGACCGGCTCCAACTCCTCCGTTCTAGCACAAGAAGCAGACGCTAACCTCGATGTGAGCGTAGAACTTGAAGCATGCCCGCTTGGTCTTGCCCCAACATCTAGTACCACTGCAACACTCGTCATGGGCGATGCGTTAGCCATCGCCCTTCTTGAAGCAAGAGGGTTCAGTGCTGAAGATTTTGCATTTTCGCACCCTGGCGGAAGTCTAGGCAGACGATTACTTCTAAAGGTGTCAGACATTATGCACTCAGGAGAAAGAATTCCTTCCGTTAACCACAACGTCCAGTTAAGTGACGCCCTTCTGGAAATTTCAGAAAAAGGGCTTGGGATGACAGCGGTCGTTGATGACAACAATAATCTTTGCGGGCTATTTACAGATGGAGATCTTCGCCGCACCATTGACAAAAGTGTCGACATACATAAAACCCGGATAGATGAGGTAATGACCGCCAACTGCCGCACAATATCAGCCGACATTCTCGCTGCAGAAGCGCTTGCAATAATGGAAGATGGGAAAATTAACGGGCTTATTGTGGTCAATAATGATCAGCAAGTCGTAGGCGCACTCAACATGCACGATTTACTAAAAGCGGGTGTAATTTGAGCCCCTCCGCTTAGAGGTTTTTAGCGTTAAAACACGAGCTAAAGAAACCTCAGACGGTTACCCAGCAGGACCCCGTACATTATAATATCGATAACAGATTAATCGAGAAAAACGTGAACAACGAAAAAATAAAAAAATACGCAATCTTGATCGTTTCGGTTTTTGCTACCGTTTTTATTATTTGGCAAAACAACGAAGACAAAATCACGTCAACGGTTAGTACTGACTCTCAAGATGAAGCAAATTTCTTTATTGTCAATGGCCAATACACGGTCTTTGATGAGGAAGGCGAGCTCTCGTCAGTAATGAAAAGTGACGAGGCCAAGCATTACCCAAGTCGCAACAATGCACTATTAAAAAAACCTAACCTTTTAATGTACCGAGAAGATAACCCACCTTGGCGATTAACAGCAGATAACGGTGAATATGACATGAATGATGAAAATCTAACATTCACTCAAAATGTTGTTATCACCAGAAATGAAGAATTAGAGACTCCCTGGACACTAAAGACCGAATCACTGACACTTCTCAATAAAACGCGCTTTATTACCACAAAGCAACCCGTTACCATTAGCGACAGCTTCAGCATTCTTAAAGGCACAGGCATGAACGCCTGGGTTGATGATAAAAAGATCGAACTTACATCCAACGTACGAGGCAACTATGCCCCAGAATAGATGGCACCATAACCAATACAACCGACCCAATTCTTTACAGGCCTTTCTAATTGCCACACTTTTGGTGCTGCTTTCTACCCATGCAATCGCATTTACAGCCACCAACAATGCCCCCATAAAAATCCAGTCTGATCATGCTGAACTAGATGAAGTTAAGGGCCTATCAGTCTATACCGGTGAAGTTGTAATCACCCAGGACACCACCGTTCTCACCTCGGACAAAGTTATCGTTTATACCAACAAAAGTGGTTTAATCAAACTAGAAGCGTTTGGAGCACCGGCGAAGTTTTCCCACCAACAAGAAGGAGAAGCGCTGCCTACGCATGCTTATGGAAGAAAGATTATCTACACCAGAGCAGATGAGATGCTCACCCTTATAGACGATGCCAAACTAGAGCAAGGAAAAAATACCTTTCGTGGCACCACGATTGAGTACAATACCGTTAGCCGTATCGTGACTGCAGAGGGTAGTGAGCAAAAATCTCAACGGGTTGAAATCATCGTTCATCCAGTGAAAACTGATTCCGGCGAAACGAAAGAATGAAGACATTAAACGCAGATAATCTCGCTAAGAGTTACAAAAAAAGATCAGTAGTAAAGGATGTATCTCTTTCCATTCAGAGCGGTGAAATCGTTGGTTTACTGGGCCCTAACGGGGCAGGAAAAACCACCTGTTTTTATATGATCGTAGGGCTAGTCGAAGCCGATAAGGGCAAGATATCGATTGATGGAGAAGATCTCACCAACCTCCCCATGCACGGACGAGCCAGAAAAGGCATAGGCTACTTACCGCAAGAAGCTTCCGTATTTCGAAAGTTAAGCGTGAAAGATAACTTGATGGCAATTTTGGAGACCCGCAAAGACCTATCCAAAGAAGAACGTGTAACCAAGATGGAGACACTTCTTCAAGAGTTTCATGTCACACACATTAAAGACAGCTTGGGCATGAGTTTGTCGGGTGGCGAACGACGACGAGTAGAAATTGCAAGAGCATTGGCAACCGAGCCTCACTTCATACTTCTAGACGAACCATTCGCAGGCGTTGACCCAATATCCGTTAGTGATATTAAGGAAATCGTTACTCATCTCAAAGAAAAGGGGATCGGGGTACTCATAACCGACCATAACGTCAGGGAAACCCTTGATATTTGTGAAAAAGCGTATATCGTGAGCGATGGACACATTATTGCATCAGGAACCGCTGAAGACGTTTTATCAAACCAGCAAGTGAAAGATGTATATCTAGGAGATGAGTTTAAGCTGTGATCAATTATTCCGCAGTTTTATCAACATTAGGCTCGACAAACACTACTAATTTTTCGATCTCCTTACTAGAATGTTATTAACGATAAATAATAAAACAACTGGCTCAGATCTGGTTTACACTAAACCTAACAGGGCGCAATTAAGTGGGTTCATAAAATGGGGAGACCTTGTTCATTGATGTTTTTGTATAAGGCGGTAGATAATAAATGGTCATGAAAGCATCACTTCAGCTCAAGCTAGGTCAGCAGCTGACAATGACCCCTCAGCTGCAGCAAGCCATTCGTTTACTGCAACTTTCAACTCTGGATTTACAGCAAGAAATCCAGGAAGCACTTGAATCCAACCCTATGTTGGAAGTGTCAGATGACGATAGAAACACCCCAGACACCCCTGAACCTGACACCGATACCTCGTCAAATACGCAAAGTAATACAGAAGAATCAACCTCCACCTCAAAAGAGACAACGACAGAGGCTGGATCAGAAGAGGTCATGAATTCAGAAGATTGGTCAGACAGCATCCCTAATGACCTACCTGTTGATACTGCTTGGGATGATATTTATCCAAATAACGCTCCTTCAGGCCCTGCCCCTGAAGAAGATAGTGATTTTGAATCACGCAATAGCGTAGGCGAGTCTCTTCAGGACCACCTTCTATGGCAGCTTAACCTAACACCTATGTCTGATATCGACAAGCTGATAGGGATGTCCATCATCGACTCCATCAACACCGATGGCTATCTATCTAGTACGATAGACGAGATTTTGTCCGGCTTTGCCGAGTCCAACCAAGAAGAAGTGGATGCCCACGAAGTGGAGCTGGATGAAGTTCAGGCAGTATTAAAACGAATTCAACACTTCGACCCACCGGGTGTGGCTAGCCGAGACCTTCAGGAATGCTTACTAATACAGTTAAACCAATTGCCCGGTGGTACTCCCTGGCTTCCACAAGCAAAACTTATTATTAATCACTATCTAAATCTACTGGGTAATCGTGACTATGCTCAATTAATGAGGCGTAGCCGTATCAAAGAGGCCGACCTAAAACTGGTCATAAAGCTAATCCAGTCCCTTAATCCACGACCTGGCGAGCAGATTAGTGGAAGCACACCGGAGTATGTAGTACCCGATGTGGTGGTTAAAAAGGTTAATGAACGCTGGAAGGTTGAGCTTAACCCTGAGATTGCGCCCAAAATTCGAGTTAACTCAGGTTACGCATCTCTTGTTAAACGCGCAGACAGCAGCGCAGACAACACCTATATGAAAGACCAATTGCAGGAAGCCAAATGGTTTATCAAAAGCTTACAAAGTCGTAATGAGACACTACTCAAAGTTTCAAGTAAGATCGTTGAACACCAGCAAGGATTTCTCGACCATGGTGAAGAGGCGATGAAACCTCTTATCCTTCATGACATTGCTGAAGCGGTTGAAATGCACGAATCGACAATATCAAGAGTGACAACACAAAAGTTTATGCATACCCCGAGAGGAATATTTGAACTCAAATACTTCTTTTCGAGTCATGTAAGCACCGCCTCCGGCGGGGAGTGCTCATCCACAGCTATTCGCGCTATTATTAAAAAGCTGGTCGCAGCAGAGTCTGCCAAGAAACCACTTAGCGATAGTAAGATTGCGACTATTCTTGACGAGCAAGGCATTAAAGTAGCGAGACGCACTATCGCAAAATATCGTGAAGCAATGTCAATACCGCCATCAAATGAACGCAAGCGGTTAATATGATTTAAGTTATCAGACGCATTCAGGATTAAACAGTTTTGGATCAATAAATTGAAGAGGCGATATGCTAAGATCGCTTTCAAACGCGATTAGTTTCCACCAAGCAGAGTATAAGCGCACTTAAAGCGCAACTTAGCTAGTAAAGTAGAAAGAAAAAAAGGTAATGAAGTTCTGTTTCTTGTCAGCCAGGTTCTAGAAGGTTAGGTTGCAAGGGATATATAAAAAACGACATCAGGAGCGAAATATGCAATTGAATATTACGGGACATCACGTTGATCTGACCGACTCTTTGAAAGAATACGTCAGCACTAAACTCGAAAAACTCGAACGCCACTTTGATCATATTAGCAATGTTCAGGTCACTTTATCAGTACAGAAACTTCGTCAAATTGCAGAAGCGACCCTTCACATCAGTGGTGCTGATATTCATGCTACCGCAGAACAAGAAGATATGTATGCGGCCATTGATCAACTAGTTGACAAGTTAGATCGCCAAATACTTAAGCATAAAGAAAAGAATGTTGACCGACTACACGGTGCGTCAGCTCGATAGTTCCTTGCCATAGAATAGAATAAGCATTAATAATGACCGATACGTCAGTTTCAATTCAATCTATCCTGTCTCCTGAGCTGGCTCTTTGTAGCCTTCCCGGGAGCAGCAAAAAAAAAGTCCTGGAAGAAATTGCGCAACGAATTGCGCAACAGTACCCAGATATTAATGAAAACACGATATTTAATAGCCTCATCGGCCGAGAACGATTAGGGAGTACAGGCATAGGCCAGGGGATAGCAATCCCCCACTGCCGTTTAGAGAGCTGCCAGAAAGTTATTGGAGCTTTGCTTACACTGAATCAGAAAGTGCCCTTTGATGCCATTGATAACGAACCCGTAGACCTTTTATTTGTGCTTATTGTACCGCAAGAAGCGACAAGTGAGCACTTGGAGTTACTAAGCCAGTTAGCTGAGAAGTTTAACAATGCTGGGCTATGCAAGCAGCTCAGAAGCTGTAAGGATAGCGAGTCACTTTATGACACGATTATTCAATCATAAATAATCTACACCAGGCAAACCCCACACCCAATCAGGTAGCACAATGAAACTTGTTATAGTCAGTGGCCGCTCAGGTTCAGGAAAAAGTACAGCACTTCATGTTCTTGAAGACCTCGGGTTTTACTGTATAGACAACCTCCCTATTGGACTATTGCTACCACTCGCAGATGAAGCACTGATAAGCAAAGAATCTCGCTTAGAAAAGATTGCCGTCAGCATTGATGCTCGTAATCTTTCCACCGGAATCAATCAATTTACAAATATCGTAGGCCAATTTAAGCATCGTCATTTTGATATGGACATCATCTATCTCGATGCATTAAACCAATCACTTCTTAAACGCTTTCATGCCACTCGACGAAAGCACCCCTTGAGTAATGATTCAGTATCTCTGAAAGAAGCTATCGAGGCAGAGAAAACGCTTTTATCGCCTATTTCATCTTCTGCAGACCTTATGGTTGATACTAGCGATATGACCATGTATCAACTCCGGGACCTTATCAAAGAACGAGTAGTGGGACGAACAGGTCAGGATATAGCATTACTGTTTCAGTCATTCGGCTTTAAACATGGTGTACCTACTGATTCAGACTTTGTGTTTGATGTGAGGTGTCTGCCTAACCCATACTGGGACCAGAGCCTACGGGCGTATACAGGGAAGGATCAGCCAATACATGTGTTCTTAGAGCAACAACCTGAAACAGGCGAGATGCTAGGCGACATCATAAGCTACCTCCATAAATGGCTACCTCAATTCGCAAACTCTAATAGAAGCTACCTAACCATAGGCATCGGCTGTACTGGCGGACAACACCGGTCTGTTTACATATGCGAAAAGCTAGGAGAAACGTTTAAAGCACTACAATCCAACGTTCAAATACGGCATAAAGAACTCCCCTCCCTACCGGAAGATCGTCATTAACAACACAACAGTATGAATCCGTTATGATTAAAGAAACTGTCCCGATTATTAACAAACTAGGTTTACATGCCCGAGCTGCAGCAAAACTTGTCAGCACCGCGACGCGTTTTGAAAGCAGCATAAAGATCGCAAGAAATGGTAAAGAGGTCGACGGAAAAAGCATAATGTCTGTCATGATGCTGGCTGCGAGCTGCGGAACCGATGTTGATCTTATTATCGAAGGTTCTGATGAGAATGACGCTATTGCAGCGTTAAAAGAACTGATTGCTGATCGTTTCGGTGAAGGGGAGTAGCTCACCACTCCCTTTCAATTAAAAACGACAGCCAAAGCCTCCACTCCTATTTAACCACCTGTTTTCTCTCTCTTTAAGCATTCTTCTTTTTACAATGTAACGCTTACGTTATACTTGTCTGTGTTAAACTCGCTTACGTAGTTCCATATTGCGCAACCCCTAATAATGCAGTACTTAGTAACACTTCAATAGTCATCACTCAAAATCCTGGTTTACAAATGGATAAAACACTAGAGCAAGCAAAGCGCCAAAAAAAAATACGTAGCTTAAATGAAGCTCTCGACAATGGATCATTAGACCAAGTCGCCCGTATTTTGAACCGAGGTCTTAGTCCGAGTGATATTGCACACCTTTTAGAATCGACACCTCCAAAAGAGCGCTCTATTCTTTGGCGACTTGTTGATAAAGATCTTGAAGGTGACATTCTTCAATACCTAAGTGATGAAGTCCGTACTGAGTTCCTGAGCAAGTTAAACCCTCAGGAACTAATCAGTATTACCGAAGATTTCGAAACCGATGACCTCGCCGATGTACTTCAACAGCTTCCTGAAACCGTTATTCAGGAAGTGCTCGAATCGATGGACTCGCAAGACCGGCACCGCATAGAAGCGGTACTTTCTTACCCGGAAGATACTGCCGGCGGTCTGATGAATACGGATACCATCACCATTAGACCCGACATTAGCATTGACGTAGTACTCCGCTACCTAAGGCGTCACCGCTCGCTCCCCGAAATGACCGACAAGCTAATTGTGGTTAACCGAAAAGATGAGTTTATCGGCACACTACCGATTACAACGATGCTGGTTTCAAGCCCATCATCAACGGTTCGCGAAGTTATGAACACCGATGCAGTCACGATATCTGCCAACACTCCAGAAACTGAAGTCGCAAACCTGTTTGAGCGAAGGGACTTGGTTTCGGCGCCAGTATTAAGTTCAGATGGTAGGCTTTTAGGGCGAGTGACCATCGATGACGTCGTCGATGTTATTCGTGACGATGCTGATCACTCATTAATGAGTATGGCAGGCCTAGATGAGGATGATGATACATTTACACCCATCATTAAAACAGCAAAACGCCGAGCCGTATGGCTTGGAATAAACCTTATTACGGCATTTATTGCATCTTCAGTGATCGGACTGTTTGAAGCAACCATCGAAAAAGTAGTCGCTCTAGCGGTATTGATGCCGATAGTCGCGAGCATGGGTGGCATAGCTGGAAGCCAGGCCTTAACTCTCGTGATTAGAAGCATGGCAGTCGGACAACTTAGTCGCAATAACCTGGGGTGGTTACTACACCGTGAGTTTATAGTCGGTATCATAAACGGCATCTTATGGGCGCTAGTTGTCGCAGGGGCTGCTATTGTTTGGTTTAATGACCTCACAATTGGTGTTATTATCGCGCTTGCATTGTTGATCAACCTAATCGTTGCGGCAGTAGCCGGGACGATGCTGCCTGTATTATTGCGTGCCAGAAATATTGACCCTGCACTTGCAGGAGGTGTGATTCTCACCACCATCACAGATGTCGTCGGATTCCTATCTTTTCTAGGGCTAGCCACGATAGTATATGCTTGATTGAGCCTTTAAGAGTATCCGCAGGAAAGAAGCCAGATGACCGATTTTGATCTACCTGAAGAGTTTGATGAAGAACATATCATTAGTAAAACCTCTATCAAACGTGATATGCACGAGCTTCAGGCTCTAGGAAAGCGCTTAACTGAACTCAAGCCGAATCAACTCAACAAAGTCCCTTTGAGCGAGACACTTAGAAAGGCCGTAGAAGAATCTAAACGAATTACGAAACGAGAAGCAACCAGAAGGCATATGCAGTACATTGGCAAACTCATGCGTGACGAAGATGCGGAAGCTATTCAAAACGCTGTTGACCTTTTTGATGCTAGCAGCAAAGCCTTTGCACAAGCACTTCACGCTCTTGAGCGCTGGAGAGACCGTCTTATAGAAGGTGGCAATGATTGCTTATCTGAATACTTCGATGATCACCCAAACGCCGATATCCAACACCTAAGACAACTCGTACGTAACGCAAAGAAAGATGTTAAGAACGAGAAAAACACAGGGTCATCGAAAAAGCTCTTCAAATACTTACGATCAATTGACGATATGGATACAGAAGTAAATATATAAGGTGTATCCGTTCGAACAGCAAAAAACTTAGATAGGGTGCACTATACGCGGCACCTCTTGCTTCCTGTTTCGTTTTCCCGGTTATATTCTTCGATGAGACGAAACGGGCATAGCTGCCCTTAAATCTGAGAGTACACTCAGATCAATATCAGCACTGATAACGCCCACCCCTTCCTCTGCCACCGCAAGTACTTTCCCCCAAGGGTCTATGATCATTGAGTGCCCCCAGGTCTCACGACCTTTAGAATGCATGCCTGTTTGATTTGCGGCAACAATATAACACTGGTTTTCAATGGCCCGTGCTCTTAACAACACCTCCCAATGAGCCTCACCTGTTTTATGGGTGAAAGCAGCCGGAACGGTTATTATCTGAGCGCCCTGTTTGGTCAGCAATGCATATAACTCAGGAAACCTTAGGTCATAACAGATCGATAAACCAAGCATTCCTATTGGGCTATTAACCACTTCCGCGGATGAACCAGCTTCAAACTGTGAAGATTCGCGATATGACCCGTAGCTATCGCCTACATCTACATCAAATAAGTGTATTTTGTCGTAACGGGTAACTTCTTTCCCCTGATTATCATACACCCAGCAAGCAGAACGGACCCTCTCAATAACCTCTGATCCATCCGGTCTGACTGAGCATGGAATAGAGCCTGCCACGATCCATACGTTCAATCTAGCCGCTAAACAAGATATAAAATGCCTAACGTCACCAGACTCAGCGGCCTCCTGCTGACCCAATTCAAGTGCAGCATTACCATCAAACAACGAAAAATTCTCTGGTAAAAGCACAAGCATTGCTTGGTGATCACGAACAGCATCACCCACTAACCTTTCTACTGTATCTAGGTTTGCTTGTTTATTATCGCCACTCGTCATTTGGATGACCGCTACACGGCACAATGAAGAATTATTAGTCTCTGCCATTACTCTTCCCTCCTCCTTTGACTAGGTGTCATACCATCAAACGTTTCAGTACGATCAAATACATTTTTTAACGTTATTTCAGGATCATCCCAACTGCCTTTCATTTCATAAGTCGCACTAGTTAGCTTACTCAA
The DNA here is from genome assembly GCA_913060665.1 of uncultured Oleiphilaceae bacterium. Classification (GTDB taxonomy): domain Bacteria; phylum Pseudomonadota; class Gammaproteobacteria; order Pseudomonadales; family Oleiphilaceae; genus Alkalimarinus. The sequence continues at coordinate 228,103 of CAJXUY010000005.1, forward strand.
CGGTTCTCCCAGTAGCTTATCAATCACCCAAACTGCTCCACCAATCTGTGGAGCGCCTAAAAACAACGCTGCTAACGGTAAATTTTTGGTTAAGGGCAATACCACCACCATATCCATATCCAGCGTTTCATCTTTTAAATTAGCAGTGCCTGTAAATTTATACGCGCTAGAAGGTCCTTGCAACGCTAGCGGCTTCTCTAACGTTAACGTACCTTTATCCATACGCGCCACACCTTCAATTCGATCATAACCTAGCCCTTTCTGATAAAGGTCGGAAAAGTCCAAGGTTAACCGACGCGTTATCGCCTCCGCGTTGAGTATCCCAAACACCTTAAAGGCTTCAGTGGCACTTTTAGTATCCAGCAAAGTTCCATTTTCTACTATGAGGACAATCCGGCCTGATAAATCTGCCAACTCAAAGTCCGTTGGAGCACCACTCCAAACCACTGAAATATCGGATGAAAAATGCTCACTCGTTAACGATTCCGGTTTATTAACCGCTTTTGATACAGCAGCGACGTCTCCGCCATCAACCGTCGCTGTTAGAATACTTGTACTGGTACCATAGACATCCTTCATCCAACTGAGACGCCCCTGTAAATGTGCGCCAGCGAGCGAGCCCTTAATATCTTTTGCCACTACACCATTATCTTTACGAACGAAGTCCGCTGACCACTGCCCATATCTGACGTTATCGATCATCAAATCCTCAATCAGTAACGTCATTTCAGGCACGTCAAAAGGTGAAAGATCCTTCCCAAGAGAGTTAGGATTTTCCGTGCTAAGTTGAACCCTCTGGATGGCAAAATCAGGCTTTTGGTTTTCTGGTGGCAGATATATAGTGCCTTCTACATCGTCCCCCTTCAAAACAACAGACCACTCACCAGCTTCAGGCTGTATTACGATATCAACGGCATTAAACAACTGATCATAGATGTTCAATTTGGCAATTTTGAGAATAAGTTTTTTTACAAGGTTGTCGTTATCGCCATCAACGTTTGATGATAAATAATCGATCCACGGCGCGACGACTAACTGTTCCAATGCGCCTGTAATAATAAACCCTTTTTCAGCCAATACATCAACGTCGCCATCCCCAATAAATAATCCACCTTCTTTAAACTCACCATTATCGAATATGGCTTTAACGTTCGCGAGGCTATCTAGCTGCGCATCAAGCGATACAACACCATCATCTATTGCCATTTGAATCGTAAGCGGCGCCGTATCATCTGGTTTTTTAGTCAAAGGGTCAGGAAGAGATATTTCTATTCCTGATAAAGGACTCGTCAGAGTAAACAATGCCTCATTGCCTTTGTCACTTGAAAGGTCTAATGAAGCGGTATAGACAGACTGGCCTGATACAGGAACGTTACTGGGTAACGAAAAATGATCTGAAAGCCCAGAGATACTCATACCTCCGGTTAAAACAAGATTCGTATTCATCATATTGGGCATAACATCTGACTGAATATTGAGTAACGCCGGATGCCCGAAAACGTCCAACTTCACGCGCTCGGCATTAATACCCCTGCTACTCGATAAAGTAGCCAATCCGTTAACATGCTCAAAAATAAGATCAGTGGGTCGATGTTTAAATTTCGCCTTCTTTACATCGAAAGTAAGGTCATAATTAACACCCAAGTCCATATTGTGGAGCGGGACACCCAGCTCAACATTGACGTCAAACTCACCTTGAATCATCAGCTGTTCAGATATCTGACGCGTATGCTCCTTTACCGGGGAGTCATCCAACCAATACTTAAGGTCTGCATTGCTGGGTTGAGTATGGGTTACTACCTTTAACCAAGATTCAGCCGTACTATTATTCGGCTGCAGTTCTACTTGAGTACCTGTTAATGGAGCCCCTCTAAAACTTACCTCAGGCGCATTGATTTTTAAGTAACCGTTTTGCACGAATATTTTGCTGTTGAGCCCTTCCAGTTCAGGCCAACTTGAATCAAATAGTAGGCGTGCCTCAGATGTATTAAATACCATCGACGAAGTAAAGCTATTCGCGGGTGCATCACCTTCAATTGACCCATAACCGACATAAAGTCCACTTTCGACCACCCCCCCTTTGATCGATGACCTGAGCCAGTTATAAATACCTTCATCCACAACATGAGAAGGCACAAGCTGATGGGCTTTTGAAGCATCCAGGTCATTAATTCCCACCTTCAATGCTAAAACATCCTCTTCTGTATCAGACAACAACAGAGAAAACGCACCAAATACTAAACTCTCTTCAGTTAGGTATAGATTAATTCCCGAAGACGTTACGTTAATATCGCCTGAGGCAGCAATATCCCAATTAACAACGACCTGGCTTTTTTCAAATGACCAGCCATCTAGAAATAAGTTTGGAAACGATAATGTAAAGTCATCACTATCAACAAAAACAGTTCCTTGTCGGTCATCAAGCGACAAGTAGCCTGTCATTCCTGTGCCACCTGGAGCACCCCCCACCGCCAAAGACGAAACATCTTCGATATTGGCTTCCAACTTAAATAGAGGTGCAGGCGGCTCATCGCCTAATCGCAAATCTCGCACCAATGGAACAACCAACTCCACATTAGTTAAACTTCCACCTGGTCGATAGTCTTCCAGCTGCTGCTGACCCTTTCGAGGCAAAATGTCTGTCGCTAACAATAATTCCGTCAGCATTGACACATTAACATGCTGACCGCTGGCACTAACTTGCTTGTCTGAAAAATAAATAGAGTATCCCGCTGGGGACCAACGGTAGTCCGTCCATTCCATAGAAAGGTCATAGAGCGACAAAACACTGCTATCACCCTGTTGGCTCCAAAAAATATCAGCTTTGATATTTTGTAACGGAGGGACTAACCCGTTGCCGTTTTTCCATTGTAAGGTTTCAGCATCCACCTCCCCTTGCAGCGATAATACCTCTCCTTTAAGAAAATCTAGCCACAACCGTCCCGATGCGTCTATCTTTTCTAGATGAACACCTTGCCACTGATACGCACCCAAATGTTGATTAAGTAATGGGCCCGATGCCCAGTCTAAGTATAGTTTTCCGGTAAACTCACTCGATAAAACCCAACCTGCTCCTTTCGCTGAGAACCTTACAAAAGGTTGTTTGGTGCTAGTATCTAAGATTTCTCCACTAGCACTAAATGCTCTTCCGTCATAGGCCATTATGGCGCTAGGGATAGTCCATGCACTTTTGCTTCCTGTTGAGCTAACAAGGTCTACCTGAATATCGGAAATATATAAGCTAGGCTGTTCTAACACCGAGAGAATGCTCTTAAAATCAGTTTCTGCAGCGCTATCGTTCACCGGTAACCCTGGCACAGCCCACTCGCCATCACTATTCTGGCGTAAAGGCAGCGTAACCCCGCTGGCTTCTATTGACTGAAACTGTAGTTTTCCGTGAAGCAGGCTTTGTATGACCGACAAATGAATATAAAAAGAGCCAATATGCAATGGAGGGGAGGTACTAGGCTCATTATCAGAGCTATGATTAAGGTCGCTAGGTGTCTTTAGCCTAATATCTGATACGACCAACACGGGGTCAAGCCAGCGCCAACTGCCTTCGATAGACCCAATAGATACTGGCACACTTAGTTGCTCAGTCAAAAGAAGTTCTAAGTCTGTTTTATAAGACGTAACAAACGGAAAAAACTGTCTTCCCGCTGCCATATAAGTGGCGACAAGCACCAATAAAAATAGAGCTATCAACCACACCAGGTGAGTTAATCTAACAATCAGTGGATACAAATTCGTAACACCCCGTCAATTAAGCGGGCTTCCCCTGCTATAAGGTCAACCAGCAAAGACCTGCCAACCTCAATTGAAACATATTCCAGCGAATATGCTAAATTAACACTACGTCATATTGAATCTGACTGTACATTACCTCTACCTGAAATTTAACACTTTTTCCTATAAACGTCTCGAGATCCGCAACATTATCAGATTCTTCGTCCAATAACCGGTCAATAACCCCCTGAGATGCCATGACCAAATAACCTGTCGCATCATAAGCTCTATTAATGCGTAAAATTTCTCTTAGTATTTCATAGCATACGGTTTCAGAAGTCTTAATATACCCGCTTCCTTCGCATACATTACAAGGCTCACACAATGCCTGCCCCAAGCTTTCAGTGGTTCGCTTACGGGTCATCTCTACTAAGCCCAACTCAGATACGCAGCTAAGTTTAGTTTTCGCATGATCACGCTCTAGCATTTTTTCCAACATCCTGAGAACTGAACGCTGATGCTCCGGATCTTCCATGTCGATAAAATCGAGAATAATGATCCCGCCAAGATTCCGAAGTCGTAACTGTCGACTAATTGCCCTAGCGGCTTCAAGATTAGTTTTGAATATAGTTTCTTCTAGGTTTCTATGCCCTACAAACCCACCGGTATTGACATCAATCGTTGTCATAGCTTCCGTCTGATCAATAATCAAATAGCCGCCAGATTTTAACTGTACCTTCCTACCCAGTGCTTTTTGAATTTCATCTTCAACACCATACAGGTCAAAAACAGGACGTTCACCCGGGTAGTATTCGAGCCTGTCAGTCACATCAATTAAAAACTCTTCAGAAAACGACTTAACGCGCTGAAAACTTTCTTTTGAGTCAATTCGAATTTTTTCTGTTGGCGGCCGGACTAAATCTCTAATCGTTCGGATACATAACGGAAGGTCTTGATAGATAACAGAGGGAGCTTTGGCACTCTTTATTTTGTCTTCTACAGAAACCCATAATCTTTCTAAAAATTTGATATCAGATTTAAGTTCATCCTCGCCAGCTCCATCCGTCACGGTACGCACGATGTAACCCGCTAACGGGGCGTTACTTTCTTGGCGGTAGCCTTCCACTAAGCTCCTCAAACGTTCACGCTCTTCTTCATCTTCGATGCGCTGAGAAATTCCAACATGATCAGTACCAGGCATATAAACCAAATACCTTGATGGGATCGATAACTGGGTCGTCAGTCGCGCACCTTTCGTACCAATGGGGTCTTTGGTGACTTGTACAACAAGAGACTGCCCCTCTCGTAATAGCGAACTAATATCCGGCACAGGCCTCCCCTGTGTATTGCTATTAGCATCATCCTTGTTATCGGCACGAACAATATCTGAAGCATGAATAAATGCCGCTCGCTCCAGACCTATCTCTACAAACGCTGCCTCCATACCCGGTAACACTCGAACAACTTTACCTTTATAGATATTGCCAACAATACCTCTACGCCCCGTGCGTTCGATATACACTTCCTGAAGCATACCGTTTTCTACCAAGGCGACTCTAGTTTCAACTGGAGTAACGTTAATAAGAATCTCTTCTGTCATATTCACCTACTCACCATAATTCTTATCATTCACTGTTATTCTGTCTAAACAGCACAACACGGCTATCTCACAAATATCATTTTTGCCAAATGGGCACACCCGCCGAACGAAGCATCTCAGCCACTTCTGCTAACGGAAGCCCAACAACAGCACTGTAGCTGCCCTTAATACTGTCGACAAAGACGGCTCCAAACCCCTGAATACCATAAGCACCCGCTTTATCTTGAGGCTCTCCCGAATTCCAGTATGCTCGAATTTGCGCCTGATTCAACGTCTGAAACGATACATCTGTTGTCACCAATTGAGTTGTTGAAGTCGGCTCTTGAGTATCTATACCGTTACTATATGTCGCTATGCAGACCGATGTCATAACTTGATGAACCCGCCCAGATAGCCGGAGTAACATATTTTCTGCATCATTATAGTCTTGCGGTTTGCCTAATATGCCATCGTCGGCAATGACACTGGTATCAGCCCCAATAATAGTAAAAGCCTGGGAGCCTTGTTGCGACGCGGCGCAAGCGAGTACTTTCTCTCGCGCCATTCGGACAACATACGCTGATGGCTGCTCTCCCGCCAAAGGGGTCTCATCTATATCAGCCGACTGAACTCCAAATTGAACACCTATCTGAGCCAGCAAGTCTCTACGACGGGGAGATGAAGACGCTAATATTAGTTCCACTTTTACCCCACTTTAGCGTAGCTTTAATGTCACTTTATCAATAAAAAGGTACAGTACAGGCCAAATAACCGCACTCGTAAACGCAGGAAAAAGATACGCCATGCCTGAAACCGAGTCTCCTACTACATTACGAATAAGGTGGCCGATCATCAAATGAATCCCCACCACTAAAAAAACAGTGAAAGACTGCTGTATCAATGGGAAAAGCTTGATCCGTTGATGCATTATTAACACTAGATACGCCACGACCGCCAAAGACAACGCATTAACGCCCAGTAAGTTACCTTCGAGGATATCTAACACCAAACCTGACGACCAAGCAACCACAACACCCACTTTAGCAGGCGACTTAATAACCCAGTAGATGACAACCATCGCCACCCATTCCGGTCGTAAATAGGAAACTGCACTAGGAAGGGCCAAAATGCTAAACAGAAATGAAGCACTAAAGCAGAAAAAAATAAAAAATGAACTAGCTCTGGTGGCGACCATTACTCAGTGCCTCCTGGCGTGGGTATCGATGCACTTTCTTCGCCGTTATCTGCGTCTTGGCCATCTATATCGCTTAAATGTTTTGCGACAATTAACACCAGTCGACTACGATTGAGCTGTGCTTTGGGCAAGGCAGTAACCTTCGCAAAAGGTTGCCCAGGATCATGTTGGACGGAAATAACCTCAGCAACCGGATACCCCGGAGGGAATCTCCCCCCTAGCCCAGAGCTAACAAGTAAATCCCCTTCCTTGATGTCAGCTGTGTCAGGCACATTAGCAAGCTCAAGAAAATCATAACTGCCATTTCCTAGTGCGATAGCTCTTACACCATTTCGATTCACCTGAACAGGCACCGCATGACTATTATCAGAGATAAGCAACACCCTACTCGCAAACTCGCTAACCTCAATCACTTGACCAATCAGCCCGCTTGAGTCCAGTACTGCCTGCCCTACCATAATCTGATCTGAACGCCCTTTACTCACCATCACATAGTGCTTAAAAGGGTCTGGGCTTACGCCGATAAGTTCTGCCACTTTAACCGTATCATCGACAACACCTGAAGCGTTTAGCAACTCTCTCAAGCGCCCGTTCTCAGCCATGATAAAGGCAAACTTTTGTGCTTTTCGTTCAAGCACCAACGTTCTGGCTTTCATCGCGTCGACATCTTCTTGTAACTGCTCTCGAGAGGTCGTAACCTCATCGACCCAGTCAACCACCCCTCGCGGTAAATTGCTAAGCCATTGCATCGGCGTCAGTGCGGAGCCTAATGCATGGCGAACCTTATCCAAATAATCAAAACGGCTATCTACAAATATAAGAACGCAAGAGAGGACAGCAACCAATAACAAACGGTAGCCTAAGTATGGACCCTGAACAAAGATTGTCTTAATTGAAGACTCCTTTATTAATATTTAATCAGGACTAGGTTCTAATCAGGTTTAGCTTAATACGCTAAGCGCAGCAAACTACGTTAATCTACAGCCGAAATACAAGCTACAGAACGTCAAAAGCCAGACCTTTGATGTCTGGCTTTTAAATTATCGATATTCAACTTAGTCTAACGGAAACATCCCAGCGTCACTTTTATCAATCAATTCCAACGCCTTACCGCCACCACGGGCCACGCATGTCAAAGGATCATCCGCGACAATCACTGGCAGACCGGTCTCTTCACTCAACAAACGATCCAACCCTCTCAATAAGGCCCCACCACCCGTTAAGACAATGCCGCGCTCTGCAATATCAGATGCCAGCTCAGGAGGTGACTGCTCTAATGCGCTTTTAACCGCCTGAACAATTGCTGCTAAAGATTCTTGCAGCGCCTCAAGTATCTCTTCACTATTAAGCGTAAAGCCTCGTGGAACACCTTCGGCCAGATTACGACCTCTAACATCTATTTCAAGAAGATCCATGCCTTCATACGCACAACCAATCTCATGCTTAATGCGCTCAGCGGTGGTATCACCGATCAAACTGCCGTAGTTACGACGTACATAAGCAACAATAGATTCATCAAATCGGTCGCCACCGATTCTGACCGACTCAGCATAGACAATACCATTCAATGAAATGATCGCGATTTCAGTCGTACCACCACCGATGTCAACCACCATTGAACCATGAGCATCCTCTACAGGCAACCCAGCACCGATAGCTGCGGCCATTGGCTCTTCAATTAGATACACTTCTCTCGCACCAGCCCCCAAGGCTGACTCTCTGATCGCTTTCTTCTCTACCTGAGTAGACTTGCTAGGCACACAAATCAACACTCTTGGGCTAGGTGTTATAAAGCTATTTTCATGCACCTTGTGGATAAAATGCTGTAGCATTTTTTCAGTCACAACAAAGTCTGCAATAACGCCATCTTTCAAAGGACGAATAGCCGTAATGTTACCTGGCGTTCGACCAAGCATTCGCTTAGCTTCAGCGCCCACGGCTGCAACACTCTTCTGAGCTGCATGATTTCGAATGGCCACTACGGAAGGTTCGTCTAGAACAATGCCTCGCTCTCGAACAAAAATAAGTGTATTTGCAGTACCTAAATCGATTGAGAGGTCACTCGAAAAAAGACCTCGGATTTTTTTAAACATTCGTTGATTTCGCCCTAGGGTATTTTAATCCTTTCTGAAACTGAGAGTCTTGCATCTGCTTGTGCATAACAGCCGTTTTGCACTTATCGTTCGCGTTGCACTTTACAGCTGTACATATCGGGCTAACGCGTAAGCGATTTAGCAAAAAACACTCACTTCAGGAAACTATTTAACCACACTAAAAAATAGAGGTTGCGGATACTGCGGCAACTTTAACAATGGCGGGTATTTTGAGCAAGACAGAATTACGAAAAGCCTCACGAAATCATCAATTTCGCAATAAAACACCGTTTTTTGCCTATATTACCCACATCTCCTTCTCAAAATGGCACCATATCTTTTGGAATCCTGTTAGTATAGCCGATTGTTTCAATTTTTTGCGTAATTTTATATAACGTTAGAGGGAGAACACCCGTGTCGATAAAACGCGAAGACGCAGAAAACATTGCCCGACTGGCAAAACTGCAAATCAGCGATGAACAACTGGAAAAAATTACTGGTGATCTGTCCAATATATTGAGTTTGGTAGACCAATTAAAGGCGGCTAATACACAGGACATCGAGCCAATGGCTCACCCAATGGATGCTGTTCAGCGCCTTCGTCCAGATCATATAACAGAAACGGACAACCGAGAAGCGTTTCAGAAAATAGCCCCCGCAACAGAAGAGGGCCTATATCTCGTACCCAAGGTTATTGAATGAGTATTATTGAACTGTGATCGGGTGCTCATGTTCAAACTACAGCACACTCACAACCCAATAATGAATACTATCGTCAAACTCTAAAGATCAAATTTGCCATGCACAATAAAACAGTAGCCGAACTTTCAAAGGGGCTAGCCGCCGGATCATTTTCCAGCGTCGAACTAACCCAGCATTTCTTAACTCGCATTGCACAACAAGACCCTGCCCTTAATAGCTTCATTACTGTGTGTAATGATGAGGCATTGGCTGACGCTAAAGCCGCAGATGCTAAAATTGCATCCGGCAGCGCTAGCCCCTGGACCGGCATTCCTTTTGCGCACAAAGATATTTTTTGTACACAAGGGGTCAAGACTAGTTGCGGCTCTAAAATGCTTGATAACTTTATTCCCCCTTATGATTCAACCGTGACCCGCAATTTTAAACAGCAAGGTGCTGTTTGCCTGGGTAAGACCAATATGGACGAATTCGCAATGGGCTCCTCAAATGAGTCCAGTTACTATGGTCGCGTAGTAAACCCTTGGGGTGAGAATCTAGTTCCCGGAGGCTCATCCGGAGGCTCTGCCGCAGCAGTCGCCGCCAGATTAACCCCTGCCGCTACCGCAACCGATACAGGCGGTTCCATTCGCCAGCCTGCCGCTCTATGCGGTGTTACTGGCCTGAAGCCGACTTACGGCCGAGTATCAAGATACGGCATGATTGCGTTCGCATCTAGCCTCGATCAAGGCGGACCTATCGCAAGAACAGCTGAAGATGCGGCAATGATGCTCAATGTCATGGCAAGCTATGACGACAAAGATTCAACATGCATCGAAAGAGATGTGCCAGACTACACTTCTACGCTAAACAATAGCATTGAAGGCCTAAACATCGGACTGCCAAAAGAATTCTTTTCAGACCATCTTAATGCCAACATGCAGCAGCAAGTTGAAAACGCCGTTAAAGAACTTGAAAAGCTAGGCGCAAATATAAAAGAAATCACGCTTCCTCATACAGAGCTCTCAGTGCCGGCCTATTACGTTATTGCCCCTGCAGAATGTTCAGCAAACCTATCGCGCTTCGACGGCGTACGATACGGGCATCGCTGTGCAGACCCAAAGGATCTTGAAGATCTATATTGCAGAAGCCGGACCGAGGGATTTGGTGACGAAGTCAAACGCCGTATTATGGTCGGCGCCTACGCGCTGTCAGCAGGCTATTACGACGCCTATTATCGCAAGGCTCAGCAGGTTCGAAGACTCATCAAAAATGATTTTACCGCTGCATTTAATGATGTAGATTTAATAGTTGGACCTACCTCTCCAACACCAGCCTTTGGATTTAACTCAAAAGGTGACGACCCGGTAAAGATGTACCTTGAAGACATATTCACTATCTCAACAAACCTAGCAGGCTTGCCAGGCATGTCGATCCCGGGAGGGATGATCGATAACCTTCCTGTTGGCTTGCAGTTGATTGGTAATTATTTTGATGAAGCACGCTTACTTAACGTTTCTCATCAATTCCAGCAAGCAACAGACTGGCACACTAAAACCCCCAAAGGTTTTGAGTAATCCAGCCCTAAGGGTAACAACAAATAAGTGCCTTCAAGGCCCCAAATTAGCGACTCACCTGCCTAGCTTTATTAGGCAGGACTCATGAGCAAAGAGGTTTATAGTATGCAATGGGAAACAGTGATCGGACTAGAGATCCACGCTCAACTCACCACCCAGTCAAAAATATTTTCTGGCTCTAGCACCGCTTTTGGAGCTGAGCCTAACACTCAAGCATCCGCGGTAGATTTAGCAATGCCCGGAACCTTGCCCGTGCCAAACGAGCAATCATTTCAAAAAGCTATTATGTTTGGTCTGGCAATTGACGCAGACATCAATAAGCGCTCTGTCTTCGATCGGAAGAACTACTTTTACCCCGACCTACCAAAAGGGTATCAAACCACTCAACTAGACCACCCCATCGTTGGCGCAGGCCATGTCGAGATCCAATTAAAAGATGGCAGCAAAAAGAACATTAGAATCCATCACGCCCACCTTGAGGAAGATGCAGGCAAGTCTCTGCATGAAGATTTTCATGGAATGTCAGGGATCGATTTAAACCGTGCCGGCACACCGCTCATTGAAATAGTGACCGAACCCGATATGAGCAATGCTGAAGAAGCTGTCGCGTTTGCACGCAAACTCCATGGATTGGTTTCATCCATAGGCATCTGTGACGGCGAAATGTCACAAGGCTCGCTACGCTTTGACGTTAATATTTCAGTTCGCCCTAAAGGCGAAGAAAAGCTCGGCACTCGAACCGAAACAAAAAATCTTAACTCATTCCGCTTTATGGAGAAAGCCATCAAGCTGGAAGTAGAGCGTCAAATTGAATTAATTGAAGATGGCGGTGAAGTCAGGCAAGAGACCCGCCTCTATGATGGCGACAAAGATATTTCTCGCTCAATGAGAAGTAAAGAAGAGGCCAACGACTATCGCTATTTTCCATGCCCTGATCTTCTACCGGTTGTATTTGATGACGACTACATTGAAGCGGTTCGGGCGACCCTACCCGAACTACCAGACGCTCGGCAAGAACGCTTTATCACTGATTTTGGGTTATCTGAATATGACGCAGCAATTCTCAGCACTGACATTGGAACCGCTAATTTTTTCGAGGCAACCCTCAATATCTGCAAAGATGCCAAGCTAGCCGCCAACTGGGTTACGGGTGAATTGTCTGCACGCCTTAACAGCGAAGAAAAAAGTATTACCAGCATTAAACTGCAAGCTGAACAACTGGGTACACTGATCAGCCGCATCAAAGATGGCACTATTTCGTCATCTGGAGCGAAAAAGGTGTTTGATGTATTATGGTCTGGTGAAGACAATAATGTCGATAACATTATCGACAGCAAAGGCTTAAAGCAAGTATCCGATACAGGCGCTCTTGAGAAGATTGTCGATGAAGTCCTAGACAACATGCCTGATCAAATAGCGCAATATAAAGCAGCAGACGATAAGAAACGCAAAAAGTTAATGGGTGGTTTTATGGGGCCGCTAATGAAAGCTTCTAAAGGGCAAGGGAACCCTAAGCTGTTTAATCAGATCTTGGCAAAAAAATTAGCTGACTAGACTAGGTAAACTTGCCTGCTTTATATTCCAAACCTCGTAGCCGTGATGCAGCGAAGAGGCTGTGAAAGTATCAACAAATAAGAGACTTTTTGCCTTCAAGGCGGATTCGCAGCAAATCTGGCGTCATCACAACGGCTTTT
>CAJXUY010000006.1 GCA_913060665.1 uncultured Oleiphilaceae bacterium
TTGATGAAAGGAGGCACGACTGGAATCAGGGTTGGGGGCTTTGAGGCCTCGGTGTAGCGAGCTCCTCGATTCCGCTGCGCTGCATCGCGGCTACGGGATTGTGTGCATGGAGTGAACTGCATTTGTAGCCTTGATGAAAGGAGGCACGACTGGAATCAGGGTTGGGGGCTTTGAGGCCTCGGTGTGGCGGGTTCCTCGATTCCGCTGCGCTGCATCGCGGCTACAGGGTTGTGTGCATAGCGTAACGTGGTAACGTGTGCCCATAACGTAGGCTGCACATGTTAACCGTAACATGTTAGACTGCGCGGGTTTTTAAATTTTTAAACTTTAAGTGAGTAATATGTCTGATAAATACACTACCGTTGAAGAGCGCGTAAGCTACGGTATCGGCCGTCAAATGGGCGACCAGTTAGCGAGCAACCCTTTTGAAGGTCTACATATCGATTCTGTACTGAACGGTCTAGCGGATGCGTTAAATGGTCAGGCGAGCCCTGTTCCACAAGAACTAATGGAAGCAGCCTTCCAAGAGATCAGCGCTAAGATGCAAGCTCAACAAGCTGAGCAAGCAAAAGAGCTATCTGCTGAAGGTGAAAAATTCCTAGCAGAAAATGCAAAGCGTGATGAAGTAACCGTGACTGAGTCTGGCCTGCAATACGAAGTAATAACCGCAGCTGAAGGCGAAAAACCAGTCCAGGCATCGACTGTACGTACTCATTACCACGGCACCCTGATCAATGGTGAAGTATTTGATAGTTCATACGACCGTGGTCAACCTGCTGAATTCCCAGTAGGCGGGGTAATCGCTGGTTGGACTGAAGCTCTTCAAATGATGAGTGTGGGTTCTAAATGGCGCCTATACGTGCCATATAACCTTGCATACGGTGAGCAAGGTGCAGGTGGTGCAATCGGGCCATACTCGACATTGATTTTTGATGTTGAGTTGTTAGAAATTCTTGGTTAATTTCTAGTGTCTCTGCGTAGTTGAGGGGGTAATAAGAACCCCCTTGATTACGCTTCGCTTCATCACGGCTACGATTTTTAGTGCGCCTTACTCCCTTCGATACACCCCGTTACACTCCTTTTCATTTACTCACTATCCCTTACTCTTTTATCGTAGAACATCCGCTAATCTTCTCTTATTATTTAATTGTGGATTTGAGTAGTATCCCCCTTATAAGCGGCGGGTTAAGTTGTACCGCCGCTGTTTTTTGTCGGAAGATCAAATCCAACCCCTTTCAAGTTTCATGCCTTTCTGTTATTTTTAGGCGACGCCTCATAGAGCCGTCGCCTTTTTTATGTCTAGCGTTTACGTCAATCACAAAAAACAGAGCGCCTAAAAACACAGAGTACTCAGCCCATGCCAGAAATATCTATTTTTCAAATTGATGCATTCTCCAATAAAGTATTCGGCGGCAACCCTGCGGCAGTTTGTGTGCTAGACAGTGCGATTAGTGAAACGTTGATGCAGCAAATAGCCAAAGAAAACAATCTACCTGAAACCGCGTTTATTGCGCCAAACGAGACTGGTTGGGATATTCGATGGTTTACCCCCAAGCTTGAAGTGCCGTTATGCGGTCATGCAACGCTCGCGTCAGCCTATGTGATTTTTAATGAACTTTCGTTTAGCGGTACTGAAATCAAGTTTCAGTCGCAAAGCGGTGAACTCAGGGTACAGAAGTCAGGTGATTTACTCACCCTCGACTTCCCTGCTATGAAATATATCAACTGCGATGAATTACCCGATAGCCTAACAAAAGGCTTAGGCGTACTACCCGCATCCGTTTTTAGGGTAGATTCAGACCCAAACTACTTCGCGGTATATGAATCAGAAGAGCAGATTACAGCGCTTAAGCCTGACTTAGAAAAGCTCGAACAGTTGCACCCTTATGGGGTGGTGATTACTGCGCTTGGTAACCATTATGACTGTGTTTCACGTTATTTTTTGCCCAGCTTCAATATTCCCGAAGATCCGGTTACGGGATCAATTCACTGTGCATTAGTGCCTTATTGGTCTGCCAAGCTCAATAAACAAACCATCAAGGCAGCTCAGTTCTCTGAGAGCGGCGGAGAGTTGTTCTGTGAAAACAATGGCAGCAGAGTATTAATATCAGGCCATGCTACTAAATATTTACAAGGGAAAATCTTTATATAGCCGCTCGTAAATAATGATTGACCGCAGCTTCTTCACCATATGAAGCTGCATTTTATCATGCTCCTACTGACGCACAGTGTAAAACAGCTTTGCTTTTTGCGCACAATTTATCGCTGGTGTCATCTCGCCTTCCTTCAATATATTCCAGTCAAATAAAAACCGTTAAATTGATCTAAACCAAGTCTACTATCAGATTTCAAATCTAAGATGGAAATTATCTATTTTTGCGTCTAACACCCCGCTCACGCTATACGGAGACAACAATGAACAAAAAGCTCAAAGCTTTTGCACTTGCTTTCTTACTCTTAACGCTTATAACAGGTATCCTCCTAGGCTTTACCCTGGGGCTGACACACCCCCTCCCCTGGGTTCTGGTTATCGCATTAGCGTTAGTTATTACGCTCAACAAAAAATCGACTGAGAGTCAATTTGTAACCTGGAAAGATGAGTATAGTGTCGGTATCAAAGCCATAGATGACGATCATAAAATGCTGTTAAAACTAATCAACCAGCTGCAAACATCATCGCTTTACTATACTGGTGAAGATTTCGACAAAACGGCGTTAAATGAATTACTCGAATATACCAAGTTCCACTTCTCCCGCGAAGAGAAGATGATGGAAGAAAACGGCTACCCAGGCTTCGAAGCTCACCGTAAACAGCACGTTAATATGACTGATGAAGTAGTCAGAAAAGTAAACGAATATGAAGCGGATAGCGAAAAAACGGTTGAAGATCTTTTAGATTACCTCAAGAAATGGCTGATTAATCATATTGGTGGCACCGATAAGAAATACAGCGCATTCTTAATTGAGAAAGGCCTCAAGTAGCCCATTTCGAGCAGTAGCTAACCCATAAACGTCTGCCTATACTTGTAGCGATCAAGTAAAACTGTATCAGGTGGCCATTTTTGAACCACCTGATACGGTCTAAACGTTTGGATTACTACAATGACCACACCTAAAAATACACCCGCCTCTAGTTCTACCGATTCCCCCTCCACTAAAGCGACACTAACGTTCTGGCAAACACTTGTCAGTGTGCTCTATGCAATGCTCGGCGTTCAGGGCAAAAAGAACGCCCAGGCAAGTCTCGAAGAAGGACGCATCGGCATGTTTATTTTTGTCGGGCTGCTAGTGGTTGGCTGCTTTATACTGGTAGTTGCACTGGTTGCTTACTTGGCTATTTCTAGTGGGTAGTAAAGCGCCTTTTTAGCCTACCTGAAAGCCGTTGCTCTTCGCCCTAAACTAACCATAACACTCTATAGCCGTAATCAGGCGTTCAACTCAGCAATGGAGTGTGTAGGAGAGGCTAAGTATTCTACGTGATACTTCTTGGAAGGTGCCACACACACGTCAGGACCATACTAAGCAATCGTCCCACACATCAATTAAGACTCGGCCAGTAAGGCTAACGGAATCTTTCGTTCCAAACTCAATAAGAGCGATCCTTATTGGCCGAGTCACATTCTCAAATATGGGTCAGAGTCACTTAAAAATCAAGATTATCTAAAGTTCAAAATTTCATAAGAAAAGTGATTAACATACTCAATGCTTATGTAAGAGGCCCTTCTCTTGCTTCTTGGCACCCTGAATTAGGCTATTGTGTGCAATACTGGTCCAAACCTTCTCGCTCAAGAATCCATTACCCCACACCTTCCACTGCTCACGCAGGGCTTATATCGGCCCACCGTAATTATCCCTCACATAGTTTTCTTTACTCCTTTAGCATTTATTAGTATAAAATCAGTCTATTATTAGTCTTATCCTCGTTTAATCTGGAGTCATCCCATCTTATGAACCTGCTATGGGTCGTACTATTACCGCTTATTGGCACCTTAGTCCCCTTATTTACAGAGCGTTTCGGGCGCAGTGTCTGCGCTTTTTCCGTTGCAATACTACCCGCCTGGTCACTGGCTCTGGTGCTAATGTATGCAGGGGATGTATTTGATGGACAGGCGATTCGACAATCCATTGAATGGATCCCCACGATGGGGCTGGATCTCTCTTTTCGCCTTGATGGACTTTCACTGTTATTCCTTTTATTGATTCTCGGCATTGGCCTTCTCGTCGTCCTTTATGCTCGCTACTATCTTTCAGAAAAGGACTCGATGGGGCGCTTCTACGCTTACTTGATTCTATTTATGACCGCCATGGTAGGCATCGTCATATCAAATAACCTAATTCAACTATGGATGTTTTGGGAACTCACTAGTATTAGTTCATTTTTGCTCATCAGTTTCTGGTCCCATAAGTCAGAAGCTCGAAAAGGCGCGAGAATGGCGTTAACAGTGACTGGTGCAGGAGGGCTTGCGCTGCTAGCAGGGCTGCTCTTAATCGGTAATATTGTCGGTAGCTATGACCTCGATACGGTACTCGCTAATGGCGACCTGATTCGATCACACTCCATTTATCCAGTCGCATTAATATTGGTGCTGTTAGGCGCGTTCACAAAATCAGCGCAGTTCCCGTTTCATTTCTGGCTACCTCACGCCATGTCTGCACCAACACC
Source organism: uncultured Oleiphilaceae bacterium (assembly GCA_913060665.1). GTDB lineage: Bacteria > Pseudomonadota > Gammaproteobacteria > Pseudomonadales > Oleiphilaceae > Alkalimarinus. Next base: position 4,664 of record CAJXUY010000006.1, read on the forward strand.
AGTAAGTGCTTACTTACACTCTGCAACAATGGTTAAAGCAGGTATTTTCCTAATGGCCCGCTTTTACCCAGTATTAGCGGGAACAGATTTATGGTTTATGATTGTCAGTCTAACCGGGCTCACAACGCTGCTATTAGGGGCTTATATCGCCCTATTTAAACATGACCTTAAGGGGCTTCTGGCATATTCAACCATCAGCCATCTTGGGTTGATTACCCTTCTATTAGGTCTCAACTCAGACCTTGCGGCTGTCGCAGCGGTATTTCATATCATCAACCATGCAACGTTTAAAGCATCGCTATTTATGGCTGCCGGTATCATCGATCATGAGTCTGGTTCCAGAGATATGCGAAAACTGAACGGCCTATGGAAGTACATGCCCTATACCGCAACACTTGCCATCGTAGCTGCCCTATCCATGGCGGGGGTACCACTATTAAACGGGTTTTTATCTAAAGAGATGTTTTTTGCCGAGACACTTAATCAAAGTATGCTGGGTTCTCTCTCATGGATCGTGCCGCTTCTGGCAACCCTCGGCGCCGCATTTTCGGTCGCTTACTCGTTACGTTTTATTCACGATGTATTCTTTAACGGTGAGCCGATAGATCTACCTAAAACGCCTAAAGAACCGCCACGCTATATGAAGGTACCAGTCGAAATATTAGTCGCCCTCTGTTTATTAGTAGGAGTCTTTCCTGCCTACGTGGTCGGTGACCTATTAAATGTCGCATCTTTAGCGGTTATTACTCATGACGCGCCCACTTATAGTCTAGCGGTATGGCATGGTTTTAATATTCCGTTGTTCATGAGTTTAGCGGCAATGGTCGGAGGCGCAACGATTTACTATAACCGCCGCCACCTATTTCAGTTCCAATCTCACTTCGACGAAGCTGATGCAAAGCATATTTTTGAAGGCGTCGTTCAGTCAATTGTCAACGCCTCCCAACGCATGATAAAAACTCTAGAGAACGGTTCGCTACAGCGATATATCTCGTTACTACTACTATTCACCCTCGTCATGGGCGCATTACCTCTACTTGATCTAACCCAAAATGCAGGATCACGCCCTCAGATACCCCTCGATGGCGTCGCGCTAACCGGTGCTTTTTTAATGATATTAAGTGCCATTGCAACCGTCATATGGCATCGAAGACGTTTTCTTGCGCTTATATTTCTTTCAGTTGTGGGGTTAATCGTATCATTGGTCTTTGCTCAGTTCTCGGCACCTGATCTTGCACTCACACAACTGTCAGTAGAAATAGTCACGATTATTCTATTGCTTTTAGCATTGTTCTTTTTGCCTCAAACCACGCAAAAAGAGTCAAGCCCGAGCCGATTAAGTCGTGATTTGTTAATTTCAGGTTTAATCGGGTGCGTAATCGGGACAATCTGTTTCGCCATGCTGACCACTCCGTTAAGTACTATTTCCGATTTCTTTTTAGCCAACAGCAAAACCGGGGGCGGTGGCACCAATGTGGTCAACGTCATTCTGGTAGATTTCAGAGGCTTCGACACACTTGGAGAGATCACTGTATTGGGAATCGCCGCACTGGGTATATTTAAGCTGATTGCCAAAATGAGAATCTACATGCCGATTAGTGACGACAAAGGCCGAGCATGGAGCAATGACCCTCACCCAATGATGTTAGAAATGGTATCCCAGAGTCTTCTGCCTTTGGCACTGTTGGTATCCGTCTATATTTTCTTACGTGGACACAACGTACCAGGAGGGGGCTTTATTGCAGGCCTGATTACCTCGGTGGCGATTATTCAGCAATATATCGCCCACGGTGTTAAGTGGATCAAACCCCGCATTCATATCGACTATCAATGGCTCATTGCGGGCGGGATATTGATTGCAACCGCGACAGGTTTAGGCAGTTGGATCTTTGATAAGCCATTTCTCAGCACGTGGTTTGACCACTTCCACTTACCATGGATCGGGGAATTCGAACTGGCCAGTGCCATGTTATTTGATTTAGGGGTTTACCTAACCGTAGTGGGTGCTGTGATGCTAATACTCGCCAACCTAGGTAAGCTAACGACCAGCGAACGCGCTGAAATTAAGGAGAACGATTAATGGAAGCTGTTTATGCGTTCTGTGTCGGCATACTCACTACCTGTGGGTTTTTTCTCGTGCTAAGAGGCCGAACATTTACCGTAGTCATAGGATTAACACTGCTCTCTTATGCCGTAAATCTGTTTCTTTTCGCCAGCGGTCGCCTAAAACTTGATGGCGCGGCGGTACTAGGGCAGTCAACAGATTATGGTGATCCATTACCTCAGGCACTGGTGCTCACCGCCATCGTTATAGGCTTTGCCATGACCGCGTTTGTGGTGATATTAGCAATGCGCTCGCGCGCAGATCAGGGCAATGACCATGTAGACGGGCAAATTCCAGCCCAATCAACCAAAGCCACCGCTTCACACAAGAGGAATAGTTAATGCAGCACTTACCTATTCTTCCCATTTTATTACCGATGCTGGCGGGGGTATTAATGTTACTTCCGCCTTTAAGTAATTCGATTACCCGACACCGTATTTTTGCTGTGTCTGTAACGGTAATACTTGTCATTACATCAGTCCTTCTATTGCTCACCAGCCATCAGCAAGGCACCCAAATGTATATTCTGGGTGGCTGGCAACCGCCGTTCGGTATTGCGCTCGTCGCCGACAGGCTCTCAACCATGATGGTACTACTGACGTCAGTGCTTGGCTTAGGGGCGCAGTTATACGCCTGCGCGGGTGATGATAACGACGGCATGTACTTTCATCCGTTGTTTATGTTTCAAATCATGGGGGTTAATGGCGCATTTCTGACCGGCGATATCTTTAATCTGTTCGTATTTTTTGAAGTGTTGCTCATCGCATCTTATGCACTATTAATACACGGGGGCAGTAAACAAAAAACTAAAGCCAATGTGCACTATGTGATTTTGAACTTAGTCGGATCGAGTATATTCCTATTTGCGCTAGGCATTCTATACGGCACTATCGGCTCACTTAATATGGCAGATATGGCCAGCAAAGTACGCTTGCTGGGCGAACATGAGCAAGCACTGGCAAAAGCTGGCGGGCTATTGTTGTTGGTAGTGTTTGGACTCAAAGCCGCACTTTTGCCTTTGCACTTTTGGCTACCTAAAACCTATGCGGCTGCCAGCGCTCCCGTTGCAGCACTGTTTGCCATCATGACAAAGGTGGGGATTTACAGTATTTTACGAGTACATGCGGTCATTTTCGGCGAAGACGCTGGCGCGCTTGCAAGTATCGCTATTCCATGGTTGTGGCCATTATCGATCTTAACATTAATCATGGGGGCCATCGGCGTGCTCGCCAGCCCCAACTTAAGGTTAACCGTTGCCAACTTAGTCATTGTCTCAGTCGGGACATTAATGATAGCTATTGCAATGCAAAGAGAATCCGCTACATCCGCAGCGCTCTATTATATGATACATACAACTCTCGTCACTGGGGCTCTATTTTTGCTAGCTGACCTTATTAGCAAGCAACGGGGTAAGGCAGAAGACCGTTATGTTATCGCCCGTAAAATGAAGCATGGAAAAGTCATTGGCATTGCATTCTTCATCGCAGCACTCACAGTAGTCGGTATGCCGCCACTATCAGGTTTTGTAGGTAAAACACTTCTATTACAAGCCACCCAAGGTATGAATGAAATCGCCTGGGTATGGCCTACTATTCTAATAGCAGGGCTTGCGTCTCTAGTCGCGATCTCCCGTGCCGGCACTACGATTTTCTGGCGATATGCGGGAGAAAGCACCAATGACGAACCTATACCTCCACTGAAGCTTATTGCAGTGACGCTACTGCTATCTGCATCGCCGCTATTGGTGATATTTGGAGGCCCGGTTACCGACTTCACCAATCTAGCTGCTGCCCAATTACATGATTCCGCTCAGTCAATCGATGCGCTGCTTCCGGGAGGTATTGAATAATGAAAACCAAACCTCGTTTTCGTTTACTGCCCATGCCAGTTCACTCGCTATTGCTGTTTATTGTCTGGCTATTGCTCAACAATACAGTCGCACCTGGGCATTTAGTGCTCGCTGCTTTTTTAGCAATAGGCATTCCCTTGCTCACCGCAGGTATGCAAGATCCTCAACCAAGCTTTCGTAAACCCTTACTCACTATACGCTACACCCTAATAGTCATTGGTGACATTATTGTCGCTAACTTTGAAGTGGCACTATTGGTAGTCGGGCCATCTAAAAGGCTGAACCCGGCATTTATCGCGGTTCCGCTAAATATTCAACATGAGCTACCCATTACCATCCTCGCCAGCACGGTATCTTTAACGCCGGGCACGGTAAGCGCAGAGATATCCGACGATAAAAAATGGCTCTATGTACATGTACTTCATTTAACCAATAAAGAAGCGCTTATTACCCTAATCAAGCAACGTTATGAGCGACCACTTATGGAGATTTTCGAATGTTAAGTATCGCAATAGTCATTGCCACCACGTTGGTTTGTGTATCCTTAGTGCTCAATTTATGGCGATTATTTATAGGACCGAATAGACCTGACCGTATACTTGCACTTGATACCATGTACATTAACAGCATTGCACTCATCGTATTGTTTGGCATCTCATCAGGCACAACACTCTACTTTGAAGCCGCGCTGCTAATTGCCATGCTGGGCTTTGTTAGCACAGCTGCGATGTGCAAATACATTTTACGCGGAGACCTGATCGAATAAGGGGCCAGAGAAAAGAGATATCATGAGAATAGATAGGACATTATGATGGAATTTTGGATTGAGTTAGTAGTATCAGTGTTTCTCGTCGCGGGCGCCATTTTTGTATTTGTCGGGTCGCTTGGACTTGCAAAGCTTCCTGACTTTTACACTCGCCTTCATGCGCCTACCAAAGCCACGACGCTGGGCATGAGTTGCTTGCTTATAGCATCCATGATATTAGTGACCTATCAGCAAGGTTACTTGAGCCTTCATGAATTGCTTATCACGCTATTCTTGCTTATCACTGCACCCGTCACTGCACACATGCTGGCTAAAACTGCAATGCACCACAAGCTGGAGGTCTTGGATAAAACCTCTGATAAGGCTCTGCCACAGCGTGCTCGAGAACGAATGACACCTCAGTAAAGATGCTAACCAGTCCAACTACTTTGTTGTTCATCACCAAACAAATGAGAATCTATCATTTCCACCAACTGGGTGTTTCGGCGCACTAAATCTGTGTAATAATTTAAAATTTTAAAATCTGGATACGGCTGAGCTTTTATTAACCCTATCTGCTCATGAGCTTCCGTCAACTCATCCAGTAATCTCTGCTTTTGCGCCTCAAATGTCGTCATCATCATGTTGCCACCTCCCGTGAACATTCACACCTCCTACTAACCTAGTCACAACGACATTCATCTTGGAGATGCACCAAGAATTATACAGTGCAACAATAATTGTACCTGTGCACAGTTAACACTGGAGCGTAACGCTATGTAGTGATTGATTTCGGTCAGTGAGGCTATGTTACAAAGTTGGGCAGGGTTCAAAGAGAGGTCAAAGAAAGGAACACAGTCAAATAACCGAATAAGATTACCTGACTGTGTAAATAACCTAATCTAGGCGATTAGAAGGTCGCTAATACTTTAACAGCATCAGTCACGCTAGTGCTGCTGACGTAACCTATGCTACTAGCATCTGAGGAGACTTTAGCCACCACATCTGCATCACTTCCCAATTCACTAGGTGGCTGTCCTTTGCCGGTAAAGATCAACTTTGACCAGTAAGACTTTAGCTGACTAGCTGATTTACCCAATACTTTATCATTGAACTCCTCAGTGGCCGCATTACCCCCAGCCAAACTCACAGGCGTTATCTTTTGCCCACCAGGTAACCTCTTAGACTTCCCCAGAAAGATCCTACTGATATCCTTGCCGGAGGCAGTGTCAGCAACTGATGGGTGCACTATAACCGCCACTTCAGCCCAGCTTTTAGCAACAAAAACCGAAGATAGCAGGACAACAACAACTAACCTAAACAAACTGATATTCATGTCTATCCTCCTTAAAATACAAAGTCGATGCCTGCCGATATAAGGTCAGCATCTGCGGTTTTATCAAGATCATCACTATAGGTGGTGTAGTCTGCTTTTAACGCTATACCCGACTCAACCTCCCATCTAACCCCTACCCCATAGATCTTACTATCTTCTTCTTTGGCCGTTACTAGCTGTTTCACTGCAGCTTGTAGTTGGGGGTTAGTTACTAGTTTATATACATCAGTGGTTGGATCAGCATCTTGTATGCCATAGGTTCCGTGTATTGTGAACTGGTTGATCCGAACGCCAGCAGAAAAATATAGTGAGTCCTCATCACTAAGAGCATTGGGTTCATCAGACGTCGTCTGAGTATATTCAGCTAATATGAACCAGTCACCCGGGTCATACCCGATATAGGTACCAACGAATGTAATCTTTTCTTCATCAACCCTAACCTCAGACATAATAGGTTCAGGCAATACCGCTTCAAGAGCAGAAAACTCTAGTGAAGTCAAACTAAACTGTGGAACCAAGCCATAATTAGCGCCGAAGTTCAGATCATTCCAGGTAAAGTCAACATTAAAAAAATGACTCATCCCAAGTGTTAAGCTCGCGTCTGCAAGCTCTCCATCCGCAGCATAGTCTGATATATCTTCACCAATAAACTTATAAGTAAAATTAAAATCAACATCCCCTAGTGCTGTATTGTATAAGAAGCCCAAGCCATTACCCGAGTTAAAGGGGACTGAATAAACCCATTGAGGGGGACGAATCCAGTGGTAGGCGTAACCTACATCAACATAATCGGAATATTTATAAAGGTTAATACGCTGCCGACCGGCCATAACAATAAAGTTGTCAGCTGCCTGATAACTTAAATATGCCCACTCAAACACAGGCTCGAAGTCATCTACCCCTTTTGCAAGAATTTGAGCCGTCGCCGAAAACTTTTCCCCAATCGGCGCAGCAACCTGCAATGCAAATCGCGATTCATTCTGAAACGATAGGTCATTGTCATTCCCATATAACGCTTCGTCATTGTCTAACGTTTGGGCGGCAATAATCGAACCAAAGCCATTGATGGATATCTGATCAACATCATAGGCCAAGGCAGGCAATGCCAGTGCTGCACCTAAGACGGCAATACCCGGCATCATTTTATTTTTAATTAGCATTTATTTACTCCTGAGTAGTCATCTCTCTCGACTTATAAGGAAAGTAGCGAAGCCTACTTTTGTCAATTAAAAAATGAGATATATTTCATTTAGTTATTGGACGAATTTCGACACATAAACTACATTTTTATACAAAACCATATAAAAATATCCCATACCTTAATTTCAGGATTCAAAATGAGCTGGTTCAAAAACCTTAAAATCTTTTACAAGATTATGTTGATTCTGGGTGTCTATGTTATTGCTCTGGCCATTAACACCACCATTGGTGTTAATTCTCTGCTATCAACTCAAGATCACTTGATTAAGCTAGAGCAGAAGATTTACGACTCAGTCCGGCTGGCAACGGTCAATGACACACTCTTAAAGCGTGCCGATGAACTGCTCACCCAAGCGGTTAGCTTTTCCGAAGACGAGTTAAAACTTCAAGGCATTGAAAGTATTAACCAGTTGGTTAAAAATTTAAAGCAGTTGAAACAGATCGACACAGAGCGACTGATAGAGTTAGAGGATATTGACAGTAATGTTAAGAAATATCAGGCAATCTCCGTTCCTCTAGTAGAGGCTATGCTCAGTGATGAAGCCGATTTTTCGGTATTACAAAGTAAAATCAAAACCAAAGCTGAGCTATTTAAAGCTACTAATCAAGCCCTTACACACTACCAGGAAATCATTAGTAATGAGTTTAAAGTCACCGTTGGCAAGGCAGTAGCGAGTGGCGAAGACGCCCTATACACCAGCAGTGCTATCAGCGCGATATTTTTTGTTATATTAGCGCTTTTTATTACTTACATAGCATCTGCGATCAGTAGTACCGCCAACCAGCTAAACGGTTCGCTAAAAGAACTATCTGAAGGAGAGGGTGAACTGAGCCAGCGTATTCCGATTAACGGCCGTGATGAGCTCGGGTCGGCAGCGTCTAACTTCAATAACTTTATGGATAAGTTAGGCGGCATTGTACGTAGTATTATGAATGTCTCTAACCCGCTACTTGAAACCGCCAATGACCTAGACTCAAACACGCAGCAAGTCAGAAATGTTACCGAACAGCTAGGGGTCAAAGCCCGCGAAGCCAAGCAGGCAATGGATGAGATCACGCAGTCGATTTCTGAAATTAGTACATCGGCCTCTGATGCCAGTGTAGCGATGCAAGATACCGAGGATCGTACTAATAAGGGCTTGGAGATTGTCACGACCACTATTTCCAACTCCAAGGACCTCAATACTCAAATTATTAACGCGGCTGAATTGGTCGAAAGACTCGCGAAAGACACTGAAAACGTCGCTAATATACTTGATGTTATCTCTACTATCGCCGAACAGACCAATTTACTGGCGCTAAATGCGGCGATTGAGGCGGCTCGTGCAGGTGAACAGGGTCGAGGATTTGCAGTGGTTGCTGACGAGGTACGAGCGTTGGCATCCAAAACTGGCGATGCAACTACCGAGATACGCAATGTCCTGAACCGTCTTGAAGAAGCTGCAGTGTCGACTGTTGGCGCCATGCAGTCAGCTAAAGGGCAATCAGAGATGAGTGAAAACTGCGCGATTGAAACCGGTGATTATCTAGAGCAGATAAAAAACCAGGTAGAGCAGGTTAATGGAATGAACATGACCATCGCAGCTGCCACTGAAGAACAAACCATGGTAGTCGCAAGTGTCAGTGAAATTATCACCGCAATGGTTGAGTCAGTAGAATCAACGGAAGTCTCATTTGGCGAACTAACCGTACTGGCCAATAAACTGCTCAGCGCGTCTGATTCACTGAAAGGTTCAACATCACAGTTTAAATTATAATTTTCTTCAACCCTTATTTATAGAACCCCACCTTCAATTAAATCCTACTGTCACTCCCCCTCTTCACGGGAATGACAGTAGGGATTTAACGCGCAGCTCGATCAGCCATTTCCCAATCACGCATAAAATGTTGTTTCTGATCTATCAGCTTTTGATAAACAGAAATAATCACTTCTCGATTTTGACTGGGGGAGTGCTGTAATTGGTTCACCCGCTGCTGAAGTTCAACCACTTCATTTACCAAGCGACTTTTGACATGATTCCGATAAGAATCAAATTGATATATGTTCGGCGTAATATTCATAACTCACTTCCCTTTTGAGTAATGCCATCTAAATCATTTAGATTGTTGTTATTGTTTTTATACTGACTAATCAGTTATCGAACTATTGTTATTTCGATCTCCATTCGGAGTATAAAGTGTCAGTTTGAAAATTTCACCACTATTCGTACAAAAAACACACATTTTTCTATAATTATGACTACTTTATGTACTACTTATCTCTGTTTAGACAGTATACGGCACCGTAAACCACTTTGAACGTCACTACGATGGACAAAGTGGCCGATACTTAAGGGGACCAACTAACAATGACACCTATCTTTAACGTCGCCATAATGAGGGCTGTAATCATTAACATTAGAGGCCAAATAAACTTAAGCCATCGCTCATAGGGCACACGTCCAATAGCCAGACCGCCCATCACAACAGCAAATGTTGGGTTAATTAAATTAACTAATCCACTGGCCGACTGGAATGCGGTCACCGCTAAATGGCTCGCAACACCGGAAAACTCTGCTAATGGAGCCATAATAGGCATAGAGAGAACGGCTAATACTGGCTGCTTCGTTATTCAATATGGAAACCTTCTATAGAACGTCTACTTGCTCTTGTGGCTTACTTGGCACCGAAGACTGCGTCGTTGACTCTGTTAATAAACCATCTATCTGGTGCAGATGTTTTTTATAGGCATCACTATTCATTTCTGAATAGTTCAAGTTTTTGAAGGTATCGGTCATGCGGCTAAACCAACGCCGGATCACTGCTTTTGACTCAAATACCATTTGAGTATCAACTATTTTCACCAACAGTGAAAAGCTATGTTTCTGGCGCTCAATACTGGTTGAAACATCCACCGAATCAAATGCATCTTGCTGCAGATAAACCATATCCACCAAGGTCGATTTTTGTTGAGTCACAAAATCATCCTGACTGACACCCTCTTCCCCCGTCACCTGCATCATGCGGGATATTTCATCCCCTCTAATCAGCAAGCCATTGATATGTTCAACCCCAGCTAGCCAAGAAGCACCCATATTCTCTAAAAACCAAGGCGCTAATTGTTCGGTGTAACGGCTCCATGATTGCAACGGGTCAACCGCTGGATAAAAGCGCTTGTAGGCACGGTCATAACTTAGCCCCAAAAACGTTTTAACGGTATTCAACGTGCCTTGAGTAACCGGCTCTTCAAAGTTTCCGCCAGCAGGCGATACGGTACCAATAAGTGTTAACGAGCCTTGACTATTGTCATTGGTTTTAATAACGCCTGCTCGTTCATATAAGTTACGTATAGATGATTCCAAGTACGCGGGGAATGCCTCTTCACCCGGTATCTCTTCTAACCGTCCAGAGGTTTCTCTCATCGCTTGTGCCCAACGAGATGTAGAATCGGCTATTAGCAATACTTCGTACCCCATTTGGCGATAATACTCTCCTAGTGTCACGCCGGTATAAATAGACGCCTCGCGCGCAGCAACAGGCATGGATGAGGTATTGCAAATAATAATGGTACGATCCATCAGTGTGCCGCCGGTATGAGGATCTTGTAGTTGCGGAAATTCGGTGATTGTTTCAACCACTTCACCGGCTCGCTCTCCACAGGCCACCACGATCACAATATCAACATCCGAGTAGCGTGAAATAAGGTTTTGCAGTACGGTTTTCCCTGCACCGAATGGACCTGGAATACAGCCCGTTCCGCCTTTTGCAATCGGGAAAAATGTGTCGATCAGCCTCAGCGTCGTGATCATAGGCGAATTGGGATATTGCCGTTCGCTACTACCACTTTTTATCAAATTAGCAGGTAACGGCATACGTACTGGCCAACGCTGTACCATAGAGACATCGTGTAGCTTGCCTTTATCATCACGGAGTCTGGCAATGACGGTTTCAATGGGGAAAGTACCTTCTTGAATCCACTCAATCGTGAGTGTGCCCCGCAACATAAAGGGCACCATAATTTTGTGATTAAAGCGTCCTTCTTGCACAGTGCCTAGAACATCGCCTGGCTGCACTTGATCTTCAACCCGTCCTTTTGCTGAAAAGGCCCATTTTGAGTTACGATCTAACGCTGCAGCCACTTCTCCGCGCAACAAAAACTTTCCGTTCATCACCTCTAAGCGGTGCAGCGGGTTTTGCAACCCGTCATACACTTGCCTCAATAAGCCCGGCCCTAACTCAACCGACAATAGCTGACCGCTTTGCTCAACCGGATCACCTATGGATACGCCCGTAGTGTCTTCATACACCTGAACATCCGCGCGTTTGCCTCTTACCCTGAGTATTTCTGCTTTTAGCTTCTCCTGCTTACCTGCTCCACTGGGCTTAGGGCAGATAAACACCACTTCGTTTTTGACCAACGCAATGGTATCTTCGCCTTTCTCTAAGGTCTCGATAGTCACCACATCATCACTCACAGACACAACACGAGCCGAGGCAGAAATGATATCGTTTTCGGCTGCTTCCTCACTTATGCTGGTATTTTCAGTCCCGCTCATGACATTGCCCTCAATTCTGCTAACGGTTGTTTCAACCCGTTCTGTACCAGTTGTTCAAAGTGTTGTTTTGCGACATCCGCGTTATAGCGACACCACCGATCTACCAGATCCCATTTCATCGAGTACAGCCACACATCTGACAGCGAATATTGATCATCGGCTTGCAAACTTGAGTAATAGTTCCACTCGGTAGTTAACAAGTGTCGTTCAAGCCCATAACTGTCTCCCGCCTCTAATAGTTCTCTAGCATCTATCAACCATAGAAAACGCGATTCCAATTTAAAGGTCGGGTGATTCCAGTTATTAATAATATGGCCGACGTAATGGCCAAATCCCCACACGGTATTGTTATCTGGTGCGGGTAACTGTCGCTTTCGGCGTCTCAGTGCAGACATGATAGTACGCAGATCCATCCGCCACATCTGCCACTCTCTTATATCCGATGGCCCTAACTCATCCATCAACCTGTTGGCCTGCCGAACCAGCTTTTCATCGGTATCTTCAAGAGAAATCTGCCCCCAATAAAAGGTGGAAGCTAGTTTTTTCATTAGCGCCCGAGACTCAAAATCCAGCATATTCAGCCGTTTCCGGAACTGAATAGCGGTAATGGGTGGTCGCTTGCGTATAAAAGGATTTTCCAAATACGGTAGCGAACAGAGTAAATCAATATAACGAGCGTTCGGATTCGTCATAGGTTATCCAACAACACCTTCTAGGATCGCTCTAAAGCGTGGTTGTAAGTGTTGAAGTAACATTTCCGATAACGAACTATCCGTCATCTCTACACTCACCTCACCCTCCTTTAGCAAAAATGTCAAACCATTACTAATGTTCTTGTCGATCCGTATATCAACACCGTTACTCAGCATTTTTTTAGCGGTATCTGACACTAACTCTACCAACGGACCATGCTCCAATAGCTTTGGATCTTCACGTAGTTCGTTTATCCCTTTAACTTTGGCAGGCAATATGATGGTCACACCTTCATCCGGGATATTGGTCTTTGACAGAGCAGAGATCAGCAACGATTTAAGGGTATTTGGGTCTTGAAGTTCTTGGGAGACCAGTTTTCGAAGCTGTTCAGAGAACTGGATAGACAACTCATCTTTGAGTTTTAACTTAATATCTCTGAGTGCCAGCCCCAACGCATCTTTACCCGCATCTTTGACAAACGAGGCATGTTGCTCAGCCTCTTTACGAATAGCGTCTGCTTCTTCTTTCGCTTGTTTAATAATCCACTCGGCTCGCTGCTCGGCATCTTCGACAATACGCGTGCCTTTATCCTTACCGGCATTGACCCCCTTCTCTCGAAGTTGATCAATCAGCTCTTGTACACCACTGGCTGACTGTTTTGTATCTAAGGACTGTGACATTTCAACCTCTCCTCTTTACCGGTTTCAGGCAGGTATTGAACCAGCGAGCACCAACGCAAATACAAATGCAAATACCGCGAACCCTTCAACAATCGCAGCAGGTGCGATTGCCAACCCAAAAATTTCTGGTTTGTTTTTGGCCGCGTTGATCGCCGCTACCAGCGCCTGACCTTGATAAACGGCACTCAGCATCAATGCCAACCCGGTCAGCAACCCAATGGCAAAAATTCCCGGCGCATTACCTGCGGTAATTTCACGATTAAGGGTAAACATCACCACAATCCCCAAAATAACCTGCGTCGACGGCATAGCAGACAAACCAATATATTTACCGTAACCACTCTCGGTATCCAGTAATGCGCCTGCCGCTGCCTGTCCTGCCCGCGCACAGCCATAGCTACTACCAATAGCGCCGAGCGCGGTAGGCGCAAATATACCCAGCCACCCCAAAGCAATTACGAATTGTTCCATTTCGACTCTCCTCGTTTCTTAAAAGCTTTAAAGGGGTAACCTTCGCCTTTAACACCCCAATTATAAAATTCAAGCAAATTCAGGCGCAGGCCATGAATCACCCCACTCATAATGCCGAGCGCAAAGTTCAATCCATGCCCCAACAGAATTATTAGCGCAAACAGAATGAATCCCCCTGCAGATACCGAGTCTCTAGCCTCTATAGCCAAACTATTAAAGGTGACCGCCAGCGAAGCACTCGACAAGCCCAACGCAAATAACCGCATATAGCTAAGCACATCGCCAAACGCTTTAGACAGCCCGTATAGCGCTGACACCCCATCAAAAACCTGCAGAAACAAGTCCTTCCCCGTGTTGATTTTTCGCACGCCTGAAAAGAGCAAAATCAATACGATCCCCATGACTATAATCCTCAGCGAAAAGGCACCACTAAGGTCAAATTCATCGGCCTGCATATAGCCAAGCCATAGGAAAAAAGAACCGGCGATAGTCATCACCCATCCAATAGACGAAAGCGCGACCCAAGCGTTTCGCTGAACCCACGCGACCATAGTATTGGCAATCACCAAATGCAGCACACCCGCTCCAATGGATAGCTTCATCATTGATGAAAAATCGTTCATATCAATAACATGAAATACGCTGAGTATACTTCCATCAGGCGGCGTTATACCGAAATAGCTGCCCACCACCACACCATATACAAACGCTGACGCCACTAATGCCAGCCACATATTACGAATTCTGATCGACGTAACGCTGGTACGCGTTAGTTTTGGCCAAGCAGCCATCAAAATACCCCCTAAAGCAAGGGCGTATCCGGCATCTGCCATAATCATTGAGAAAAACAGTGAGAATGAGAAAAAGATCAGCGTAGACGGGTCCCAAGACCTGTAACCCGGTAGCTGAAAGAACGAAACGGCTTCTTCACCGCCGCCTAACGCATCGCTATTTTTAAGTAATGTGGGTGGTAACTCGTCAGTGACAGGCGAGTCCAGTTGATAGACAACCGGGAGATCTTTCGCCCATGCTTCTAAGGTTTCAATACTGTCTTCTGGCACCCATGACTGTAAGACAAAAAAGTCACCTAAATCTAATACCCTGTGCTCTGTCGATGTTAACTCATGTTTGTTAATCGCCTCATTAAGCGACAATCTCAGGGTCAGTATCCAGCGAGTTAGCGCCCCTCGCTCGGCATTAAGGTTTTCCAACTGAACCAGCGCTTCTTCTTTTAATTCAGCAAGCCTAGAGAGTGAATTGGGCCCTACATGGGCTCGTATAAAAGGCACTTGCTCTACATTCGGCTCTTCCTTTGCCACCACCACAAGGTAGATATTTTTATGGTCTCTGTTGATAACCTTCCAAGGCAGTTCAACCTCTTTCAGCGACGGCTCTTTGCTCAAAGGCACCTGATAAAGCCATATTCGATGTTGATCTAATGCCTCAAGCGGGGGGAATTCAAAATCACCCCACTGCAGAAGCTGTCGACGGCGAGTGCGAATCAAATCAATTTGGTCAACCGTATCTTCACGGGCAATTTTGTTCTTTAGTACCTGCTCAGTTACATCCTTTAACGGCATACTCTCAACGGGCAACTGTATTCTTCGTTTATTGGGTGCACTGTTTAAATAATTAAGCGCTTCACGCACCCCACCCGCGACATCCGGCGAAAGCTCTAGTTTCTCTTCCACTAAGGGAATGACATGCGCCAACCCAAATGACTGGAACTGCTCTAGGATGGCGCGTTTTTCACTCGCTTCAGCGATCAGCGTTAATTTTTTAAGTGCAGCGATACTCATAGATGCCGCCCCCTAACTCGCATGCTGCTTTTGTTTGGCCAGTTTCGAGCGTACGACTCCCGCTCTCTCCTGATCAGCCAGAAATAGACCAATTTTCTTGATATTGTTTTCTGCCTGAGGGATAAGGACTTTAGAAAACAAATTCACCCGTTGAGTAATAGTTCTTGCAGCCGTTTTTAGCCGAGCCAGTCGAATGTTCAGCACCTGCTCTTCCATTTTCAGCCTCATCACCTTCTCAAGCACCAGTGCTAATTCATCAAACCAGTGAGGGCGTGCTAAATACCCGTATTCTGCCCGTTTAAAGACGATACTTTCTAAATAAGGCACCTTAGTACCCAGCAAGTTCTCTTCTTCAAGATTAAAGCTCTCCACCACCACTAACCCATCCATCTTAATGTTTTCAACCGCTAACATCGGGAGTTGTTGGTAAATAGTGGCCTCTACCGATGAAATATCGGAACGACAAAGTGCCAAGGCCTGTTCTGCCTTTTTACGCTCCAGCAGAAGTTGCTTCTGTTTCATCTCCAAAGAGGGAAGGTAGCGGCCGTAGGAGACTTTTCGCTGCTTCTCCTTACTTAGTGCACTTTTATTAAGCGCTAACTTTGCCATCTTCTTCAGCCCAGTATTTATCTTTCAAGGTCTGTTTAATCACCACTTCTTCTTTATCAAAACACTCGTTCAGCAGTGCCCAACACGCATCCAAGGCTTCTTCAAGTGGCATCGAAATATCTAACCGCATAAACCGCTCTTTAAACAACTGACTAAATTTCAATAATTTATGGTCAAATTCGCTAAGATCAAATGCCATGGCCTGCTTCTGTTCGGCTTCCACACCCTCAGAATAATAGCGGATCATGGTGTTCATAATCTGGCCATGGTCTTCTCGGGTTTGCTGGCCAATCACATGCTGCTTAAGACGTGAAAGTGAACCGAATGGGTCAATTACCCCATTATGCAGATAAAACTGTCCTTCTGTAATATAGCCGGTGTTATCGGGTACAGGGTGCGTCACATCGTCACCCGGCATGGTCGTCACCGACAAAATAGTCACCGAACCTGCACCCCTGAAGTCACAGGCTTTTTCGTATCGGCGCGCCAACTGAGAGTACAAATCACCCATATAACCTCGGTTAGAAGGGATATGCTCCATCGCGATACCAATCTCTTTCATGGCATCTGCGTAAGCCGTCATATCGGTCATCAACACTAATACCCGCTTACCTTCTTCAACCGCTAGCTTCTCGGCTACGGCCAATGCAAGATCAGGCACCATCAAACGCTCAACAACAGGGTCTGATGCCAGATTAACGTACATCACCGTCCGCGACATCACGCCTGCATCTTCAAACATCTGCTTAAAGGCATGATAGTCATCAAAAATAAGGCCTAGGCCGGCAAAGATCACCACATCTGCATCAGCCTGAACGCCTATGCGCGCGAGAAATTTATTAAACGGCTCACCTGCAACCGAAAAAATGGGGATTTTTTGGCTTTCAACAAGACAGTTAAACACATCAATCATCGGCACATCAGTGCGGATCATTCTTGACGCAAGTACACGGGAAGTAGGGTTAACCGTAGGGCCGTTAATGGCCACCTTCGGTTCATGGGTCAGGCTGGGGCCATTATCGATAGGCGACCCGGAACCATTAAAAATACGACCAAAGATATTATCAGAATAAATCGCTTGCATGGTTTCGCCAAGAAAGCGCACCGACGCATCGTTGGATAAACCCTTAGTGCCAGAAAAGGCTTGTAGTGACACAATATCATCAGACAACTTGATAATTTGCGCTAACGAAAAGAATTCACCATTTTGTTCGATAATGGCAAGGTCTCGATTGCGAGGGGGCGTTTGCATGGCGGCAGCATCACCCACCCGTAAGTTAACAATATCACCTACAATACTGGCAATGCCCTGGTAACGAGTAAACCCTAGGTCCATCTATCAATGCTCCCATATTCACTATTACGCCAAACTACCCAGCCATTAATAGGTAGGCATATCACTTTATATAATCATAACTAATTATTATTACAGCAATATTTAAACATAGCCGATCAAAAATAAATACAACATAAAGTTACAAAGCCATATTAAATTAACGTTTAATGTGACTGCCGCGACAACACTCTTCAGTGCGATTCAACACGCATCAACCACACAGTTAAACGCGATCACCACTCGGTCTTTTTCGCCAAAATACGGCAAAGCCGAATGTTTTAGATAAGATGGAAAGATCACGACCTGACCGCTCTGAGGCACAAAATCCCATACGCCTGTGGCATCAAGATATTGCGTACCGGCATCATGATATTGGTTGGCGCAATTACGGGGATCATAAAAACGATTTACACCACTACGACTATTAAGTTCGCAGTCGCCCGCATCAAGATAGTAAATGCCACACCAAGAGCAATTAGGGTGAGAATGGGCATCATGATAACCGCCATTTTCAGTAATATGGCACCAAGATTCAACAATACTGGCATTAAGCCCTTGCCCCTCTTCAATAACGCCACTATTAACCTGTTCAGCCGCCGCCGTCACTAACTCTTCAAGAAGCTGCTTTAGCTCGCCTACACCTTGAGCATCTGACTCTAGAAAATTCAGCGTGCTTTCAAATAGTTTGTGTTTGGCGCTCACGGCTACTTGGCTCTCAATGGCACAGTTTGCAGATTGTCGCACCTGATAAGCATACGGCAATAAATCTTCTTTTAGTACATCATGCTCAGGCAGTTCAACGACAAACATAGAGGTCGTCCAAGCCGCAATGCTTTCTACATTTAGTTCTTGCTGTATTTTCAATGCGTTTAAGTCGAATGGCTCCATAGCCCCTACACCCGTCTCTCTGATTATTTAAATAGAGCATTCTACTATGTGATAAGAACTGCTGCACCCGCTATAGCCCTACTCCTTCACGTAAAAAACCATCACGGTAGTATTTCATTACATTTGTACATTAAAGACCAACAGACTTACAGGGCAGGCACGACTAATCTATAGATATTGAATTTCGAGAGACAGCATTCAGGCCTTGCCTCTTCATTGCGTTCATTTTATACCTTTCTTTAACCCGGCACTTTGCCGGGTTTTTTTATGCCTATCGTTCATACATAGGCTAAACTCATCTCATACTCAGGTTACTAACTAATGTGTAACGATCGGCAGAACATGTTATACCTGCTGACTAACTGTGATCTAAACCCTCAATCACCTCGTACAAAGATAACCATCATACGAACCGCACAGGAGAAGCCGGTATGAAATTGGACTTTCGAACCCTTATTTTTGGCTCAGTATTGGCAGTAGCAACACAATCTGCAACCGCAGCCGATATTAAAATCACACCGTTAGGCAGCATGGACGGAGAGTTCTGTCAGCTAGACCGCGCGATGATCTTCGAAGACGCAGATGGTACTCGCTTGTTATATGACCCAGGCCGAACGGTAGCCGGCCCTAACGATAAGCGACTGGGTAAAATAGACGCGGTATTGGTCAGTCACATGCATGGCGATCATGTCGGTGACAAGCATATTAGTGCACCAGGTAAAGGCGACTGCAAAAGTACCACCTTCCCTGTAAATACACTCCCCACGACCAACGCCGTCAACATTGCTCATGCAAAAGATGCAATGATCGTCACAGGTAGCGAAATGCCCAAGTTCTTTGCAAATAAACTGAAGTCCATCGGTGGCGACCCTAAGAAGTCAAAACTAGTTCGGTTTGGCGCATCAAGCAACGTTGGGGGTATCACCATCACCACCGTTCCGGCAGCCCATTCAAACGGAATAGCAGGGAGTATGATTGGAGGAGAGCTCGGAAAGTTACTTAATGCATCAGGCCTCACCGCTTATGCAGGGCCGCCTACAGGTTATGTACTTACTTTCTCAAACGGTTTAACCGTTTATCTATCCGGTGACACCGGTATCACAGCCGAACAAGAGACCGTGGTGCGTAAGCACTACAATGCACAGCTGGTAGTTATTAATATCGGCGATACCTTTACTACCGGCCCCAAAGAGGCTGCATGGGTCGTGAATAAGCTCATCCAACCCGAATCAGTCATAGCATCTCACGCCAACCAGCCTTCGACATCAGGCGGTAAAGTAATTGAAGGCACCAACCTTCACCTGTTTAAAACGCTCTCAAAGGTCAGCGTTCATGTGCCGTTGAGCGGGCAAGTGATGTCGTTCAATGAAAAAGGAAAATGTACGGGCGGATGTTAGTCGCATTAAACTGTACAGCTGCATGACATTACATTTGTACATCAATCATCAACAGACTTAATTAACCAACACGACTAACCTTAAGATATTCAATTTCGAGAGACAGGCTTCAGCCCCTGCCTCTCTACTGCGTTCATTTTATACCTTGCTTTAACCCGGCACTTTGCCGGGTTTTTTATGCCTGTCTATCCTTTAGGGATCTATTTCACTACAGGTAGCTTTTTTTCTGGAGTATGTGTTGAAACCAGTTTGAGTTTGATCAACTCATAGATACAAGCTATCTTGGTTTTAGATTGACTACCTTCACCGAAGGCTTACCTGAACCAAAGCATATTTTTCGCATAACTCACAAGGAAAATACAGTGGACACATACTCAATTAGCTTCTCCCTCTTTTTGAGCAGTCTCATATTAGCTGGCTGCAACCCTCCCAGTATAATACCCGGCGACAATGAAATTGATATACCGCCCGTTAAAGCATTAACGACAAAAATAGAGGTATCTCTTGATAGCCCCTTAATCGCAACAGTCAATCGCTCAAACGTAGATCATGTGATGAGCCTGGTTTATCAAGCCAATGGCGTTGACGGCACTTATTACAACAGCTCTTTGCAAGAAGGCACCAACACCGCCCTAACTCAAGACGAAGTGGGTGAATTAGTACATGATAAGATGCACTTAGATTTTGGCTTTTTGTCTTTTTCAGACGATGGTACGAACCGCTGCACGAGTATAGATAACAATTGCACTATAGACCTATCCGGCATTAGCGAAAAAGTTGACTATTACGCAGGCCAAAGTAATACCGACATACTACACCACGCTCTTGCAATAGACCCTTTTCGCCATAGCTCAGAAAAAAAAGTCGGCTTTTTTTTATATACCCAAAAACACTATCAACTCCAAGGCGATGTCCAGAACATACTTGAACAACAGCGCAATGGACTATCTGTCATTCAACTAACCTACGGAGGGAGTAATGAGTCATATAATTTAACTCCGGCTGAACGATTAGGTTACGGCTTCGGTGAAATACCTCCCGACCTAAACGGTAATGGTGTTATCGACCCAAATGAAGGACGGTTAACGAACTTAGGCGTTGCTGCTACCAGTCTAGCCTTCTCTAACGGCCTCCTTGTAGATGCAGCCCATATGCATGACAACAGCATCCAGCACATAGCTGAGCTTGCCATCCAAAACAATAAACCTTTTACTGTTAGCCACTCTTTGTCAGAAAGCATTTCGCCTCATTTTGGGGACTCAAGGCGCAGAGGGGTCACTGATGCCAGCTTACTAAAAGTGGCTGAGGCTCAAGGAGTGGTGGGTGTTGTACCTCTTAAGCTATTTTTGTTAGGAGAAGCCGATGCCTGCGTAGATGTGGATACACTAAGAGAAATCACTCGCCATATCAGCTATATGGTGGACACAATCGATCAATCAAATATAGGTCGTAAAGGTTCTGAACATATAGGGCTAGCCTCAGATACCTATATCACCGGCCGACCTGGTCACAAGTGGACGGCTTGTGAACTTAATTCTGAAACTCGCTGGGATCAGGTGCTAAGGTCTCTTGCTCAAAAAACGGATTACCTTGGCAACTATAAATACTCTATTCGAGACCTTAGAAATATCTATGGTCAAAACTTTATTCGAGCACTTAAAAATAGCTTACCTGGTTACGCAATGCCGAATGCACCGGTAATAGAGCGACAAAATGTACTTTATAAAACATCAAAAGGCTTAAAAACTCAATATAAGATAGAGTGGGATCATTCACAGGTTACAAGTTCACCCAACGAGGGTTTAGAGTTTAACGCTGAAAACCGTCGCTATGAAATAACCCTCTATGCCAATCACTCTTCTGCCCCACATAGCCCACACTACGTTAAGATCTTTCATAAAGTGCAAAGCAGCAATCAAGTTATTTTGGACAAAGCTGTCTTTACTAGCACAACCCCCCCTTTGCTACCTCAACCAGGCCCTTCTCCTGATCTAGATAATAGAGTAGAACCTATTGAGCTAGAGCGAAAATATTACCCAAATTACCGTGGTTTTATAAAAGTATTTAATGAAGAAGATGCTAAAAACCAATACTCTAACTCTGAATGGTTCTACTTTTCGCTGATAGATTAAAATCTTGCCCAGCATAGCCATTCGGCTCAACTATTGATTGCCGCCCCAACTTTTTACATCACCAGTAATCTGGATCACTCAATGCCTCAACACATTGAGTGACGCCTTCAATGGCCTGTATCGGCTGACCATCCAGTGACTGCGCGAGCCAGCCAATGGGCTGACTTAATGGAAATGGAGCCTTTACAACACTTTCACTAATTTGTTCGAAGCCCGTTTTAGAATAAAAAGCGGGGTCTCCGTATGTAAAGGCTAGTTCAACATTTAGCGACTTCAAACACCCAAGGCCATAATTAATTAATCGCTGGCCTATGGCCCTGCCTTGAAGTTCGGTAGAAATTGCGACAGGTGATAAAATAAACGCAACTTGACCATTGGCCACAGTAAAGCGACTAAAGAATATGCACCCCACAATACGGCCGTTATCTATTGCGACACAGCCAATTAAATCATTAGACGGTGTACTGGAGATTAAAGTGGAAACCAAGCGACCAATAGTTTGTCCTTCTGACTCGCCCTCTGACACAGAAAACACTGCAGAGAACAGTTCAATAACATCTTGTGAGTTAGATGAGTTAAACAGTGAGTATTTCATGCTAAATCAATTCCAGTAATTCTGCCGAATGATACTTATTAAATGTAGTTGTTTATAATACATCATAGTATAAAGGGTGAAGCATTCTGATAAAAAGCGCATAACAGGCCCTCTAAAAAAGTAAAAGTATAGGAGCGCGGCCCATTAAATGACCGATAAGCTCAACAGTCATCCACTACATTTAATACCGTACCATAACTTGGTCAATATCAATTACTACCTCGTGAAAAGTAATCAGAATACGCGTAATCACCTACCCCAACCTATTCTGAAACCGGGCTTTAACGATTAAACATTGACCCCTTTATGTTTCAACAAAGATTTATTGTTTAAAAATGAGGACGAAACTTGAAAACCTTACTGCACTCCCTGTTGTTATTGTTTGCAACAACACTACCCGCTGCCGCATCAGGCGCTTCCTCTGGAGGCGATAGCTTAAATATGATGGACTCGGGCTTAGGTATTGCTGCGCTGGTGATATTTGTACTGGCTTATAGCTTGGTCATCGCTGAAGAATTTATTCATCTGCGCAAATCAAAACCCGTTATGTTCGCAGCAGGCCTCATCTGGATCTGCGTGGGTTTACTGGCTAAACAGGTCGAAAATGGCGCAGAGTTAATTTCAGGCGCGCTTGATCACAATCTATTAGAATATGCGGCTCTATTACTGTTTTTGCTAACGGCTATGATCTACGTGAACGCAATGACCGATAGAAACATTTTTGAAGCACTGCGCTCTTGGTTAGTCCGAAAGGGCTTTAGCTACCGCCAACTATTCTGGATTACAGGCTTTTTAGCCTTCTTCATCTCACCTATTGCCGATAACCTGACCACGGCGTTGTTAATGGGGGCTGTAGTATTAGCGGTAGGCTCTGATAGGCCTAAGTTTGTGGCCGTTGCCTTTGTCAATATTGTGGTAGCCGCTAACGCCGGTGGTGCATTTAGTCCGTTTGGTGATATCACTACGCTGATGGTGTGGCAGTCCGGTCATATCGACTTCTTCGGGTTTTTCGCGCTGTTTGTCCCATCTCTTGTTAATTTTTTGATTCCTGCCGTCATTATGCACTTTGCAATCCCTAATGAGACCCCCCCTCCAGGCGATGAAAACGTGTCTATTAAGCGTGGCGGTTTAATTATCTGTGCTTTATTTATGTGTACCATCGTAACGGCGGTTAGCTTTGAACAGATACTTCACTTACCTCCTTTCTTGGGTATGATGATGGGGCTTTCCTATTTGTTCTTTTTCTCTTATTACATCAAAATTACTGAAGATAACCAGTTTGACCATACTGCTGAATTTAATATCTTTAACAAAGTAGCCCGCGCAGAGTGGGACACCTTATTGTTCTTTTTTGGTGTCATCTTCTGTGTCGGTGGCTTAGGAACCATTGGTTACTTAGGTTATGTTTCCCACTTCATGTATGAAGGCTGGGGGCCTACTAATGCCAACATCGTTGCGGGCTTGCTGTCTGCAGTGATCGATAACATTCCAGTGATGTTTGCCATTCTGTCCATGTCACCTGATATGGATAATTACCAGTGGTTGTTAGTTACTATGACGGCGGGCGTAGGTGGTAGCTTACTCTCTGTCGGTTCTGCTGCAGGGGTTGCACTGATGGGTCAATCGCAGGGCATGTATACCTTCTTCAGTCATATGAAATGGAGCTGGGCCATCGGATTAGGCTATGCCGGTAGTATTTACACCCATTATTTGATTAACGGCGTTTAATATCTACGATTAATCTTATTTACAAAGGGAGTACGATATATGCTCCCTTTTTTTATCGCTCATGTGACCTGCCGTAAATCAACCCCTGATTCCCTTCGTACCTCTCTTCATCGAGGCTACAGAGTTGAGGCTGCACCTTTCAGTATCAAACACTCATCCGCCAATTGTTCGGCATCTTCCGATTGATGGGTCACCATCAGCACGGTTTTACCCTGATCCCTGGCTGTCTTTTGAACCCATTTAACGGTCAAATGACGTGTTTCAGGGTCCAACTCTGCAAATGGTTCATCCAGTAATATCAGCGCTTCTGGGCGCAATAGTGCACGAATAAGCCCGATGCGCTGTCGCTGGCCTCCTGATAGTTCCCCCGGACGCTTTTCTAGCTGGTCTAACACCTTCAACTGGTTAGCCGCTTCGATTAAATCGTCCTTAGGGGCATCGCCTGAGAAGCCTAACGAAAGATTATCCATCACCGTTAAGTGCTCAAACAGGTTATGGTCTTGAAACAAGTAACTGACAGGGCGCGCCTCCACAGCTAGAAAGTTGAGCCGCTTACTTTTCCACTCGATTGTGCCATCCATTGGCGTTACAAACCCGGCAATCGCGCTTAATAGTGTAGACTTCCCGACTCCGCTGACCCCCTGAATCGCAAGTATTTTGCCTTCATCTAACTGTAGGTCATAGCAGAGCACCTTGCCTTCGCGGGCTATTTTTAGCTGACTAATATTAAGCATGGCTAGTTTGTACCTTTTCGAATAACCAAAGAATAAGTGCACATAGTGAAAGCAATACGATCGATGCAATACTGGCTTCGGCAATACGATAAGTGCCAGCGTAACCATAAATAAGCCAAGGTAACGTGGCCCAATCGTTAGAACCAAATATTGAGAATATAGCGACGTCACCCATCGATAATACAAGTACTAACCCATAGGTAGAGAGGACTACCGGGCGAATAAAAGGCCACTCTATAGTCCAGCGTTGTCGCCCTTTTAGCTTTAATGATCGAGTTAATGCATTGTATTGCGCATCAAACTGATAAAGTCTGGGCTTAAGTTTTTGTATCGCAAACGGCACTATCAATGCTGTATTCAAAATAGCCACAAATACGATGCCCCACCGGTCAATATCAACAAGGGGCAGTAGGAATATAAATAGCCCGACGGACATCACCATAGCAGGTGCGACTAATGCGTGGGTAGCCAACCATTCAAGCATCACACGCCTGCGAGACTGCACTAATAGGTTCATCTGCCTAATAGGACTTAACATCGAATAAGCCAGCACCATACCACATGACGCCGATAATATGCCTAGTCCTAAAGTTATTAACGTCGGCTTGATCAGAGCCCCCCACTCTAGGCGTAACCAGTCTCCTTGAGTAACACCGGCAAACAATGCTAACACTGGTAACACAAGAGCTCCCCAAACAACATAATAACTACACGTCATCAACCATAAGCGCCACCCTGTTGGTATCGGCTTCCAATCATCTCGTGCGGTATCAACCGATAACCATTGAGTACGGCCAAAACGCGACACCATCAAAAACAACCCACCAGCTATTAATAGCTGGACCCAAGCCAGCATCAACGCTTCGGGTATATTGAAGTCATATTTCAAGGCTTGGTAAATCGCCACCTCCAAGGTGGTTGATTTCGGCCCGCCACCCAGCGCTAACACAATGGCGAAGCTGTTAAAGCACAACACAAAAATAAAGCCAAACAGCACCAATGCAGTGCTCCGCAAGCTCTGCCACTCTACAATGCGTAAGCGCTGCCATCGGCTAAATTTTAACTGTAGCGACAGCTTCCAACTACTATCCGGAATGCTTTTTAGCTGTTGATAAAGCACCCTGACGGCAAAGGGCATATTAAGATAGATATGTGCCAACAAGATGCCATTGAGGCCATAAAGGTTCCAATCAACCCCCAGAACATCAATGAGTAACGGGGATACCACCCCCGAACGCCCCAGTAACGACACCAACCCTGTGATCAACACCAAAGTGGGCATCACAAAGCACAATAGACAGAGGGCTAAAAAAGCGCGACGGGCTGGGAGCATTGGAAGGTAATACAACGCTCTAGCTATAGGCCAAGCCAATACAATCGATAGCAGTGCACTCAGCAAGGCCTGCTTTATTGAAAAAATGAGTATGCTATGGAAGTAACGATCACTTAAAAGCGCCCAATCGGGGCCTTGCTCACTAAAGCCAATCAAGCCTTGAAAAGCGAGCACAGTGATAAACGTCGTCAGAAAAAAACTGACCCATCCAGCTACTCTCATGGATATTGAGAGCCATATTTTCGATAACTTTGTGTGTGCAATAACATCATCAAGAGGCCTTATCGAGTCGCGGCACTACGCCACTCTCTCACCCAAAACGCCCGGTTATCGGCAACTTCTTGGGGAGTAAAGCCAATCCGCTTAGGTGTAATAAGCTCAGCGAATACAGCCGGTAATGTAAGCCCGTCAATCACCGGCAACATCCAATTATTGGTCGCAATAATCCTCTGGGCTTCAGGCGAAATAAGAAACATCAAAAATGTCTTAGCCAAAGGTTTACGGGTAGAAGCCTTGGTAATCGCCGCCACCTCTATTTGCGCCACATGACCCTCAGAGAATTCGGCCGCTTTATACTGTGACTTGTTTTCAGTCACCACATGATACGCCGGCGAAGTGTTATAACTTAAAACGTAATCTGCATCCCCTTTAAGGAACATGCTGTAGGCTTCCCACCAACCTTTGGTGACAGTAACCGTATGCTGTGAGAGCTTCTCCCAAGCAGCATCAGACTGCTCGCCATAAATACGTTTAACCCACAACATTAGGCCCTGTCCTGGAGTACTAGTTCTGGGGTCCTGATAGATAACTGACGCATCAGACTCAATCAGTTCTTTTAGTGAAGTAGGGGGGCGCATGATTTTCTGGCTATTATAAATAAACGCAAAAAAACCATAATCGAAGGGGATAAAATCAACATCATCCCAATTAAGTTCTTTCTTTAAACCGGTTAACGTAACATCATGAGATTGAACGAGTCCTTCGCTACGGGTTATCTCAATTAACGCATCGTCAACCCCCAAAATCACATCCGCTTTGGTGTTGGCTTTTTCGATACGTAATCGATTAAGAATACTGACACCGTCTTCAACTGCGATAAATTCCATGTCACACTGACACTCTGTTTCAAAGGCTTTTTCAAGCTTAGGGCCTGGCCCCCACTCAGAAACAAATGAGTCATAGGTGTAAACCGTCAGATCTGCAGCAAGCACAGAAGTCGATAATAACAATGAACTAATAGCTAAAAGTTGTTTTTTCATAAGCGCCAGATCAGGGTCTAAGGGTAATATGTCTAAAAATACTAACACACTCCTTTCGGAGGAGCGATGAAGATGACTGCTCAGATGTTAGCTGACAAGACACTATTGAATACCGTCAACGACTATCTCAATCAACGGGTCGCTTGGCAGCTTATTGCCTCTAAGGGGACCACCAATCGCCTCTATCGAGGTCAGATATCAAATCAATCATTAATCCTTAGAGCTAATGCCGGAGAAGATTGGGCATTTGGGGTTTCGCGGGAGACTGAAGCACAAATCCTTGAGCTTATTCAGGGTTGTGTATGGGCCCCTAAAGTTGTTAAAAACAACTGGCGAGAAGGCTGGTGTTTGATGTGGGATCATGGTGATACGATCGCTCCGCCCATCAACAAAAAAACAACGTCTCAATTATTAATGGCAATAAGTGAGTGGCAATTGATTCAACCCCGCAACATCCAACCATTTGATTACTCCGCACTCTTTAATCGATACCAAAAGCACATTGATGCCGCCACCGATCACTCAACCCAGCAACAGCAACAATTAGATCAAATAATCAATCGCATAAATAAGTTACCGGCTGTACCCCAGTGCTTAACCCACCACGATTTACATATCGATAATATTTGCAGCAATGATTCAAACGTAGTAATACTTGACTGGGAATACGCGGGCTTTGGCAACCCGTTGTTTGATGGGGCTGCATTATTTAAAAAATTTAAATTCACCGCTATAGAGATTTCGACACTACCCGCCTTTAGCCAAATCAACAGAACGGAGCTAAAGCAAGCATTTGCAGAAGTAAGTGTGGTCGCTACATTGCTTGAAAAGCTATGGCTATCTATTAGAGGTCAGCCGTAAACTTCGAAAATGATAATCTCCACACAACAATAAAAAAGGTATGACATGAAAACCCCTCTTAAGATATCCGCACTACTCGTTATTTCGTTGATCTGCGTTCAGAGCTATAGAACCCTAAGCAGCGCCAGCCCTTTCTACCCAATTGAACCGCATTTCTCAGGTCAGTGTGAGGCTATTACCGGTGTCGTAGGGGCTGAGGATATAACCATTGATCATACCAATCAATTTGCCTATATCTCAGCCGATGACCGCAGGGCCACGATGGCCAATATGCCCGTAGCAGGCGGAGTTTACGGCTTAGACCTGTCGATGCCTGACTCACGACCAGTGTTACTGACCCAACACTTCTCAGAAGACTTTCACCCTCATGGCATATATCTCTACCAAAACAACAAGGGTGATGACTCGCTATTTGTTATCAACCACCGCAATGGAGGAGAAGAACAAATTGAAATTTTCGACATTAAAGACGTTAGCACGCTCATTCATCGCCAAACTATCTCCTACCCTGAACTCACTTCACCCAACGACATCGTCGCAATCAGCCCAACCCAATTTTATGCCACCAATGATCACGGCTACCCCAGAGGTCATTTCATGCAAACGTTTGAAGAGTACCTCGCACTTCCCTTATCAACGGTGAGCTATTTTGACGGTGAAAAGGGGGCAATAGTTGCAACAGGGCTTAAGTACAGCAATGGCATCGCGATTACAGCCGATCTAAAAACACTCTATGTATCTGAAATTTTGAGTCGAAGAGTCAATATATATAACCGAGACATCAGCGATGGGTCACTCAGTAAACAAGGAGAAATTTTGGTGGATACCGGCGCTGATAACCTCGAATGGGACGACGCGGGCAATCTATGGCTAGGAGCCCATCCGAAGCTGCTGGATTTTGCTGCACACGCTAAAGACAAAACAAAGTTATCACCATCGCAAATATTGAAAATAAACGTTAAGAGTGAACAACCTGAGTTTTCTGAAATATATTTAAATGCAGGCGAGGAACTTTCAGCATCAACAGTAGGGGCGGTTAGTGGCAACACGCTATTGATTGGGTCAGTGTTTGAGGGTCATTTACTTAAGTGTACATTATGACAACATCGCCGCTAAGGGTACTCAATCAGGTAGACATTACGTCTGAGCTAGCATCAGAACCTGCACCACCAGACAGACTAAAACAAGCCTTTGATCCAAAAGTCATCTCCGGTAACCCCGCTATCTGCTGTTGGTCTTTTTGCACTGCGTGATAGCAGACCCATAGCAGCCGCTAGTTTCTGGCATATGATGAACGGTTATTTTACCTTTGCCAATATTGCCATGGAAGAGATTAGTTAAGTCTACCTAAATAAACGTACTAACCACTATGCCATCAACAAATACAGTAGTGAGCACTACCTAAACCGTAGCCTTGATGAAGAGAGGAACGAACGGAATCAGGGTTTAGCCTAATACCCACATTCCTTGATTCCAATCGCACCCAAAACGTTTCACGGTGCAGGCTCTACCTCCTTTCATCACAGCTACAACTTGGCTCCTTCCCCTATAACAGGCATAATCGCGCTCATTAACGTTTATCAGTAGGTACCGCAGTGGAATTATTAAAAGTCGAGTTCTTGGGTAAAAACCTCCGTTTAGAGGGCTCGATGGCGGGCTGGCAGCAGCTTTTTTGGGGTGATGCTCTAGTATCTGAGATTGCGGCGTCACCTGAGGATTCAGAGTCAAAAGTGCATCACTTTGAGATGCAGTTTGTCCGTGATAACGCGAATACAGCCCTCCACGAGACCCCACCTGAAGCACCCTCTATAGAACTGGTCCAGTGCCGACTTGAAGTTGACTTGAAATGGCAGCCCTTTAACATTCAGTATCGCGTATTAGTTAACGATGAAGACTACACGACAGGCACTCGCAATAGTAAAGATATTGAGCGGCAGGTACCTGAACGCCCCGTTGATACTAAGCGAAAACTGAGCTTAATTGGTTTGGCGTCACTTGGCATGAAGCTGCTTAAAAGTGCCAAACTGATAAAAGTTGTTCTTGCCGGTGCTAGTCTGGCTGCTTATTCATGGTTCTTTTCATTTCAGTTTGCGGTCTCGCTATTAGCATGTCTAGTGTTTCATGAATATGGTCATATACGTGCTATGAAATATTTTAATATGCCCACCAAAGGCATCTACTTAATACCCTTTTTCGGGGGAATGGCGTTAACAGACGGTAAAATTAACACCCGCTGGCAAGACGTGGTGATCTCCATTATGGGGCCGTTTTTTGGCCTGATTATGTCGCTGGCCTGTTTGTTGGCTTATTGGATAACCGATAACATTTTCTTTGCCGGTCTTGCCTCTTTTAACGCACTGCTCAACATATTCAATCTATTACCGATTTTACCTTTAGATGGCGGCCACATTTTAAAAAGTGTGAGCTTTTCAATGAATAGCAAAGTTGGTCTAATCGTCTGTGTTTTAGCGGCGGCCTTTGGGGTTTGGTTGAGTTACAGTTTGGGATTGGCGTTATTAGGGTTTCTTCTGTTTATTGGCAGCATTGAGATATTCTTCGAATGGAAGGAACGACATCAGAGTCATTTGCTGCCTCTTGATCGCTATGGGCAGATATTTACAACGGTTTGGTATGTCGCAACAGTCGCCAGTTTTGTGGCGATTATTGGGTATTTTGCCCGCTCTGGCGATACGTTATTGAGCTTGCCACTGCAAATACTACAGAGTTAATAGCGACCCTTAACTCAAATATAGCAACACCTTAGGGAACTAACGGCAACGTTGATACTCTGAACTACCTATCACCAGCCTGCTGTGAAGCCCCACCATAAAGTATCGGCTGCGTATTACTGCATCATAACGGAGTTTTAAATGAGCATTGCATTGCCCGTTACCATCGCCATTATCGCGTTGGTATCTATCTTATTATCCCCTAAGGCGAGAGCAGAATCAGGCTTTTTTGCAGGCCTATCACCCGATGGAGCATCACCAGGACTGATGACGATGATTCTCAGTCAGGTGACCACATGGATATTCGCCCGTTCACTGCTTAATGCGGCCATTCTTGGGTTTTATTATGGGATATGGGGCACCCTCGCTTATGCGGCCTATTATTTATCGTTTCTCACTGGCGGCTTGATTATCGACTCACTGAGATTCAAGCATGGCTTTAACAGCATTCAGGGTTTTTTACGTGATCGTTTTGGCGCAGTAGGCACTCGTTGCTATAACTTTGTGATTGGGTTGCGCTTAGTCAGCGAAGTATTTGCCAACATACTGGTGATGGGTATCTTGTTTGGCGCCGCAGGCAGCTCGGCATATACCATTGCGGTAATGGCATTCGCGGCGGTAACGTTACTATACTCTATGTTAGGCGGTTTACACGCTTCATTACGCACTGATGTGTTTCAAATGGTCGTGTTTA
Organism: uncultured Oleiphilaceae bacterium; assembly: GCA_913060665.1. Taxonomy (GTDB): domain Bacteria; phylum Pseudomonadota; class Gammaproteobacteria; order Pseudomonadales; family Oleiphilaceae; genus Alkalimarinus. The sequence goes on from CAJXUY010000006.1 coordinate 36,371, forward strand.
TAGCGGTTTTGGTCATGCTAGTCTTTATGGTATTTTCTGATGGGTTGGTGAGCATTGAGAGCTTGTTAGCAACGCCATTCGTCATCTCAGAACCTGGGCCAATATTACTGCTGGTGGCACTATTGCAGGTATGGAGTTACCCGATGCACGACCCTGTCATGATGGATCGTGGTTTTATTGCTGATCGCCAGACCACCCGTCTGAGCTTTCTTCATGCAGGCTGGATTAGCATTTTATGTATTTTGATATTTGGTTCATTTGGCGTGATCGCTGGGGCCCATGCAACAGCAGGCGAAGAGATGAATGCAGTGCTTAATCGTTTGCTAGGCGATATGCCGATGTTTCTCTTTAATGCGGCGTTAGTGATTTCAGCAATGTCTACACTGGATAGTACCCTCTCAAGTTCTGCGAAATTAGTGGCGGTCGATATGCGTATAGTTGAACCTACCATTCAGAATGGCCGAATAGTGATGGTCATTTTTATGCTACTAGGGTTAGCAATGGTGTTTTTCGGCAACAAAGATTTGTTTAGTGCCGTTGCAGTTAGTGGCACGGCATCAATGTATTTGGCGCCAGTGGTTTTCTTTTCACTTTGGGCTGGCGCACGCAATATTCCTACATGGAGCTACGCGGGTGCATTCGGGCTGGCGGTGGGGGGTGCGCTTCTCTATTTTATGGAGTCTTCAGGCCATAGCCAATGGTTAGGCGAAGTACACAAATACACCAAACTATTGTGGATATGCCTAACCGTGCTCGGTGGCGGTATTTTACTATTTTTTATCGGGCGCGCGACACATCGATTCCCCGTGCTTCAAACAGCCACTTAAGCCACCTTAAATGCGTAATGTACACCCTTAATCTACTATTGCGGTAAAGCATTCAGCGCTTCGCGTTATTTTAAAGAGGGCCTATACACTATCCAGCTATTTCTCTGCTACTATTCATTTAAATGGTACATTTACTGACGTATCATCAACCAGATAAAGGGTTCACCTGTTTTTATGCAATTATGTACGGTTCTAGCTCGTGTTGTTCTAGGATTATCGATTTTAGTACAACCATCAATAACATTTGCACAAGAACCCCTTCTCGGTCGGTTTTCTACCACTAACGTGAAACCTTGGGGTTTTTTTAATAAAGAGCGTGTGCCTGTAGGTGTGCTAGTAAGTCTTGTGCATGCACTAGAAAATGAGCTTATTAATACGAAAAATAACAGCGTCATAATTAACAATAAGCTTCGCCCTTACCCAAGGGTAATTCATGAAATAAAAACAGGTGCAGCTGACTTTGCAGTGATGTTCAACAGCCCTGAGTCCAATAAGATAGGCATTTCTATTGGTAAAGTTTCAGAGCTTAGAATAATTATTGCCGGGCGAGCAGGTACTCCGCCAATCAACAATCTTAATCAACTTCAAGGTAAGCCGGTCGGCCATATTAGTGGCTCCAAGTATGGCTCTATCTTTGATAACAACCATTCACTCGACAAGCTGCCATTAACCTCAATGGAACAAGGCCTTAAAATGCTACTCAAAAAGCGTATTTACGCTTTCGCCAGCGCAGACCAAACACTTTACTATGCACTTAGAGAGCTACAGGTTCCTAGCCACAAAGTAACATCATTAATGACGGTCAGCGAAGTACCTATAGAGCTGTACTTTTCAAGGGCATCAACGAGAACAGAATTAATCCCCCCTATTACCAAGGCTCTCTCTAGATTAAAAGCTAAAGGGATATTAGACTCTATTTTCCATAAAGCGGGGGACCTTCCGAGCAGCTTAAATTAGGGGCTTCGATCTTCATAGCGCCCTTCTAATACGACTTTTAAGTTGGTTAAGTTGCGCAGATACTCGACCAGCTTATACTTCTGTTTGATACTGGCATGTACACCATCCAAATGCTCTTTTAGCTTCCTATCTCGCGCCTTTTGGCTAATGGCATAAAGCTTGTCGTGCACGCCATAATGCATCGGACTTTCGTTGATCAGTTCCATCCGGTCCATATCCAGTATGTCTTTTTGCTTTCTTAACAAATCACACAAACTCTCGATTTCTTCTGACTCAAGCGATAATTCACCCTCATCAGCATGCTCGTTATAGAGCATCATCATGGTCATAATATCCTGTTGGTCTCGAGCATCAAGCAGTTGGGTCATAAGCTTTTGCTTGTGATGTTGTTGCTCTGGGTCCTGTTCCTTATCCGGATGAAGCGCTCGGGCGGTACGACGAAATAAATTACGAATCCATTTCTCGTTAATAGGTTGCTCTTTTCGGTCTACGCTTGCCTTGGACTTGGTATATTCGTGGTCAAACAAGTCATCTTCATCATCAAACCCAAACCTGTCGTCCTGATCTTGGTCGAGCGGGCGTTCATCATCTCCACTCATCGATTCAAATGCTTCACGCATCGTCGCTTCGATTTCATCGTCGATATCAGGAGGGCCCGTTAACTCTTCAACTGAAATATCGTAGTAGTCCGCAATCACTTGGTTGTAGTCATGACTAATGGCTTCAGCTTCGGCTGCATTGTATTGGCTGACCTCATGTAACGTTTCGGCAATCCAGTCTTGTAACTCTCCCCGCTGCCAGTCAGCGAGGCTTTTGCGACTGGCAAACTCAACCAAACGGCGCGCCAACAAAATCAGAGGTTCTTCTATACCCAACTCAACCGGCATGACTTTCTGCGAGTAGGTCGCCAGTAATGCATCCATATCTTTTTTTAGTTTTTCATTACGCGCCTGCTTCTTTTTAACCTCTTGCCAGAGTTTGTTAAAACGGGTTTGATCAGCACTTTGTTCAGGCTGCGTATTATTTGCATTTGGCGACAGTGTAATATTCATGAGCGGCGTAACGTTTCTCTTTGGACGGGCACGAACGTTTTGAGGGGCGTGCGTAATGGCTTAGGTGACTCTGAGAACTGAGCTTAGCACATCAGCGTTATTTGAAGGTTGAGTAATTCACAATTTCTTCAGGCAGTGTAATACCAAATCGAGTAAGCTGTTTTTGGTTGAAATAGAACCCCCCTGTTTGATCCACCTCTGGAGGAAGGGATAATGGTGAAGCGCCTTCAAGAATACTCAAGGCAATTGACCCCGCGCGCCTACCGTGTGTTTTACCTTGAATAACCAACGCGCCCATCGCACCTTCGTCGCCTACAGTATAATCTTGATTAACAAAAATCGGTATTTGACTACTAGCAGACATCTCAGACATGGCGTCATAGCCCGTTAGGTACTGTCCGTTATCATTCTTAATATTAAAGTAACCCAAAGGGAGGACAATACCATAGTGCTCATGGGCAGATTTCAGTGTCTCTAACCAGCCTGTCCAGGTATTAACCGTTTTAACATCCGCCACAATACCTGTAGTGGCCAATTTTTTCTGATCAAGCAACGTGTTTTTTAGCTCCGCCTGAGAGGTTTGGCTTTCACCCGCAATGATCAATATACGCTTAACATCGGGCAAGATCCGAGCAATAAATCGTATAGACCCCATAATAGGCGTTCGTTCAAGTACCCCGGTCATATTAGAAGGCAGTATTCCTCCTGAAAAATAAACTCTCGGATTATGATTGATGCCTAAAAATACCACGGGGACAGAGTGCTCAGCCAATTTCGGCCCCACCAGCCGAAGCGCATTATCATCTCCTAGCATAACTACATCAGGCTTTGATGATTCGAATTTTTCCCACGCTAAATCTGCACTTTTTTGAAACTCTGATTCAGGCAGTCGTTTGGTGTCCATATAGAACGTATTGATCTCTGCCGTCGTAGATAGCACTTCTTTGACACCCGCTTCACATTGAGAAGTCCAAGGAAAATCTTGATGATAGCTAGAAATCAACAGTACTTTTTTTTGCGCTGACGAGCCGTTAATGGAATATAAGAGACTACAACACAACACGAAAATAATATGTAATTTCATATCTAACGCCTGTTTAATGCCTACAACCATTTAATACCTATACTATCAGTATAGCGATGATTCAACGCAGTACGCATTTTAAAGCAATTTAGTTCCCGCCTTGCTCAATCCAGTTGAACATTAGCCTGGCGATAACTATTAGGCATCAACCCCAATAAACCCACCCGACTGATGGGCCCACAACTGCGCATAGATGCCCCCACTGGATACCAGCTCCTGGTGTGAACCCTGCTCTACGATCTGCCCCTCATCCAAAACGATCAGTCGGTCCATGGCTGCTATAGTCGATAAACGGTGTGCAATCGCAATAACCGTTTTACCCTCCATTAGTTTGGTCAAGCTATACTGTATAGCGGCTTCTATTTCTGAATCGAGTGCCGACGTCGCTTCATCAAGTAACAGTATCGCCGCGTTTTTCAACAATACTCGCGCAATCGCAATACGTTGACGTTGGCCACCAGATAATTTAACACCTCGCTCCCCTACCTGCGCATCGTACCCTGTGCGGCCTGCCGCATCAGTTAACCCTTGAATAAACTCATGGGCTTCTGCAAATTTAGCCGCTGCGATCATCTGCTCTTCGGTGGCATCAGGGTGACCATATAGAATATTGTCTCGCACAGAGCGATGCAGTAATGAGGTATCTTGCGAGACCATACCTATTTGCGCACGCAGACTATCTTGTGTAACAAGTTTGATATCTTGCCCGTCAACCAACACTCGTCCTTCGTCAAGATCATGAAACCTTAACAGCAAATTAACCAGTGTTGATTTCCCTGCGCCTGAACGGCCCACCAACCCTACTTTCTCACCCGGCTTGATATTCAAGTTCAAGTCATCAATCACACCGCTCTTCTGACCATAGTGAAAGCCAACATGATCAAACAGTAGCTCTCCGTTGGTCACCTTAAGCGCTTTTGCCTCTGGCGCATCGGTGACTTCAAGCGGCTGAGATAAGGTGGTCATACCATCATTAACCGTACCGATATTTTCAAATAGAGCACTGACTTCCCACATAATCCACTGAGCCATGCCATTGAGTCGTAACGACAAACTGACCGCTATCGCAATGGATCCCACGGTAATAGCGCTCTCCATCCATAGCCAGATGGATATCGCAGACACCGAAAACACTAATGCATAATTAAGCGCATGTACGCTAACGTTTAAACCCGTAGCCAATCGCATTTGCTGATAGACCGTGCCTAAAAACTCATCCATACTCTCTTTGGCATAGTCCGATTCACGTTTGCTATGAGAGAACAGTTTGACCGTGGCAATATTGGTATAGCTATCAACAATACGCCCTGTCATTGACGAGCGCGCATCCGCTTGATGCGTTGCTACCTTTTTAAGCTTCGGAACAAAGTAACGCTGTAAACAAATATAAAGCACCAACCACACTACTAGCGGCATCATTAAACGCAAATCAGCTTGCGCTACCAGCACCAACATCGCCACAAAATAAACCAACACATAGACCATCACATCCAGTAATTTCATGACGGTTTCGCGCACGGCCAACGATGTTTGCATCACTTTGGTCGCAATACGCCCCGCAAAATCATTTTGATAAAACGACATGCTCTGTCGTAATAGGTAGCGGTGCGCCATCCAGCGAATCAGCATAGGGAAATTCCCCAATAACGCCTGGTGCACAATGGCCGCGTGTAGCAACACAATCAACGGCAACCCCACTAATAGCAACAACCCCATACCTAGCAGTGTCATGCCTTCTTCTTGCAATAATGTTTCGGGGTTTTTAACACTTAACCAATCAACCAACTCTCCCAAAAACCCGAACAGCCCAACCTCTAAAATCGCAAGCATAGCCGTAAGAATCGTCATCAATATTAAAGGCGCTTCCATACCTCGGGTATAATGACGACAAAACGCCAACAGGGTGCCAGGAGGCTGGTCAGGAATAGTAGATGGAAAGGGCTTAATAAGCTTTTCGAAAAAGCGAAACATAGTAGAACCCGATAAATGCTTAAAATAGAGGGGTGGATTAAAGACCCTATTGTAGCCTGATATCACAACCAAAACATTCAAAAAATACATCTCACCATGCTATTCTGACGATCAATAACAAGTATTTTCAGAAGCAATGATAGCCGGCTTGATATAGACTTGTAGCCCTTGATACTTATGCGTTAACCCTAGCCGAACCTTACAGTTGTCACAATCAATGGCCATTATTCAAATATTCATCGCACTCCTGCTTGATAAAGTACTAGGAGAGCCCAAAAATAACCATCCGCTGGTTGTTTTTGGCAATTTTGCACATAAAATAGAGAACAGATACAACCACTCTCAAGCCAATAAACGCGATGGGGTCGTTGCGCTTTTGATATGCATTATTCCCACCGTTTTGATAATCACAGCACTTCAACTGACATGGTTTCATTCAGGCCTCGCCAGCACACTTTTTAGCGCAGTCGTACTCTATATCACCATTGGCTGGCAAAGTTTATTTGAACATACCTCCGCCATCGTAAAACCACTGCAACAAGGTAACTTGAAGGAAGCCAAACAACACTTAGCCATGATAGTGAGCCGGGACACCGAGACACTTGAAGAGCAAGAAGTCGTTTCAGCCACCATCGAAACACTGCTGGAAAACGGCAATGATGCTATTTTTGGCGCATTGTTTTGGTTTGTTCTATTAGGCCCAGCAGGCGCAGTGCTCTATCGCTTGGTCAATACACTTGATGCGATGTGGGGGTATAAAAACGACCACTTTCTTCAATTTGGCTGGGCCGCAGCAAGATTCGATGACCTTCTAAACTGGGTGCCAGCTCGACTCTGCGCGTTTAGTTATGCTTTGGCTGGCAATTGTCAGCCAGCTATACAAAGTTGGAAAACCCAGGCTCCTCAGTGGAAAAGCCCTAACGCGGGACCCGTAATGGCGGCTGGCGCCGGCGCACTCTCTATTACCATTGGAGGGGATGCGATTTACCACGGTAACAAAGAAGTTAAGCCCGTGTTAGGTATGGGAGAAGCACCTACTGCACACCACATATTAGCTGCGCAATCGCTTATCAACAAAGCGCTGTTTATATGGTTAGCCACACTAACGGTTCTACTGGTAGTCCTTTAATATGTTAACGCACGGTGGCAACCTATCTGCGGCAGCGAAAGAATATGATATTCCTGAACAACAATGGATTGATCTATCGACAGGCCTTAACCCTATTGCGTGGGAACTGAATAGCCAAATTCCACCAGAGTACCTGACACGTCTTCCCTACCCTGATAGCCAATTGCAACAAGCGGCCGCTGATTACTACGGCACGCCGAATATATTGCCCATTGCAGGCTCACAAGCTGCTATTCAAGTATTGCCACAGATTATTGACACTAGCAGGGTAGCAGTACCGATGATCGGCTATGAAGAGCACCGTTATCATTGGCAAAAAAACGGTCATCGGCTGCAACCCTACAACCCCTACCAAGATGACATTCTCTCCATCGCAGAATACGATCAGCCGTCAGTCATGCTAGTCATAAACCCCAATAATCCAACTGGTCATTTGCATAGCCGAGAAGCACTACTGAAGTTATTAAACATCATCGAAGGCTACGGCGGTCTGCTGGTGGTTGATGAAGCCTTTATTGATACTAACCCTAATAACAGCTTATCAACCACGGAGTCTGACTCGCTGATAGTGTTACGATCTATTGGGAAGTTTTTTGGCCTTCCAGGCATTCGAACCGGCTTTGTCATTGCCTGCCAGAACTGGCGCGATAAAATTGAATCAACACTAGGCCCCTGGACGCTAAGCGGACCCAGTCAATGGATAACGACCCAGTGCCTTAAAGATAAACGCTGGCAACAGCAGAGTATTAGATCGTTAAAGGTACGGGCAGCAGAACAAGCGTCGATGTTATCGTGCGAGCTTAGATGTTTAGGTATTGAAGGCGGCTACTCAACTGATTTTTTCATTTCATTCGAGATGCAAAAAGAAATCGCTGAGCAAATAAAAACCCATTTCGGAAAGATGGGGATATTGGTGCGGAGCATCAAGCTAGATAAGCAACGCAGCCTAATACGGTTTGGGCTATGCGCTAACGATGATACGTTAGCACAGGTTCAAAAGGCTGCGTCTAGTGTTCTATTGCAATAAATTACGCTGTCTGTGCAACATTCTGCTCAAGAAAACTAATGATCTCTGACGACTCATACATCCAACGAGCTTCGCCGTTTTCTTCAATTCTCAAACAAGGCACTTTAAGCCTTCCACCGTTCTCTAACAACTCATTTTTGTACGTTTCATTTCGCTTGGCATCTCGAACTTCGACCTTCAGTGAATTACGTTTCATAGCACGACGTACTTTCACACAAAACGGGCAGGCTTCATATTGGTAAAGTGACAAGTTAGCTGTTTTTGCATCCACTACACGCTGATCTTCAGCAGACCTTTTGATGCCTCTAGGGGTAAACAACCAATTTAACGTTAATATTAAACGCCCAAGAACCCAACGAACAACAGCCATCTCGTACTCTCCAAAAATAAAACGCTAACAAGGCACCAAACGCCAAGCCTGAAAAAGGCGGGCATTCTATCACAAGACCATCATGATACTTCAACTAAGTGAACATTAATTAATCAATTTTTACCTATCATTAGATTGACTTCCCTCCTTTTAACTCTAAACTTGCGCCCCTATCTATTAATCTCTGTCAAAATCTGAAAAAACACAACGAAAATATTACGTCTATGAATACCGATAACCTTCAAAAATCGTTCCTCAAAATACGCAGTAACAAAGCATTTGAGTTTTTTGTTATCTCTATTATCGTTTTTTCTGCATTGGTTATTGGCGCAAAAACATACGATATTCCTGAAAACGTACTGACCGCTGTCGGCTGGTTAGACCACTTTATTACGCTGGTATTTCTCATTGAGATCATCATCCGTTTTTTAGGCGAAGAGCATAAACGAGACTTCTTTAAACATGGCTGGAATATTTTTGACACGCTTATCGTTATAGTGAGTCTGGTGCCGATAGAAAACAGCGAAATGGCGCTTATTGGCCGTCTGGTTCGTATTTTTAGGGTGCTCAGGATGATCTCGATCATTCCAGAGCTGCGTCTACTACTGAACTCACTCGTCAAAGCGATGCCCCAACTCGGTTATGTCATTCTATTAATGTTTATTATTTTCTATATCTATGCGGCTATCGGCAGCACGTTTTTTGCCAAGATCAACAGCACACTCTGGGGTGATATATCTATCTCAATGCTGACGTTGTTCAGGGTGATGACATTTGAAGATTGGACCGATGTCATGTACGAAACCATGACCGTTTATACCTTTAGCTGGGTTTACTACCTGACCTTTATATTCTTTACTGCATTTGCCTTTCTTAACATGGTGATTGGTATCGTCGTCAGCGTGCTGGAAGATGAGCACGCCAAAGAAAAAGCCGAGCAAGATAAAGCCGATGGAAAACACACCATTGAAGACCTTCATCAACAACTGGAAGAGCTTAAGACACTAATCAAACAACAAAAATAATCACTGAAGAGGTTATTGTTATCCAACAATAGCCTTTGTTTCAACGCGCCTTTTCAGAGATATCTAACGCCACATCACTCTTCCCGGTTCTACTGTTTTTTAACACCCAATCTAAGTCATTTAACTTAGGTGAGGTGTCATATTTCCGTATTCTTTTCTAATCTGACTTATCCCATAGTGTGATCAATAGTTAATCTTTTAAAATAGTGCGAAAAGTCGGAGACAGGTTATGCGTCATGGCGATATATCAAGCAGCCCAGATACGGTCGGAGTAGCGGTCGTTAATTACAAAATGCCGCGCCTACACACTAAAAGTGAAGTATTAGAAAATGCAAATCAGATCGCCGATATGATCAAAGGCATGAAACTAGGTTTACCCGGAATGGACTTAGTTGTTTTTCCTGAATATAGCACGATGGGAATCATGTATGACAATGACGAAATGATGGCCACAGCCGCCACTATTCCCGGAGAAGAAACCGAGATATTTAGTGCCGCTTGCAGAGAAGCCGACACTTGGGGAATTTTTTCTCTAACAGGAGAGCGCCATGAAGAGCACCCACACAAAGCCCCCTATAACACCCTAGTACTCATTAATAACAAGGGCGATATTGTTCAAAAATACCGCAAATGTATTCCTTGGTGCCCAATTGAAGGTTGGTATCCTGGCGATACGACCTATGTGTCAGAAGGCCCGAAAGGTCTCAAAATCAGCCTGATCATATGCGACGATGGCAATTACCCTGAGATTTGGCGAGACTGTGCCATGAAGGGCGCTGAGTTGATTGTTCGCTGTCAAGGCTATATGTACCCCGCTAAAGAGCAACAGGTAATGATGGCAAAATCCATGGCTTGGGCTAATAATAGCTATGTTGCCGTTGCCAATGCCACTGGTTTTGATGGTGTTTATTCATACTTTGGCCATTCAGCAATCATAGGGTTTGATGGCCGCACACTGGGTGAGTGTGGCGAAGAAGATATGGGCGTTCAATATGCGCAACTATCGATATCTCAAATTAGGGATGCCCGCGCCAATGATCAATCACAAAATCACCTATTCAAACTACTACACCGCGGCTACACCGGCGTACATAATTCCGGAGACGGTAATAAAGGGATTGCCGATTGCCCCTTTGATTTTTACCGTACATGGGTGCTAGATGCAGAAAAAGCTCAACAAGATGTTGAAGCGATGACGCGAAAAACCGTCGGTGTTGCTGACTGCCCAGTAGGAACCTTACCCGTAGACCCTAAAGAACAATCAGCAGGCCAATAAACACTATTAGAGACCGTTACTACCATCATTATCTAAATGAGGTGCTTGAGTGCCCTTTATAAATGACCAATTAGGTCACAATAGCGAACAACTCGCACGTCACAAATATGACCAAAGTACCGCACGGGTTTCACGCTTCACGTTTAACCCAGAACAGGTTACAACGGCCTTGCATCAACGCATTGTAGGGCAAAAAGATGTTCTCGATGCTATGCAAGATATGCTTTTTACACTGAAAGCTGATTTTGCAGATAAATCCAGACCGCTTTCTGTAATGTTGTTTATGGGACCTACCGGAGTAGGTAAAACTGAAACGGTGAGAATACTTGCTGAATCAATATTAGGCAGTGCAGATCAACTTTGCCGTATTGATATGAATACACTCGCACAAGAACACTACTCTGCTGCCCTGACAGGGTCTCCACCGGGTTATGTTGGTAGCAAAGAAGGTCAAACCCTATTCGACCTAGAGAAAATCAAAGGATCTTTCAGTAAACCCGGCATGGTGCTATTTGATGAAATAGAGAAAGCCGATCAAAGCGTAGTGCGCTCATTAATGAACATTCTAGATACCGGCAAGTTAACCTTGACATCCGGCTCTCATGAAATTGATTTCAGCAATACCTTAGTGTTTATGACCAGCAACCTTGGCGCAAAAGAGCAATCAGACACCCTAAAAAAATATTCTCAAGGCTGGAGGGCCGCCTTACATCTCAAATCACCCTCTCAAACAGATATAATAGACCAAGCACTTAATGCTCATTTTGACCCTGAATTTATCAATAGAATCGATCGAATACTGCCTTTCAACTGGCTCGACGGTAACCAACTTAAATCATTGCTTGATTTAGAAATCAACAAATTAAACAAGCGCTTAAGCCCTCGTAAGGCCTCTGTCGCGGTAAGTGAAAGCGCACGTCAGTATTTATCTCAGCACTATGACACCCGTTACGGTGCTCGCGATATTGCCCGCCGCATCAGAGTTGAACTAGAGCCAAAGCTAGCAAAAGCCATGTTACAAGCACCAGAAAAAGATGATTTCGAAGTAACATTAGCACTAAACAAGCTAACGATTTAATTCGCTATTTTTTGTTGGTATTTTGAAAAACCCTTGCCCTGAAACATCTAACGCCGCATTAAACTTACGAGACATATTCTGAAAAGCAATCAACCCAGTAAGCTCAATCACTTGATCATCACTGTACTTGCCTTTTAAACGTACCATCAACTCTTCGGTTACTTGAATATCTGAGCGCGTTACCGCTTCAGTATATTCTATATGCTAAACGCTTTGGCTGATTGACCGCCACTCAAAATATCCCTTACAATTCAATTCTTCTGAACTCACTAAGCCATTGATATCTTATGAAGACACATCAATTCGCCCGCTATTGTTTTCTCACTATTATCACCACCCTTATCGTGGCTGGTTGCTCCAGTGCTTACACCATCGATTACGATAAACTCTATGGCGAAGCCAAAGTAAAAGACCGAAATATCGGTTGGAGTGAGTTTCAAGGGCGAGCCCAGCAAGGGCATGTTTCGTTTACCAAAGATGTTAAACCTATCCTCGACTCTCGGTGTGTTGCCTGTCACGCCTGCAACGATGCGCCTTGTCAGCAACAATTATCATCTTATGCAGGCATTGACCGGGGCGCGAGTAAAGCCCTGGTTTATGATGGCGGGCGACTGTCTTCAGCAGACCCTACTCGGTTATTTATAGACGCCAAGAACACTGAAGAATGGCGCGATAAAGATTTTTATCCAGTACTCAATGAACGCACCGAAAACATAGAAGCCGATTTAATGGGTTCACTGCTTTTTCGGGTGCTAAACCAAAAACACATTAACCCGCTATCAGACCACGGCGGCTCTCCTGAACCACTTCCAGATACGTTTGATCTAAGCCTTGATCGAAGCCAGCAATGCCCAACCATTGAGGAGTTCGATTACTACGAAGAGAAAAACCCTCTGTGGGGAATGCCATTCGGCCTACCAGGACTGAGCACTCAGGAATTTTCGACGATCAACCAATGGCTTGCTGAAGGCGCAAAATTTGACCCGCTGCCGCCCCTTTCATCCCAGTCTCAAAAAGCCATCGTCAAATGGGAAGCATTTTTTAATGGTTCATCATTAAAACAACAGCTCGTATCACGTTATATTTACGAGCACCTTTTTCTGGGTCACCTTCATTTTGAAGAAGGGACTGATCGTGAGTTTTTCCGACTCGTCAGATCTTATACCCCACCTGGTGAGAGAGTTGATGAGATCCCCACCGTACGCCCATATGACGACCCTGGCACTGACCGTATGTACTACCGTTTACGCCCAATAAAATCAACCATTGTCGATAAAACACATTTGGTATATACGCTAAATGATCAGCGAATGAAGCGCTTCAAGCAGCTCTTTTTGCAGCCTGACTACCATGTTGATTCGTTGCCGTCATACGAGCCCAAACAAGCGTCCAACCCGTTCACCACATTTGCAGTGATACCGGCAAAATCCAGATATACGTTTCTATTAGACGAAGCGGAATATTTCATTGGCGGTTTTATTAAAGGTCCCGTATGTCGAGGCCAAATAGCACTAAATGTAATTGATGATCATTTCTGGGCACTGTTTGTGGACCCTGAAAAAAGCGCCATTAGTCATGACACAGCCTTTATCGCACAACAGGCAAAGCACCTGCGCCTTCCCGCTGCTAGCGAAGACACTTTAAGCCCCACTGATATTTGGTTTCGGTTTGCACGTGCTCAAAAACGCTACCGCAATGCTAAAAACCAATATTTGGACGCCCGATACGCGAGTGGTATAGAGAATAGCCTAAATAGCATTTGGACCGGCAGCAACAGTAACTTAGTAAACGCCAATAATCAGCCTATTGCCAATGACAATGCGGCACTCACCATATTCCGCCATTTTGACAGTGCCACGGTAGTGAAAGGGTTAGTCGGCAGTGAACCCAAAACCATATGGGTGCTCGACTACCCCATTTTTGAGCGTATCCACTACCTTTTAGTCGCCGGATTTAATGTATACGGCAATGTTGGCCATCAGTTGTCGACACGTCTCTATATGGACTACTTGAGAATGGAATCTGAAAATAACTTTCTGGATTTTCTACCGTCTGCGCAGCGTAAACCCATAAGAGACAGTTGGTATAAAGGCGCTGGTAGCAATATGATTAGCTACTTCGACAAGCCTCTCATTGGTGCAGAGCGTGAGACGCGCATTACCTATCAAACAGACAATAGCAAAACGGAACTACTGGGATATATTCAAGAACACCTGTCTGGGCTAACCCTTTCAGACCCTCTTAATCGATGTAATAAAGAACCTTGTGCGCCTACCAATGCATCAAGTTTTGAACAACGAATTTTTCCTAAAATTCAGCGGTTAGCAAGTATCACGGGTACAAAACTAAAACCTATTCCAGATCTTGCATATCTTAGAGTAGTGCCCTCAGATGATACTGAGTCACCGGTTAGCTACTCTTTAATACACAACCGCGCCCACACCAATATTTCATATCTCTTCGATGAAGACTCAAGATTGGAGCCTGAACTCGATACGCTAACGGTAACAGACCGTTATATCGGAAGTTACCCCAATTTCTATTTCAGCGTTAACGAAGGTCAATTATCAACGTTTGTAGATCAATTAACGTCTATTCAAACACCTAAAGATGAAACATCGTTTATCAAGCGTTTTGGCATAAGACGAACAGACACTGCGTTCTGGGCTATTAACGACTGGCTAAATCAGGACTACTTAAAACAAGAGCCCATTAATGCCGGTTGGTTTGACTTGAACCGTTACGAAAACAAGTAACCTTGATAATACAGTCAAAACTATCAAGAACATACTGATTTATCACTTACTTTTTTAAAGGTCTCGATGAGTATAGACAAAGAAAAAACGAAGGCAGGAAAACCTACCTTCACATGTCAACAGATTACATTTTGACGTTTAACTAACTTACATAAACAGGACCAACGCCCACGCTCCATACAATAACGCTGATAGCTAACAACCCCACCAACATAACCAACCCGACTGTCAAAACAGATGTCGCAAACATAAAACCACGCTCTTCCGGGATTTTCATCAAAATCGGCAGACCTTCATATAAAAGATAAACTGAATACGCAACCGCCGCGACTCCAGCTAACATATTGACCCATAGCACCGGATATACCGCCACAATGCCCACCACCAACATCGGAGTAGCGGTATAAGCCGCTAGAATGACGCCATTATGTTCATGCTCACCAACACCATATGTCGTCGCAAAAAAATCAATTGCCCGACCAATCATGTAAATACCGACCAATGTCGCCATATAAAACAATGCACATAATTGCACAGCACTGCTTGATGTTAATTTAACAATTTCGCTTCCTCCTACCTGCCAACCCACTTGCGTAGTGCCATAATAAGCCGCTGCTGCGGGTAGAAGTGCTAGAATAAAAACATGAGAGAGGTAGAGTTTACTAATAGACTCATGCTCTTCACGGATTGCTTCCCACTCTTGATCTGGATGGGTCATTAGCCCAACAGTATGTCCTAAGCTCATAAACTCACTTCCTCTATCTATTGTTTTTATAAAGGTACTTCCTTAGTCTTGAGAACGAGAGCGTTTTAGTCAAGAAATTGGTTAAATTATGATCGTTTAAAAAACGTATTTTTTATCGTTAAAGGTGATAAAGAAATTCAAATGACTAACAGTATAATTAATCTGCGCAATTCACGTTGTTCGCAGTAATGACGCCAGAAACCATATGAAGCAACTTTTCCATACCCTCATTTTAGCCCTGATATATACATCATCTATTTCTGCTGTTGGCGCTAATGATAATGGTGATAGCCCACCATTAGTTCTCGAACACTATTGGATGCTGACAGGTGCCGATAAGCTGCAACCATCAGGACTGTCATTCTGTGGCACCGAGCTAGTCATGGTTTCTGACCGTCATAGTGATATGGTTTTTTCTATCCCATTGTCTGATAAAAACACCGCTAAGGTGAACACATTCAGATCGATCCCTCCATTTAAAACCCTCCCTGCTTCTATAGGATGGCAAGAGCAGTTAATGGATTGGGGGCTGCGTTGGACCAATAAACGATTTGACTGGGAAGGCATTCACTGCAATACCGACGGAGAGCTCTATTTAGCTAGCGAATCACTTTCTGCGGTAGCCAAAATAAACCTCAACGGGCACTCAGACTGGGTCTCCCCAAGTCTACTTATTGAGCTACAAAAAAGGGGGTTCGCATCAACGCTCAATAGTGGGTTTGAAGGAATAACGGCCCACCACGAACACATTATCATTGCGCTTGAGAGAGAACCAAGAGGGTTACTGAGAATCAACCTACACCCAACCCCACCGCACATAGGCAAGGTACAACAAATCAATCACAAGGCGTTTAAAAGCCCATTGCCACCTGACTTTACCGGGCTATGGTTAGAGCAGGCAGACCACCACCCCCCTAAGCTCTATACACTGGAACGCAATTACTTCAGAATATGTCGCCGCGCTTATGAAAATTGGGCTATTGAAACCTGTTGGAGCTATCGTGGGACCGAACGCTTACCCGAATTTACGTTCGAAAATAATCAATATGGTTTGGCTGAAGGCATCGCACGCCTAGGGGAGTATATCTACATTGTGCTGGATAATAATGGCGAGTTTAGAAAGCAAGAAAACAACCACAACCCGCTATTATTTAAGTTTAAGCGCCCTAACAACTGGTAATTATTCCACCCATATTTACCTGTTTTTCAACGCCTATTTGGCGCAACAAATGCTGTGGGCGTTCCCAAAACAAGCACTTTTACGCCCTTAATACGCCCTATGGACGATTACAGTACGCCCCACTACCCCTTACTATAGACTCATCTTTTCAAAAGAGAGACACGACTTAAACCTTCAGGCCGTTTATGTCGTTTCTTTCGAGGATACTTAACCAGGGCCTCCCTACAATTATTAGCCCTATCGTATAGCGGTAACATGATCAACGTTCGGCATCATGTTACCGCTTTTTTTTGCTTTATTTCCCCTATAACGATCAAATTTCTATTAACCAATAGCGGTTGCTATACTCAATAGAACCGCAAATGATTGTTTGAGTGATTAATGCCAGAAAATTCACCCTTTGTCCGCCCCAAAGCAAGAATAGTAAGGGTCGCTTACCCGCTAAGGGTAACCACCTGCATGATTGTGCTAGGCATACATCTTTCACTTTTTTATGATATAAGCAACCTGCTTCTCTGGCTCTTTATGATTGGCCATACACTGGTTTACCCGCATGTTGCATACTTGCTTTCAACAACCCGAAAGCAAGAGCAGGTTACCAGTGTTGTCGATGCGTTTCTCTACGGTTTATGCATTGCTCTCTGGGGCTTTAACTCCTTAGCTATCACCGTTTTTTTGAGCGGCACAGTGATGAGTAGTTTTTCGTCTGGCGGCCTTAACTTATTAATAAAATGTCTTGTGACACTCTCCGCTGGGATGCTGGTTGCATGGTCAACTCTCGACGTCCAATATCTCGAAACACTTCCTTTGGCAGGTATAATAATCGCCGCAATAGGGTTGATTGGCTACAGTCTTTCGCTTGGTGTCACGGTCTATACCATCAATACAAACCTAGTCAGCGCTCAGCGAAAACTATCTCGACAGGCGGAGCAAATGCAAGAAAGCAGTGAGTTGGCGTATGCTGTAAATGCAAATCTTGAGCTTGATAGCATCATGGAAAGAGTCGTACAGGCTTTAAGCCGACTTCACCCGTTTGAGCAGGTGTATATAACGCTACTGGATAAGCAGCAAGAAAACTTAGTGATGATAAAAAGCTATGGAGAAGCACTCAGTCCCTACGAACAATCCCAGCTCGAAGGACTTAGCTTCTCTCTTAAAGGGGATCTCGACAGTATTTTTGTTTCACCCATTTTGAACAATAAACCACTTTACCTTAAACAGCTAAGCCCTGAAGCCGTTGCTAAGGTTGGCGCACCTATCGACCAAAAGCTCTACGCCGTTAAGCCTTCACAAAGTATTATATACTTTCCTTTATCCGTCGAAGGTAAGGTCATCGGAGGCATAGGGTTTGTTAACTATGAGACTACTCTAGATATAGAAAAAGACGATATTGAAAGAATTTCAAGTTATTTAGTTCAAGTGGGCACGGCAATACGAAACTCACAGTTGTTTGAAGAAGCACAGAAAGCTAGTGACGCGGCACTGATCGCCCAGCAGGCTGCGGAGACATCAGAGGCAGCGAAAAGCCATTTTTTAGCGAATATGAGCCACGAAATTAGAACACCGATGACAGCTATTATTGGCTACTCCGAGTCACTGCGAGATGATGACATATCACCCGATGAGAAACAGCGCTTTGTAAAGACTATAATTAGAAGCGGAAAACACCTGCTCACCATTATTAACGATATTCTTGATCTATCCAAAATTGAGGCGCACAAGCTAGAAGTTGAACACTTGGTAGTGCCGTTAGTGAGTTTGATTCGAGACTTAAAAGCCCATATCAGCATAAAAGCAGAAGAAAAAGGACTGCTATTTAATATATCTCCTATTTTCCCTTTACCCTCTTATTTCATATCAGACCCCACTCGGGTTAAACAGGTGCTGTTTAATCTCGCCAGCAATGCTGTCAAGTTCACTCGCCATGGGTCGGTTAACATTCTAATACGCTACGATGAGGAGTCAGATACCCTCTACTTTGAAATCAAAGACACCGGTATCGGCCTCACTCTAGAACAAAAAAAACGGGTGTTTGAACCTTTTGTGCAGGCAGACAGTTCTACTACTCGAAAATACGGAGGAACAGGGTTAGGGCTGTATATATCTAAGCAGCTTGCGAGCTTATTAAATGGAGAAATATACGTAGATAGCCAGCCAGGGCTCGGCAGTGAGTTCGTACTCGCTATCCGCCCAGGGAATCTGTCTGATGTTGAGTGGTTTAATAATAAAATTGATCTCGAGAACGCCATGAACGCCGCCGAGCGCTCAATTGAGGCTGTTGAAGACATCAAACTTGACGGCAAAGTACTCATCGCAGAAGACAACCTTGAAAATCAGAAATTGTTGACTCATATTCTCAACAGAATGGAAGTCAATATCGTGATGGTTAATAACGGTATAGAGGCGCTAGAACAAGCGATAGAATCCAACTTCGATCTGATCCTTCTGGATATCCAAATGCCTGAAATGGGTGGGGAGGAGGCTGCATCGGAACTCAAAACAAAAAATATCTCAACGCCTATAGTGGCACTCACTGCCAATGTCATGCAGCACCAACTCAAAAAGTACCGCAAGGCGGGCTTTGCAGACTTTATAGCCAAACCTTTCGACCGCCAACACTTTGTTAAAACATTAAAAAAGTATTTACCTGAGAAGCCTCAAGCGCTTACTGGTCATGTGCTAATCGCTGATGACAACCTCGTCAACCTCACATTACTTAAACGTCAAATTGAAAATATCGACGAGAATATTCAGGTCATAGCGGTTGAAGATGGCGCACAAGTAATAGAGCAAGTGAGTCATCATTCATTTAATCTCATTCTTTTAGATATGGAAATGCCTATAATGGGGGGTATAGACGCCTTGAATATTTTGCGAAGTAGTGGAGATAATACCCCTATCTACATCGTGACAGGCAATACATCACCAGAAGACATAAAATACTGTGCTTCAGAGGGCGCATCTGGTCATATTGCAAAGCCAATAGACAAACAGAACTTACAGAGAATTTGTATAAAGCATCTAAGAGGATACTAATCATTGAACATAAAAAAAATTCACAACTGAATACAGGCTTCACACTCATAGAGTTAGTCGTTGTGGTTGGAATCATCTCCATTTTAGGACTCTTTGCACTATCTAAGTATGCAGATTTAAAGGAGGAAGCAGAATTAAGTTCAGCTGAATACATTGCTACCTCCCTAAGAACAGGTGCAGAAACCGTTAAGTTGGTCTTTAGAACGGCAGGTCATACTGTACGTGTGCAAAACCTTGCGGGTTACGGTGATGGTACCATTGATACCAATAATCTGGGTTACCCCATCGGTACAACCAAAGGCAACGGCAACGAAAATATCGGTGTTGGCAATGCTGGTTGTGTTGGGGTATGGGAGGGAGTACTTGATGCGCCGCCTACGGTTGCTACCAGTAATGGCTCTGACTACCGTTCCTACCGACATACAAGTAACAAAATCTGCAGTTATGTTTATCATGCAGGCGGTGATACGGGTAACCGAAACACCGGCCAACTAGTCATACGTTATGACTCAAGAGATGGAAGCGTTGATGTGTGTGGTCGCCGGTCTGATATTCCTAATTGTTAGTATGTAATACTCATCATTACAGATCAATCGCCAACCCGTCATACGCAACCGAAACCCCGAACGGCAATTCATGGCTCAATAACCACTCATCCATCTCATGACTGATATGTGTTAGCCAAGTATGGCGTGGGTTTAACTGAGAAATAATAAGCTCAACCATTCGCCAATCGTTGTGGTTTAAAGCCTTCTCAACTTCATTGTCTTGATTCTGCGGTGGGTGAGTGCAATCAATAATCAAAATATCGACATTCCATTCCGCTAAAAATTCCCGGCTATCATCTGGAAGTCCGACCGTATCGGTCAAATAAGCAAACTTTCTTCCCTCCTGCTCCACACAGTAACCAAGACAAGGTTTTGAGTGGTTAAGAGGGATTGGA
This sequence comes from uncultured Oleiphilaceae bacterium, assembly GCA_913060665.1. GTDB lineage: Bacteria > Pseudomonadota > Gammaproteobacteria > Pseudomonadales > Oleiphilaceae > Alkalimarinus. The sequence continues at coordinate 56,827 of CAJXUY010000006.1, forward strand.
GTAATATTGAGGCTACCGAAAGAGAACATGCTAAATGCTACAAGGGGAGGCTTAAAGTCAAGTATTCCAGGGTGTTTAAAGAGATCATCACAGCCATTCTTGTCGTTAGGCCCCCACACAGGAATCGAAGTATTAACACCCCACCGAAGATGAAAAAGACCGGCCACATGATCCATATGATAATGAGTGAGCAAGATCCCATCTAACGTATTCGGTGGAAAGCACTCTGCGAGATCAGTCTGCCCGGCATCGAACAGTAATCTAACCTCCTCGGTTTCAAGCAACAAACTACAGGGCCCCCGCCGTTTGGTTTTATCCACTCTGGCTAAGTAACAACTTTGGCACTCACACCCATACACCGGCACTTGCCGAGCATCTCCCGTACCCTGAAATTTAAACTTCATCGGCAACCTTTCACGTTATATCGCAGGTCATCAGTACACTCTCGATTCATAACCTCAAAAAACGCATCAACCGCTGACGACAACGAGCCATTGTTATCAATCGTTCTTACTTCCGGCCCCAATTCACTATTCAATCTTTTAGCTCTATCTATGCGCTGTTCAATCTCTTCACTAGACTCACGACCCCGTTTGATTAACCGCTTTCTTAGGTCTTCGGGGTCAACATGGATATGAACCGGCACAACAACATCCGAGTATTTTTTCATCACGTCCGGTAAATAACCTCTGGAACCATTGAGGATAACGTTAATACCACTCGCTAACCAGTTATCTATCTCGACGCCAACGCCATATGAAAAACCATTGGCGTTCCAATACATCGAAAACGCGTGGCTCTCTACTCGCTGATTAAACTCATCACTATTTAACCAGACATGATTTTCACCCCGAAGCTCGGGTCGCCGGGTAATATAACGGTGAGCAATAAAACAACGCATATCACGATAGTCGCCATCGCTAGAAAGCCGCTTTCGACACCCTGACAAGATTGAGTCCTTACCCGAACCCGATGCGCCCATCAAATAAAATAGTCTTCCATGCTGATTCATCATGACGTTAACCTTGTCTCTTCAACTTATCGTTATTATTAGGCGTTTGTCCGTCGGCACTAATAAACCCGATGTCCTTGATTCCATACATGCCTAATCAAAGGGTGCTCACCTTCCGACTTAACCCACACCAGGTCGGCGCGTTTACCCACTTCAATCGCACCTCTATCATCTAAACCTGCAGATTTTGCCGGCGTATCAGTGACTGTTTTAATGGCTTTAGGCAAGTCATAATCATTTTCAAGCTTCGCCAACTTGAATGCTGCATCCATCATACTGGCCGGATAATAGTCAGATGAAAGTATATCCAATACACCCTTCTCAGCGAGCTCTTTTGCCGCGACATTACCAGAGTGAGAGCCGCCTCGCACAATATTGGGTGCACCCATCAATACACTTAGACCATTCTGATGAGATGCTTTAGCTGCTTCAACCGTGGTAGGAAATTCAGCTACGGTCATTCGGTTTTCACGTGCTTCATCAGCATGATCAATGGTTGCATCATCATGACTCGCTAATGGAATATTATTTAAGTGGCAGCGGTTGACGATACTGTGGCGGGAAGACGCGCTGTACTTTGCGCTCGCCTCCTTTTGCTTACGAATAAACTCCGCCAACTGATCATCACTGAAACCGTACTTCCCTTGGTAGTACTCTCGATACTTCTCTTCTTTCACAAACTGGCGCTGACCGGGTGAATGGTCCATCACCGAAACCAAATGAACCATGGGGTGATCAATCAATGGTTCAAATAGCTCCAATACACCGGCATAACTAACCTCACAACGCAGGTGCAGGTAGTGATTAGCTCGGTGAACGTTATCATCTTCCGCTGATTGTAATGCCCCGATCATATCTTCAAGATTCTTAAGACGGCTACTACCATGAACCACATCCCCTAGCGACAAGGCATCAAACACAGTGGTAATCCCGGACGCTACTATTTGCGCATCGTGGGTCACAACCGCGGACCTAGAAGGCCACGTAACACCAGGTCGAGGGGTAAAGTATTTCTCTAAATTGTCGGTATGTAGTTCGACCAAACCCGGTACTAGATAGTCGCCCTCGCAATCAATTGCGCCTTTCACCTGACTCGCAGACTGAGACAGCTCTTCAATCATTCCATCTTCACTCACCACCACAGTCCCCTTAAAGGTTTCAGTCGGGGTCACCACGCAAGCATTGGTTAATATCATATTATTCATAGCCACGTTACTCTGTTTCTGTTCCATTGGTTAGGTCGATCAGTCGGTCTGCAACCTTTGAACGTACCTCTTCGTCATGAAAAATACCGACTAGTGCGGTACCACGGCCTTTTGCTTCACAAATCATTTCAACCACTACATCTCTATTGTGGTTGTCTAATGACGCAGTGGGTTCATCCAATAGCAATATCGGGTAGTCAGAAATAAACCCTCGTGCAATATTCACCCGCTGCTGTTCCCCACCTGAGAACGTAGAAGGCGCGAGTGACCAAAGCCGTTCAGGCACATTAAGTCGTTCCAATAGGCCCGTAGCACGCTCCTCTGCTTCATCTCGCTCGGCGCCTTTCATTCGCAAAGGCTCCATCACCACATCCAAGGTGCTCACTCTCGGGATCACCCTTAGAAACTGGCTAACATACCCAATCGTATGCTCTCTCAACCGCATGACCTGTCGGGGCTCTGCATCGGCAATATCAATTGTTTCATGACCGTTATGCACCCAAATCGAACCCTTCTGTGGCTTGTAGTTAGCATACAACGACCTCATCAAGGTGCTTTTTCCACTACCGGATGTACCATGTAACGCCACACATTCACCGCTGCTGACGTTAAAACTCACATTGTCCAACACCGTAAAACTAATACCGCCTTGGTTGTGCAATGTGAATTGCTTAGATAGATTCTGTACATCAATCATTACAGTCATGTGAATCACTCCACCATTCGTTAAGGGGTTAGCACTGATGAGACCAGTAGTTGTGTATAAGGATGCTGAGGGTCATCCAGTATTTGATCGGTAAGGCCCTGCTCAACCACTTTTCCTCGCCTCATCACCATTAACCTATCTGCTAATAAACGGGCAACGGCTAAATCATGGGTCACAATAATCACTGATAGCTGTAGCTCCATGACAAGATTACGCAGCAAGTCCAATAGTCTCGCCTGCACGGAAACATCAAGACCTCCCGTAGGCTCATCCATAAAAATTAACCGTGGGTTGGTAACTAGATTTCGGGCTATTTGTAACCGTTGTTGCATGCCACCTGAAAACGTTCTTGGCTGATCATCAATACGATTTTCATCTATTTCTACCGCCTTTAACCATTCCAGTCCAACCTTGCGAATATCGCCGTAGTGACGATTTCCCACCGCCATTAAACGCTCACCAATATTAGCACCTGCACTCACATTCATACGCAAACCATCTCTTGGGTGCTGATGCACAACCCCCCAATCGCTCCTGAGTAATTGCCTTCTTCGCGACTCAGTCATCTCATAAATATCAGCAACGGCCCCCTCTTTTTGGTGGTATAGAATGCTCCCTCTATCGGGTTGAAGACGGGCCGATAGTGTTTCTAATAAGGTCGTTTTACCTGACCCCGACTCCCCTACAATACCCAGCACCTCACCCGGATAAAGGTTAAAATTCACATCCATACACCCTTTACCAGGTGCATAAAGTTTGGTTAGACCGTCAACCGTTAATAATGGTTGTTCAGCTTGCATGGAACTATCTCGGTTGGCGGCTTGAACAGCATCCATCATGGCATTATTCACAGGTCATCTCCGGTGTTTTGGTTTGTTCGAGAGCTACTGTTTTTTTAATACCCGCTGATTCGTTGGAAACCATATCTTCTGAGCGGGAATGACAGTAGTCGGTATCTGAGCAAACATAAACGCGGCCGCCTTGATCATCGGTTATCACTTCATCTAGAAAGCTATTGTCACAGCCACAAATATCACACTGCTCATCCCATTGCTGAATTTCAAATGGGTAATCTTCAAAGTCTAAGCTCTCAACACGGGTATAAGGTGGGACTGCATATAGCCGCTTTTCGCGGCCTGCGCCAAATATCTGCAGTGCAGGCGATTCACTTAACTTAGGGTTATCAAATTTAGGAATGGGTGAAGGATCCATCACATAATGGCCGTTAACTTTTACCGGATATGCATAAGTAGTGGCAATATGACCATAGCGCGCAATATCTTCATATAGTTTCACATGCATCACGCCATATTCCTGCAGAGCATGCATTTTTCGGGTTTCAGTTTCACTCGGTTCAATAAAACGCAACGGATCAGGAATCGGCACTTGATATACGATAGTTTGACCTTCTTTCAATGCCACTTCTGGTACACGATGACGGGTTTGAATCAGCGTTGCCTCGGTTGTTTTTTCGGTGGTTCCAACCCCTGTAGTTTTAACAAAGAAACGGCGAATACTCACCGCATTGGTAGTGTCATCAGCCCCTTGGTCAATCACCTTTAAGGTATCGTCATCACCAATTACCGCCGCAGTCAACTGTATACCACCCGTACCCCAACCATAAGGCAGTGGCATTTCACGCCCCCCAAAAGGAACCTGATAACCTGGGATCGCAATGGCTTTAAGAAGACCTCGCCTGATCATCCGTTTGGTTTGCTCATCAAGATAAGCAAAGTTATAGCCCTGCACTCGTTCACTCATGATGCGGTCTCCCTAGTAGTCGTAAACTCCTTACGAAGACGTCGCAGCAGTTCAAGTTCAGATTGAAAATCAACGTAATGGGGCAGCTTAAGGTGAGAGACAAATCCGTTGGCTTCAACATTGTCACAATGTGATAACACAAACTCCTCATCTTGGGCTGCTGAAACCTGCTCCTCCCCTAGCTCTTTTGCTCGAAGGGCTCGATCAACCAGTGCCATCGACATAGCCTTTCGTTCACACTGGCCAAACCCTAGGCCGTAACCTCTTGTAAAACGTGGTGCTTCTGTTTTTGTGCCACTGAACTGGTTGATCATTTCACATTCAGTCACTTCAATATCGCCCACTTCAACCGCAAACCCTAGTTCTTCAGGCACGATCTCTACCCCAACATCACCTATTCGAATCTCGCCAGCGAACGGGTGATTTCGACCATAACCACGCTGGGTGGAATAACCTAGCGCCAATAAAAAACCCTCGTCACCGCGGGCCAGTGACTGAAGTCGGGTAGATCGATCTGCAGGAAACGTTAATGGCTCACGCGTAATGTCACTAGCCGGTCCTGAGTCGCTTAACGATGAACCTGTAGCATTAACTGCAGCCGACTCTATCAAGCCTTCATGGTTCAACAGATCAAGAACACGAGGACAAGACTCAACAGCTTCATCGTACTGATCCGCAGCCCCATCGTTCATAGGTCCACCTTGGTTAGTGGTTTGCTCTTCGGCTAATAATTTAAAGTCCAATAAGCGGTGGGTATAGTCGTAGGTCGGCCCTAGCACCTGCCCACCCGGCAAATCTTTATAGGTCGCGGATATTCGACGAGCTATCAACATTTGTTCCGTCTCAACCGGTACTGACTCGCCTAATCTCGGTAGGGTCGTTCGATATGCTCGCAGCAAAAATATCGCTTCAACCAAATCGCCACTTGCTTGTTTAATCGCCAGTGCCGCTAACTGAGGGTCATAAAGGGAGCCTTCTGTCATAACTCTGGCAACCGCAAGTTTAAGCTGCTGCATAATCTGCTGAACGGACAACTCGGTAACACCACGATCGCCTCGGCGCTGTTCTGCTAATAGTTGATGGGCATTATCAATTGCTTTTTCGCCCCCTTTTACGGCTACATACATGGTGACGCCTCCTCATTCGAAACATCCTTAACATCCAATTGACTCACCTGAGTCGTTCGAGGCAACGCCATCAACTGGTTTCCGCAGGTAAACATGAAGTCATACCCCATAGGAAAGTGTTGCTGGTTACGCTGCAGTAGCTCAATGTGCTGTTGCTGAATACCGGCAATGTCAACGCTACGGGAGCCGTTGATACCAGGGCCACTCAATCTTATACCCCCCTGTTCTGCAAGGCCGTCCGTTTCAATAATCAGTGTTGGAAATCGGTCTGGGTATTCTTCTGTTCCGCGTTTAAAACTGTCTAATTGTTGCCACTCCGACAGTTGCATAAAAACAAAGTCAGCCTCTAAGGGAGAGGCTGTCAATCGACTACCACAGTAGAATCGCAAGTTATCAATAAAAGTAGGGCTTGATAGCTGAGGCGACACCCACACTGAAATATCTTGGTCAACCAAGGTCAACGCCAAACTAAACGTTGCTGAAGAGATATTTACAGAGGTCTTAAGCGGGGCAAGTGTGACTAAATAACCCGGCTCAGACATCGCCTTCATGGCTTTTTTGAAACAACGCTGAGACTCTATCACCTCATTCTGAAACCCATTCCATAAACGTTCAGTTTGAATGGATGAATGGTTCATTGGTGCCTGCATAGTTACTCTCCTCTCACCATGGTAAAGAAATCAACTTTGGTTGAAGCTGCAGCCTTTGAGCGTTTAGCCCGCGCCGCTTGCCAAGTGTCATGCAGAGGGTTAAGCCAACCTTCTAGAAGTTGAGCATGCTGCGTTGGATTGTGCTGTTCTGAGTCTTGCAATAATGCATCAAATGAAGCTGCCAACTCTGCATGACGTTTACTCCGCCCCTGCACATAACCGAACCCTGACGTGCCGTTTTCAAGCGCTACAACACAACGGGTCATCGTCATTTCACCTAGATTAAACGCCGTACCGCTGCCACCCGCACGACTACGCACCATCATTAACCCTATTTCCGGCGCTCGAATAAAGCGCGTTTTAGGCTGAGACTCCATCGCATTCCAGCGGCTTTCAAGCTCATTAACCGGGGCTCTGGATAAAACACTCATCCAATGTTGACGTGGCGTTTTGCCGACGCCTGGAGTGATACCCGCCTGCTTATTAACATCTCGTGTCATTTCAAATGTCCCAACGGCTACGCCATTATTCTTCGGGGTTAATTTTCATTTCAAAAACATCAGACCGGCTTCTAGAAACCGAATATTCAATAATCTCATCACTTTCTTTTAGCCTATTGTTGGAGCGAACAATAATCAGCGGCAAACTGCGCGAACACTGCAGCTTAGAGGCTTCAGCTCTGGTAGGAAGACTGGCTCCAATGAGGCATTGGTCCCGCCTAATTTTCTTCTGATACTGTGTATCTATCAATTGATGTAATGAGCCAGCCTTAAACTGCTGAGCAATACCGGGTAACAAATTCGACACTAAGTAGTGGCTAATCAAGCAGACGGGCGCGTCCTCTATACAACGTACCGTTTCGATATGAGTCACTGCAGTACCAGGGTCAACCCACATTCGCTTTGCCAATTTAACGCCTGCTGCTATTTCACGAATGGACGTCACCTCACAACTTGCCTGCAAACCGATATCCTCTAGTGACTCTGTAAACCGCCCTTTAGATCTCAGGCTGTACTCAATTTTGTTATCCACCACCATGGTGCCTTTACCATGCTGTCGCAGTAACAACCCAGCACTAACCAGCTCATCAACCGCTCTACGTAAGGTATGGCGATTGATCGAAAAGCGTTCGGCTAACTCCATTTCAGAAGGTAAAAACTGCCCACTATCAAAGTGGTTCCTGATATCAGTCTCTAACGCTTCTGCGACCTCTAAATAAACCGCCATATTGGCTACTCTCCCCGCTCTTTAATCGTCTAGATGTCTAGACAACTTAAAATACCCTTAGGCCCAATACCCGAGCATTTCCATGCTAGATAAACCGCCTACGAACCTGTTGAGACAAGATATCCAGAAGAGTCACGGTTACGATAATCACAATCATCACGGCACAGGTTTCTGCAAACATAAATCCTCGAATGCTCTCCCATAAAATTACGCCTATACCACCAGCCCCAACCATACCTAATACAGTGGCTGATCTGACATTTGACTCAAAGCGGTAAAGGGAATAAGAGATCCACAACGGCAATACCTGAGGAATCACCCCATAAATAACTTCTTGCAAGCCCGATGCACCGGTTGCTCGAATACCTTCAACGGGGCCTTTGTCAATTGCCTCAACGGCTTCAGAGAAAAGCTTGGCCAGCACACCGGTCGTATGAATAAACAACGCCAATACGCCCGCAAAAGGGCCTAACCCGACAGACACCACAAACAACATGGCAAATACCATTTCGTTAATCGCACGAAACGCATCCATTACGCGTCGTGTTGGTTGGTACACCCACCAAGGGACAATATTCTCAGATGACATGATGCCTAAAGGGATGGCAAGCACCACGGCCAATACAGTACCCCATATCGCAATCTGAATAGTGATCAGCATTTCACTCAAGTGAAGTCGCCATTGAGAAAAATCAGGGGGGAAAAAGTCGGCGGCAAACTCAGCCATATTCCCTGCATCACTAACCAGGCTAGCGGGACGCATTTCAGCGCCTTCCCAAGACCACGCCAAAACCAAAAAGGCAATCGCCCATATTAGCCAATGGCTCCAGTGTTTTTTAGGCGGTGTCGCCTCTAAAGCGGGGTTATTACCTGCTGTCATCACATGCGGCATAATCTGTCTCTTTAACAAATATGCGGGGGGTAACCCCCCGCAACTACTTGATTGCTATTTGCTTACAAGTACGTATTGATTACTTACGCGCATCAAGTGCAGCAAGACGGCGCTCAAGGGAACCCAACTGAGCATCAATCGAAGCAGACTTTTCTGCTTTCTCAGCTGCAGATAACGTTTCGTTGTTCTGAATCTTCAGCTTATTCTTGTAAAGAACCAATTGACGAATTGGCAATAATTGATCATCGCTTGATGCAATAAATGGCGCCCACTGCAGATCAGCTAAAACCTTGGTTTGACGCTCATCACCTGTAGTACCGTACTTAGTAAAGAAGCTATAAAGCTTTGATTTAACAGACTCAGGAAGATTCTTACGCCATACAATTGGATCTGCAGGGATTAAAGGAGACTTCCAGATAACTTTTACTTGGCTTGCTTTCTCTGGGTTAGTAATTTCCAGACGACGAAGGTTTTCAGTGTTATTCGTCGCAAAATCAACTTGCTTGTTAGCTACAGATAATAAATTAGCTTCATGGCCCGCGTTCAACACACGCTTAAACGCTTTCTTTGGATTAACCTTATTCATTGCAAATACATAATAAGATGGAATCAAAAAGCCCGAAGTAGAGTTTGGATCACCGTTGCCAAACGTTAACTCCTTGCTATTTTTGAAGATGTCTTCAAGGCTGTTAAGGTGACTATCTTTATGAGCAACCAACAATCCCCAGTATCCTGGGTTGCCTTCAACATCAACGGTTTGGGCAAATATCTCGCCACCCGCGCGGTCAACGGCTTCCATTGCAGATTTATTGCCATACCAAGCAATATCAACTTTATCAAAACGCATAGCCTGAATAATTCCGGCATAATCTGACGCAAAGAATGGCTTTACTTCAACCCCTAATTCTTTACCCATATCTTCTAGAAACGGAGTCCATACTGTTTTCAAGTTTTGGCTTGATTCTGTAGAGATAATACCGAAATTAAGTGTTTTCATTTGCTCCGCAAAAGCAGAGCTCACCAGCGTAACCATCATCATGCCCGTTATCATTAAGCGCTTTGTTATCCGTAAAATCATTTTCGACTCCTGAAAGTCATTGGGTTTTAGTAAAAGTCTCATTTGAGATAGTTAAGTTCTGAGACGACCAAATCGATCCTCTCAACCTGCTTCAGCAAAAGTCATCGCTCCAGAAACACCTAGATCAACCGACTTATTCTCTGAATGTGTAGACGCTTCGTGGCTATTGATCGCCCTGTTAGAAGCACCGTAAATATTGGTAAGGCACTCTTCGCTAAGGTGTGCGCTGTCACCGTCAAAATACAATTCACCATCTTTTAGGGCGACCGCGCGATGGCAGTACTGCCTTGCATATTCAACTTGATGAAGCGTCACAATGACGGTTTTGCCATCTTTTTCATTGATATCTTTAAGAATATCCATCACCGTACGTGCAGATTCCGGGTCTAAAGAGGCGATGGGTTCATCTGCAAGAATAATTTCTGCCTGCTGCATTAAGGCTCTGGCAATCGCCACTCGTTGCTGCTGGCCACCCGATAACGTATCGGCACGCTGATAGGCAAATGACTCCATACCCACTCTCGCTAACGCTTTCAGTGCAAGGCGCTTTTCTTCCTGTGTGAAAATACTGAGTGTCCCTCGCCAGCTAGCAATACGCCCTAAGCTTCCCATCAACACGTTACTGATAACACTCATACGATTAACAAGATTAAACTGTTGAAAGATATAACCGATTTTTGCGCGAGAGCGGCGTACGGTAGGCGCTAGCTTGCCTTGTTGCTGAATCGTTTTTCCTAAGACCGACACTGAGCCCTGCCCCCCCTTATCACCCCAGGTGAGTCCAGCCATGTGTCTTAATAACGTCGATTTACCAGACCCAGATGGGCCAATCAATGCCACCATCTCGCCTTTGGAGACAGAAAGGTCTATGCCTTTTAGCGCTCGATTAGCGTTATTAAATGTTTTGTGAAGTGACTGTATCTGTACAACGTTATCCATCTCTTCCTCACATGTTTGTCTGTTGTCGTTGGCGATTGATTAACCAACTTGTCTATACAATCATGCAAAATCAATGTGACAGTTTCTTTCACGGAATATTAAGAAAAGATGAACAAGCCATGACATTAAAAAGACAACCTAAACTAAGCATCAATCCTTTATAATGAACGAGTAGATCTCAAAGCGGATATTCAAACGCCACAACAAACCAAGGACCACTATGAACTGGGATATTATTGTAAAAGAGTTTATTTCGTTGTGGGTGGTGATAGACCCTATTGGCTCTATCCCAGTTTTTATAGCGGTAACGGCGGGTCTGCAGGCGTCTATGCAGCGGAAAATTGCGGTTAAAGCATGCGCCTTTGCAGCCGTAATTCTGCTGTTCTTTCTTGTGTTGGGGCAGTTACTGCTAGAGCAACTAAGTATCTCTCTAGACGCATTTCAGATTGCGGGGGGGATTGTATTGTTTTTGTTTGCATTAACCATGATATTCGGTGACAGCAAACCTGACGAGGAAAAGAAACAAATACAGGGTAATGTCGGGCATTTAGCGGTATTCCCTTTGGCTGTGCCGTCTCTGGCGTCTCCCGGCGCCATGTTATCTGTAGTCATGCTCACCGACAACCATCGTTTCTCTTTAGAAGAGCAAATTATCACAGCCCTCGTCATGCTATCGATAATTTTAATTACACTGATATTGTTTTTTCTGGCAGCCCCCATACAGCGAGTCATTGGAAATGCAGGGGCCAGCATTATCAGTCGTGTGATGGGGCTTATACTGGCTTCAGTTGCTGTGGATAATATACTCAAAGCGATTACGGCTTATTTTGGGTTGGGCTAGGTGTTCCAATACGGTCTCTTTATGCCACAAAGCTGTCCTTTCTAGAAACATAAGGTTTGGCTCCAAACGGCCATAAGCAGCCATTCAATTATACCAAAACTATAGTTTTTTACGCACTTTTGACGCCTGCATACCTACGAACTGCAATTTCTACAGACTTAAAATCTGTGACGCGCCAGAACGGGTGATGACTTGGCTCGGGTTTCGATTGTTTATTTCCCTCTTTCGTCCCAAAAGTAGATGCCATATAACCTTCCATATCTTTAGTGATAGATTGACCCGAGAGACCAATGTCATACCATTCTTGATATGGCTCAATCCAAAGGCTTCCATTGCAACCTTTAACGCACATATTTTTCTTCGATACTCGCTGCTGATGGAACTCCAGTGCTAATCCTGGGTATTCACTATTGATCTTTTCTACTAGTGAAATTAGCTGATTCTTAGTTGTATTGATATCCATGAAACATACCCTGTGAGTGCATAACAGTGTGACGAACCGACCCTTCGGTCCGTCCATCACTTTTTATACACTTACTCTTCTCTGAACTCAATTTCAAAATTATCGCCATCCCAATTTAGAATTTTACCTATCCAATCTTCTCGAACATGAAACCTATTCTTCAGTTTGCTGGCATCTTCACCACGAAGAACGGCCTCCTCGTCATCTGTACGAGCAATTACCACACGCACGATTTGATCACTTTCATAGGCTTTTTGAATACGGCCCCGGAATTCAGCATTACCATGCCCAGACCAACGGGATACCTTATCTATGTATTTGGTCTTACCTTTAACTGCTGGTGTAAAGAAATGCTTCCAAAGACTAACAACCAGCTCTCCTTTATGGTTCTCGGCAGAAACAGACCAATTCACATTCTTCAGTTCAGCGCCATATTTCGCGAAACAATCTTTAATACCCATTTATCCCCCGAAGTTCCTTGATACTCTCATGTGCTCACGCATAACAGTGTGATGGAGCGACCCTTCGGCCCGCCCATCACTTTTTAAGCACTTTCTTCTGCCGCTTGTCGAAGAACCTCAGTAAACTCTTTCCACTTTTCTTTACGTTCATCACCTTCGTAGTTTGATAAATCATTGAGTAAATGTTCATATTTAAAGAGCTGTTCAATATCACTATCAGGAATTCCCAAATTACTGCCTAGTTTTTTTATTTTATTCCTAATGAGGGCCTTACTATATTTTGATGAGTTATCATCTCCCCATACACCAGTAAGTGAAGAAGTCGTAGTAATCAACTCAGTGGTTCGCCCCCAGTTCTATAGCCACCTCATAGAGTCATATTGTAACTTCCGCTTAGAGTCTTTTGCTGGCTACGCAAAACTGATTGTTTACGACAGCAAAGGGCGAGCAGGCGACATCATTCGGGATAGAGTTATATGTGCTTGCACACCGAACCGTTCTTAAAAGTAGTGACTCTAAACGGTTTATATCAGAACTTCACGGCCATTGGGGTGGACACGTGGGTTCCCTCTTAGTAAGGGCAGCCCTATGTATCTGCCCTTAACCTAAACGTACCAGTGGTTTTCTATTTATCCGCCAACGACTTTTTGTTAAGCGATGGTAGCTTGCCGCCATGCCGTATGAAATCAGCGTAACCACCGACATATTCGTTAACCACTCCGTCACCCTCAAAGACAATACAGCTTGTGACCACGTTATCTAGAAATTCACGATCGTGGCTGACCAGTAAGATAGTGCCGTCGAATTCAAGAAGAATCTCTTCCAGTAGCTCAAGGGTTTCCATATCAAGGTCGTTGGTCGGTTCATCCAATACCAATACGTTAGCGGGTTTGCTGAACAAGCGAGCGAGGATCAGTCGATTTTGCTCACCACCGGACAGCGCTTTAACGGGCTGGCGAATGCGTTCAGGGGTAAACATGAAGTCTTGCAAATAGCTAATCACATGGCGATCTTTGCCATTGATGGTAATAAATTCTCGACCCTCTGCCATATTTTCAATAACGGTCTTATTGATATCCAGTTGGTCACGCAACTGATCAAAGTAGGCCAGTTCCATTTTGGTGCCAATTTTTACGCTACCTTCATCTGGCTCAACTTGCCCTAACAGTAACTTTAACAGTGTCGATTTACCCATGCCGTTAGCACCAATAAAGCCGATACGGTCACCGCGCATAATAACGGTAGAGAAGTCTTTAACTATTTTTTGACCGTCGTATGTTTTTGCTAGGTTATCGACTTCCACAACGATCTTGCCCGATCGGCTTGCAGTTTCAACTGCAAAATTGGCTTTGCCTTGACGCTCACGGCGCTGACTGCGTTCATCACGCATCTTCTTAAGATCACGTACTCGGCCTTCATTACGGGTTCGACGCGCCTTAACGCCTTGCCGAATCCAGATTTCTTCTTGCGCTAAACGCTTATCAAACTGACTATTGGCGGTTTCTTCGGCGGCTAACTGCTCAGCCTGAAAGGTTAAGAAGCCTTTATAGTCACCATCCCAATAACGCAAGTTACCGCGATCAATCTCGATAATGGAGGTAGACATACGCTGCAAAAAAGCACGATCGTGAGTCACTAGCATCAACGCCCCTCGAAAAGATTCCAGCTGCTTTTCGAGCCAGCTAATAGTGGGGATATCAAGGTGGTTTGTGGGCTCATCTAGTAACAACAGGTCTGGCTCGCTGACTAGCACGCGCGCCATTGCCACTCTTCGACGCCAGCCCCCTGAAAGAGATTTCATCGGTGTATCGGCGGGGAGATCTAGCGCTTCAATAATCGCATCGATTTTTTGACCAAAGCTCCAACCGTCTTTTGCTTCCAGCTGATCTTGCACAATGGTGAGTTTCTTCATGCTGGCGTCATCAAACTCACCCATAATAAGGTGGTGATATTCTTTTAGCAGTGCCCCGACCTCTGCAAGACCATCAGCCACTATATCGTAGACAGTCGAGTCGTCAGCACTGGGCAAGTCTTGAGTTAAATAACCCACTTTAACGCCCGGACGAATCCATAGTTCGCCACTATCAGGAATATGCTGCCCATCGAGCATTTTCATAAACGTTGATTTACCCGCACCATTTCGACCCAGGATGCCTGTACGCTGACCTCGATGAACAGTGATATCAACTTTATCCAAAAGCACGTGAGTGCCAAAGGCGAGAGAGACATTGGTAAGAGACAATAAAGGCATAAGGTGTGGTCACCGATAAAAATAGGGGCGCTGATTATCCCATACTTTAGTCAGTTAGAACTTACTTAGACATTTTTTATTTAATAATGGTACGGATTCTGGCATTACTCGCCTTTGGATTCGATCACTCGACCCTGACTACTCAGTGAATAACCTTGGGTGCCCGATGTCGCCAACATACGTGATTCTATCAACGGCGTAACAACCAATTCAGAAGACTCCCATCGAACAATAAAGTTAGCCCCCGTACCATCAACGCCCTTCTCATATCGAATTCGATAATTCTGCGAGGCAAATGGAGCCAATACCAATGGCTCTTGTAGATACTGCTTAGTCAACTTTCCGTGAGTATCATAACTCGTCACCGCATTGACCTTAAGTGCATGATTAGGATCTATATTGTGGATCGTAACCGTCGTAAAGCCTTTCACACTAAAGCTGCCCGACTTATACAACTCGGTATAACTCGGCACATAAACAGTCTGCCCAGTGCTTTTAGACAACGCATCATGGGACCAAACATTGAGGCTTAACAGCGCTGTCACCGCCACAAACAATAGTAGAATTGAGGTTTTCATTCCTTTTTCTCCCGATTGATTACAACGATTAAGCCTACTAGTAATACCCAATTATTCAACTCTATTGTAAAGGAACATCAATGTTCTCAAGAACAGATGTCAGTATGATGGGAAGACCCTGATTCCGTTCGTACCTTACTTCATCAAGGCTACGAGAACATTCTTTTACTGAATACCCAACTGCAGCTCATAAGCGGGCTCTGCGGTTGGGTTGCTCGCATCCATCGTTAATATCATTCTGCTCTCGCCTGTGGGAGTATGTCCAGCGGCTATAGACTGCTTAATTAGTAACCCCCATGCTGCTGGGATTTCTTGCCCTGGGCCATTAAAAATAACAAACGCACACTTAAATTCTTTTGCCTTTTTAGCGCGATAAGGGCCTTTGTTTCTTGGTTTTCCTTTATATGGAAACGCCAAACGAAATTTGAGAGGTTGGCCTTCTTTAATCTCTCCTGCTGCAGAGTTACCTTCAATGAGTATATGTAATGGGCCATCTATCGTACCGCCGGATTTCACCAACGCAATGCCTGCTCTAATGGCATTCTTTTTGATCGAGGTGGCAATATCTTCGGCTTTGGCGGTGAGGTTGAGTCCATATAAAGACTGTTTTTCTATTGTTTTGGTTTCTACGGTGTCGGTAAGTGCATCGGAAGTCAGCGCTATTTGCGCACTGTTTTCATTCGCGACTATTGCAACTTGAGCGCTTGGCTTTCGGCGAATGCTGGCATACCGAACTTTACGATCTCTTGGATGACAAGGGCCTGAAATCTCACTGAGTTCATCATCAGACGAAGGTTTCGCTTCAATAAAATCAAGCCACTGCTGCGCTTTTTCGCTTTGGCCGCCAATCAACGTTGCATTGATAAATGAGCGTCTTGCATCCAGTTTATGACCCATTTTCAGCTGACTGACACCTAATAACAGGTTCGCTTGGCTGACATATTTATCCTGTAACACATTGCCGCAGGCCGTTAATAACGTAAGGTTCATATCCTTCCAATGAGACTGCTCCATCTGCAGCTGGGCGAGTCGAATAAATAGATCCATATCCTGAATAACATCGAGAGATTGCTTTAGAGTATCGGCGGCTTTTTCTTTCTCTCTGGCCTGCAACCAATATTCAAAAATACGTTTTCGATACTCCTCAGTATCTTTAATTTCACCTTGGTCGATCGCCTGTTCTAGCGTTCTGGCCCCCTTCTCTGCCACATGGTTAGCTACGTATAAGTCAGCCAGTAGCAGTACGTCTTTTGATTCAAAAGGAAGTTTTTTCTGGCGCGCCAACGCTAGCCGGTCAAGCGCCTGCTTACGCTTGTTCTGGGCTAATAATATTGATGTTAGTTGTCGCCAGTACTTAAATGTCTGTGGATGACGATGAATCAACTGTTGCAGCACTGTCTCGCTCTGTGGGTAAGCGCCCGCCTTGTAATAAAGCGCTAGCATCTGGTTAAGTTGATTTTCGGTTAAGCCCCCTTCCGTTGCGGATGAGGCAGTAGATGAAGGTGTTATTTTATCGAGAGTTTCAACGGTCGACAGATAATCCTGCACACCAAAGTAAGACTGTGCCAGCAATATTTGAGCCTCTATATCTAAAACCGTCAAACGCTTTAGCGTCGTGATAGCTTGCGCGTATTGTTCTTCAAGCACATAGACACTGGCGAGTTCTTTTAATAATTCTTGGTTAGCAACACTTGATAGTCCTTCTGCATCAAGCGCTGTGTTGTAGAACTCAATCGCTTTTGCATAGTCTTTTTGGTTAATGTATTGATGAGCCAGGTACCGCCCGGCACTAGACTTTCCATAGGCGTCGGTCATGCTATTGATTTGCTGTTCAAGTTCTTGTAACGAGAGACTCGCTGATTCATTCAGCTTTTTGTTGGGGTCTAGATAAAGCTTACTTCGATAATATTCAGCGGAAACTCGCTGGGTTAATAGCAACATCAGGACTAGCAACGCCATCAGGGACAAAGGCATTATCAGCTTTGAGCTGCATAAAAGAGAAAGGGGTTGCTTAAATATTACACTCATTTATACGCCACATTTTCAGGGTGGTGTTTCCAATAGAGTGATATTTTTTGGGTGAGTATCATATCTCCCGAATAGTTTTTTATTGAACTCACATCATAGCGCCATAATCCAATGGCCCGCTTAACCTCTTCTTCAAAAACACCCTTGGGATTAGCATCTAACATACGAATATTTCGGGTATAGCCTGACTTATCGACGGTAAACGCAACCAACACCCAGCCATTGAGTTTGTTATCCCAAGCCAACTTCGGAATATTAGGCCGACGGGTGGTATAAGGTGATATCTCTACATAACCCTGACTATCTTCTCCTTCATCTAACACGCCTAAATCTTGACCCGAAACAGGCATTGCCCACTGACCTGCTGAAGACCCTACATTGATAGACAGCGAGCCTATATTCACATTCGGCATGGTGTGATCAATCTGTGTAACTGGCTCAACGGATACCGCCTGCAAGGTTTCCATTTTGGGCTCTTCTTTCGCCGATTTTATGGGGTCAGATTCCAGCTCTGGTTCAATTGATTTGGGCTTGGGAGACTTATGATAAAGATCCACAAACGCAGCCAGTTCGATCGTCTCCACTGCCTCATGATCAGACTGAATAAGGCTTTGCATAAATAGAAATATTGCAAGAGTAATCAGCCCCGATACACCCAGCACAATGATTGCTTTGCTTAATGAAATCAACAAGCGCGAAAAGGAAGACGAGGCAGTCATCGGATTCACTACGGCGCAACAGTATTCGCCGCTATGGCGATTTTGTCGATACCCGCTAGCCGGATTTGATCCATTACGGCCACTAGCGTGCGGGTCGCGGCCTCTTGATCTGACTGAATCACCACAGAGCCTTCGGGGTTTGCAGCGTGTAACCTGGCGACCACAGTTCTGACGGAGCGAATATCGATGGGCCGTTTATCAATCCAGACCTCTCCTTCAGCATTGATCGCGACAAACACATTGGCTTTCTCTTGCTTTGATGCTGTTTGGGCCTTAGGGGTATTCACCGTTATACCTGACTCTTTAACAAACGAAGTCGTGACAATAAAGAAAATCAGCATAATAAACACGATATCGAGCATGGGCGTCATATCCAGCTCAGCATCTGAATTATTACTGCTATGTCGTCTTGCGTTCATAAAATACGTCGTCTTGCCGCCTTAAAGCAGCATCAGTTTGTCTGCCAATGTACTGGTTTCGTTATCCGCTATCTGCCTCAAGCGAACTGAAAAGTAATAACCCGATAATGCAACCACTAGCCCAGCCATGGTCGGTATCGTCGCCAAGTAAACGCCTTGCGCCATACTCTGGGCGTCACTCGTCCCATTAACCGCAATAATTTCAAAGACCTTAATCATACCGGTAACCGTTCCTAACAGTCCTAGCAGCGGGCAGAGAATAATCAACGTTTTTATCACCGAGAGTCGAGCATGTAGTTGAATACGAACCTCCGAGATAATGCCTTCCCGAATTTTATAAGCCCGCCATGATTGATGATCACTGCGGCTCTGCCAGTCAACAATGATCTTTTTCGCCAATAGGGGAAAGCCCATTTTGTAAAACCAATAGCGGTCAACAATACATAACCAAAGCATCAGGCAGGTGACAAATACCGCCCAAATAATAGGGCCACCTTGCTCGATAAAGGCCTGTATGTCGCTCAGAGAGTGCGCAAAGAACGCTATAATAGTCTGCATATTAAAACGTTAATCATCTTTTGAGTCAGGTGAATTAGAATGAAACTCCATTACTCGCGCCATAATACCTGCACTTTGCTCATCCAGCCGTTGAACCATATTTCCCGACAACGACGACACCAAACTATGACCAAATAATAGCGGTATAGCCACCACCAAACCCAGCACAGTAGTCACCAATGCTTGCGATATTCCACCCGCCATTAACTTAGGGTCACCACTACCAAACAAACTAATCGCCTGAAACGTGATAATCATACCGGTTACCGTACCCAGCAACCCTAACAAGGGCGAGATAGCCGCTAACAACTTAATCAGATTATGACTTCGCTCCAATCGTGGTATTTCCGCCAAGACCGCTTCGTCGAGCTTATATTGAATTTTATCGTCTTCCGCTTTAAACCCTACAGCACTTAGCAATACACGACCCAGTGGATTTTTGTTAGACGGTTGATCAATACGGGCTAGCTGGCGTTTCATGGCCCCATGAATAACCGTCAAGTACAAGACACGCCAAAGTGTCATCAACAACCCCAATAGACCCATACCGATAATAATGTAACCAATGACGCCGCCCTGCTCTATACGTTCCTGCAAAGTAGGTACATAGGTCATTAATCCCATCAAACTGCCACCCGTAGGGTCAACGACAATAGGCATTAGTTGCCTAGATGAGTCTGAAAATGCAACAGCCTCTCTTACATGGCGACCAGATGGTTGGCGGCTCAGCTCAAGCAATTCACCTGTTTCTGGGATATAACGTAAGAAGTCGCCTTCACTAAATGCCGTAAAGGTACCGACTCTCATCACTGATCGGTTTTCGACATGGCCATCAGCAGTCACTACGGACCCGTCATAGCTGACAATCTTGCCCGACTCCGTCATCTCTTCTTGCACCAACAGCCAGAGCTGCTCTAGATCGTGCATGCTTGCGAGGCGCTCAGTCTGCAGCAACGCATCCAGCTTTTCACGACGCTCCGGCTTTTGCGCCGTTACCATCGAGTCTTGTAATGCCGCCGAAAAGTCACCGGCCATTGCTGTATAAATGCTATAGATATCACCCAGTTCTTGCTTCTTTTTTAACAGTACCTGCTGCGCCTGTTTTATTCGTTCTGCATTCTCGATGGTCTGTTTTTTTAGCGGGTTATTACCACGTTGCGATGCTTCAAATGTTTTCTTAGCCTCTGCCAACAAAGCCTTTTGACGGCTCTTCTGCGCTATAAACTTTTGTTCTCGTTGTTTATTTAACTGTGCTTCTTGCTGACGGTTTTGCTTAACGGTTTCAAGCAGCTCATCCAAGTTATTAATCGGTTGATTCTGGCTGGGCAACTCTGGATTTGTATTGGGGCTAAGTTTAGCGCTAGTCTGCTGCGCTAATAGCAGGCTAGGCATCGCACATAATATGACTAAACAATAAGCGTAGATGTTCATTGCAGTGCTCATTCAGGCTTCACCATTGGCAGTCGCATTAGCTGCGGTGCGACTTGGTTACCTGCCACTCGAATAGCGTCCGATATATTGCGACCAAACTCGGCAGGCAACAAATCCCACTCGCGGGTTTCATTATTCCAGTAGGCCGATGTGATACCATCAAGCGTTCGATAATAAAACGCCACTCGGCCAATTCTTAAAAACTCAACCGACAGATTTTCTCCCTCTACTTCTAAGGTGTCCCGATAGGACTCCACCGAGCGACCATAGTCATTCTCAATTTGAAACACCTCTAACAACAATCGATACTTATCGGGCAAGGGTAAACTGGGGTTTCGTAAATGCTGCTTCAACTGAATAACCCCATTAACCCGCTGTTCCTGATGAAACGGTATATCCAAAACCACAAATTTCTCTAATGAGTCCGCCATGCTGTTCATTAACGGCATAATGCGCAGTTGCGTCACATTGATTTCATCAATCTGTTTTTGCAACGAGTCTAACTCTGCGTCTTGATCCGCGTTTAACTGTTTAAGTTCATAATTGTAGGTATTTTGATACTCGGTATTCAGCGTAATCTGCTGGTACTCTTCTAGCATCTTCTGAGTCTGCAACGCCATACGGTCAATACGCTGCTGCGAGGCAATTGCATTTTGATTGGTTTTACCCACGACTTTGAGGCTGTCATCTACGGTCGCGGCCTTTAGCGAGGTCATCACCAACCCCGAAACTAGTAACAGCACTATTGATCTTATATTCATACTGATAAAGCTCTCACAACGTTGTTACCACCCCCTTTATGGGCGATTTATATGTTTTTTTCGATACTGTCCTGGCGTCAGGTCTGTCCACTTCTTAAATGCCCGCTGAAAAGCACTCTGATCAGAGAACCCCAGTAGAAAGGTTATCTCAGAAAAATCGATCATATCACCCTCTATCTGCTTTAGTGCCAGTGTCTTGCGAGTATCATCAAGTACGGCCTGATAGGTTAACGCATCTTCTTTAAGCTTACGTTGCAACTGTCGTTCCGACAATTCTAACGTAGCCGCGATATGTCCAAGACTCACCTCACCACTTTGCAGCTGAGCCGAAATGGCCGCTTTCACTTGATCAACAAACTGGTCTGAGCTATTCAGTTGCAACAATAGTCCTTCAGCATATTTATCTAACATCGCCAACATCGTAGGGTCATACTGTCTCAGTGCCAGTTTTAGAAAGGATGTAGGAAAGGTCACTCTCACTCGATCCCCTCCAAAGGTCACCGGACAACGGAAAATACGCGCATGCTCAACGACGCTATCAGGTTCAGCATGTTGAAATTGTATTGAGCTAGGTGATAGGTCTGTACCGCTAATCCAGCGTGCAAAGGTGATCCAGCTTGCCACATTTTCCTCTGCTATATGACGTGTCGCTTCGGGGGCACAGGTGTCCCATGTCAGTTCGACCTTATCCGCTGATACATGATAACGAGACATCGCCACATTACAGACTAGGTTTTCGTAACGAGTATGCCGTTGAACAGCTTCTTCAAGGGTTTTGCAGTTCATAATCGACAAGCCCAATACACCATATTGGTTCGGCTTAATTTGCTCTCCAACATGTAACCCTATGTTGCTATCTCCGGTTAGTGTTTCTGCTTCGTAGAGCATTTGGTTAAAGTGCTCTACCGGCAGTCGCGCCTGAAAATTTTCAATTATCGACTCATTCACTTTATAACGGCCAAGAAAGCGCTCGGTATCGATATTGCGTAACCGTAAGAAGTCGATAAGGCCGCGAAGATAGGCCGCAGAGATTTGACTCGTCATCATTGTGTTAGCGTTCATTTCTAGTACCAGTGGCTTACACCTCTAATATGGTAGATTGTCGTATTTGGTCAATAAGGCTGGCATATATGTTCTATATTGGTTTATGACCTTACCCCATAATGTGCGTCATCATCAAATAATAGGCGGGCATTTAAAGACTCGCTAATAAAACCATCAACATTCCAGGAGCATGAGAGGTATGGAGTTTAATGTTCAGTACATTTTATTTGCGTTTGCACCCATTTTTATCGGGTTTATCCTGTGGGAAGTTTGGTACCTGAAAGGCCGTAAAACGGAGTTTCCAACCGCTCAATACAGCTGGGCTGACACCCTATCTAACGGTGTACTAGCACTAATGCATGAAGCGAGCGATGCCATTGCGGCACTTGGCGTAATGGTAATCTACAATACCTTGTTCGGCTTCCATTTATTTGAAATCGAAAACACTGTTTGGAGCATTCTGCTGCTATTTGTATTACAAGATTTTCTTTACTATTGGTTTCATCGTGCAAGTCACCGTATTAGATGGTTTTGGGCGTCTCATGTGGTACACCACTCATCCGAGTCACTCAACTTCTCAACCGCTTTTCGCCAAAGTGCAACCTACCCCATTTCGGGCATGTGGGTATTCTGGTTGCCGTTAGTCGCGCTAGGATTCCAACCTGAAACCGTCATTGCTGTCGTGTTATTCAACTTGGCCTACCAGTTTTTTATTCACACTCAAGTTACCCCCAAGCTGGGGTGGATAGAACTCATCTTCAATACGCCGTCACATCACCGAGTGCACCATGCTCGCAACCCTGAATATATCGACCAAAACTATGCCGGTACGCTAATTATCTGGGATCGCCTATTTAGTACTTTTGTAGAAGAGAAAGATGACTTAGCTTGTGAGTATGGCATAACCGATCAAATACAAACTCACAACCCCATCACCTTAACGTTTCATGAGTGGCGGTCGATGTTGAAAGATATGAGCGCGCCTAACCAACGCATGTGGCAAAGACTAAAACACCTTTGGGCGCCACCTGAGTGGGGTAAACAAGAAGCTCCAATAAACAACGATAATGGGTTTATGCATACCAAACCCCAGAGTTAAAGGCTCGCTTACCGCCGCTACATTTGTTATGTTTCAAAACAACAGATTCCTGCAATCAAATATTGAGACGACATATGAGCGACAACGAGCTAAAAAGCATACTGGAATTAGATTGCGAGGAGCGATACGACTACTTTTTGAGTGTCGTCGGTGAAGAGAAAGAGATCTGGATACTGGCCAATAGCGATCAGCAATTTCTAAAGATCTACGCTGAAGATGATGGGTTTGAGTACCTGCCCGTTTGGCCCAGTGAAGTGTTTGCAACTGAGTACTCAAAAGACACTCAAGACCTTGAGCCTAAAAGTATCTCGTTACCAGAGTTTTTTGAAAAATGGGTACAGGGTTTAACAAAAGACGCCATAGAAATAGGTGTACTTCCAGGGCTCGACCCAGATGTATGGGTTACACCACCTTCTGAGCTTCAAAAAGACCTTCAAGAAGAGTTATCTAATTTTTAGAGTTAAACGCCCCACTAATAGCTTTAACTGGTGAACGTTATAGTATTAGCGTTCGCTACTCTTCCCATTAGTTCTCAATAAATACAACACCGGCATCAGTATCCCCAGCATCACAACGCCCCCTCCAACCATCTGCTGAACAGTCGGAAACAGCCCTAAAAAAACCCATGACATAATGGCAGTAAAAACCGGACTCAACATGATAAACAACGTTGATTGACTCACGGGTATATATCGAACCGAATACATATAAGAAAGGCGAGAGATTAACGGGCCAAAAAAAGCCGAGGCAACTGCATACCCCCAAATTTCAGCGCTAATCTTAACAATTTCAGTCATAACCCCTGGGATAAACGCGATAAAAGCGCACCCCATCAAAAGCCTAAGAAAGTTAAGCGTGACGGGCTCAATTTGATGGATGATCGACTTTAGAACCACCTGACTCACGCCGAAACAAAGCGCTGCCATCACTGCCCACAAATAAAAACCCAGTTCGCCACCCAGCGTGAAATTTTCGTTATAGCTCATCAAAAAGAAACCGGAAAACGCCGTCAGCGCGCCGGGTATTAGGAACTTAACCATCTCTTCTCGTAGAAATAGCCAACCCATAAATAACACCATTATGACCTGCGTTCTCGTGATCAGCACCGTAACAGAAGGGTCTATACCTTCCATTGATCGGCCAATCGCATAGTTACCCACCACGGACAACACAGCAAACAGAAACGCTCCCCATAGCGTCATTTTATTGATCTTGATGGTGTTTTTCTTAGCAGCACTACCCACTAAACTAAATAAAAACCCAATAATATATACCGCTAACAGATAGGTTTGCGGGTCGGTGGTTTCCAATGCTTTTTTATAAGGCACAAAAAACAGCGCAGCAGAAAGCGAGCCTAGCGTGGCAAATAAAAAACCTTTGGTTTGCGGTCGCAAGATGAAAACCCTTTTTTGCGTAAATAGCCTAAATTCATGACTATTAAACTAGATATTGAACCAAAAAGCGCGATGACTAGTAAAGAAACTAAAATCGCTTACCCACACCCGACTCACTAAGGTCCGGCCTACCCCCTCCATACTCAACCTAGTAGCGCGGGTCCATATAGGAAACTGACTTCCTGTCACCTCCCTGATAATATACCGCCCATCAACTTTTCAACTATAACCTAGGGATGGTGTAACAAATGGATTTTAAGGTGTCTGCCTGGCTATTGCTGGCATTATTAAGCGCAAGCAACCTTTTACAAGCGGCTGAATCAAACATCATGATGATAGCTAAAGTCATTCGCTCCGGCACAACGATGAGCCAAGTGGTGTTTTTCAACAGTAAAAACGTAACTACGCTTGAAAGATGCAAAGAAGAGAAAAGGTTAGGTATTAGTTACGGCTGGAGAGAATTCAATCACCGTTTTAACAAAAAGGCTGGGCAAAACTTTCAGGTTCATTATCAATGCGTGGACTCCAACCTAACGCTATCAAAATGGTCAGGAGCAACTAGACGAAAGTATAAGAACGTGTACCTGGTCAAAATAGAAAATGAATCGGCGGTAATCTCATTGACTGATTCCTATATGGCTTGTATAAAAAAAGTAAGATCAATTCAACCAGAAGAAAGCTCCTCTTTATTCTGTGGAAACTCAAACCAAGCAATCACTTCGAGCTAACGACGGACAGGCTAATAATCAACCGAGATTTGGCATCAATTTAAGGAGCTGTAAGGTCGATGAGAACTTTGAAACTAATCCTACTGTGCGCAGCAATATTTTTCGGTGCTTTGGCAATATTTGAAAAATCTCCCCTTAATGTTAAATACGAAATATCTGACTGGTTTTCTCGCTTAGGAACACCGGACTTCATCACAGCACTGGATTCCATTTCCAGCAGAGATCAGTCTGAAACTATTCGTGAATATAAAAACAGAGGCCATGAGTTAACCTGTTATGGGGACCTACGAAAGGAAGATAAAATAGGTTCAGCCACTGACTACCTTTGTTATGCCTATATCAGTTCTGCTTATGACAATATTCCAGCCAGATTAGTGACATTCTTCTTTAACAGACATTCAACACTAGCGAATAGAACCCAGTTTATTAAAACCTCAATATCGGAGTATCTTGGTTAAAACAACCGCCGTTAACAAAATCTGGACATTAAAACAGTCCTTTCATGTTTGTCCCATACGATCGGACAAGTTGTTTTCGGAGTGGCAAACAAACGATATCGCCTTGCCCCGATAAAGCGATATGCCTTATTGACTAATTTGATCGGCAGACGGTTAAGTAGACCACCCAAAACAGCCCATAAACCACCTAGCTTTAACAATAATTGAACAACCGCTGGCCCCTCTACACTGTGCTCGCCTTTATCATTTAACAGGATAAAACTATCCGGTAGAGCTTGTTGAGTAGGCTGATCAAACACCGCATTAAAATACTCACTTCCGATAGTCGAAAAATTAAAGCGCTGCACCCTATCTTCAGAGAGTACAAGTCGAACCACTCGATGACACAAGCCACACTCGCCATCATAAAAAATCGTCTCTGCTGAGACCGGTTTCTTACTACGGTTCCACGCTGGGTCATAAGTCAGTAAATGAAATAGCAACATCACAACAGTTAAATCGGGAAAGTTCAGCAAGAATAGAAACCCGAGCTGTACGACAAACATCGCCTTCCACATAAAACGCCTAAAGAATGGGACGATAATCAGAGGTAAAAACAGATACTCGACCCATAGAATGCCATGGGTGATAAACCCTAATACACTGTCAGGCAGCAACAAAAACAGGTCTCTTAAGAAATAATCTCTGGCAAGTGGGTTTTGTAACACCAAACTCAGCGTATCACCGGCTAGCCATGATGGGCTTAGCAGTTTGGTATAGCCGCTATAGGTGTAGGTTAACGCCATTACAAGCCATGCAGCCACAAACACACTCTGCGGCATTCGCCATGACCCAGCAGGGCTCGCTCGGCCTATCGCCGACACAGAACCGTAGGGTGAAGACGGAATAAACAGATGCGCCAATAGCATCCAGCCCAAATATGGCAACGCAGGATTAGCAATCAAAGGGTTTCGACCAAATAGACAGGCTAGAACAAACCAAATCCAAACCGCTGCCCACTTATCTTTATATCCCACTAAAAACGACAAAGAAGCAGCCGCAGCGCTTATAACAAGTGATAATACAAACCAAGGCGCATCATAGAACCCTAAGATGTTTGGAAACGCATTAATAATCGGACTAAATGACGAATCTGAAATCATACCCTCAGTAGAAAACAGCTCTGCAGCCCAAGGTAATAAATGTAAAAAGTGAACCATTAAATATCCACCTAATAACGCGCGGTATAGGCTATATTGCCCGCCCGTCCACATTGACCCTTTCATCTTTATACGCCTCCTACATTGGTCATCTGTGCATCACATACGATGGGATAGACTAACTGCCATTTAGGGTCGATTATCGCTCGATTGTTTGGCTCTATCCTGACCACAAACTGCGTTGGCAAGGGTGTTGGCAACGGTAGCTCTCGCAATAGTCCACGATGAGTACAAAACGCGAAATTAACTGCGCTTTGCGACGCGGCGCCAATACCTTTAAGCGTGGACCACCCTGCCAGATCGCCTATCATCTGTAATGACCCAACCCCCACCAGTAAGACCGTGACGGCTATTGATTTATAGTTCATACATTCTCTCCTTGCTTTGTATGCCTTTGTTTATAACGGTGACCTTCTTGCCTCGTAACATTATCCAAACTTGCTGCTCTTTTTCTACAGTAAATCCACACCGCTCAGGTATCACCACTCCTAGTATCGCTACCATCGGCAACACCTCCATATTACCTCCTTATTTTTTGATTATTTTGAGGCAATACTCTCTGTTAGGCGCGTTATTTAAAATCTTTTTGTTAAATGGAGACGCATTTTAGACCAATAGTATCGAATAGTAATACCTGAGTAGTCAGTGCGACAAGC
Organism: uncultured Oleiphilaceae bacterium; assembly: GCA_913060665.1. Lineage (GTDB taxonomy): Bacteria > Pseudomonadota > Gammaproteobacteria > Pseudomonadales > Oleiphilaceae > Alkalimarinus. The sequence continues at coordinate 84,512 of CAJXUY010000006.1, forward strand.
TCTTCCAGACCATAAGGTAAAATATCAACAGAGGAATCCTAAACCCCAGTTGAAGCCAACATTCACACCAACGTAAAAATACTGTCATTTAACCTTCATATTTCCCCTTTAGTTTTAACCACGACATTTTGATGTTTAGCGGATTCTTTAGGAGAGCAAATCATGCAAAACCACAACAATTCAGTCGTTGCACCGGTTCAAGTCGATTTGGTTGATATATTTATGGATTTGAACAAACACGAATCAAACGTTAAAGAAAAGAATAAAGCACAACGTAAACTGGCCGCTCGTCGAGGCATTGAGCAGCATTACGAAAAGAAGCAGCTTGAAGCGGCGCTAAAAGAGTTTTGGGAAGATATTTAACCCGCAAAAGCGGTTTATAAATAGCCTTTCTCACGCGCCAACAATACAGCAGAGCTTCTATTTTTCACATGCAACTTAGAATAAATATTATGAAGGTGCCACTTCAGGGTACCTTCAGAAATATAGAGTTCAGCAGCAATATCTTTGTTAGCCGAACCCTGCTCTAATTTTTTAATAATAGCCGTTTCTTTTGTCGTCAGTGCATCGACGCTGTTAGACTCAACCGAGTCATCTTCAGGTGGTCTTTTACTGGACAACACTTTCAAAAATGAGTGGTAAGACGTCCCTTTTGAACCTGCTCCAACATACGTCAAAATCGGGGCCAGCAACGCCGAATCATCCAAAAATAGCCGGTAGTAGTTTTGAGTGGTGGCAATACCCAGCGCTTTTATCAAACTTTGCCTAGATTTGTCTTTATCACCTGCTAGCCAATATGAGATCGCTTCAAGCTTTAACCATTCAGCCAACCGCCTTAAATGACCGAACCTTTCGGCTCTCTCAATCAACGATATCAATATAGACAAAGCACCCGAATAGTTCTGATTTTCAAACATCATATAGATTATGCTTCTAGCGGCTATTTTGTGCTCCAATCGTTCAAGCTCAAAACTCGTTGCGCTACCTAAAATAAGATCATATTGACTGGAGTATTGCTCCGCCTCCGCCACTCTATGATGACGCAGAAGCCAAACCACTAACTCATCGGCTAGCTTAAGGTATAGCCGCTTTAATGACTGACTTTCGGCCCATTTGATACCATCTTTTAAAAACCCAATACCCTCTTCAACCGCCCCATCATTCATAAAGAGGCGAGCCTTGGTCTCATAAGCAGCCATTAGCATATCGGTTGAGCTTTGCTCTTTTAGATATTCCAGCGCTCCGTCTAAATACTTATCGGCCAGTTCCAGTTCATCATACTCATAGTTGATCGCTGAAACCAGCGCCGCAAGACCAAAGCCAGGGTGAGATTTATCACCAAGTTGTTTCTGGGCCAGTTCGTACCCTTCTTTCGCCTCTTTTAGAGCTTCATGGTGAAACCCTTGCTTAGCATAAACAATAGCCGATAATGAGCGCGCCCAACATTGCCCGTAGTAACTACCATAGGCTTGAAAGTGCTCCATTGCATCATTTAGCGCACATCTCGCCTGTATGAAGTCAGAGTGACATTTATCGCTGAACCCTTTCACTAACCAAGCAATCCCTAACTCGTAATGATAGTCATTAATGTTTTTATAATGTGTATCATCATTCCACTCACTAAGCCACTGAGTCACCTCGGGAGCAACGGTCTCTATCTCATCTTTTAACGCTTTAGCTGCACAGGTCGCTAACGCCACCACCCGAGTAATTTCTTTTTGCACGTCGGTAGAATAAGACTGTTTTTTTCGCCCCAGCAAAGACATCTGCTCAATCGCCGCCAAAAACTGGCGACATGCACAAAACGACCATATATAGCCAATTCGAACCCTCGGATGCTGGCTAACTACTTCTTCAGGCAATGTCTTAAACCAATCCAGATAAGTGACATGCTTGGCATATCTCACCACCACCGTTGGAAAGGCATCTGCCATCCAAAGTGCTGCTTGGTCATACGCCTTAGCATGCAAGGCCAAACCAATGGCCTCTTCTTCGTTTTTTACGTCGTTAAACCAATGCGCAGCCTTCAAACGGGCTTGGTTTTGCTGACTGGGCGTTAGATCAAACTGACAACGTTTTCGCAGAAATATATTAAATAGCTGATGAAACCTAAACCATGAACCCGAGGCATCAATGGGCGATATAAACGTGTTGTTTTTAATATAAGAGATTAACTGCTGAATCTCATCATCGCCTTCACTCAAGAGCTGGCATATTTCTATATTGAACCGGTCAAGCATAGCCAATTTCAACATGAGAGTTTGAACAGCAGAGGGCTGTTGCTCAAACACTCGCTCAACAAAATAGCGATCAAATGCGACTTGGCCTTGGCTCAATTCTGCGATAAATGACTCAAGCGAAGACGCTTCAAGGTTAACCGCCGCAAAATGGATCGCCGCTGGCCAACCTTCAGTCAAGTGAACCATCTTCTGCAATATACTCGAATCTGGAGTGGGTGCACCAGCCTGTTTAAACACCAATGCTATTTCTGACTTACCAAACCTCAAGGCTTCTTGAGTAATACTCGCAACCTGATTTTCCATCAGTAAATGAGCATACGAAAACGCTGCCGCTTTAGCTGTTGTAATATAAAAACGAACATTGGGAGAGGTGTTTCTAATCAAGCGGTTTAGTATATCCAGTACCGAACCTTCGACCAGGAAGTCAACATCGTTTAAATAGATATTAAGCTGGCTAAAGTCGTTCAGCTCATCAATTAACGAGAGAATCCACGGGTTAAAGGAAGGAGGGGTAAATCCATCGGACTGATATTGATTACTCTTGCTGGCATCGCTTGATTTAAGCGCAGCAATAGCCGCCCCGAATTTTTGAATAAGGTTTATCGGGTCATTATCTGACTGACGAATATTAACCCACAAAGAAGGCTGCTGCTGGGTACGGTAGATCTGACACAGTAGACCTGTTTTCCCATAGCCTGGTGGTGCCTGTATTAGCGTTAGCTTTTTCGGTGTTCGTTTTAATTGATCAACCAACTTCTCCCGTACCAAGTGACCTCGAAATTCAGGAGGGGAAATGTCAGTTTCACTAATCGCAAGCAGACTCATACCGCAAGGTGATCCATATAGTTAACAATCTTGACTCTAGCGCACCCCACCTACAGAGTAAACTATTCGGTTGACAGACTATGAGGTGTCTATTCTTTCTAATCACGCAACCGCTTCATGGGACTCGTTTATCTCGGCGGCTAACGATATGGTCGGCAAGCACTCGGATGCCAACTGGTTTTTCTTCGAGAGACACTGCCCGGTTAATGCAAAACCTGATAGCTCGCCAGCTTCATTGATAAAGCGAGCTTCTAGATCCAAACCTGACCCTTGAAGCTGCCATATACCTTTTTTATGTAGCGAAGGACACAGCACCGTTGGGCAAGCGTTTATTTTTACCGTAACCGGTAAAGCGGGTAGTACCAATGCCGTTTTGGTTCCCGTTAATGTTTTTGCGAGCGCCTTGGCTGCATGGGTCGCAGGAGCGATAAATGGTAAGGTCACGCCTTGATACTCTACGCAGTCACCCAGAGCATATATATCCGGTTGATTAGTCTTCGAGTATTCATCAACCTCAATACCTCGCTGCACCGTTACGCCAGCTTCCCGCGCTAAACCCACATTAGGTACTAAACCAACCGCAGATACGATCTCATCAATTTGAACCGTTGTGCCATCTGACAAACACCCTGTCTTCACACCCTGTTCAGTCGTTGCAACCGATATTAACGTCGCACCCAGATGCCATTCTACACCTTGGTCCATCATGGCGTTCTTGATTTCTGTCCCCATCACCTCAGGCATTGTGCGCTGCAGGGGCCATTCGAGGAGATCCACTATATCGACTTCATAGTCACTCGAAATAAGGTCGCTGGCCAGCTCACAGCCCACAAACCCTGCGCCGATAATCAGAATTTTTTTCTTTTGTTCAATACTCGCTCTAAAAGCCTCATAGTCTTCGAGGTTATTTATCGATAATAGCGGCGTGCACAACTCTCGCTCAATGGGTAACTTAACGGGGCTTGCCCCTGTTGCCAAAACAAGTGATTGATACTGAACCGTCATGACACTGCTTTCTTCAGAGTCGTTAAACAACCCCTTAATTTCCTTTCGCTCAGCATCAATATCGATGACCGTCATTTGACCAAGCAGTTTTACATTCAACTCTTCTGCAATCGTCTCTGCTTGTTTCATCACCAACTGACCTGGGGCTTTGTTCATCGACAATGCTTTAGATAAACTCGGTTTGTAGTAGCTCCGAATAGCCTCACGACTAATAATCGTAATTTCAGTCGCTTTACAATTTGCTCGAATCTCTCGCGCTAAGGTCAGGCCTGCATGGCCAGCCCCTATAATAACTATACTTTTTTTATTAACGCTCATAATAACCTCAGGTGCCATATTCTAGCCTCTGCGTCGGGTTGCCAAAAGTAGGCTCATCAGAGAAACCCGGCCCACAAAGGTTCGAGGGACGCCAACTATGCGACCAAATAAAAATCTGACTTTGATGCCGAACACTCAGGGCAAGTCCAGTCATCAGGAATATCTTCCCACTTGGTGCCCGGCGCAAAACCCTCATCTGGCCAGCCGGCCTCTTCGTCATACACCAAGTCGCAAGTTACACAACAGTATTTCTTATAATTCATACTATTTCCCTCCTTCTAATATTTCGAAGTCTGGCTTCTCGCGAACGAAGCAATCAGGACACGGGAACTCTTCTGGGATATCATCCCACTGAGTACCCGCCGGATACCCTTCTCGCTCGCAACCCACTTTCTCATCGTAGACATAACCACAGTCTGGACATTGATACGCTGCCATCGCCCCTCTCCTCTACGCTGTCGTTTGCTGTGGGTTATGGAACTTACTGAATATTTCATCTCGCTGAGCAGGGTCAATATTCACTTTATTCATATCTCCCCCTGCCCAATCAACCACTTTAGGGTCCATAATTAAGCGCCAAGCTGGCGGGATCATCGCTAATGCCATCATTCCCGGGTAGCCTTGAGGTAGTGTTGGCGCTTCTTGATAGTCGCGCAATAGCTGATAAGGGCGCGTTGGATGAGCATGATGGTCTGAATGTCGTTGTAGGTGGAGAGTGAACAAATTAGATGCTTTAAAGTTGTTGTTCCATGAGTGATGCGGCTGACAACGCTCAAAACGGCCGTTTTCCAGTGTTTGCCTCAGTAGGCCATAGTGCTCAAGATAGTTCGCCAAGGTGAGCTGGAACCAACCATAAGCAGCAGTGATCAACAAAAACGGCAGCGCCATCCAGCCAAACATATACGTCATGGCACCATAAGCCAACACTGTAATAGCCAACGTTTGCAGCAGTTCATTATGGATTGAAAATGCACTTCGTTTCTGACGTTTTAGTCGACTGGTTTCAAGGTTCCAACCCCGACGTGCAGCACCAGGTAACTCACGCAAGGCAAACTGGTAAAGGGTTTCACCCATCCGAGAGGAAGCGGGGTCTTCAGGGGTTGCTACATCTTTATGGTGCCCTTTATTATGCTCGATATTAAAATGCGCATAACCGCTACATGCCGAACATATTTGAGCAACAAGCACCTGAGCCTTATCATTCACTTTATGACCTAACTCGTGACTCATCGTCAGGCCAATCGCATGCATCGCCCCCACGCTTAAAATAGCACCCAGAATATTAAACCAAGAGAAGTCGCCCTGTGTCATTACACACGTCATAGAGGCTAACCCAATCCACTGAAATGCAGTGGCGGCATAAAGAATCTTTACATAATAACGATCATCTTTTAGTGCTTCTTGCTCTTCTTCAGATGGGTTAAACGAGTCTGATCCGACCACCCAGTCGACAATTGGCACAACAATATAAACAATCACAGGTAACAACCACAGCCACTGACCTGACTGAGTCTCAATAGCCATCACACCCGAAAAAATCAAAATAGCCGGTACGATTAAGGTAATGAGATAACAATACCGCTTAGCCTCCGCCCACTTTTGTTCTTCTGCTGATACTTGCTCTTCTTTGCCCGTATTTATAAGGTCCGCCGAGGCTGGCGTCGCTGCACTATTCATCTTATTGCTCCCTTAGTGTTCATAATCGAGACTATTAACAATCAAAACTATTAATAATCAGATAAGGATAGGTCTGATGAAGAGTATGGCAAAGGCAAGGTAGGGTTGAGACCTAACTAAAGTTAGGTTTTAAGGAGGGGTTAGCAACTACTGTGCGATCTCATGTCAGATTTCAGCCTTAGCTTTGATCATTAGAAGAGACAAAAAGCAAAAAGCCCCGCTATAAGCGAGGCTTTTCAAAACAATATACTAAGAAGCAGATGGGACTAGCGCTTAGCTCTACGTCTAGCAATAGTAAGCCCCACAAGACCCAAACCCAACAACGCTAAACTACCAGACTCCGGAACACTAGCAGCGCCAACTGAGTTATAAGACATATCCATATATCTAACACCTGATGGGTCGTTGTTGGAGTGAAAGCTAAGACCGCTAAACAACCCAAAACCACTAAATGAGTACATGTTATAACCAGAAGAATAAACCTGAGTAATTGAGTTTACAATCACACCCACGCTATCAAAGAAATCAATTTCTACAGTCGCGCCAGAAGAAGCACTCCCCATTACCAATTCAAAGCTATCAGCCGCGCTATCTAGCAAAACCGACAAAGGCGCCAAGTTTCCAGGCTGAGGTAAAATAGAGTTTCCTGCATCACAACCGGTACAGCTAGGACTCCAAGCAGCAACAGTAAGTGAACCACTAGCAACTAATGAAAGCGGGCCAGTAGGGTTGCCCGATAGAGTAGTACCAGAAACAGTTTGTCCAGCAAAAGAGGTCGCAAAACTTGCTCCTGGTGCGGTAATTGATGTACCTGTAGTTGCACCACTAAGATCTATATCAATTACAGTTGCCTGTGCAGCAGCGGTTAAAACGCTAGCACAAAATAAAACACTTAATTTTGAATACATTTTTGAGAACATAATGAAATCCTTTTTTTTTTAATACAACAGTAAGTCGAGTATTGTTCAATACAAGTACCGACCCAAATAATAATATATAACAATAAATCAATACTATAAGATCATTCTATTCAACTAGAAAAAACACAAAAGTAAAAACATGTAATAAAAGCTGACACAACAAGCTTGACGCTGATAGATCAACCCGCCCTGCGTTTACCACCCGAACCGCAACACGCTACCCTGCACGACAACAAGAATAGTGTAAATAATCGATACACTATTGATAAATAGTTAATTGAACTCACAATACGACCCTATATCTCATCATGAAATCTAAAGGCATCTATTAATAGGTTTCGGGGAGTTAATGTAACAGCGCAAAACTGAGAAAGAGAGCATTGATAGCCAGACTCCTGTAAAAACAACACCTTATCCAACACCAACCAGCACTCCAGCGCACGCCGAAACGTCATTCGTACTAACTCATAGCGCGCATACTCGAAAAATCGTTTCTCGCCTCTAGCCTCATAATTACCGAAGTCTAGACCATCCGGGAGGGATATTTTTTTTATATCCGCTACATGAAGGCAGAACTGACTAAACCCCATATCTAGCAACCTTACTGATAACGATGGTACTGGCAGATACTCGTTTACACCGCGAACATCACGTTGAACTTGATCAAACCCTAACCGCCACATTTGTAGTTTTTTTCGTTTAACTCGCTCTCGTTCAGCAGCAGTATTACTCTGCCTGACAGCACTTCTAAGATCGTCATTATTTAATATTAGGTTGCTTCTCTTAGCGATACTCGACAAAGGTTGGTAGACATCACCTTGATTAAAGCGATGGTAGCAACAGGGCGCCAGCGTAATGCGCTTCACCTGTTTTTTAACACAGCCTTCCAATAAGCTAACATGCAAACCACCACAGGCATGCAAAGCAATGGCATGCTGCTGCTCATTTAACGCTTGGCTAGCCTCAACACTTAACACATCACATTGCTCTACTCGCGCATCACTATGCATTCGATGTGCTAGTTGATTAGCCTGCTGAACCAATCTGTAATTTATTTCCAACCCAAGCACAGGCACCTTAAACTGCTCAGCCAAGTAGCGCCCAAGGTGTAACTTACCCGAACACCATTCGATCAGCGGACTAATGACTTCACCGGTCGCCACTGCAAACGCTTCGATTTGTTCGGCCTTTCTACCCGGCACATCCCGCTGCCAGACGTAAGATCGTTCAACCGATGTTTTTTGCTCGCAAAGCGGGAGTTGAATCAGGGTCAAAATTTCTTTCGCGACAGGGAAGTATGGCGCTATTTGCTGACATAACAAATTATCGTCACCCTGTAGGCAGTCAACATCCTCATCTGATAACGTCAGCAGCCAATCTTGCAATTTTGGATAACACTCTAGCCAGGATGGCTTTGGTTTAGAAAAAGGGGATTCACGCCAAATATCGGCATGCTGAATAAGAATATCACTTAATTTAGAGAATGTAGTTTGCATACACAATGATAAGACTGGATAAGCCTTTTCGTCTAGCCATTAATCAAATAGGAGGAAGTTCAACCCTTAGTGCACTCAACTTGCGTATCTTGAAATCTAACGACACGATTTCTACCACTTTCCTTGGCTTTATATAATGCCTCATCGGCAAAGTACGGCATTTTTTCAGCAGAAACTGTGGGTCACCTTCATTGCAAAACAACCCCATGCTACCGGTTATTTTAACAGGCGTAGCGCTCGCTATTGAGGCAAAGCGGGCGCGAGAGCTTTAACAGTATTTAACGTTTTAGTCCAAATGAACTCAGCCGAATATACACAAAAGTACAAACAACGACTTTATGTTCTATTGAATTTAGTGGCTAAAAAGTACACATTAGATTGACAAATTGCCCCTCTCTGTTAGCATTCTTCAATTATAGAGGCCTTGTTTCATTGATTATAGAATGAACAAGTTAAATGGGAAGTAGGTTCGCATAGCGTTTTGGCTATCGCAACTCCTACACTGCCCCCGCAACGGTAGGTGGTTATAAAAGCCATGAGTCCGATACCAGCCCCTAACACATCATACTGTATAGTTTTAAACATCATTCTTGTTTTATTTTTATGCAGTGTATTTTATTTTCCTTATAGTCGTGCGGGTGAGCACTAGGAATATTATTATGACCATTCAGGTTTCTAATTCTCAGATTTCTACCAAAGCAGCTTCTTTGGAAGGGTCCAAGCGATCTCAAATTATCGCTGCTGCTGTTCTCGGGCTAACAATAGTATTTGCCGTTGGTTTACTCCCAATGGACGCGGCTCACAACGCTGCACATGATACACGTCATAGCGCTGCTTTCCCTTGTCATTAAAGGCAAAACAAGCACCGACAGCTAGTTTAAACACTTAAAATATTCGAGAACTCACATGTTTTTTAGAAATATCGTATTTGCTGCAGTAGCGGCGGGACTTCTTGCGGGCATTATTCTTGGCATATTACAACACTTTCAAGTAACCCCTATCATTCTGGGTGCAGAAGTCTATGAGGTAGCAGATGAACCTAGTTCTTTAGCCAGTGGGGTGGCACCCAGCTCAACTGAAGCTCATGATCACAACAACCCCGCTCATCATACGCCTGAAAATATCAGCGGTCATTTTAAAGCGCTTAAGCAAAATACAGACGCATCGACCCCTGCTACTGATGCTCATATTCAAGAACATCAAGGTCACTCACACGACCCAGAAGCATGGGGCCCAGAAGATGGCGCAGAAAGAACCTTCTTCACTTTTCTATCTACAATATTAATGGCCATAGGTTTTGCCCTCGTTATTATTAGTGGGATGTCTTTATCAGGAGCCAACTCGATAAAAGCTGGATTTCTATGGGGGTTGGCTGGGTATGCAGCGTTCTTTCTTGCCCCGTCATTAGGGTTACCGCCTGAAATCCCTGGCATGGAAGCGGCCGCTCTCGAAGGCCGTCAAAGCTGGTGGTTACTGGCCGTTACGTTCACCGCACTGGGGCTAGGGCTATTAGCCTTTGGCAAAGGTACATTGAGATGGGGCGGGCTTTTGGTTGTTGCCATCCCTCACATTTTGGGGGCACCTCAACCAGAGATGCATGGTTTTGCACACCCAGATGCCAACACCATTGCAGCACTTGAGGCCTTAGTTGATCAGTTTGTCATGATCACTACCCTCGTAAACGGTGTATTCTGGATATGTTTAGGGTTATTGTGTGCTATTACCATTAATACCCTGTTCAAGCTACCCAACGAAGAACCCTCTAGCGCTGCTTAAATGCGGTCTTAACCATAGGCTCTGCTAAATGAAATCTTACCACTACCCGTTTTGTGCTGTTGTAGGCCAACGTGCTTTAAAACAAGCATTGATACTGTCTGCAATAGACCCAAAACTGGGTGGTGTTCTGATTAGTGGCCCAAGGGGGATAGGTAAGACGACATTAGCAAGAGGGTTAGGATATCTAATAAGTGACCACTCACTAACTCAATTAGAAAAACCATTTGTTACCCTCCCACTGGGTGCAACAGAAGAGAAGCTTGTAGGCTCACTCGATATTGAGCGGGTATTGGCAAACGGTGAAGTTGCATTTTCACCTGGACTACTCGCCAGAGCCCACAATGGGATTCTATATGTCGACGAAGTTAACTTGTTACCAGACCATTTGGTAGACCTGCTATTAGATGTCGCCGCCAGTGGCATTAACCATGTAGAACGTGACGGCATCACCCACGAGCATGCAAGTCAATTCGTGCTAGTGGGCACGATGAACCCTGATGAAGGAGAGCTGCGCCCACAACTGCTAGATCGCTTCGGTTTATTTGTCGATATCAATGAACAGCTGAGCCCTCAAGAGCGTGTTGAAGCCGTTAAGAAACGCTTGGCATTTGACGAAAACCCAGCCACATTTATTGCGCGCCTTGCAGATCAGCAATTGCAACTACACAACGAACTGGTATGCGCTCAAACATTATTGCCAGATATTATGATCGCTGAAGATGAGCAGCTCAAAATAGCAGAAATATGTGCATCATCGGGCGCTGAAGGGTTAAGAGCGGATATCACTCTGCAACGTGCGGCAAAAGCAGAAGCCGCTTGGCATGGTGAAACTCAAGTCAGCCTTCAACACATTGCCGCCGTTGAAACGTTTGTTTTAGGCCACCGCCGTAAAGGTAGTCCACCCCCTCCACACTCGCCTCAACCGCCCCAAGATAGGCAAAAATCACCGAATAATGCTCCATCATCAACACCACAAAGCCAGAGACCTCATTCCGAAAGAGGCTCTCGCTATAATAAACCCCGCGCCCAAAGTGATTCCAATGCTGAAGAAAACGGCATCGAAGGCCAATGGGGTAACATGGCTCCGATCGCAATGAACACCCTCGGCAAACGTTCCATTAGCCACTTGCCCAACCATCATCTTTATAACTATCAATATCAAAACGATGACAACCGAGGTCAAAAAGGGCTGGGAAAGGCAAAAGAAGCATCTCACGCTATAGGTCAGCAAAGCCAAGCAGATAGCACCCAAAAAATTTCATGGGTACCTACGCTCGTTGATGCAAACAACATTCAACAACTTCGCGATGCGTCAGGGTCATCCCCTAAACTGAGTAAGTTGCATTACTTAAAGCCACAACAAAAACCGGGACAACTCAACCTGGTACTCATCGACAGTTCGGCATCTACCGGCAGTCACCAATCGTTGGGACATGCTAAAGGTGTTATCACAAGCCTATCTCACCAGAGTTATTTAGATCGCCATGAGTTGGCCATTATAGAATTTGGCAACAATCAGGTAAGTACCCGGCTTCACCCTCAACGCGCACCAAAAGTAATAGAACCCATACTCAAACACATCAAGCTTGGTGGCGGCACACCGTTGCGTAAAGCGCTGCTGCAAGCCAATGAGTTACTGTATAAGTCCAACAAACAAAACCCAAACAAAGTACTGCGTCTCTATTTGTTAACAGACGGACGCTCTAACGACGACCTGTCGGGCTTGGCCTCTGCCCTTTCATCAACAGGGGTCAACATCATGATTATTGATACTGAACAACACGCAATTAGATTAGGCCGGTGTCATTTTATTGCCACTCAGCTACAAGCAGAATACCTACATATTGAAGACATTCCCTACCAGATTGACGAAGATAAACCCTATTTAGCTCAAAACCGGACTCTTATTACAGGAGCTTCATCGTGAGTAAAAACAACGAAGTCGACACGACGGTTGATGCCTCAGAGCAGGCCAAACATCAGGCGCGTAAAGCTAAAAAGAAAGCGGTGGTTGATGAGCGAATCGCCAAGGCCACCGAAGAGCGTGGTGTTCTTATTCTGATGAAAGGCAACGGTAAAGGCAAAAGCAGCTCCGCCTTCGGCACCATGGCTCGCGCATTGGGACACGACCAAAAAGCAGGTGTTATTCAATTTATAAAAGGTCGCCGGCACACCGGTGAATTCCTATTTTTTAAAGACCACCCTCGGGTTGATTTTCATGTTATGGGGCATGGTTTTACCTGGGAAACCCAAGACAAATCAAAAGATATTGAAGCCGCTCAGGCCGCCTGGAAGCAAGCCGAAATATTATTAAGCGACCCTAGCTACAACATCCTCATATTTGATGAAATGAGTTATATGTTCAAGTATGAATACTTGGATATAGAGCCAGTTGTTAAAGCACTACAAAATCGCCCAACTCACCAAAATGTCATTATCACAGGGCGAACCATGCATCGGTCGCTACAAGATATTGCGGATACCATCAGCGTTGTGCAAGATGAAAGACATGCCTTTCGTCAGGGCGTGAAGGCGCAAGTCGGGGTTGAGTGGTAACCATGTTTAGACCTGAGCAAAATCATACTTCCGACACTTCCAAAGCTAAAAACACGTCCGAAGCAAACGACAGAGCAACACTCTGCCCTGCCTTGTTTATCAGCGCTATTGCATCAGGGCAAGGTAAAACGACGATCACCGCTGGCCTTGCTCGCTACCACCGTAACCAAGGTCGTAAGGTTCGCGTATTTAAAACCGGCCCCGATTACCTTGACCCGCTTATTCTTGAACAAGCAGCGGGTAGCCCCGCAGAGCAACTCGACCTGTGGATGGTAGGGAAAAAACGCTGTCGACACTTCCTTTATCAAGCCGCCCAAGAGGCCGACCTTATTCTGATTGAAGGGGTCATGGGGCTTTATGATGGCGACCCAAGCGGTGCCGACTTAGCAGAGTACTTTGGCATTCCGGTGGTCGCTATTATCAGCGCCCCCACCATGGCTCAAACCATGGGCGCAATCGCGCTAGGTTTAACCCAATACCGCCCATCACTGCCGTTCGCAGGTGTTATTGCCAATACACTGGGCAGCGATCGCCATGCTGAATTAATCAAAGAAAGTATGCCTGACACGATTGCTCTATTGGGCTGCCTAAAAAAACAAAATGCATTGACATTACCGCAACGACATTTAGGCCTTGTTCGCCCCCACGAATTAGAAAACTACGATGATAGGCTCAACCACATTGCCAATATCATTGAATCTGCTGGGTTGGGGGAATTACCTACCCAGGTTAAGTTTTACGACGAAGCTGAAGAGCAAGGTGGTCACGACCCATCAGGCCATTCAAATTCATTAGCGGGGATTAGAATCGGTATTGCCAGAGATGAGGCGTTTAGTTTTATTTACCCAGCAAACCTGAAATTATTAAAACGCTTAGGCGCAGAACTGCACTTTTTCTCACCTTGTTCAGATCAAGAGTTGCCTGATGTAGACAGTTTATGGCTTCCGGGGGGATACCCTGAGCTGCACCTTGAAACAATTAGCCAAAATGTACCGATGAGACAGGCCATTAAATCGTTTTACCAACAGGGCCATAAGATTCTCGCTGAATGTGGCGGTATGCTCTATGCTCAGCAGTCGATCCTTACACTTGACCAACAAACATGGCCGATGGCAGGGCTCATTCCCGGTGTGGGCGTGATGCGTACCAAAGGCGGCTGCCAAGGTATGCAGAGCGCAGCATTGCCTGAGGGTGAGTTGAGAGGCCATGCTCATCACCGCAGCAAAAGTGAAGAAACATTGCCCGCTATAGTGTTTGGTAAACGTATTAAACACCCCGCACCCGGAGAGCCCGTGGTAAGAAGCAAAGGTTTAACCGCGTCTTATCTGCACTTTTATTTTCCTTCAAACCAAGCTGCGACCATTCGCCTGTTTCACCCTAAGGAGGTGCTGGGCTAATGAGTGCTAGTGTCACGGGAACAAAAAAAACGGGCCACAGCCTCTCGATTGGAGGGGAAGTAGGCATGGAAATAAGAACAGCGGATAGAGCCAATTTGAAACAACGCTTCGCCTCGACGTTGATCCCGTTGCCGAATCCCGTAGGCAATGGGTTCGAGCGTTTTATCACCAACGGCCTCACTGCCGAGCGTCATTTCAGAGTGGTGGAAGGTATGACCACGCAATTCACCTTCAGGCCAACGAAGCGTTTGCAGGCCGAGCCCTTGAAAACGCGCTTTCATCTCGGCCTTACCGGGAATAAAGCCACACATGCGGTTGACAGAACCATCAATCATCACCAGCTCATCAAGCAAGAAAAGCATGCCGCCACACTCAGCAAGCACGGGTGTGTTATTGTCGATCAAAGTTTTAAGGCTAGTTTGAGTGAGTCGGCAGCCACTCAGTTGATCCGCAAAAAGCTCGGGGTATCCACCCGGCAACCAAACGCCTTCACAGTCGGGAACCGCTTCGTTTTCGAGGGGCGAAAAGAAGGTCAATTCGGCCCCCAAAGATCTCAGCAACTCAAGGTTGGCTTGATAGATAAAGCCAAAAGCACTATCTCTAGCAATGGCGATACGCTGGCCAGTCAAAGGCTCGTACAGCGTGAGCTCACCCACAACCGGGTTATTGATGTTAGTCTGGGGCGACTTGGGCAATGTAAAACTGATCGCCTCAGGCAGTCGCTCGATTCCGGCAGCAATACCTGGCTCCAGCAAAACATCAACCGCATCATCAAGCCATTGGTCAAGGCTAGCCAGTTCGCTAGCTTGAACCAACCCGAGGTGTCGCTCTGGAAGGGTCAGCCTTTTGTCTCTGGGGACACCTGCAATAAGGGCTACTCGAGCAGGGGTTCCTTGCTTGATCAACTGGAAGTGATGGGGGCTGCCAATACCGTTGGCGATCACACCACCAAAAGGCAGATCTTGCTGAAAGCTTTGCAACCCATGAGCAATAGCACCGAATGTTTGAGCAATACCTTTGGCGTCAATCACCACTACGATAGGCACTCCGAGCAACCTGGCCAAATCAGCACTGGTGTTTCTCGCCTGTCCATCAAACAACCCCATAGCGCACTCAATGATGATCAGGTCATTATTGCTCGCAGCACGATGCAACATACAGCGGATGTCAAACTCACCGGTCATCCAGAGGTCGATGTTAAACACCGCTTGTCCCGACGCACATTCATGGATCATCGGGTCGAGAAAATCAGGGCCAGTCTTAAAAACCTGCACTCTGCGACCTTTATTCAGGTGCAGTCGAGCAAGCAATGCCGTCAAGGTTGTTTTGCCATGCCCCGAACCGGGAGATGCGATCATCAAGACCGGACAAAAAGCGTCCTCAATCGATCTGGTGCTCTCAATAGTGTTGTGATCGCTACTCATAGGCTAAACTCTGTACTCGATAGACCTTGTCCAGAGCGCAGTATAAGCGAAAGTCATCATAAACCCGAAAACATAAATCCGAAAAAACATTAAGTAGAGATATTTAACATGATTGATTTATCTATTATCGCGCTATTAAGCACGGGCTTGGGCTTAGGCTTATTACATGCTTTTGACGCAGACCACATTATGGCCGTTTCGACGCTATCAAGTAAGCGACCCAGTATGAAGCAAGCGATGAAATTCTGCGTACAGTGGGCTTTAGGTCACGGAGGCGTGCTGATTGCACTGGGTCTACTTATATTCGCACTAGGTGTACAAGTTCCTGAAAGTCTATCGCTCTGGGCTGAAAGAGCCGTAGGATTCATGCTGATAGGGTTAGGTGTTTGGTTGTTGTACAGCCTCTGGAATCAATCAGTCCGTATACATGTACACCAGCACGGCGATATGACCCACGCACACTTAGCAAACGACCACAGTAGCAAACATAGCCACACCCCTGTTTTAGTCGGTATTACCCATGGTTTAGCGGGCAGTGCTCCCGTTCTTGCTTTGATTCCCGCAGTCAGCCAAGGTCGCGTTGATGTGGCTATCGGCTACATCGTATTGTTTTCTCTGGGTGTTATGCTGAGTATGTTCGTATTTGGTGCTTCACTCGGAGGGCTTCAAAAATGGCTGCAGAATCGCAGCAACCTGCTGTTCAACCTTAGTCGAGGAAGCGTCGCCTGCCTATCAGTAGTATTGGGTGGACTGTGGATTGCTGAAAGCTTCACTCCGGTCGCTTAGCCTCCAATGCGTGAAGAGTCATCGGAAACCAAGCGACCACTGCGCAGCGGCTATACTACCGGTGCCTGTGCCACGGCGACCAGCCTGGCCGCTGCTCGCTTGTTACTCGGTGGCCCGATCACTGAAACCTGCACCATTACGCTACCCCGTGGACAGCATGTAGAGTTTTCATTAACCGGTTGCCGTTTAACATCACCCAAGGTCGCGTTTGCTTCAACCATAAAAGATGCTGGCGATGACCCAGATGTCACTCATGGAGCGACAGTTTTTGCAGAAGTCTCATTACGAGATGAAACTGGCATCAATTTTAATGCAGCTCAAGGCGTTGGCACGGTGACACGAGAAGGCTTATCTATTGATAAAGGCGAGGCTGCGATCAACCCTGTCCCTAGACGAATGATGCAGTCACACCTAGAACAGCTCGCCTATGAGAGTCATTACGAGGGTGGCTTTAACGTCAATATTGGTATTGAAGATGGCGAACAAATTGCCACTAAAACAATGAACCCAAGACTAGGCATTGTCGGCGGGCTATCGATTTTAGGAACGACCGGTATTGTACGCCCCTTCTCATGCTCTGCTTATATTGCATCTATTCAACAGGGTATCGATGTCGCGTATAAAAATGGGCTCCAGCACATAGCGGCCTGCACCGGCTCGACCAGTGAAACCCGTGCACAAACAGAGTATCAACTGCCTGAGATGGGCTTAATAGAAATGGGCGACTTTGTCGGTGCGGTACTTAAACATATCAGGCATGCACCCGTTGCCAAACTCTCGTTGATAGGAGGATTTGGTAAGTTCAGTAAACTCGCCAACGGACACATGGACCTTCATAGTCGTTCTTCGAGTATCGACCTTGAAGAGCTGGCCGATAAAGCAGCAGTTGCAGGGGCTAACAAAGGGTTATGTGAACAAATCAGAATCTCTAACACCAGCTTACAAGCGCTAAAACTGTGTCAGAAACATAACATCCCGCTCGGCAATATTATTTGTGAACACGCTCGCTCTGTCGCGGCTGCGATTATTCCCGCCACGGTTCAAATAGAAGTCTGGGCAATTGATAAACAAGGTGAGGTCGTAGGGCACGCAGACTGGTGTGATGGTCAACGCCCTCCGAGATATAAAGAATGAAAGTGCTATTGTTAGGGGGAACACGAGACGCCATCAACATTGCACACGCACTGCTGGCGCTCAACGAATCTGGCGTTCAGCACATAGAGCTGATTTACAGCATTGCCGGAATCGTTAGGCAGCCCAAGATCAACTGCGCTATTCATACTGGAGGCTTTAGTCAATTCTCTACCGGAGCAGTGAGTAGTGCTAGCCAGCTAGGTATGAAGCGCTTTATACAACAAAACAATATCGATAACGTTGTTGATGCTACACACCCATACGCCGTAACTATCAGCAAAAACGCCTCTATTGTTTGCGAATTGCTCAACATACCGTTTTTTAAGTATGTACGCCCAGCATGGCTAGCTACCGACGACGACAACTGGGTTGAGGTTAATAATTGGGCTGAAGCCAAAAAAGCGATATATCCATTTAAACGCCCTTTTATTACCATTGGGCGAATAGCAAACCATGATGTTAATTCAATTCCAAAGCATCAGTATTGGATTATTCGGTCTGCTATTGAAGCAAGCCACACTCAAGATCGTTACTGCTTAATCAAAGCCATCGGCCCCTTTTTGAAAGAGCAAGAAATTGAGCTATTGAAGACACATCAGATTGATGTTGTGGTGTGTAAAAACAGTGGTGGCAGCGCCGTTGATGGAAAACTTAGTGCAGCACGAGAATTAAATTTACCCGTTATCATGTTAAGTAGGCCTGAAACGGGCAGAAGCTACGGCAACCTTTATGATAATGAACGTGACCTGATCAAAGCCATTCGCTGATTGATAGGCATTTTAAAAACAAACAGTTACAGATAAACATTGACCGAGAGAGTTATGAGTGATAATCAAAAACCAGCACTATTAGTAGTAGGACACGGATCAAGGGATGTTGACGCCGTTGCAGAGTTCCACCAGCTTGCAGAACATTTTCAAGAGAAGTACCCCGATAGACTCTGTGCAACCGGTTTTCTCGAGTTCGCTCGACCAGTCATCGCAGATGGTATCGAGAAACTAGTGGCTCAAGGCGCAACTAAAATAACCGCTATTCCCGGTATGTTAATGGCAGCAGGTCACGCAAAAAACGATATCCCTAGTGAATTAAATACTTTGCAAGCTGAAATCGAAGGCATCGATATCACCTATGGAACACATTTAGGTGTTCACGCCAACATGGTACGTGCATCTGCGGCTCGAATTGAAGAAGCCGAAGCCAAAATGGTTAAAAAGTTTGGTGATGACTACGACCGAAAAGACACACTATTAGTCGTCGTGGGACGCGGTGCATCCGATAGTGATGCCAACTCAAACATCAGCAAAATTACGCGTATGCTTGAAGAAGGTATGGGCTTTGGTTGGGCAATCACCTGTTTCAGTGGCGTCACCTCACCGTTGGTTGATGAAGCGCTAGAGCGCGCCCACGGTCTAGGCTATAAAAAAGTGATTGTATTCCCATACTTTATGTTTACGGGTCGATTAGTTGAGAAGATCTATGAATGGGCTGATGACTATCAAGCAAAACACCCAGACGTTACCGTCGTTAATGCGCCCTACCTAAATGATCACCCGTTGGTGCTTGAAACCTTTATGGAAAAAATGGAAGAAGCTGAAAAAGGCACTGGCAATATGAACTGTCAAATGTGCCAGTATCGTGTGCAGATTCTAGGTAGCGAACATAAAGTCGGTGCCCCTCAAGAAGGCCACCACCACCATGTTAGAGGCTCCGGTACCGATGCGGATCACGGACATAGTCATGATCACCATCACGGTCATGATCATAAGTAAGACATACTATGTACGAATATGAAAAAGACCCTCATGCGATTGAAGTGGAGTCATTCCGCCAGATTAGGGAATTGACCGACCTGAGCTCTTTCACGACAGATGAAGCTCAGTTAGTTATGCGGTTGATACATACTTGTGGTGACCCTTCACTTATCGACGACATCTTTCTTTCTAAGCAAGCGGTATCGTCAGGGCTAAAGGCTGCAGCGGATAAATCCGTTGTGCTTTGCGATGTTGAGATGGTCAAACAGGGTTTAACCCGGCGCTTTCAAGATAGTCCAGTACATTGCTTTTTAAACGATGAGCGCGTGCCTGCACTCGCCAAATCAAAAGGCGAAACCCGCTCAATGGCCGCGTTAGAGTTATGGCAGCCGCACTTAAAAGACAGTGTCGTCATCATTGGAAATGCCCCCACAGCGCTGTTTAGATTATTAGAAATGATAGCTGCGGGTGCAGACAAACCCGCGCTAATTATCGGTATGCCAGTGGGGTTTGTTGGTGCTGCGGAGTCCAAAGAAGCACTCATCGAAGCGAGTGATCGCATGAATCTAAATGTCATGTCTCTAAGGGGCCGAAGAGGCGGTAGTGCGCTTTCTGCTAGCGCCTGGAATGCCTGCTTGAGACTTTCACGAGGTGTTCGTTTCTGATGAATACTCTTTCTCCATTACAATGGTCAGGCCCCCCCATTCAGGTGGTTGGCCTTGGTGTCGGCTCAGAAAGTGGCCCTCAACTAGGGCATATAGCACTAGCAGCGCTGGCGGATGCAGACTGGATTGTAGGCGCCGCGCACCAACTTGAGAAAGTCGCAAGGTATAAACTTAAAGGTGAACAGATACCCTACCCGTCTCCATTCGCCACATTATCTGAATGGCTTATAGAACACCAACACCAACGTATTGTGTTGTTAGGCTCCGGCGACCCACTTTACTATGGGCTAGGCGACTGGTTGGTAAGAACGGTTGGTCGAGAGCAACTGATATTCCATGCCAATATATCCAGCATTCAAGCAGCGTTTCATCAATTAGGACTACCATGGCAAGATGCCGAAATCATCAGCCTTCACGGCAGACCGCTCACCAGTATACGTGCACGTATTCAACCCAACCGATGGTATGCTGCTTTGACCGATCAACACAGCCACCCTTCGGCCATTGCAAAAGAACTGATTGAGTGCCAGTTCGAACAGTCAACTCTTTGGGTCTGCGAAGACTTAGGTGGCCCAGCGCAGAACATCAGGTCTTTCCAAGTCGTTGACCCTGAACTTACCACCGCTAACGTCAACCCGCTTCATGTGACTATTATTCAGTGCCAAGGCAATGGTGGGTTGTTGCCTACATTTCCCGGTATCGCAGATGAATTATTTGAAACCGGAAAAGAACCTGGCCAAGGGCTTATCACCAAAAAGGAAGTCCGTTTAGCCATACTCTCTCAGCTCGCGCCAAAGGCTGACGATATCGGCTGGGATATTGGGGCTGGCTGTGGCAGTGTGGCGATTGAATGGGCTCGCTGGAACCCGTTTGGCAACGTCTTCGCCATCGAAAATAATATCGAAAGGCTCACCTATTGCCGCACCAACCAAACTAAATTTGGTGTGGTTAATAACCTGAAGCTCATCGAAGGTACCGCGCCTGATGCCTATGATGCACTACCCGACCCTGATGCTGTATTCATAGGCGGTAGTGGCGGCCAACTAACCCAGATCTTGGAAACCACACTATCGAGGCTAAAACCTGCTGGTCGAATCGTCGCATCCGCAGTCACTGAAACCACTAAAGCAACGCTTATAAAGTTTGCCGAAGACCTGCCCGGATCAATATCCGTTGCGTGGTCTCAGGTAGCCATTTCTCGCGGCGGTTCAATTGCCAATCAACTCATCATGCGTCCACAACTGCCTGTCACGTTGATGACATTAACAAAGGGTGTCGATCATTGAACACAGCTAACAGCAATAGCCCCTCGGCATCGGGTACTTTTTACGGTCTAGGGGTAGGACCCGGCGACCCAGAGCTCATCACATTAAAAGCAGCCAGACTCATTAAGCAATGTGACGTCATCTGTTACCTCTGCAATGATTCCGATAGTGATCGGCCCGGTAGGTCTCAGTCAAAACAAATTGCTCAGGACGTGATTGACGATAGAGCATACAACGCTATAGAAATTGCTATCCCCATGCCCTACAAGCGAGATCGCACAGCCGCCAATCAAGCCTACGACCAAGGGGCTGAAGCGATTAGGGCCGCACTCCGAAAAGGCCAAACAGTGGTTTTTCTGTGCGAAGGCGACCCGCTATTTTTTGGCTCTTACGCCTACTTACAAGAGAGATTGTGTGAAGAGTTTACCTGCATAGCAATACCCGGCATCAGCTCACCTAACGCAGCTAGTGCCGTCGCGGGTATTCCACTCACAATGCAGAAAGAAAACTATGCAGTGCTTTCCGGTCGATTAAGTGATGAAAAAATACTCAGCCACTTAAATGAGTTTGATAGCTTGGTATTGATGAAAGTAGGCCAATCTAGATCACGGCTTCTCAATTTGCTGAGACACAGCGGCAGACTTCAAGAAGCTGTTTATATTGAGTATGCGACCAGAGAACAACAAAAGGTCGTTTATGATGTAGCAACCCTCGATGGTGG
This sequence comes from uncultured Oleiphilaceae bacterium, assembly GCA_913060665.1. Classification (GTDB taxonomy): domain Bacteria; phylum Pseudomonadota; class Gammaproteobacteria; order Pseudomonadales; family Oleiphilaceae; genus Alkalimarinus. Next base: position 106,468 of record CAJXUY010000006.1, read on the forward strand.
GGATGGCCCCTACTTTTCCCTATTTATTATTACTCGTCAACAAAGGAATGTTTGATGGAACAAAAAAATGATTTGGTTGTTTATCAGGCTGAAAGTGGCGCAATAGAGCTTCACACAGATATAAATGCAGAAACAATTTGGGCAAGCCAAAAAGAAATCGCTAGTATTTTTGAGGTCACCACTCAAAATATAACCACTCATTTAAAACAAATATTCAAAGAAGGTGAGTTAGAAGAGGTGTCAACTTGTAAAGAATCCTTACAAGTTCAAATAGAAGGCAAAAGAAAGGTCAAACGAAGCATTAAAGAGTACAACCTTGATGTTCTAATCGCTGTCGGCTATAGGATAAGCTCATCAACCGGAACTAAGTTCAGAAAATGGGCAACTCAAACCCTAAGAGAACATATCACTCAAGGCTATACCATCAACCCCGCACGTATCGGCCAAAATTATGATGCCTTTATGAGAGCGGCCGAAGATATCCAACAACTCGCCAACCATCAATCAATCTTAGAAACCAACGATGTATTAGCCTTAGTTAAAACGTTTGCTCACACATGGTTTTCGCTTGAGTCGTATGACGAAGTTAAACTTCCCAATACAGGTCTAAACCAGAAAGACATTACACTTGAAGCTAGCAGTTTAGTAACAGCCGTAGCTCAACTAAAAGCCACTTTGATAGATAAAAACCAAGCCACGACATTATTTGCTCAAGAAAAGAAAGAGGGTACGTTAACGGGAATTTTAGGCTCTGTTTTCCAATCTGTATTCGGTCAGGATGCCTATCCTACGATTGAAGAAAAAGCAGCTCACTTGCTCTACTTTATTATTAAAAATCACCCCTTCAATGATGGGAATAAGCGAACGGCAGCCTTTTCATTTATATGGTTTTTGCAGAAAGCAAACCAGACAGCAAAAATAGAATGACCGGTTTAGTTATTTTATTACTCACGGGGGGCGCGCTTGAATAAATTTCAAACCAGCACCATCATCAGCCTAACCGACAAAGGCCAACAGTTAGCCTCGCGCTTGATTGAGTTAGGCGCAGCCGTTGATCACCTGCATAAACCCAAACCATTTGCTGATGAGGTACAAAGGCACTTTAACAAAGGTGAACGACTTATTCTGATCTGCGCGATGGGCATTGCGGTCAGAACACTCGCGCCGGTATTAGCCGATAAGTACCAAGACCCTGCTGTACTGGTGTTAGATGAACATGGCCAGTTTGTTATACCTCTACTATCAGGCCACGAAGGTGGCGCGAACGACTGGGCCCGACAAGTAGCCAATGTGATTGATGCGCAACTGGTCATTACCAGCGCGCAAACCTATTTAAAACCGAAGTATATAGCCGGGATGGGATGCGAAAGACATTGCCCTATGCCCGTACTAAAACAACTGCTTGAAGAGACGCTGCTTGAAGCAAACCTCACCATTAACGACCTCAGTTCTATCGCCAGCATTGATGTAAAGCAGGATGAAATAGGCCTGATTGAGTTAGCAGCCGAGCTCAACTTGCCCTTTAACACCTACACAGCAAACACCCTAAGAACGGTTGAAGATCAACTCACACAAAAATCAGATATTGTCTTTAGGGAAGTGGGTTGTTTCGGCGTCGCAGAAGCGGCTGCACTCGTCAACGCAGATCGACTATTCAATGGCCAGCCTAACAATACTGAATCAATCAAATCCGAATTATTGATACCCAAACATAAAAACAGACAGGCGACCTGCGCGGTGGCCCGAATATACGAAAACTGAGAACAACATGAGTAAATTATACGTTATTGGAACTGGCCCTGGCGGGCTTGAGTATTTGCCACCTATCGCAAGAAACGCGATAGCAGACAGTGATCAATTGGTGGCTTATGGCCTATATCTTGACCTCTTAGGCGACCTCATCACAGGTAAAACCCGCCATGATCGGCCGTTAGGCGAAGAGATTGAGCGAGCACGTCTCGCCTTACAACTAGCCGCTAAAGGCGAAAATACCGCACTAATATCGAGCGGCGATATCGGTATTTTTGCCATGGCAACGCTCGTTTTTGAACTATTGGATAAAGAGCCGGAAGCCGGTTGGGAAAATGTCGAGATTGAAGTCGTGCCGGGTATATCGGCTATGCAAGCCGCGGCCAGCAAAATTGGCGCACCGTTAGGCCATGACTTCTGTGCCATATCACTGTCTGACCTGCTAACACCTTGGGAAACTATCGAAGCCCGCTTAAATGCCGCTGGGCAGGGCGATTTTGTCATCTCATTCTACAACCCTGTGTCAATCAAGCGGGATTGGCAGTTAGCGAAAGCAAAAGAGATCTTGCTGCAGTACCGCCCTGCTACCACCCCTGTCATTATTGGCCGAAACCTGACTCGCCAAGACGAGAAAGTCACCGTCACGACGTTAGCAAATCTCGACCCAACACAAGTCGATATGCTCACCTTAGTGATGGTCGGTAACAGTGACAGCCGCCATATTACCCTTAGTAACGGGGAAGCCAAGCGTGATTGGGTTTATACCCCTCGTGGTTATTCGAAAAAACTTTCTTTCGCAAAACCAAGCCTTAAGAACGAACCTGAAGAGGTCATTAACTCATGAGTGTATTTTTTGTTGGTGCTGGGCCGGGTGACCCAGAACTAATCACCGTTAAAGCACTTAGAATTATCCAACAAAGCCCGGTCATACTCTATGCCGGCTCATTAGTACCTGAAGAAATTTTGGCGGATGCCCGTGAAGACGCATTAGTCATCGACACTGCATCGCTCAACCTTGAAGAGATCATTGATCTTATTCAGCAGGCTGATGCGAAAGGACAAGACGTAGCCCGGGTTCATTCTGGCGACCCATCTATTTACGGCGCTACCGGTGAACAAATGCGTCGTTTAGATCAGCTTGAAATCCCTTATGAAACCGTACCTGGCGTCACAGCTACCAGCGCCTCTGCTGCATGGATCAATAAAGAACTCACGCTTTCAGGTATAACCCAAACAGTGATCATGACTCGCTATGCAGGAAAGACTCCCATGCCGGAGCGTGAGAATCTAAAATCACTCGCCCAACACGGTGCTACGCTGGCCATTCACCTTGGTGTCACCCGCATTCATAAAATCGTCGAAGACCTGATTCCGTTTTATGGCGAAGATTGCCCTGTGGCGGTGTGTTATCGCACCAGCTGGCCTGATGCAGACAAGATTACCGCCACGCTGGGCACTATTGTCGATAAAGTCCGGGAAAAGAAATTTACCCGTACATCGCTGATACTGGTCGGTCATGTACTCGACCCCGAGAATTTTGATGATTCGTTCTTATATAGCGAAGATCAGGCTCATGTTTACCGTCCAAAAGTGAAACCAGAAGCACCTCGAAAAGTTAAACGACCCGAGGTTGAATAACGCACCTGTAACCTTGAGGCAGCAAAGCGGAGTCAGGGTGTATATTTATACTCAGTCAATAAACCCTGATTCTGGTCGTGCCTTCCGTCATCAAGGCTACGGAGTAAGTCATTAAGATCGATTATAAAAGGAACCACCATGCAACTAAATAAAATACCCGCCACGGTTGTCACCGGCTTTTTAGGTAGCGGCAAAACCACCCTTCTTTCAAACATCCTAAAACAAGCCAATGGCAAACGTATCGCGGTTATCGTTAACGAATTTGGTGAGTTGGATATCGACGCAGACTTGCTTCGCAGCTGCCCCTTAGAATGCGAAGACGAAGCCACACCTGCCGCGTCAAAAAACGGTGAAAATGGCGTTTACGAACTGGCAAATGGTTGTATTTGCTGTACCGTTGAGGAAGAGTTTTTGCCCGTCATGAAAGAGTTGGTTGCACGTCGAGATGATATCGACCATATACTCATTGAAACTTCAGGACTAGCACTGCCTAAACCACTCGTACAGGCATTCAACTGGCCTGAAATTAAAACTCATTGCACGGTTGACTCTGTTATTACCGTAATCGATGGCCCAGCCGTGGCAGATGGTCGTTTTGCGCATAATCCTGAACAGGTTGAGCAACAGCGTAAAGCCGATGAAAGCCTTGATCATGACCCCAGCTTACAAGAGCTATTAGAAGACCAACTCAACTCCGCCGACCTGATTGTCGTCAGTAAAAACGATCTACTTGATGAAGCCACTCGTGACGCGGTTGATAAAACCGTTCGTGGTCGTGTACCTGAAGAAGTTAAAGTCATCCACGTAAGTGATGGCGAGATCTCATCAGAACTTATTATGGGTTTGGAGTCTGCAACCGAAGATCGAATCGGTCATGTGCACACCCATCACGACCACCACCATGATCATGGCCATCACCACAAACACGCTCATGATGACTTTGATTCTGTGTCACTACAATTAGGTGATGTCGATAGCGATAAGCTCATCGCCATCATCAAAGAACTTATAGCAGAGCACACCATCTTTAGAGCAAAAGGTTTTGCTTCTGTAGCCGATAAACCCATGCGCCAAGTTATTCAGGGCGTTGGGCAGCGGATCGAAAGTTATTTTGATCGTTTGTGGCAACAAGATGAAGAGCGCTCAAGCCGTATGGTATTGATCGGTAAAGGACTTGACGAGGCGGAGCTATTGTCTGCATTAAAGCAAGCCGAGGTTTAGTCTCAGTATGCACCTGTTAGCCGCAAAGCCCGGAGGGTTCACCGACGAAGAAGGCATTATCGATCTGCAGCAAACTGCTGCAGACATCGTTATTCTCGCCGCTCAAGATACCACGCTGTCGATGCTCGCTCAGTGCGCAGACCAGCTTCCTGACGACTACCCAAGTATTCGGCTGGCTAACTTTGTTAACCTCACCAAACCAGCGGCCTTTGACCTCTATGCTCATCAGGTTCTGGAACATGCAAAACTAGTAGTCGTTTCGCTGCTGGGGGGCAAAGCCTATCTCCCCTATGGCGTCGAACAACTACAAAAAATCTGCAATAGCACAGGCGCTAAATTAGCTATTGTGCCAGGCGATGATCAACCCGATGAAGAGCTATTCTCCGCCAGTACGCTTGAACGAGCAGACCTAATACGACTCTGGCGGTACCTGCGAGAAGGGGGTATTCGTAATACCGAGAACGCCTATCACTTTATACAACAAACGTTTTTCAAAACATCCATTAAGAACCCAAGCACAGTTGTCGCATACCAAGAGCCTCGCCCATTGCCTCGAACACTGATCTTCTGTCCTTACCGGCACGAGCAGTCTTTTCAGGAATGGCAAGAACGAGTAATGCTGCGTCGAGAGCAATCGGGCCATGAGATCCCAACCGCGATATTACTGTTCTATCGTAGCCACCTGCAAGCCGGTAATACTCAGGCCTTCTCAGCTTTTATTGAGCAACTTGAACGTAGAGGTCTCGCGGTACTGCCTGTTGCAACAGCATCATTAAAAGAGCCAGAGTGCAAAGCATTGGTCGATCAGCTCGCCCAAAAAAGTGACTGCCGTGTTTTTCTCAATACGACGGCATTTTCAATTCGCTCCGCGACTACGGATGAAAATGGAGAACAAGGCTTTTTAGGGAATGCCCACCTTAGCTCTCAACCAGACGTATTAGAACCCGACTCACTTTTTGCGGTTAATGCACCCGTACTACAAGTCATTCTAGCCGCCAATAGCGAAGAAGACTGGCAAGATCACAGCCAAGGCTTGAGATCCCGAGACATTGCAATGAATATCGCATTGCCTGAAATGGATGGCCGGGTGATATCCAGAGCGATTAGCTTTAAAAATGAAACCGGCCGCAGCGATCGAACGGAATACAGCCAAATTGGTTATGAACTTCGAAACGATCGCGCAGAGTTTGTTGCTGAACTGGCAGCGCGCTGGGCATCACTTTCAATGACTCCCAATACCGAAAAACGCATCGCCCTGATTCTAGCCAACTACCCCACCCGGGATGGACGAATAGGTAACGGTGTAGGGCTTGATACACCCGCCTCCACCATTGAAATACTCAACGCCATGTCTAGAGCGGGTTATCCGGTTGAGGGTGCACCCGAAACCGGCAATGGGTTGATTCAAGAACTGCTAGGCAACGTCACCAATGACCTCGATAGTTTAGATTTTCGGCCTTGCCAGCAAAGCCTCGCCTTAGACAAATATCAACATTACTTCGCAGCACTGCCCGATGAGTGCCAACAAGCAGTATTAGAACGATGGGGTACTCCCGACCAAGATCCTAAACACCGCTCCGGTCGTATCATGATTGCCGGTATTCGGTTGGGCGAAACCTTTGTTGGTATTCAACCTGCTCGCGGTTTTAATGTAGACGTTGCCGCTAATTATCACGACCCTGATCTAGTACCGCCCCATAGCTATTTGGCTTTTTATTTCTGGCTTCGACACAGCTATCAGGTTGATGCGTTTATTCATATCGGCAAACATGGCAACCTTGAGTGGTTACCGGGTAAGGGGTTAGCACTCAGCAATCGCTGCTGGCCGGAAATTGCCTTAGGGCCAATGCCACACTTATACCCATTTATCGTCAATGACCCCGGTGAAGGCGCACAGGCAAAACGTCGCAGTCAGGCTGTCGTACTCGACCACTTAATGCCACCCATGACACGAGCAGAAACCTATGGTGAGCTACAAGCGTTAGAGCAGTGGGTTGATGAGCTTTATCAGGCTATGGGCTTAGACCCTCGGCGAGAAGCACTACTGAGAAGCAAAATTATCGATCTGATTAATCGAACTCATTTATTAGCAGAGCTTAATTTAACAGGTGATGAAGTTAATGATGAAAATGCTGTATTGAACGAACTAGACGCTTATTTGTGTGACCTCAAAGAAGCCCAGATTCGGGATGGATTACATACCTATGGTATAAAACCCTCTGGAGAACAGCGAACAGACACCCTAGTCGCACTCACTCGACTACCTCGAGGTGAAAGTCGAGTTGAAGATTCCAGCATTCTCACCTGTTTGGTTAAAGATCTTTCGCTGACCCCTGAAAATCATATAGATAGCCCTCTTTTTGATCCACTAAAGTTTGACGCAAAAGCACCCTGGCAAGGCCCTAAGCCAAGTCTGCTTATCGATATTGACCCTAGCCCATGGCGCACTCACGCAGACACCCGAGAACGACTTGAACTACTAGCTAAACAATTGGTATCAAGCTATTTCCCAGATCAAACCATAGGGTGCGCTTGCGCACCAGCAGCCGCTACTCAGCATAAATCAACTAAACAAACCGGTGCGCAAGCACACCCTATAATAGACCTGCTTCCGTATACTTATAAGCTGTTTCAACATATCGAAAAAGTCATTGCACCCGCTTTTGACGGCAGCGCGCCAGAAGAGCTACGACAACTGCTCAACGGCCTTGAAGGAGGCTTTGTCCCACCCGGTGCCAGCGGCGCCCCTACAAGAGGTAGGCTCGATGTGCTCCCAACAGGCCGAAACTTCTATTCGGTTGATAGTCGCAGTATCCCAACGCCTGCAGCTTGGGAACTAGGCCAAGCCTCAGCAGAACAACTCGTCATGCGTCACCTACAAGAACATGGCGACTACCCCAAAACACTTGGCTTATCCGTGTGGGGTACTGCCACTATGCGTACCGGCGGGGATGATATTGCACAAGCCTTTGCATTGATGGGCGTCAAACCTGTCTGGGCGCCTGGCTCCAATCGTGTCACCGACTTTGAGATCATCCCAAATTTTTTGTTTAATCGACCCCGCGTCGACGTAACATTACGGGTGTCAGGTTTCTTTCGTGACGCATTTCCCAACGTAATGCATCTCTATGATGCAGCGGTGACGGCTCTGGCAGAACACCACGAGCCAGGCAATACCAATACCATTAAACAGCGTATAGACAGTGATATAGACCGATTGACGCAAAATGGCCTAACACCTGAGCAAGCGCAACAACAAGCACGATGGCGTGTATTTGGCTCCAAACCCGGTGCATATGGCGCCGGTCTACAAGGCCTTATAGACGAGCGCTGCTGGGATACTCCAGACGACCTTGCTGAAGCCTATATTAACTGGGGTGGGTATGCATACGGCCAAAACCAACAAGGTACCGAAGCATTTGATACTTTTGAGCATCGCTTGGGGCAACTAGAAGCAGTCGTTCAAAATCAGGACAACCGCGAACACGACCTACTAGACTCTGATGACTACTATCAGTTTCAAGGAGGCATGACCAATGCGGTAAGAGTGACTTCAGGCGTTGCTCCTGCGGTTTACCATGGTGATCACTCGAACCCCGCTGCGCCTAAAATAAAGACACTGCAAGAAGAGCTTAATCGGGTAATTCGATCCAGAGTCGTTAACCCAAAGTGGATTAACGGGATGCAACGGCACGGCTACAAGGGCGCGTTCGAAATGGCCGCAACGGTCGATTATCTATTCGCCTACGATGCCACTACCGATATGGTTTCTGATTACCAATATGAAATGGTGGCAGATAATTATCTATTTGAAGAGAAAAACCGAGAGTTTCTGGAAGAGAACAACCCGAAAGCCATGCAAGAAATGGCAGAACGAATGATTGAAGCTATTCAACGAGGGTTGTGGGAAGAACCAGGGGACTATGCCCGTCAACTGGAACACCTGCTCTTAGATATTGAAGATAAACTAGAGCAGGGGATGTGACTTAATTACAACTGAGGGCAACCTTTAATAGCTAACGCAATATTGGCAGCATCTTTAACGTTCTGGTAATACGAATCCGACGCCTGAACCGCAGACCCTGCCATCTCGCCATATTCAACATTAATCATCTTACCCAAGTTGGTTAACGTATCCACCGATGTTCTATCAGCATCATAGGCTGAAAAAGCACCTTGTATCTGATCACAGGTAAATGCGCCCATGCCATTAGACGCCATACTTGATAGTTGGCCTGATGTTTGGCAACCTGTTAGAGAGATAAAGGCTAATAAAAGTAATGTCTTGTTCATATAATGTCTCAAAAAAGTAATAGGGGCTTGAATCAGGCCATTCTAATAAGTTGTAGCATTAAATGTAACCTAAAGTTTATATTGATACTTTTGGGGTACCCTAAAATATCAATAATAAAGGAGGCCTATTAAGTGGTCATCAAACCTAAACTCATAGCAACACTGTCTGTTCTGACAATATGTATACTGATCACTTTTATCATCTTTAAAACCGATATATTCAACACAGAGCCCTCCTTTAATGGCACCTCTTCAGTTTACCCCCAAGAGCCTGACGTAACCGGTATTACACCGCCAGTGGTTCGAATAAACTCTATTCTAAAAAGAGGCACCCTAAGAGTTGCTACCCGAAATGCCCCCACGACCTATTACCATGGTTCGTTAGGACCTAAGGGATTCGAGTATGATCTCGTTAAAGATTTTGCTAATTATTTGGGCGTAGATCTGGAGATAGTGGTCTATGACAATATCGCAGATATACTCTCTGCCGTCAGCTCAGAAACGGTTGACCTAGCAGCAGCAGGCATCACAAAAACTAAAGCAAGACAGCAAATCTATCTCTTCGGTCCCTCATACCAGGATATAAAACAGCAGGTCATCTGTAATCGTCAAAATGGAGTGCCTAAAAAAACTAGCGATCTTGCGAATAGGGATATACATGTCATATCACAAAGCAGCTACGTTGAAAGGCTTAAAGAGCTAGCCAAGGATAACCCGGAGCTGTCATGGACCGAGAATGACACGGCGTCTACTGAAGAGTTAATTCATGATGTTGCTGACGGTCAAATCGAGTGTGTCGTAAGTGATTCTAATATCGTTAAGCTAAACCAGCGATATTTTCCAAATATCAAAACAGGGGTTTCGATTACAGATAGTCAGCCACTAGCTTGGGCTTTAAATAAACAATCCACCACGTTAAAGCAGGTAATAGATGACTGGTTTACCCAGTACAAATCGCTTGGCTTACTCACATCCTTAAAACACCACTATTATCAATATGTGCCTATTTTTGACTATGTCGATATCAGAGCGTTTCATCGCAGAATTGATGCTAGATTACCCAAATATAAGCCTGACTTCGAGCAGGCTGCAGACAAGTACGAATTAGATTGGTTATTGCTTGCGGCTCAATCCTATCAAGAGTCACACTGGAACCCAAAAGCTAAAAGCCCAACAGGTGTGAGAGGTATGATGATGCTCACACTGCCCACAGCAAAACAAGTTGGTGTCAAAAGTAGACTCGATGCTAAACAAAGTATCAACGGTGGTGCACGTTATATGGCATCACTAATTGGTCGGCTACCCGAAGGTATACCTGACCATAGTCGTACCTGGTTTGGCCTTGCAGCTTATAATGTCGGAATGGGACACCTCTATGATGCACGAAACCTTGCAACCAAACTCGGAAAAAATCCTAACAGCTGGCACGATATGCAAGAAGTCTTACCACTACTGGCCAAGAAAAAATACTACTCAAGATTACGATATGGCTATGCGAGGGGGTCAGAACCTGTTGAGTATGTAAAACGCATACGACATTATCGGGATATACTAGATAAGAAAGTGGAAAAAGAAGCCCTACAAGCAACAGATATATCTAGCATCCAATAAAAAGGGGCCAATGGCCCCTTTGATACCTTTATTTATTATCTAGCGAAGCGACAGATACGACTCAGGCCACCAAAGAGCATAACGAGTAATATAAACCAATCAGTGCTGCCCCCCCCCCCACTACTTCCGCTAGCGGCTGTCTCTGCTTCCTCTTCCTCAGCCTCCACTTCAACAGGTTCTGGCTGAATAGCAATACCACCAGGGTCTTTAATAACACCATTAGCTATGCCATCCATATCATTTGGCCCACCATCTTCGATACTCAACTGTACGCATTCGGCGTATGCGTGTAGACCAAAGTTATACCATTCACTTCCGGCAGGTGGACAAACGCCATTCACTGATTTCGCTGATCCAATTCTATTAGTCGAATTCTCAACAAAATTTGACCAACCTGTTAACGGATTAAACTTTCTATAAATGCCTCCTTTTGGTATCTCTGCGCTAAGTGGTATAACGATATCCACCGTCATTCCAGGAAAAGGCAAACCACTGACATCAAAATCATAATATCCGCCGATATTCTCAATTTCATCAATTAGGCTGTGCGTTGTTTTATCTGCCATGTAGGCTTCTATCTCTGCGAAATCAACCTGCCCATCACGACCATTTCCGGCTAATGCGGTAGAACCTATACTTAATTTTAAGCCCGGAGAGGTTGAGAGCAAACCTACCAACCCTGCTCCGCCTCTTGCTGCTAGTTGATGACTTTCAGTGACTCGGTCAAACGCATTAGGAATTCCGTTATCGTCATCATCAAGCACTTCACTCTCAGATTTAACTTCCTCAATAACCTTAATATCTATTGACGTTTTTACCTGTAAATTTGGCGTACCATTGTCAGTTACCACAGCCTCTATCGTATAAATACCTTTTTCGAGCCCTAAAGGCTCAAACGACGCACTTTGAGAGTCTGCAGAGATATTTACCACACCCAACTCAGCATCAAAGTTCCAGTCAACAATGTGAGTGTCTTGAGTATTCACATCACTCGTATTTACAGATACTGTTACCGTACCTTGCTCCATAGCCACAATACGGCTAATTCGACTGTTCTGCGTAGCGGTTATGTTTGAAATTGGGGCGATATTTTCCTCAACGATAGTAAACGTTATTTGATCCCTTACACCGGATATTGCATGAGTATAATTTTTAAGCACCAATACAATCGATTCCCTGCCTTCAGATAATGCATCATCAAAAGCAGTTAGTTTAAACGATGCTTTTTTCCCCTCTGTGATAACGAGCTCTTTGGTACTGAGTTTAAAGTCTTTATCTTCTTGAGCGGTACTCGACCCGTCAATTTCAAGCTCTATCCTCACAGGATAAACTGACGCTTCAAAGCTCAATAAAACATCAATCAAAACTTCTGTTCCTTCACCAACAAAACGATCCAGAGGTAGTTCTGCCATTGGTTTGTAGTTTTTTAAGGCCGGGTCAGTTCCATTTGTAATCTCTTCAAAGTCGCTATAACCATCAAAGTCAGAGTCTTTCATTAATGGATTGGTCTTAGCTAAGTACTCTTCGAGGTTAGTTAAATCATCTTCATCCTTATCCTCAGCAGCATCAAGCGGGTTAAGTTTATTAAAGCCCTGCTCTACTTCCCAATGATCAACCATCCCATCTCCATCAGAGTCAACCAACAATGGATCCGAAACTACTTGAAAGTTAACCACCAACTCAGTTTTATTACCTGATTTGTCAGTAGCTGTTAACTCTACTTTATAAAAAATTGGTTCGCTCACTTGGAAGTTAAGTTCATACCAAGGACCTTGCCAAACACCTTCAGGACCTAAAGTGAACAATTCATTGTCATATGAGTAACTCCTTTTATAGGCAATATTATCAACGCCGATATTATCTCTCGCACTGACCCACCAATTGATTTTTTGATATCTAGAAGGCTGCAATAAAACAGCATTATTGAAAATTTCTGTAGAGATTGAAGGCGGAGTGGTATCCACTACTAACGTATTGATGAATTGCTTAACACCTTCCTGAACTAAAACAACGAAGTCTTTATCCCCATCATTTTCAATATCACCTATCATGAAACTAGAGCCAAAATTCGGTAAACTAGTCACAATATCAATACCCTTACTTCCCGAAAATGGTTGCTCTTCACCGTCATTCAAAAACAGTTGGGCTGTAATGTTGCCACTACCGTTTGAACTCTTACTAAAGACGACTATATCAATCAGGTCATCCTTATTCATATCGATAAGCTTAGCGAATATGGCATCCCTATCCTCTGACACAGGAAGTGCATCAGAGGTTAACTTATAAGTAGGCGGTTTATCATCATGATACTGAATCGTCACAAGCGAATAGACACTTACTCCCTTGTTCTCAACGGTTACCACATCAAAATCACCATCACCATCAAGATCTCCAACCTGAATATCTTGCGTATCACCTACATCAAACCATAATTTCTCGGTCTTATAAAATGGAGTCTCTGTACCATTATTAAAGTATAAAACCCCCTCTCTGTACCCTTTTGAAGTGGTGTTCACCACAAACAAATCAAGCAATAAATCGTCATTAAAATCAATAATATCAAAACGAGACGTATTCATACTGTCAAGGCTAGTATCTACAGTTAGGTAATCTTTAGACGTAATAGCATTCGCGGTGGCATCTTTGAAAGGGTCAGCTGTACCGTTATTCAAATAATAGTAATTTGACTGTACCCCAGCATTCCCAGTGAGGATATCTATATCACCGTCACCATTAATATCTCCAGCAGCAACACTGTTCGTTAAATTAGACTCACTACCAATATCAAGCCCAACCACATCCTTAAATGGCTCTGCTGAACCGTTATTAATAAAAACCTTGTTAACGCCTCCTGATACCACCAAAACTAAATCTGGGTGATCATCTCCATCTATTTTAGCGACCAAACCACTAGCATAAACCACGCCTTGGTCACCAAAGGGTGTGCCTATAACATCTTTAAATGGGTTTTCAGCCGTTTGACTGTTAATAAAGTATTGTCCCTGCCCGGTTGTTGGGAGAATGATTAAATCAGGGAAGCTATCGCCATTAATATCATCAAAAATAAACGACGCATCCTCCACTTCCAATGGTATGCGGTCTTCGTTGACCGCATTGTCATAAGAATCAACTAAGGAAAATAATGGCACTGACGCTAAAGAAGAGCTAGTAAACAAGGTCGCTAACACAAACAAGGTCGCTAAAAACCCTTTTTGGTATTTCATGGGTAAAGCCTTAGTCTAATATTTGGTGAGAATATATAGATTGTAACGATATGTTACCTAGATTAATGAGAGGGAGTTCATAGTAATCTTCTTATACCGTTGATAACAAAGTAGTTAACATTTTTGAAAGATTTCTAGTAGATACAAAAACACAAGTACAGCCTTACTCATTCTTTCAATAACACCACAACAAAAGAGTACAATTGTGCTCTGAACGATACAAAAAACTATTCATTTTCTGTTATGATTGCAGCGAATTACTCAACACTGCTCAAACTGTTTGTCGGAATACGTTATGAAGAAGCCCAATATTATTTGGATAAATGTACTGATCTTTTCAATCACGGGGTTGATCGCATTAGTTGGTGTGCCTTGGTATGGGATCGTTCATGGCTATGACGGCTATCATTTGCTTGCCACGGTACTTTGTATTGGCTATTGCGGTATGTCGATCACCGCCGGCTACCACCGGCTCTGGTCTCACCATGCCTATGAAACCAACATCGTCATTCGTGTACTTTATGCCATAGGCGGGGCCTTCGCACTACAGAATAGCGCTTTACACTGGTCGTCTGACCACCGAATACATCACCGTTATGTTGACAATAATGAAAAAGACCCCTACTCAGCCAAAAAAGGATTCTGGTACTCACATATCGGCTGGATGTTAAGAGAGTATCAGCGCGAACGCTATGATGATTACACAAATGTGCCTGACTTGAAGCGTGACCCTGTCGTTATGTGGCAGCACCGTAATTACCTATGGTTATCCGCGGTAACCAATTTTGGAATACCATTGGCGATAGGCTTCTGGCATGGAGATGTCTGGGGTATGTTGTTAACGGTTGGCGTGCTGCGCTTGGTCATATCTCATCATGTTACGTTCTTTATTAACTCCTTGGCACACCTTTGGGGCCGACAGCCTTATAGTGACAAGAATACGGCTAAAGATAATGCGCTCATAGCCTATTTTACCTTCGGTGAGGGTTATCACAACTATCATCACAGCTTCCAGTTTGATTATCGTAACGGCATACGCTGGTGGCAGTTTGACCCGACTAAATGGCTTATTTGGAGCCTAGATAAAGCCGGATTAGCGGGGAACTTACGTACTTGCGGAAGTGATCGTATTGAAAAAGCAAAAGCCCAAATGCTTTTACAGAAGGCAAATGAGGGGCTAAGTAAGCTACCCAATGCCGATGAAATAAGCGATATGTTACACGCTGAATACGAGCACCTTATTGAGAATATCAACAAAGCCTATGAAGCACGAAAAGCATGGTTGGAGATGAAAAAGAATGACTTGATAGAAGCCTGTGATAAGTCAGATGCCATGAAGCAATATAAAGAGCTTAGGTTAAACCTTCAGCAGCAACGTGATCGGTGGCATAGTCTTGTGGCGCAGTACGCCTAAAAAGACTTCTTATCTTTGCCAGAGCTCAAACCCTAGGTTTAGCCGTTTATCCATATAGCCATAATAGATGATCTCTCGAATCACCTTTTCGAGAGATCATCGTAATATTCGAGTAAATATGACTTTTAACTTATCCCGATTTCATTTAACAGGAAGATATTAATCACGTCAGTTCCTGTCAATACGAACTCATTAGATAAGTAAGCACTTACCTACTCCACAGTTACTGATTTTGCGAGATTTCTAGGCTGATCAACATCAGTACCCTTAATCAAAGCAACGTGGTAACTGAGCAACTGAAGAGGTACGGTGTACAAAATAGGTGCGACGATTTTATCGCACTGGGGGACATCTAATACCTTCATCGTCTCATCACTTTTGAAGTGGGCACCGCTATCTGCAAATACATACATCAAACCACCACGGGCTCTTACTTCTTCTACATTTGAGTGTAGTTTTTCAAGCAATTCGTTGTTTGGTGCAACCACGATAACCGGCATATCAGCATCAATAAGCGCGAGTGGGCCATGTTTTAGCTCACCAGCTGCATAGGCTTCTGCATGAATATAGGAGATCTCTTTGAGCTTCAAGGCGCCTTCCATCGCGATGGGGTATTGATCGCCTCGACCTAGAAACAAGCTATGGTGCTTATCGGCAAAACCTTCAGCAAGCGTTTTAATTTCATCGTCCATATTAAGTGCTTGTTCGATTTTAGCAGGCAACGATAGTAATGCAGTAACGATATTGGCTTCTGTATCCTCACCCATTTTGTTGTACTTACCAATAGCTGCCACAAGCAACAACAGGCCTGTTAACTGAACCGTAAAGGCCTTGGTTGACGCAACCCCTATCTCTGCCCCTGCATTCATCATATAAGCAAGGTCTGACTCACGTACCATCGAAGAACCGGGCACGTTGCATATCGTTAAGCTCGATTTGAAACCTAGCTCTTTAGCAAGCCTTAGAGCTGCTAGTGTATCTGCGGTTTCACCAGATTGAGAGATCGTTACTAGCAACGCATTTGGATGAACAACCGGCTTTCTATAGCGAAATTCAGACGCTATTTCGACATTACATGATATACCTGCTATTTCTTCGAACCAGTAGCGTGCAGTCATACCTGCATTGTAACTGGTACCACACGCAATGATCTGGACGTGCTTGATGCCTTTAAGTATATCGTCTGCTTTCTCACCGAACGTCTCAAGTGAAACCTTACCTGCTACAATTCGATCTTTTAATGTGTTTTTAAGTGCAATGGGTTGCTCATAGATCTCTTTCAGCATGTAGTGCTTAAAAGGCCCTTTGTCCCCTGCATCATGTGAGATATCAGACTCATTTATCTGGCGCTCAACCTGTTTTCCGCTAGCATTATAGATAGTCACGCCCTGTCGAGTCAGTTCAGCTATATCACCTTCTTCAAGAAATGCAAAACTGCGAGTAACAGGTAATAATGCCAATTGGTCAGATGCCAGAAAGTTTTCGCCTAGCCCGTAACCTATCACCAGAGGACT
Source organism: uncultured Oleiphilaceae bacterium (assembly GCA_913060665.1). Lineage (GTDB taxonomy): Bacteria > Pseudomonadota > Gammaproteobacteria > Pseudomonadales > Oleiphilaceae > Alkalimarinus. The sequence goes on from CAJXUY010000006.1 coordinate 123,132, forward strand.
TCCTGAACGTGCGGCTATGAGACGGTCTGTATCTGTTTTATCCATCACGACCGCTCCATAGGCGCCTTCCAGTTGCTTAATAGTTGCCTGAAATGCCGCTAGCAAAGAGTCGTGTCTAGTTAATTCGAAATGAACTAGGTGAACTATTACTTCGGTATCAGTATCTGACGTAAACTCATACCCCTTTTTAATTAACATTTCACGCAATACATGGTGGTTCTCAATAATACCGTTATGGACCACGGCGATTCGGTCACCAGATGTATGGGGGTGTGCATTTAATTCATTGGGCTCACCATGAGTAGCCCAACGAGTGTGGGCGATGCCGGTACCTCCTGTACAAGGCGACTGCTCCAGTGCATCAGCTAAAGATTGAACCTTACCGACTCTACGTACACGATTAAAATCGCCATCTTTTGTTAACAGTGCGACGCCTGCAGAATCATAGCCTCTATATTCGAGTCTCTTCAGTCCTTCTACTAGAATTTCTGCCACATCCCTTTGTGCCACTGCACCTACGATTCCACACATTTTACTGTTCCTGATATAGGGTGCGCTTGCGCACCGTTTGTTTCTTTACATCAATTTTTGAGCTTGAGTAACCAACACATGCCTTGGTGCACAGCGCACACTATAGGTTATTTTTAACCGGACGCTGCCAGTTATCCATATTGCGTTGTTTACCACGAGCAACCGCAAGCTGATCTGCATCGACCTCTTTGGTAACGGTAGAACCAGCGCCAATAGTGGCTTTTTTGCCAATTCTTACTGGCGCAACTAATGAACTATTTGATCCCACAAACACATCATCATCAATTTCGGTTTTGAACTTATTAACACCATCATAATTACAAGTAATAGTGCCTGCCCCCACATTTACATTAGTACCTAAAACAGCATCGCCAACATAGCTCAGATGATTGATTTTACTACCCTCACCTACGATCGCTTTTTTGGTTTCAACAAAATTTCCGACTTTAGTATTGTTGGCTAATTGTGTTCCAGGGCGCAATCTTGCGAATGGGCCAATATTTGCACTTTGGCCTACCACACTATCTTCTACAATGGAGTTAGCGTTGATGGTAGTGTTTTCGCCGATTTTAGAGTTTTTGATAATACAGTTTGGACCAACCAGAACCCCTTCTGCTAGTTCTACATCACCTTCAAAAACAACATTTACATCGATAAAGACGTCTTTTCCAATCGTGACATTACCACGAACATCTAATCTCGCAGGGTCAATAAGCGTCGCACCTTCAGTCATTAGCCTCTCGGCTTCCCTCGCTTGATACCAACGCTCTAAAGTAGCTAATTGAATACGGTTATTGACCCCCTGTACTTCTTCTTCACACGCAGGATTGGCGACTGCAACTTCCATTTTGTCGCTTACTGCCATCGCAATAATATCAGTGAGATAGTATTCACCTTGAGCGTTTGAATTTGATAACTTGGGTAACCACTCTTTTAGTTTAGATGCTGGAGCCGCAAGAATACCTGTATTGATTTCATTGATTGCCAGTTGTTGAGGCGTTGCATCTTTGTGTTCGACAATTGCCTGAACAAAACCTGAGGAGTCTCGAACAATACGTCCGTAACTAGACGGGTCATTTAGATTAACGGTCAATAGAGCGATACTTTTCTCACTGACATGACTTAATAATGCGGATAGTGTTGTAGTATTGGTAAGCGGTACATCACCGTACAAAATAAGAACGGTTACATCATCCGGTACATTGGGCAACGCTTGAGCAACTGCGTGCCCAGTGCCTAACTGCTGCTCCTGTTTGGACCAGTGAATAGTATTGGATGTCTCAATATTTTCAAATGACTCACGAACGAGTTCAGCGCCATGCCCAATAACAATATGAGTACCTTCTGCACCAAGCGTATCGGAATTTTCAACAACATGGTGTAATAATGATTTACCAGCAAGCGGGTGTAATACTTTTGGAAGGTTAGATTTCATGCGCGAGCCTTGTCCGGCTGCAAGTATAACTACATGAACACTCATTGCGGTGTTTCCTTACTGTGTTAATTGGCTACTAAATAATATAACTGCATTATACGTTATAGTAGATAAATTATCGGATCTTCGTATTTAATATAAACGGAATGATTGGGTAATATTGAGGGAAAAGTGTGAAAGGTTGTTAAATCGAATTATTAATTCCTCTTTAACCCATCAAAACCAAAAAAGGGCGACTATAAAGTCACCCTTTTTGAGATAAATTACTAATTAACAGTAAAGCAATAATACCCTACTACTAACGTAATTTACTGCGCAGTTGCTGAATGGTACGGAGCCTAGCCGCTGCTTCTGCAAGCTGAGAGGCTGCTTTCGAGTAATCGAAATCGCCACTTTGATTAGCCAGAGCCTTTTCAGCCTCTTGCTTCGCTTCCAGAGCCGCTGCTTCATCCATATCAGCCGCACGTTGCGCACTGTCAGACAGTATAGTCACGACATTTGGCTGAACTTCCAGATATCCTCCAGATACATAGAAGACCTCTTCTTCGCCACCTTGCTTGATCACACGGATCGGGCCAGGTTTTAAAGCAGAAAGAAGAGGGGTGTGACCAGGTGCTACACCTAAATCACCCTCAAGACCTGCAGCGATTACCATCTCTACACGTCCAGAGAAAATCTCTTCTTCAGCACTTACAATATCGCAATGCACGGAAATACCCATATGCTATGCCTCTACTCTTATCCTATTTACCCCTTACTCGTTATTTATAACGAGCAAGAGATAAGGATAATTATTTCATTGTCTTGGCTTTTTCTACTGCTTCGTCGATTGAACCAACCATGTAGAATGCCTGTTCTGGCAGGTCATCGTACTCACCAGCCAAAATGCCTTTAAAGCCGCGGATCGTATCTTTAAGAGATACATACTTACCAGGTGAACCGGTAAATACTTCTGCAACATGGAAAGGCTGAGACAAGTAACGCTCAATTTTACGAGCGCGGAAAACAACTTGCTTATCTTCTTCAGATAGCTCGTCCATACCTAGAATCGCAATGATGTCTTTCAGTTCAGCATAACGCTGAAGAACTGTCTGAACACCACGAGCAATATCATAATGCTCTTGACCAATGATCAATGGATCTAGCTGACGACTCGTTGAATCAAGTGGATCGATCGCTGGGTAAATACCCTTAGCTGCGATGTCACGACTTAGTACAACGGTTGCATCCAAGTGAGAGAACGTCGTTGCTGGTGATGGATCAGTCAAATCATCCGCAGGTACATATACCGCTTGGATAGATGTGATAGAACCAGCCTTGGTAGAGGTGATACGTTCCTGAAGAACACCCATCTCTTCAGCCAATGTAGGCTGATAACCAACTGCTGAAGGCATACGGCCTAGCAGTGCAGATACTTCTGTTCCCGCAAGGGTGTAACGATAGATGTTATCAACAAACAACAGTACGTCACGACCTTCATCACGGAACTTTTCTGCCATGGTCAAACCAGTCAAGGCAACGCGTAAGCGGTTTCCTGGAGGCTCATTCATCTGACCATAAACCATGGCCACTTTATCAAGAACGTTAGACTCCTTCATTTCGTAATAGAAGTCATTACCCTCACGAGTACGCTCACCAACACCTGCGAATACAGAAAGCCCTGAGTGCTCTTTCGCGATGTTGTTGATAAGTTCCATCATGTTTACAGTCTTACCAACACCGGCACCACCGAATAGTCCAACCTTACCGCCTTTAGCGAAAGGACAAACTAAGTCGATAACCTTAATTCCGGTTTCTAGTAAGTCTGAGCTTGCTGACTGCTCAGCATAGCTCGGTGCCTTACGGTGAATAGGCATTTGCTCTTTTTCACCGATAGGGCCTGCTTCATCTATTGGGTTACCTAGAACGTCCATAATACGTCCTAAAGTCTCAACACCTACTGGTACAGAAATTGGCTTGTTAGTGTTAGACACTTCCAAACTTCTTTTAAGACCTTCAGTACTACCCATGGCAATCGTACGTACGATACCATCGCCTAACTGCTGCTGAACTTCAAGTGTAGTTTCTCTACCCTCAACTTTCAGAGCATCATAAACCTTTGGCACTGAATCTCGTGGGAATTCCACGTCAATGACCGCGCCAATGATCTGTACGATACTTCCGCTACTCATGCTCGGTTCCTCGTTAATCTAAATTCTGTACTGCCACTTATACTGCTGCTGCACCGCTAACAATCTCAGAAAGTTCCTGAGTAATCGCTGCTTGGCGTGCCTTGTTATACACTAGCTGCAGTTCGTTTATCATGTCACCTGCGTTATCAGTTGCGCTCTTCATCGCAATCATACGAGCGGCTTGCTCACATGCTGCGTTTTCAACCACACCCTGATACACCTGAGATTCTATAAAGCGAGTTAGAAGACCATCCAATAACTGTTTGGCATCTGGCTCGTATAAATAATCCCAGTGGTGCTTGAACTCATTTTCCTCTGCAGCTTGCAAAGGCAGAAGCTGAGATACAGTTGGCTCTTGTGTCATGGTATTCACAAAACGGTTGTGAACGACGTATAAACGATCGATCTTACCTTCATCGTATGCATCTAACATCACTTTAACCGAACCAATCAAATCAACTGCTGATGGTTGGTCGCCCAAGTGAGATAGTGCTGCTACAACGTTTCCGCCGTAACTTTTAAACAATGAAACCGCTTTCTGTCCAATGGCACAAACGTCAATTTCGACGCTCTTGTCATTCCACTCTTTCATATCCGCTACAGTTTTTTTGAACATATTACTGTTCAATCCACCACAGAGTCCACGATCGGTTGAAACAACAATATAGCCAACACGCTTAACTTCGCGCTCTTGCAGATACAAGTGGTTGTATTCAGGGTTCGCATTTGCAAGGTGTCCGATTACGCCACGAATTTTATCAGCGTAAGGTCGACCTAAACTCATACGTTCCTGAGCTTTACGCATTTTACTAGCAGCAACCATTTGCATAGCGCTGGTAATTTTCTGCGTGCTCTGAATACTTGTAATCTGATTGCGTATTTCTTTTCCGACGGCCATATATTTACCCTAATGGATTGACGATGCCTGCTATCAAGCTAATTAATTAATCTAACAACAGGCTATTCGCAATTACCAAGTCTGAGTAGCTTTAAATTTCTCAATGGCAGCTTTAAGAGCATCAGCGATTTCATTGTTGTAATCGCCTTTTTCGTTGATCTTAGCCAACAAGTCCGCTTGTTCAGCGTTCATGTAAGAGATCAAAGAAGCTTCAAAGTCTACCACTTTCTTCACTTCTACATCGTCAAGGAAGCCTTCGTTAGCAGCATAGAGAGAAACCGCCATTTCAGCGACACTCATCGGGCTATACTGCTTCTGCTTCATAAGCTCTGTAACACGTTGACCGTGCTCCAACTGCTTACGAGTAGCTTCATCAAGATCAGAAGCGAATTGAGCAAAAGCTGCCAATTCACGGTACTGAGCCAATGCCAGACGAATACCACCACCTAATTTCTTGATGACTTTAGTCTGCGCGGCACCACCTACTCGAGAAACCGAAATACCTGCATTCATCGACGGGCGAATACCCGCGTTAAACAAGCTCGATTCAAGGAAGATCTGACCGTCGGTAATCGAGATTACGTTTGTGGGTACGAATGCAGATACGTCACCAGCTTGAGTCTCGATAATGGGAAGTGCAGTCAAAGAACCTGTTTTGCCTTTAACTTCACCGTTGGTGAACTTCTCTACATAGTCAGCGTTTACGCGTGATGCACGCTCTAGCAAACGTGAGTGCAAGTAGAAAACGTCACCTGGATATGCTTCACGACCTGGTGGACGACGTAACAATAGAGAGATCTGACGGTATGCCCAAGCTTGCTTGGTCAGGTCATCAAATACAATCAACGAGTCTTCACCGCGATCACGGAAGTATTCACCCATTGTACAACCAGCGTACGGTGCCAAAAACTGCATCGCTGCAGGATCTGACGCGCCAGCGGCAACAACGATAGTGTGATCCATTGCACCGTGCTCTTCGAGCTTACGTACAACGGCAGCGATAGAAGATTGCTTCTGACCAATCGCTACATAGACACACTTAATGCCGGTGTTTTTCTGGTTAATGATCGCATCGATTGCAATTGCAGTCTTACCGATCTGTCTGTCACCGATGATCAACTCACGCTGACCACGACCAATTGGAACCATCGCATCGATCGCTTTAAGACCGATTTGAACAGGCTCATCAACTGATTGACGTTCGATAACGCCTGGTGCAACTTTTTCAATTGCATCAGTTAGTGTCGTATCGATAGGACCTTTTCCATCGATAGGATTACCTAGCGTATCTACAACGCGACCCAGAAGACCTTCACCAACAGGTACTTCAAGAATTCGGCCAGTACATTTGGCTTTTTGACCTTCGGCCAAGCCATTGTAATCACCTAATACTACGACACCTACAGAATCACGCTCTAAGTTGAGCGCCATACCGTAAACACCGTTTTCAAATTCAACCATCTCACCGTACATTACGTCGGCAAGACCATGGACTAGAACGATACCATCAGAAACACTGACGATGGTGCCCTCATTACGGGCTTCAGAAGTAACATCGAGTTTTTCAATGCGCTTCTTGATGATTTCGCTAATCTCAGCAGGATTTAATTGCTGCATGCAAATGTCCTCAAAAAAGAGTCCTTAAACCTAAGTCGTTAACCCAAGTATTTAAACCTGAGTATTATCGCCTAGGAATTAATTGCCTCGGCCAATTTCGCAAGTTTTCCACGAACAGAACCGTCGATAACCAGATCTTCAGCTCTCATAATCACACCACCCAATAATTCCGAGTTAGTGGTTGAGCTGATATTTACTTTTCGATCCAGTTTTTTAGTTAATGCTTGTGCCAGTTGCTCTTGCTGCTCTGCACTCAATTCGAATGCACTTTCAACTTCAACATCAACAGAGCGTTCCTGTTGAGCTTTAAAAAGTTCAAATAAGGCAGCAATTTCTGGTAGCAGTGTCAGTCGTTTGTTGTCAGCAAGAACTGAAATAAAGTTCTTACCTTCTTCTGACAGTTTACCATCACAAACATTTACGAACGTCTCAGCCTTCTTTTCACTGGTTAGTGAAGGATGGTCTAAAACGGTCTTCATGTTCTGATCAGCAGCTACCGCAGCACTAAAGCCCAACATCGCAGACCAATCCGCTAATGCATTCTGGCTCTGCGCAGCGGCATAAGCCGCTTTTGCGTATGGCCGGGCTACCGTTGTTAACTCTGCCATAACAAACCTCTCTTATAGTTCAGCGGCAAGCTTATTAAGCAAGTCGCCATGAACGTTAGAATCAATAGAGGTTTGCAGAATTTTCTCGGCACCCGCTACAGCAATAGCTGCGACTTCAGCACGTAGTGCTTCTTTCGCCCGATTGCTTTCTTGTTCGATTTCAGCTTTCGCTGCTACAACCAAACGATCACCTTCTTCACGAGCTTGCTCTTTAGCTTCCTCGACGATTTGGGTAGAACGCTTGTTTGCTTGCTCGATTAGCTCGGCCGCTTGCACCTTAGCTTCACGCAATTCTTGCTTTGCCTTTTCTTGGGCTAAATCAAGATCACGAGATGCACGGTCAGCAGCATCTAAACCATCCGCAATTTTCTTTTGTCTTTCTTTTAGCGCTTCCATAATTGGAGGCCAAACGTATTTCATACAAAATACGACGAAGATAAAGAATGCGATGGCTTGACCAATCATTGTCAAGTTAATGTTCACGTCAACACCTCTCGCTTGTTATTAAGTAAACCTAAAGTTAAAAACTTAAAACAGCGACTTATAGCTGACCAACAAACGGATTAGCAAAAGTGAAGAACAATGCAATACCAACACCGATCATAGTTACAGCATCAAGAAGACCCGCAACGATGAACATTTTAACCTGAAGCATTGGAACCATTTCAGGCTGACGAGCAGCACCTTCAAGGAACTTTCCGCCCAACAAACCGAATCCAATCGCAGTACCTAGGGCACCAAGTCCGATCAAAAGCGCTACAGCAATTGCGGTTAAGCCAACTACAGTTTCCATTTTCACTCCTAAATTTTAAGTGATTAAAGTTAAAGTTAAATTTTAAAGCTAAGGTTGAAACTCGTACTAACTGTCTATTACAGACTTCTATTACACACTTTCTATTACAAAAGCTCGCGACCTATTAAACAATAAATCGCTTAGTGATCTTCGTGTGCCATGCTCAAGTATACGATTGTCAGCATCATAAAGATAAATGCTTGCAGAACGATTACAAGAATATGGAATATCGCCCATGGCACCGATAACGCCCACTGAATCCAAAGTGGCATAAGTGCAATAAGGATAAAGATCAATTCACCAGCATATAAGTTACCGAATAATCGTAATGCTAATGAAATCGGCTTAGCGATAAGGCCAACACCTTCTAACAATAAGTTAAAAGGAATCATCCACTTACCAAACGGTTGTAAAGTAAGCTCGCCAATAAAACCACTAACGCCTTTTACTTTGATGCTGTAATAGACAATCAGGGCAAATACTGAAAATGCCATACCTAGTGTCGCATTAAGGTCAGTCGTAGGAACAACCCTAAAGTACAAGTGCTCATTTCCTGTAATGATCTGAGCTAATCTAGGTAAGAAGTCTACTGGGATCAAATCCATGAAGTTCATCAGGAATACCCAGCAAAATATTGTCAGCGCTAAAGGTGCAATCACTTTATTTCGACCATGGAAAGTTTCTTTGACGCTGTTGTCAACAAACTCGATCATAATCTCTACAAAGTTCTGCAAACCACCGGGTACACCGGTTGTTGCCTTTTTTGCAGCTGAACGGAATAACCATAAAAATAGGACGCCTAACGCAATAGACCAGCCCATGGTATCTACATGAATGGCCCAAAAACCCATTTCTTTGGCTTCTTGTGCAGTGTGAGCAAACATCCAGCCGCCTTCAGGGTGGTTACCATAGGTAAGGTTCTGAAGATGGTGCTGTATATAGGATGATGCGGTGAGGGTTTCGCCTGCCATATTATGCTCTCAAACTCTATTTCCGCTGTGGCTGATGACTCAACAAAAGCGGAGTCAGCCAATTCGTCGTTAATACAATAATAAAGGTTACAAACAGTGCTAAAACGTTTAACTGTTTTACCGACACAAACACCACAGTAAACAATACTGCAGTTAACGCCAATTTCACTGCTTCCCCTTTATAAAAGGAGTTAACTATCTGACGCGCGGCTCTAGCACCTGTATGTGCGAAGGCTTTATAAGCAAAATAAATATTAGGTAGTATAAAAATAAGCCCACCCAGCAGAGCTGAGTATGCCGCCACCTGATCTTTCAGCAAAAAACCGATACTTATTATCAGGGTAGCTCCCAACTGAACCCCAATTAACCGATAAATTGCCGGACGCTTAATTCCAGAAACTGTTTTTTTACCGCTCATGCACTCTCACAAATTTCAAATGCATTCTCGCTAAAGAAAATTACTGTAACCGTTTACCCTAAATTCTAGGGTTCTGCTAACTACAGGCTTCCACAATTGCGCGATTCCGCTTATTAACCTTGCCAAACATGGTGATATTGATAGCCGCCACCTCAGGCGAGGCAAATTATATTGATTAACTCTTCAGCATTCAACAAAAAAGGGCGGTTTATCGTGGTTTTAATATAAATACTTGTCTATTTTTTAATCTAAATATAGTTATATATTAAACAATCAAAACAGAAATTGTATGGGATAACGAACGATTCAACTATATGTAGTGTAGTGGTCGTTTAAAACGCTTGTTTAAATTAAAATAATCAAAAAGTAGTAGTTTTGTAAAAAATTCTTTTTTAATCAATATCACTTAATGTGATTTAGAATTCCATCAAGCTCATCCACGCTACTATATTGAATAACCAATTTTCCTTTACCTTTGCTAGTATGGTTAATCGCTACTTTAGCGCCTATGCGTTCAGATAGATCTTGCTGTAGGCGTCGAATATCTGGGTCAACCTTTTTCGCTTCTTTTGGATGATCTTTCTCTTCTTGCAGTTTTCTAACTAACGCTTCTGTTTGTCTCACCGATAATGACTTTGCAACCACATGATTAGCCGCCTGAAGCTGCAGTTCTGGTGATAAGGATAACATTGCTCTACCGTGTCCCATTTCTAAGTCACCATGCTCAAGCATCACTTTAACTTCACTAGAAAGACCAATCAAACGCAGTAGGTTAGTAACAGTTGAGCGCGATTTTCCTACCGCTTGGGCCACTTCTTGCTGAGTTAATTCAAACTCATCTTGCAGGCGTTGCAAGGCAATAGCTTCTTCCATCGCATTCAGGTTTTCGCGCTGAATGTTTTCAATGAGCGCCATTGCCACCGCAGCCTCATCAGGAACGTCGCGAATAATAGCAGGTACTCTATCAAGACCTGCAAGCTGAGTGGCACGCCAGCGACGCTCACCTGCAATAATCTCATAACGACTTTCAGCAATTGGCCGTACGATAATAGGCTGCATCACGCCTTGCTGCCGAATTGACTCAGCCAACTCTTCGAGCGCTTCGGAATCCATATCACGGCGAGGTTGATAAATACCTCGCTGTACCAAATCAACGGGTAATTCTCGCAGCTCGCCATCCTGAGTAGTTTCAGTTTGGAGTTTTACTTTTGAGCCTGCTAATAGAGCACCTAGTCCGCGCTCGCCCAAACCTCGTTTTTTAGCTACCATGATCTACCCTAATCAATATTTATCTTTCTGACTGTAATTGAGCAACCCGAAACTGACATTAACTAAGCCAAAGCCGCTGCTTTTTCCTTGGCCTTAGCTTTTGTTTTTCGAACAACCTCTCCCGCTAATGCCAAGTAAGATAAAGCACCTTTGGAGCCTTTGTCATACTTTAGAGCCGGGAGACCATAACTAGGCGCTTCTGCCAACCGGATATTTCTCGGTATTACTGAACCATAAACCTGGTCACCAAAATATTCATGAAGCTGAGACGAAACATCTCGCGTTAGGCTATTTCGGGGATCATACATGGTTCTTAATATACCTTCTATTTCAAGCGAAGGGTTAATGGTTTCCCTTATTTGCTCAATGGTATTCATCAATGCGGCCAGACCTTCAAGTGCATAATACTCACACTGCATAGGAATAATCACACTATCGGATGCCGATAATGCATTCACCGTTAACATATTGAGAGATGGCGGACAGTCGATCAAAATAAAGTCATAGTTTTCTCTGACATTATTGAGTGCTAGGCGCAACCGATGTTCGCGACCTATTTCGTTTAGAAGTTCAACCTCCGCTGCGGTTACATCACCATTGGCAGGTAAAACATCAAAACCAGCGGCTTCAGACTGCACGATTACATCTTCTATCGGCGATTTCTTAGTCAGTACATCATAGGCTGATTTATCAACTTCATTTTTATCGATACCACTTCCCATGGTTGCATTGCCCTGGGGATCGAGATCGACCATCAATACCTTTCGTTTGGTCGCTGCCAATGATGCAGACAGATTAACGCAGGTTGTTGTTTTACCCACTCCACCCTTCTGATTGGTAACGGCAAATATTCGCGCCATACCGGATTCTCCTTTAAAGTGAAAATCTATCCGTTTTTACGAATGATAATGAGATGTCGCTCGCCATCGCAACCTGGGACATCAAGCGCGTGACTTTCGTCTACCCTATAACCTTTTGGCAGGCTAGTCAGTTCTTCTTCAGGAAACAGTCCTTTCATCGCCAAAAACTGTCCTTTACTGTCAACCAAGTGGCCACACCAGTTCACCATATTCTCTATAGCGCTAAACGCTCTTGATACGACTTGATCAAATGATACTTCTGGCTTAAATTCTTCAACTCGCCCATGTATAACCGTAATATTATCCAACCCCATTTCTAGCTTACACTGTGTAAGAAATCGAGTCTTCTTGCCATTGCTATCTAACAACGTGAAGTGAGTCTGCGGAAAGAGTATCGCTAATGGGATGCCTGGTAGTCCAGGTCCTGTACCCACATCAATAATACGTTCACCACTGACCCAATAAACCACGCTCAACGAGTCCAATAGATGACGATAAAGCATTTCTTCTGGATGACGAACAGCCGTTAAGTTATAAGCTTTATTCCACTTATTAAGCAACGCCAAATAACATAATAGTTGTGATGCTTGAGATTCAGACAACTGAACACCCAATTGCTTAGCCCCTTCTAATAAACGAGGCCTGAACTCATCACTATCAAAAGCATTATTAGTTGAACGTCCTTTATGGCTACCTGTTTGCTTTGAACTGTTCCGATTATGCAATTTCTTTTCTCACCATTGAACGCTTTTTAAGATAAATAATTAACAATGAAACGGCCGCAGGCGTGACTCCCGGTATACGGGACGCTTGAGCAATAGTTTCTGGACGAACATCTTTTAATTTTGACGTCAGCTCATTCGATAATCCAGGAATATTATCGTAGTCAAAATCGATGGGAAGCAAGGTATTTTCATGTCGCTTCAAGCGCTCAATTTCTTCTTGCTGACGCGTAATATAACCTTCATATTTCACTTGAATTTCAATCTGCTCTGCTACGCTATTATCATCAATCGCCTGATCACCAATTTCAGCAATTTTAGGGTAATCAAGCTCTGGTCGCTTTAATAAGTCAGATAAACTGTATTCTCGATTAAGAGGGTGCTCAAGATATTTATTGGCGATCTTAGCTTGTTCTGATGTTGGCTGTATCCATGTTTTATCCAAACGCGTTCTCTCAGACTCGATTGACTCTCGCTTTTTGGAGAATGCAGCCCAACGCTTATCATCTACTAACCCGAGCTCACGGCCTTTTTCAGTTAACCGCAAATCGGCATTATCTTCTCTCAGGATCAGCCGATATTCTGCGCGACTGGTAAACATGCGATAAGGTTCACTGGTACCTAAGGTAATAAGATCATCGACCAATACCCCAATATACGCTTCATCACGTCTTGGGTACCAAGCATCTTCACCTTTTGCCTTTAATGAAGCATTGATACCGGCTAGCAGCCCTTGCGCACCGGCTTCTTCATAACCCGTCGTTCCGTTTATCTGGCCTGCAAAAAACAGGTTGCTAATGAATTTGGTTTCCAGCGAGTGCTTTAAATCTTGCGGATTGAAGTAATCGTATTCAATGGCATAACCTGGTCGCGTTATATGGGCATTTTCAAACCCCTTCATAGACCTTACAAGCTCTAACTGAACATCAAATGGTAGGCTTGTTGAGATACCATTTGGGTATAATTCATGGGTTGTTAAACCTTCGGGTTCAACAAATATCTGATGTGAGTTTTTATCCGCAAATCGGTTAACTTTATCTTCAATAGAAGGGCAATATCGAGGCCCAACGCCTTCAATAACACCACTAAACATAGGTGACCGGTCAAACCCACCACGAATAATGTCATGGGTTCGCTCATTGGTATGTGTTACAAAGCAACTAATTTGCTGAGGGTGATCACGTAGACTACCCATATAAGACATAACAGGTGTTGGACTATCACCCGGCTGCTCGGCCATCACTGAAAAATCGACAGACCTTGCATCAATACGAGGTGGTGTACCGGTTTTTAAACGACCAACCCGAAAGGGTAACTCTCGCAAACGATTAGCAAGCGCTATTGAAGGCGGGTCTCCAGCACGTCCACCTGAATGATTTTCAAGACCGATATGAATCTTACCGCCTAAAAATGTTCCAGCTGTTAAAACCACACTATTGGCATAAAAGCGAACCCCCATATTGGTGATAACGCCCTTTACTTGATCACCTTCAACAATGAGGTCATCTGCGGATTGCTGAAAAATATCGAGGTTTGGTTGATTTTCGAGTATTGAACGAACAGCGGCTTTATATAAAAGTCGATCTGCCTGAGCACGAGTTGCCCTAACGGCAGGCCCTTTTCGCGAATTGAGAACTCGAAATTGAATCCCCCCTTTATCAGTCGCCAACGCCATAGCACCGCCTAGCGCATCAATCTCTTTTACCAAATGGCTTTTGCCAATACCACCAATAGCCGGATTACAAGACATCTGGCCTAGCGTTTCAATGTTATGAGTTAATAATAATGTCTGACTACCCATTCGTGCAGCTGCTAAGGCAGCTTCTGTGCCCGCATGCCCTCCGCCAATAACAATAACATCAAAATGTTTTGGAAAATCCACAGTCTTACCTCATTAAACATTAAGCCGGTTATAATCATGCCAGCTCTTTAAAACAGCCGCGTAGTATAATAGTAAACCCTAAGGGTTTCAGCATAAACTGTGTAATTCTTAATCAAAAAAAGTTTTTTTGATTGTCCTCACTAATACCACTTAAAAATTAGAATAAACAACCTAATTTCAATTATTTTCAACGACTTATGAACACTAGTTAATAAAAGTTATTAATACAGTTATCCACATGATCATTTTATATTCTGATCCCAAAAAATTAATATAACTAATTGATAATAATATATTTAAATATTCAACTAGAATTTGAACAGAGTGTTCACAAAAAACTTATCCACAGTAAAAGTAGAAAAAACAACCACTTTTTCTACTTATTAACAAAAACTAGTTTACTGCATACATTATCGTTTATCCCCTCGCAGCTCTTGTACTTCTACTTCTAAGCCTGCCGCAGTAACCTCATTAGGCTTCCACCTTCGTCCACCCACAATATTAACCTTTGACCAAAACCGCTTAGGTATACGACTAAAAGCCGGACCATCTTTATTACTAAAGAAACTACCCCACAATCCCTGTAAAGCTAAAGTCACAACCTCTACTGAGTTGCGCTTCAGTATGGTTTCTACACCACCCCTAAATTCATTCATATCACCTGTTTTAGTTAACTTTCCTTCGGGGAATATACACACTACTTCGCCTTGCTGAAGCTCTCTAGATATAGAATCAAATGCCTGTTGATAAACCTCTTCATCTTTGTGACGCGGGGCAATAGGAATCGCTTTTGCCAACCGAAAGATAGGCCCTAACAATGGCGATTTAAATATTTGATAATCCATTACGAAACGAATTGGTCGCCTTACAGCACCTGCTATCAGCAAAGCATCCACAAAGCTCACATGGTTACAAACAATCACAGCGGGGCCTTCATCAGGTATAACTTCAAGATTTTTGTGGGTAACCCGGTACATTGAGTGCGATAGAACCCACACTACAAAACGAAACGCAAACTCAGGGACTTGTGAATAAACATAAATTGCAATCACTAGGTTCATTAGGGCAATCACTAAAAAGAACTGAGAAATACTTAAATCCAATACACCCAGCAATAAAATTCCGGCAATAGCACTACCCACCATAAACAGTGCATTCATAATATTATTGGCCGCTATTATTTGTGCTCTTCGTTCAGGCTTTGAGTTTTTTTGGATATACGCATACAAGGGTACGATAAAAAAACCTCCAAAAATACCAATGCCTGCCAGATCAATTAACAGATGAATATTCCCGGGGTGAGCGATAAACTCTAACCATGTTAAAGGCTGATCAAAATGATAAGAGGGTATTGAGCTATACAGATCTATACCAAATAGTGTGAGCCCCAACGAACCAATTGGGACGATACCAATCTCTACTTTATGTCCAGACAAACGTTCACAAAGCATTGAGCCTACACCAATGCCAATAGAAAACAGTGCCAGCAGCATGGTGACCACTGAAGAATCTCCTTGCAGCACCGTCTTTGCAAAATTGGGAAATTGCGTTAGATAAGAAGCGCCTAAAAACCAGAACCATGAAATAGCCATAATCGACAAATAAATAGCTCGATCTTCTCGTGCATATTTCAATACCTGATCAGTCATACGAAATATATTAAAATCTAGCTTCATTGAAGGGTCAGCTGACTCAGCCTTAGGGATTCTTCTACTGGTAAGATAACCCGCAATAGCCACCACCACCACTGCGAGCGCAGTTAACTCTTTAGTTCCTTCAAAGCCCATTAGCAAACCTGCTCCAATGGTCCCTAATAGAATGGCAACAAACGTCCCCATTTCAACCAAAGCATTACCACCCACCAACTCATCATCAGCTAGATGTTGAGGTAATATTGCATACTTAACAGGGCCAAAAAATGTCGATTGTGTTCCCATTACAAACAATAAAAGCAATAGTAAGCTGTATGACTCAGAGATAAAACAAGCTGCTGCTAATAGCATAATAAAAATTTCTGCTAACTTAACCTTTCTAATAATTGATGATTTTTCGTACTTATCAGCAACTTGACCTGCAATAGCTGAAAACAAAAAAAACGGTAAAATAAACAATCCTGCCGCTAGGTTCATCACAACATTGGATTCCAACCCCATTGTTTGGGTTGCTGAAAAAGCAATCAACAACATCAATGTGTTTTTAAAGATATTATCGTTAAAAGCGCCCAGAAATTGAGTACAGAAAAATGGCAAAAATCGTTTTGACTTAAGCAGGCTTGATTGATTATGTTCTTCCATATTAAGTTTCCAAACGGACGATTGTGATCAAATGAGTTTTGTAATGGCTAATTAAATGCAACCCTATTCGGGGGTTTTGAAATCATCTTCTGTTAATAAGTCTGTGCCGCACTTAAGATTGGAGATCTAACCATGCAAACCCATAGTTTACAGGCAGTATTTCCTGTCATGAACTGTAGTCAATAGTAACTATAGTCAGTACATTCCCCCTTAGCCAGCTATAACTTACTGAAAAATCACAAAAATAAAGCATTTATTGATTATATGAACCAATAAAGCGCAAAACCACCTTAGTAACATTATGAAACAGACTGTAAAGTTAATTATCTTATTGATTTTAAATAATTTAATTAAATATAAACAGAATATTATATCACTTAACAGTTTTTGGCACATTACGTGCTTATGGATCAGTCCAACATATTATTATTTAAAGGATTTTTTTATGTGGTTTTGCTCATTATTTAAATTGAACAAAGCGTTATCAATCTCTACACCTTCGTTACTTTTATCTATCACGCTTTTATTTAGTTTAATCTCTATTCCAACAGTTGTACTGTCAGATACGTTGACTATTGACTCAGCGATAAACAAAGCAGGTCGACAGAGGATGCTGACTCAAAGAATTGTTAAGTCCTACTTGCTCATAGGACAAGATGTGGCAATATACACAGCACAAGAGCAGCTTGATGGTAGTATTGGTTTATTTGAGCAACAGCTAGAAGAACTTGAAGAATTCTCACCTAATAAAGCTATTAGTAATTCATTAATTGAAGTTAGAAACCAGTGGAATAGGTTTCGATTAATGGCTATCTCAAAACCTGAAAAAAACAATGCTATAAATTTGATTATAGAAGGCCAAAACACTCTCGAGAAATGTGAGAAAGTCGTTAAGTTACTTGAGAAAGAGTCAGGAAATCAGAAAGGAAAGTTGATCAATATATCAGGTCGACAAAGAATGTTATCTCAGAGAATAGGCATGTTTTATGTTGCTAAAAGCTGGAACCTAAAAAGTAACCGAATAGATAATGCTTTTAAAACAGCGATTAGTGAATACGACCAAGCCCTAAAAAAACTGTCATCATCCAAGCTTAATACGCAAGAAATTAATATGGCCCTTAATAAAGTAAGTGCTCAATGGGAGTTTTCAAGATCTGGGTTTGAACAAATAGAGAATAGCCGTTATGTCCCTTTTATTATTCAAGTAACGACAGAGTCCATGTTGAAGAAAATGAATAAGGTTACAGGAATGTATGAAGCGCTAACTAACAATAATATTGCCAGTATATAGATTATTTACAGTTTCAAAAAAATATAAAGCCGCTGCTTAAACAGCGGTTTTACTTGCAATGATTATCTACCCTTTACCGATAACCGTCTCTACTTACCAATACAAAAACTCGAGAATATCCGCCCCAATAAATCATCAGGCGTGACCTGACCTGTAATTTCACCCAATGAATCTTGCGCAGCTCTAAGATCCTCGGCTAGCAACTCACCAGCCCCCATTGATTGAAGTTGGTTTTGGCCCGTGTGAAGTGCTTTTTCAGCGATATCGAGTGCATCAAGGTGGCGTCTTCTGGCAGTGAACCCACCTTCCATTGTAGAGTTATACCCCATACACTCTTTGAGGTGTTCTTTTAATAAACTTATTCCCAGATTTTCCTTTGCAGATATATTAATAACCGGGCAATTTCTATCTGCTGATAACTCAGGAGGCTCACTTGTTTTATCTATTTTATTTCTAACTACCGATATTTGATTCATATTCGGTAACTTATGAACAAAGTCTGGCCAAATAAGTTCAGGGTCTGCAGAATCAGTTGTTGTTCCATCAACCATTAACAAAATTCGATCAGCTTGTTCTATTTCTTTCCAAGCTCTATCTATTCCTATCCGCTCTACTTCATCATTACTTTCCCGCAAACCTGCAGTATCGATAATATGAAGTGGCATTCCATCAATATGGATATGTTCTTTTAATACATCTCGAGTGGTTCCTTCAATTGAAGTGACAATTGCAGCTTCTCTGCCAGCTAGTGCATTAAGCAAGCTAGATTTACCTGCATTAGGGCGTCCAGCGATGACGACATTCATCCCTTCACGTATCAAGGCTCCTTGATTGGCACGACTTCGAACAGAGTGTAGTTGATCTATTATCTGTTGAAGATCATTTTCTACCTTTCCATCTCCAAGAAAATCAATTTCTTCTTCAGGAAAATCTATCGCAGCTTCAACGTAGATTCTTAAGGCTATTAATTGCTCTACGAGTACTTCTATCTCTTTCGAAAAAGCTCCTTGAAGTGAACGAAGTGCACATTTTGCGGCTTGTTCTGATGCACTATCAATTAAATCAGCTATCGCTTCGGCTTGCACTAAATCAAGCTTATCATTTAAAAATGCTCGTTCTGAAAACTCACCGGGTCTGGCAATCCTTGCACCCAAAGATACTATTGCTTGTAGCAACATATCCATAATAACGGGGCCACCATGACCTTGAAATTCAATTACATCTTCACCTGTAAAAGAATTCGGGTTTGGAAAGAAGAGCGCAATTCCCTGATCTATTTGCTCACCGTCAGTTGTTAAGAATGGGCCATAATGAGCAAAGCGGGGGCTTGGCTTAAAGCCTAAGATACTCTCAGCAATAGATTTAGATTTAGGGCCTGAGACTCTGACAATACCAACGCCCGCTCTGCCAGGAGCAGTGGCTAACGCTACAATTGTATCGTGCTCTAATGATGAAAAATCAGAAGTCGTCATTATTCAACCTTTCTAATCTCGTTAATTTCAAGATGATATCCGCAAATAATAAAGGCCCCTTAAAAGGAGCCTTTATAATCTATCTTACAATAAGAATACTAAATTAGCCTTTTTCTGCAGCTGCATTCTCTATGTTTCGAGTAATAATCCATTGTTGTGCAATGGACAGCACATTGTTAACAACCCAGTACAATACTAGCCCTGCAGGGAACCATAAGAAGAATACCGTAAACATAATAGGCATTAGCTTCATAACCTTAGCTTGAACAGGATCAGGTGGCGCAGGGTTTAATGACATCTGAATAAACATACTTGCACCCATAATAATCGGTAAAATGAAGTATGGATCTTTAATTGATAGATCATGTATCCAGAAGAAGAAAGGTGCATGACGTAACTCTACACTTTCAAGTAACACCCAATAAAGCGCTATGAAAACAGGCATTTGAACTAATACAGGCAGACAACCTCCTAAAGGATTAATCTTCTCTTTTTTGTACAGTTCCATCATGCCTTGGGACATTTTTTGTCTATCGTCTCCGTACTGCTCTTTAAGCTGTGCCAGCTTAGGCGCAACACGTCGCATATTAGCCATTGAACGGTAGCTGGTGGCAGACAATTTAAAGAATGCAGCTTTAACAATGACTGTTACTAAAATAATTGCGATACCCCAGTTCCCCACGATACCGTGTAAGAAGTCGAGTAGTAAATAAAGTGGATATGCAATAAAGAATAAGAAGCCATAATCAACAGCTAAATCTAGGTTTGGCGCTACTTGTTCAAGCTTCTCAATTATCTTTGGTCCGATATAAACATTAGCTGAGATAGTTTCTTGCTGTCCTGGTTCAACTACAACCTCGGGACTAATGAAGCCCATCAAATAAAGACCATTTTTTACTTTGGTCTGATAGGTGTGCTCTAAATTATCTGCAGGAATCCAAGCGGTCATAAAGTAATGTTGAAGAAATGCTATCCAACCACCCTGCGCGGTTGAATTAATTGGTTTATCTCGCATATCTTCGAAGTCATATTTTTCATAAGGCTCTTTAGGGCTGGATAATACCATTCCCAAAAATGATTGCATTCCCATACTGGTTTGTTGGGATGGGTCAGCGACCTGATCACGAATAATCTTGCCTGAAAAATTAGTGTTAAACGCAGTATTTGAGTTGTTATTAACCAAGTAAGATACATTAACTAGATAACTCTCTCGCTCTAAACGGTAGCGTTTAATAATTTCAACACCATTAATATCCGTATATTTAAGATCAACCACTAACTCATTTCGGTCACTTCCTAACTCATAATGCTGCTCAGCGGTTTGATAAATCGGGGCAGGTCCATTTCTTGATGAATCAAATCCATTTTTTCCGTAAAGACCACTTTCAATAGTGTATTGGTGACGTTGACTATTTTCTAGAAGCGCGAACTTTTCTGCAGAACCCAAAGCTGTTTTATATTGGGTTAATAATGCTTCAGAAATATTTCCGCCTGTTAGATTGATTGCGATATCCAAAACATCAGTTTTTACACGTATTTTCTGACTACCTGATGTTATATTTTTAGATACAGTTAGATCTGTTACCGTTGAAGATTGCTCTTCAGGTGGCGTAAATTCGGTATCAGATGAAGTATTTGATGTACTGTTTGAAGATATGGAAGGGCTTTCTATCACTTCTACATTTGCAGAAGGTGATGTAACGGGTTGATTACCGTAATCGTCATTCCAGGCTAATACCATTAAGTATGAAACAATGGCTAAGCCAATAAAAATTATACCGCGTTGTGCATCCATGGGGTTCATGCTACCTGTTCTGGTTCAGGTTTGTGTTTTTCAGAGCACAATGAAGAATGCGCTTGAAGACAATTATGGTGATGAGGAACGTGATCAATACCACCCTCAGACCAAGGGTGACATCTTAACAAACGACGTAATCCAAGATAACCGCCTTTAAGCAGTCCAAAACGTTCGATTGCTGTAAGAGTATAACTGGAACAAGAGGGATAATAACGGCAACTATTGCCCAAAAAAGGACTAATGCAGTACTGATAAAGCCTTACAATAAGGATTGCCAGCTTAGCCATTATTTTTGACCTTTTGCTGATTATTTGCCTGATGAGGCTTTGAACTACTCTTTTGCTTATTGTCGATCGCACGCTTATTAAGACGTTGCCAAAGATTTTCTAATTGTTTAATAATCGTTTGATTATCAAGATCAGAAAGGCCTGGCCTAGATAAGACAACAATATCGAGAGGTTCAAATGTATGTTGATGTAACCTGAAAGAGTCTCGTACTAAACGCTTAAATCGGTTACGTTCAACCGCTTTACGCACGTTTTTTTTAGCAACTACCAGCCCTACTCTAGCATGTTGAGTATTACTCTCTCTTGCTAGTAGAAGCATATGCCGGTTTGAGACTTTACAGGTAACATCATTAAACACATTACGATAATCCTCAGCAGAAAGTAAACGAACTTGCCGAGGAAACCCATAATGGTTCATATACACAAGATCTTATTAAGCGCTAAGACGCTTACGACCTTTTGCACGACGACGGTTAATAACGTGACGGCCATTTTTGGTAGCCATACGAGCACGGAAACCGTGACTACGCTTACGCTTAAGAACGCTAGGTTGGAATGTTCTTTTCATTGCTAATTCTCACAAGCTTACTAATTGGTTTTTCTATTACTAAAAAATAGGGGCGGAATTCTATTTAATTTTGGAAATTTAATCAATGTTTTAAGAGAATAAAGTATAAAAAATAAACGAATCTGTTTTAAAGATCTTTTAATATATAAAAATATATCTTTTTAAGATCTTTTATTATGTTTATTACTATTAGTAAATCGATTTTCTGTGTAAAACCTTAAATTTACTATATAAAACATATAGATAATTTAATGATAATGCTATTGATAGACTATTCACACAGGGTAATACAGCTTGTTAATAACCTGAAGATAAAAAGTGCACTTACGCACAGGCATTTTTATCTTCAGGTTATCCACAGTGATATCCTAATAGATATCCTCAGGTTAATTATTTTTGTAAATAATGATATTTTTATTATTATAAAAATGTTCACAAGGCTGTTATTAAGTACATAATATATTGATAAATAAGAATATAGATATCCACAGGGTGTTTATTTCTTTTTTAAAAGGGGGTAGATGAAAGGAAGCTTAAAAGGTAGAATTGTGGTCAATAATAGTCATCATTATAAAAGACAAGTCCAACAAAAACTTAATACGTCTGTGTAAAAACATTTGTCAGGTTAATAGTTACGTTAGAATCTATTAATAGGTGTGTTCGGCTTAAGACTAATGAGAGGATCTGCTCTTACAGCAGCCCTAAAGCATCGTCATCTTTGTAATGAAAAGATGAGTTAAATTTTAAGTGGCTATAGCTATTAATAGAATATTTTGACAGTGCTGGACTTATTGCCGGTCGTCTTACTGTTTGTCGTGTTAATCATCTATCTAAGATAAAGAGCTAACTATAGTGTCGCAAAACTTATGGGCTGAATGCCTGGAATATTTAAAAGACGAATTCCCTTCTCAACAGTTTAATACCTGGCTTCGTCCATTGCAGGCTGAAACTAAAGAGAATGAAATTTGTCTCTATGCGCCTAATAAGTTTGTGCTGGATTGGGTTTCTGAAAAATACGTTAATCGGATAAAAGAACTACTAAAAGATTTAGTTGATGGGCAACCCCCTGGACTTAGCCTAAAGATTGGTTCCGCAAGCACCAGTTCATCAATTGAAGCAGATCAATCTAGCTTAAAGCCAACCAAACAAAGTAAAACAGAACTAGATAGCCGTAAAAAATCTTCCTATGAGGCTAAGCAACCTTCTCGTTCTTATAGTAATAGTGATGTGAGTGATAAAAAACAGCGCTCGGTTGAAGTAGAAGGGTCTATAAAACATCAAAGTTTCCTAAATTCTACATTTACGTTTGATACTTTTGTTGAAGGTAAATCAAACCAATTGGCACGCGCAGCTTCCGTTCAGGTAGCCGAAAATCCAGGTAGTGCATATAACCCGCTATTCCTTTATGGAGGCGTTGGTTTAGGTAAGACACATTTAATGCATGCGGTTGGCAATGAGATAATTAAGAAAAATCCTAATGCTAAAGTGGTTTATCTTCATTCTGAACGTTTTGTGGCAGACATGGTTAAAGCGTTGCAATTAAATGCTATTAATGAATTTAAACGTTTCTATCGTTCTGTTGATGCCTTGCTGATAGATGATATACAGTTTTTTGCACGAAAAGAACGTTCGCAAGAAGAGTTTTTTCACACTTTTAATGCGTTGTTAGAAGGTGGCCAGCAGATGATTTTAACCTGCGATCGCTACCCAAAAGAAATTGATAATATGGAAGAGCGCCTGAAGTCTCGGTTTGGTTGGGGACTGACAGTGATGGTAGAGCCGCCTGAGCTTGAAACGCGTGTAGCTATACTGATGAAGAAAGCGGAACAGACTAATGTGCGTCTTAATAGTGAATCTGCCTTTTTTATCGCTCAGAAAATCAGGTCTAATGTACGAGAACTTGAAGGCGCTTTAAAGTTAGTGGCAGCGAATGCGCATTTTACTGGACAGGAAATTACTCCCCCGTTTATTAGAGAGTGTTTAAAAGATCTGCTAGCGCTGCATGAAAAGCAGGTGAGTATCGATAATATTCAGCGTACAGTGGCAGAGTATTATAAAATTAAGGTGGCTGACCTTTTATCTAAAAGAAGAACTCGTTCTATTACACGACCTAGACAAGTGGCAATGGCACTATCAAAAGAACTGACTAATCATAGTCTTCCAGAAATAGGGGATGCATTTGGTGGTCGTGATCACACGACTGTTTTGCATGCGTGTAAAAAAATAGTAGAGTTGCAGGAAACAGACCCTAGTATTAGGGAAGACTATCAGAATTTTTTAAGAACACTTACGACCTAATCGGTCAGACGTATAATCATTTAACGAACAAGAGTCGAGAAGAGCTGATTCACTATGAAGCTGATAATAAGCCGAGAAGCACTCCTTGCACCATTACAGTCTATTTCTGGTGTAGTAGAGAAAAAGCAGACAATGCCTGTCTTGTCGAATATTTTGATGGTGGCTAACCAAGGTGAACTTAGACTAACGGGTACTAATATGGAAGTTGAGCTGGTCTGTAATATAGATCAGGTTGATGTTGAAGTTCCTGGTCAAATCACAGTACCTGCTCGTAAGTTGTCGGATATATGCCGTTCACTTTCAGATCAAGCGGTATTGGAATTAAGTGTAGAGGGCGAGAGACTCCATGTCAGAGCGGGGAAAAGCCACTTTACCTTATCTACTTTACCTGCGGAGCACTTTCCAAACATAGAGGAAAGTCAGCAGGATATTAGTATGACGCTTCCACAGGCTGATTTTAAAAAAATGCTCGAAGCGACATCGTTTGCGATGGCTCAACAAGATGTTCGTTACTACTTGAACGGCATGTTGCTAGAAATGGGCGCAACCTCTATTCGAGCCGTTGCGACTGATGGTCATCGCTTGGCTATGTCGAGTATTGATGTAGTAGGTACAACATTTGAAGATAATCGACAGGTTATTGTGCCAAGAAAAGGTATTTTGGAGTTAGCCCGTTTATTAACTGATGTAGATGGGACGATAAATATATCGTTTAGTGATAGTCATGTTCGTTCTGAAATTGGTTCATATATATTTACATCCAAGTTAATTGAAGGGAAGTTCCCTGATTACAATCGCGTTATTCCTCGTGGTGGCGATAAGATTGTTATTGCTGATCGTATAGAGCTAAAAAACATGTTTATGCGAGCAGGAATATTATCTCATGAGAATATTAGAGGTGTGAGGCTGCAGCTTTCTGATAATCAACTACAGGTGTTTGCAAATAACCCAGAGCATGAGCAGGCAGAAGATAGCTTATCAGTTGCTTATCATGGTGAGTCATTGCAGGTCGGTTTTAATGTTGGTTACCTGATTGATGTGATGGGTGTTATTAATGATGACCAGGTTAAGTTAACACTCTCGAACCCAAATGCCAGTGCACTAATAGAATCGACAGAAGAAACAAACAGCCTTTATGTTGTGATGCCCATGCGTCTGTAGTCAATTGGATAATGTTTTAGTAAACAGTAAATTAATGGAAGTAGGGTTAGAGTGATGAAGGATACATTTCTAAATACAGTCAAGGGAGCCATGCGTATAGGGCAAACTGCAGCTGTGTTATCTAAAACCGGTGTTAATTGGTTACGAGGCGATCGGCCCCCCACTCCACGTATACTGAGACAGACTTTTGAAGAGTTAGGAGCGACCTATATCAAGCTTGGTCAGTTTATTGCCAGCTCACCTACTTTCTTTCCGCAAGATTACGTAGAAGAATTTCAGTATTGTTTAGATCAAACAAAGTCGTTACCGTTCAGTGTCATGAAAAAGATCCTTATAGAGGAGCTTGATAAGCCTCTTAACGAAGTTTATCAGGAGATAGACCCAGAACCCTTAGCCTCTGCTTCGATTGCTCAGGTTCATGCCGCGAAACTTATTACCGGTGAAGATGTTGTTATAAAAATTCAGAAACCCGGTGTTTCTAATGTTTTGTTGACTGACCTTAACTTTCTCTATGTTTCATCACGGGTAATTGAGTACTTAGCACCAAAGCTCTCATGGACTTCTCTATCGGGTATTGTTCAGGAAATCCAGCGCACGATGATGGAAGAGTGTGACTTTATTAAAGAGTCAAATAATCTAAAAGAGTTTAAGCAGTTTTTATTGGACTCGGGTAATCATGATGCGGTAGTACCTAAAGTATATGATCAAGCGACTACTCGAAGAGTATTAACCATGGAGCGTTTTTATGGTGTATCGCTGACTGATCTCGATACGATTAGGCGTTATTGTAACGATCCTGAGAAAACATTAATTACTGCTATGAATACCTGGTTCGCAAGCCTTACTCAGTGCAATTTCTTTCATGCTGATGTGCATGCCGGCAACTTGATGGTACTAGAAGACGGACGTATAGGGTTTATAGATTTTGGTATCGTAGGCCGAATCGCAAAAGGTACGTGGGAGTCTGTTTCTGATTTTATATCATCGGTGATGGTTGGTGATTTTGAAGGAATGGCCAAAGCAATGGTGGGTATTGGTGTGACTGATGCCGATATTAATATTCAAAGCCTGGCGGATGATATTAGGTCTTTGTACCAGCGAATGGATACCATGACACCTGATTATACGGTTTTGGAAGATCCCAATAAGAACGAAGATGAAATAAACAATATCTTGATGGATATGGTTAAAGTGGGTGAGCAGCATGGCATTCACTTTCCGAGAGAGTTTGCGTTGTTGATGAAACAATTTTTATACTTTGACCGGTATGTACATATACTGGCGCCAGAACTAGATATGTTTGTCGATGATCGTCTAAATATGCTGCATTAATATTGCTGCAAACTATTGAAAGTAACCAATACTAAAAAAGCCAGTCATATCGACTGGCTTTTTTAGTATTGGGCTTTAGTACTGTATTTGATACCGTTAGCATTATGCCTAATGCTTTGTCGGCTACATAATGTTTATTATAAGGTTTTCTAATAAAATGATTCGATTATTAATATCAGTCACGCTTAATTATCAAGGATGCTAAATATGTTGTCATTTGTCAGAGCGACTATTGCATCATCAGTCTCGATGTGGAGAGGTACAGCTACTTCCCGATTAGGGAAGCGACCACAACAGCGATTGCATCTGTATGATATTGAAGGGTGCCCGTATTGTAAGCTTGTTAGAGAAGCCATGACTGAACTGGATTTAGATGTTGTGATTTACCCCTGCCCTAAAGGCGGAATACGTTTTAGAAACAGCGCGATAAAAGTGGGCGGTAAAGAGCAATTCCCTTATTTGATAGATCCTAATACCTCAATTTCGCTTTACGAATCATACGACATAATTAGCTACCTTTTTCGTTATTATGGTAAAGGTCACTTGCCGAAGCGTTGGAGGCGAAAATACTCGAATACTCTTAGTTCTATGGTTTCTAGTATCGTGCGTTTTGGCTCAGGTATGTATCATAAGCCGTCCAAATCACCCGCTATGATGCTGGAACTGTATAGTTTTGAGGCAAGCCCCTTTGCTAAGCCGGTTAGAGAGTTATTGTGTGAACTTGAGGTACCTTATGTATTGCACAACGTTGGTCGTAATCAAATACTAGATTATATGCTACCTGTTATCCGTGAACGTATATTCCCCTTCTATAATGTAAAAGGAAAAAATAGAAAAGGCTTGGTGAGTAGAAGTGGGAAGATGATGATCCCTTACCTTGTTGACCCCAATACAGGTATTGAAATGTTTGAGTCCGACGATATTTGTAATTATCTTCTTCAACAGTATGCAGTTTAGATTTTTCTGATGCCCTACCAAACTATCAAGCTTAGTAACTTTCGTAATCTTGTCGAACAGCGGCTAGAGTTCTCACCTTTAATTAATATTATTGATGGGAAAAATGGCAGTGGAAAGTCGAGTTTAATCGAATCACTTTATTATCTTTCGGTCGGCAAGTCTTTTAGAAGTTCTAAACTTGATTCTATCGTACAGCATAATGCTCCCGGCTTTACATTATTCTCTGTTACAGAAGATGATAATAGCCATCAACATCGTATTGGTATTACCCGCGAAAAGAACAAGTCAGCACTGATAAAAATAGATGGAGAGTTCATACGTAGTGCTATTCAACTTGCGAGCGTTACTCCAACACTTTTGATTGAGCCAGAGACATTTGAACTACTTGATGGTGGCCCTAATAATCGTAGACGTTATATGGATTGGGGGGTGTTCCACGTGGAACATCGGTTTTCTGAAGCCTGGAGACGCTATACAAAGAGTTTAAAACAGCGGAATACATTGTTACGACGTGGTAGAATAGATCGTTCGTTGTTGGCGCCCTGGGACGGTCAAATGATTGCTTCGGCCGCTATGATTGACCAGTATCGTCATGATTATGTTGTCTCGTTGGTACCGGTAATAAATGATATTCTTAAGTTACTCAATCAAACTATAGATATAGATATAAGTTACTATAGGGGTTGGGATAAAAAGGCTGACTATCAATCAACACTCAATGATAGTATTGAAAGAGATGCACGATCAGGTTTTACCCATCAAGGGCCTCATCGAGCAGATATAAGAATAAAGGCCAATGGGAGATTTGCTGACGAAGTACTCTCCCGCGGCCAAAAGAAGATACTAATTTTTTCGATGATTTTGGCCCAAGGCGCTTTCTTATATAAACTGTCTGGCCGTAAATCAGTTTACTTGATTGATGATATTAGTGCAGAGCTTGATATCGATCATCGTAAAAATGTGTGTTCATATTTAGAGAAACTAGAAAGCCAGGTAATATTGACAGCAGTTGATATTAATTCCGTATTACCCTTGTTTCATGAAGATACTGAATTAAGAATGTTCCACGTGGAACATGGTAAGGTTTCTCAAGTTAATTAAGTGATTAAGTGTACATGTAATCTTCATTGTCGCGATGTACGCAGAAAAGCACGCCTTAGGAGCGTTATAGATGACAGATAATAATTCATACGATTCATCAAGTATAAAAGTGCTTAAAGGACTGGACGCTGTACGCAAGCGTCCGGGAATGTATATCGGTGACACTGATGATGGTACCGGCTTACATCACATGGTGTTTGAAGTAGTCGATAACTCAATTGATGAAGCGTTAGCAGGTTTTTGCTCAGAAATTAAAGTGGTTATACATGCCGATGAGTCTATTACTGTATCGGATGATGGCCGTGGAATACCAACTGATGTACACGAAGAAGAGGGTGTTTCAGCCGCTGAAGTTATCATGACTGTGCTGCATGCAGGCGGTAAGTTTGATGATAATACCTATAAAGTATCCGGTGGTCTTCATGGTGTGGGGGTATCCGTTGTAAATGCACTGTCTAATGAACTTCGTTTAACCATTCGCCGCGCTGGTGAGGTTCATGAGCAGGTATATCACCACGGTGTTCCCGCTAAGCCATTAACGGTTATTGGCGAAACCGAAAAAACAGGGACAGAAGTTCATTTCGTACCCTCACCTGACACCTTTACCAATATCGAATTTCATTACGATATATTGGCTAAGCGTATTCGTGAACTTGCGTTCCTAAACTCTGGTGTGAGAATTGTTTTAAAAGATGAGCGTTCTGGCCGTGAAGAAGTGTATGAATATGAAGGCGGTTTGAAAGCATTTGTTGAGTATCTAAATACCAATAAAACGCCAATTAATCAGATCTTCCACTTTAGTAAGTATCGAGAAGAAGACGGTGTAGAAGTCGAAATTTCTATGCAGTGGAACGACTCTTACCAAGAAAATCTATTCTGTTTTACCAATAATATACCCCAGCGCGATGGCGGTACTCACCTCGCAGGGTTTCGTGCAGCGTTAACACGATCTTTGAATGGTTATATAGAGCGTGAAGGTTTAGGTAAAAAAGAAAAGGTGAATACTTCAGGAGATGATGCACGAGAAGGGCTGACTGCAATAGTATCGGTAAAAGTACCCGATCCGAAGTTCTCATCTCAAACCAAAGACAAGTTGGTATCATCTGAGGTCAAGACAGCCGTCGAGCAGGAAATGAATGGTTTGTTTGGTGATTTTCTACAAGAGAACCCATCAGAAGCTCGACTCATTGTTAATAAGATGATTGAAGCGGCTAGAGCACGAGACGCCGCACGTAGAGCGCGTGAAATGACTCGCCGTAAAGGTGCGCTGGATATCGCAGGCTTGCCAGGAAAGCTAGCCGATTGCCAAGAGAAAGACCCCGCATTATCAGAACTATACATAGTGGAGGGTGATTCTGCTGGCGGTTCAGCCAAGCAAGGACGAGATAGAAAAACTCAGGCAATTTTGCCGTTGAAAGGAAAGATACTTAACGTTGAAAAAGCGCGTTTTGATAAAATGCTCTCCTCAGTTGAAGTCGGTACTCTTATTACCGCACTGGGGTGTGGTATTGGGCGCGAAGAGTTTAATATCGAGAAGCTACGCTACCATAACATTATCATCATGACTGATGCTGATGTGGATGGATCACACATTAGAACATTATTGTTGACCTTCTTCTTTAGACAGATGAGAGAAATTATCGAAAATGGCTATGTCTATATCGCGATGCCGC
Source organism: uncultured Oleiphilaceae bacterium (assembly GCA_913060665.1). Classification (GTDB taxonomy): domain Bacteria; phylum Pseudomonadota; class Gammaproteobacteria; order Pseudomonadales; family Oleiphilaceae; genus Alkalimarinus. Next base: position 153,539 of record CAJXUY010000006.1, read on the forward strand.
CTCTGTATAAAGTTAAAAAAGGCAAACAAGAACAGTATTTGAAAGATGAAAAAGCGCTAGAACAGTTCTTAACTCAATCAGCACTCGAAAATACAAACTTATTTGTCAACCCAAACGCCCCTGCGGTTACAGGCACTGCGTTAGAAACGTTAGTAAATGATTACCGTAATGTTGAAGCGATTACCGATAGATTATCTCGAACCTACCCCGCTCTTGTGCTAGCAAAAATGTTGGCAATTCAACCGATCGCGTTTGAATCGTTAAGTGATAAAGATGCAGTACAAGCATGGTGTGATGCGATGGGTGAACAATTACTTATCGACACGAAAACGGGCATGAGGTATGAGTTTGGTCTAACTGAAGATGTCGAGCGCAGCCTGTTTTTGCCGAAAGTAGATGTATACGTACACGGTATATCCACTGAATATGTATTCAACTATGAGTTCTTTGAATCTGCTTCATATAGGTCGATTGCTAAGCTAGCCACAAGCTTGGCTGGACTGATTGAGGAAGGTGCTTATATTCAACGAGGTGAGCGCCAACAACCCATCAGCAAGTTTGCTACAGCACTTGAATGGCTGATGAAAGAAGCTAAACGCGGCCTTTATATTCAGCGATATAAAGGACTAGGAGAGATGAACCCCGAGCAGTTGTGGGAAACCACCATGGACCCTGAATGTCGTCGTATGATGAAAGTGAATATAGAAGATGCCATTGGCGCAGATCAGATATTTACAACGTTAATGGGCGATGAAGTCGAACCACGAAGGGATTTCATTCAGACCAACGCATTAGAAGTGACCAATCTGGATGTTTAAATGCGGTTATTGTGTAGAAGCCGAATAACGAAGGTAGGATAGTTATTTTATCCGGTAACAAGCAGGTAGTTAGAAATAATTTCTGGTACCTGCTTGTTTCAATGCAGACTTATGCAGCGGTTTTAGTATTTCCCTCACACTTCTCTCTATCCCCCAGCACATCCGCGAGGCTTCGGCGAGACAGCTCCCCTTTGAGATTACCGTCTTTGTCGATCACGGGGAGTGAGTATTCTGCTTCGAGAGTCTCGGGTATTACGGTTTCCAATATTGCACCCGGTGCGATGCCTGCCAGTTCTTCCAGAAACTCATCTCCTAGTTTTTGTGAGTCATTTTCACAGCATGCTTCTTCCAAGGTGTCTTGTGTGACAATGCCTTGATAGCCATCATCATTAACGTAGTAGCCGTAATCACCTTTTATAATTTTCATCTGTTCTAAGGCTTCACCAATTGTATCGGCTGTTATGCGTCGTGAAGGTGGCTTCATCACGTTTTCTACGGTTAATGCTCTAGCACGGTTAACATCTTTAACAAATGCTTCTACATAGTCGTTTGCAGGGTTGAGGAGGATCTCATCAGGTGTACCTTGTTGCACCATTTCGCCATCTTTGAGTATAGCGATACGGTCGCCAATTCTCAGAGCTTCATCTAAATCGTGGGTGATAAATATGATGGTTTTATGGAGTTTATCTTGTAACTCTATAAGTTGATCTTGCATTTCACTACGGATTAATGGATCAAGAGCCGAAAAGGCCTCATCCATCAGAAGAATTTCAGCATTGGTACAAAGTGCACGAGCCAACCCGACACGTTGTTGCTGCCCCCCTGAGAGCTGTGCAGGGTATTGAGACTCATAGCCTGCCAAGCCAACAGTATCAAGCCATTCTTTAGCCTTGGCGAGTCTGACGCCCTTTTTTACGCCTTGGATAGACAGCCCATAACTCACATTTTCTAAAACGGTGCGATGAGGCATTAATCCGAAGCGTTGAAACACCATCGACATTTTGTGTCGTCTAAATTGCTCCAACTCTTTTGCAGGTAGCTTCATCACATCAATATCTTCAAATTTAATCACACCCTCAGTAGGGTCAATCAAACGATTAAAGTGTCGAATAAGTGTTGATTTGCCAGACCCCGAAAGCCCCATAATGACGAAGATCTCCCCTTTATTGACAGTCATATTGATATTTTTTAGACCCAAAGTGTGGCCTGTATCAGCTAATATCTGTTCTTTAGATTGACCGGCATGAACCATTGGCATGACAGACTTTGGTTGCTTACCAAAAACTTTGTATAACCCTTCAATTTGAATGAGTGGTTTAGCCATTTTGCATACCTTCCATATGTCGTTGTGATCGTTTAGCGTAAGCCTGAGATACACGATCGAAAATTATGGCGAGGGCAACGATGGCTAAACCGTTAAAAAGCCCAAGCGTAAAGTATTGATTAGTAATAGATTTAAGTACCGGCTGGCCTAAACCTTTAACACCTATCATAGATGCTATAACCACCATTGAGAGCGCCATCATAATCGTCTGGTTGATACCGGCCATGATGGTAGGCATCGCTAAGGGGAGTTGAACACCCAATAACCGTTGAGTGGAATTCGCACCATAAGCAGTCGCCGCTTCGAGTACTTCTTTATCAACCAATCGTATACCTAGGTTGGTTAAACGAATAACAGGAGGAATGGCGTAGATAATGACAGCAATGACGCCAGGTATTTTGCCGATACCGAGTAACATAACCACGGGTATTAGGTATACGAATGCAGGCATGGTTTGCATGACATCAAGCATGGGGGTGATAACGCTTTGTGCTTTATCTGAGCGCGCCATAATAATGCCAATGGGGATGCCTAATGCTATGGCCATGAGTGTGCAAACGGTGATGATGCTCATCGTTCGCATGGTATTTTCCCACATGCCGAAATAACCGATGGCGAGAAACGAAATTACGACGCCTAAGCAGAGCTTCCAGGAGCGACAGGCTATATAGACAATAGCGGTGACGACAATAATGACCAACCACCAAGGTGTCGCGAGCAATAGCTTTTCGAACCAAACGAGGAAGATAAGAAGAGGGTCAAAAAATGCTTCGATTGATTCTCCATATTCTCTTGAAAAATCACGGTATGCAGAATCCAATGATTTACGAATGCCTGTTAAGTCCGCCCTATCCATCTGCGGAAATTTTGTTAACCATGACGATTCAGCCATGCATTGGACCCTCTTGTAAGTGTATCGCGAAAAGCCTCAGTCTATTTCTGAGTGAGGCTCATTTTGTTAGGTCTATAAGTCGGCTAGTGCTTTCGTAATTTTGTCTGCGACTTCTTTAGATACCCAAGGCTTCCAACTGTCAGGGTGTTGAGTTAAAAAATACTCCATGGCTACATCACCATCAGCCTGGTTGTCTTCCATCCATGCGAGTAATTCGTTCATTTGGGCATTTTTAAACGAGCGTTTTGTCAGGTAGTCATAGGCGGCTGGCGCTTTGCTCGCAAACGCTTCGGTGGTGACGGTTTGGACTAAAGAAGGTGGGTACATGGTCACTTTTGGGTCTAGGCAGTCTTCTTTTGAGGTGCAGCGGATAAACTCATCTTTGCTAACACCTGAGCCAAAATCGACTTTGACCATTTTGTATTTCCCTAATACAGCAGTGGGTGCCCAGTAGTAACCAAACCACGCCTCTTCACGCGCGTAAGCTTTGGCAATTGAACCCGATAAGCCTGCACCTGAACCGGGATCGATTAGGTCAAACCCTGCATCAGATAGTTTCAATGCATTATAAAGGTTGCCCGATGATATTTGACAGTTCCAGCCTGCTGGGCAGCCGTAGAATGCTGATCTTTCGGGGTCTTCTGGGTGTTTAAATAGAGAGAAATTTTTGATTACGCCTTCAATAGTCGCCAGTGAAGGGTCATTATCGACCATATACTGAGGCACCCAGAAACCCTCTTCACCGCCGTCTGATAGGGAGTTACCTGCAAAACGCAGGCGCTTCTCTTCGACACCTTTATCGAGAGCTTTTCTCATGGCGTTGCTCCACATCTCAGGGGCTATATCGGGCTCTCCCTTTTCGATCATAGAGGTACCGGTTGGCATGGTGTCGCCTGGCACTAACTCAGCGTCGCAGCCGTACCCCTTTTCAAGAATAAATTGGTCAATATTGGCTATTAAACTAGCAGAGCTCCAATTCATATCGGCAATAGTGACTTTTCCGCAAGTATCGCCTGCCTGTGCAAGGGTGCTGGCGATCGTCAATGGTAACGCTACAAAAATAGACTTCATAAGATTTCCTGTAATAAGTGACGTGTTGATCATAAGTTACACTGATAATGATTAGATATCTAATGATTAGAGGTCAAAACACATTATTACAGCAATTATAGGCGACACTGGAAGAGTGAAAACCGTTACGAGCACTATAGCTAACGATATCGCGCATTCTTTCCTGTTAGGAGGTCACTGTGCTGTTAGAGCTACCTTTATAGAATTTTATTTACAGTCAAAACAATTAAAACTGGAAAAAGGCATAACAACGGGTATAGGGACTAAACAAATATAAAACTTGGGGAAGGCTTGGCAGAGAGTAATACTAAGAGGTGTAACAGGAGACATTAGATGCCTCCTGCAGAGAAATATTTAATAAATGGGGTCCTCACCTGGTGGTCGGGTTTTAAAACGCTTGTGGAGCCAGAGGTACTGATCTGGGTGACGTCTAATAGCGGCTTCGAGGTGTGTATTCCAGTCTTGAGCATCTTTTGCATCGTTTTCTCCGAAATTATCCATAATCGGCGAAAAGGCAATTTCGTACTGCCCGTTAGGATGACGGAATTGACTCACTAGTATAATTGAAGCACCGGATTCACGTGCGATCCAGCTGGGAGCGTTAATACAGCCTGTTTTGACGCCAAAGAAGTCAACAAACTCAGCACTTCTTCGACCAAAGTCTTGATCGGCTGCATACCAAACGCTACCGCCTTCTTTTATATACTCGATCATGCCTTTGAGGTGTCGCTTGCTAAACCCCTTAATCCCGTAATGACGGAGCCGCCCTTTCTCGATCATACGGTCTATTACCGGGTTATCGTTAGGGCGATACATATACCCAGGTTTGTTCAACTGAGCCGCAAAAAAGGGTAGCGCCAGGTCAAAAATACTGAAATGTCCACCTAACAAAAGGACGCCTTTACCACGATTCTGAGCTTCTAACAGGTTCTCTTGGCCCGTAATAATGAGATTATCAACGTAAGGTGTAACATCCCTCCACCATGCATGAATGGTTTCTAAAAAGCCTTTAGAGCAAGCAATGAAGGTATCTTCTACCAAGGTCGCTTGTTCTTCTTCGCTCAGTTCTGGAAAACAGACCGCGATATTCTTTTTGGCAACTTTGGTGCGACCTTTCAGCTTCTTATGAAGTAGTCGTCCTAGTTTTTCTCCCAATGCTTGTTTGGTACTCATGGGCAGTAGGGATAGACAAAATAAGATAAAAACAACAATCCATGTTGGCCATAGAGCGGGGTGCCAGACGGGGCGAAACTTATTTTTTTTGGCCATGGGCGCTTTCCTGAAAAACTTTTATGAAGGAGGAGTTTTTGTCACCCCCGCGAAGGCGGGGATCCATAAGACATTTAGAATGTTATTTGAATGGATTCCCGCCTTCGCGGGAATGACAATAATGGTTCATCTTCGCTTTAAGTAAATGCCATTCTATACTTTGAATTTATGAAGATAAAAGCGATATATCTGCAGCACTTAAGAATAGCGAGCGTAACTGATTCAGTAGTGCTAAACGGTTAATTTTCACTGCTTCATCATCGGCCATCACCATTACATCGTCAAAAAACCGGTCTATGCTAGGTCTTAATGAGGCTAATGATTGCAATGCTTCACTGTAGTTTCCTGCTGCGAATAGCGGGTTAACCTTTTGCGCTTGTTCTGCAATAGCGGAGGCTAGCTCTTTCTCTGCATCGAGTTCTAGCAGGTCACTATTTAACGTGGCTGCTAAATCATTAGCATGAACTTTACTGAGAATATTCGATACTCGCTTATTCGACGCTGCTAGCGCGGCGGCTTCTGGCAACTGACGGAATTGGTTGACGGCTTTAATGCGTTGATCAAAATCCAATGGTCGTGTCGGTCTACGAGCATGGACTGCAAGAAATACTTCCGCTGGGATACCCTCTTCTTCATACCAGGCACGGAATCGGTCAAGCATATAATCGACTACAGTATCTTTCAGTTTGTCGACTACTGGAGAGGCTGCTGACAGCTCCCCATGTTGCGCAATAGACCACTCAATACAATCAGCAAGGTCGAGGTTAAGCCCTTTCTCGACAATAATACGCAAAATCCCCAGAGAGGATCGTCTAAGGGCAAAGGGGTCCTTAGTGCCCGTAGGGGGTTGTTTAATACCGAAAATACCGACTAAAGAGTCAAGTTTGTCAGCGATAGCGACAGCACAACCTGTTTTAGTAGACGGTAGTTGGTCGCCGGCAAAGCGAGGCATATATTGCTCGTTAAGCGCGATGGCTACCTCTTCTGGCTCACCATCATACTGAGCATAGTACATGCCCATAATGCCTTGAAGGTCGGTGAACTCGAGCACCATTTCGGAAACAAGGTCAGATTTCAGTAACAGCCCTGCTCGTTTTGCGAGCTGTTCTTCACCGTCTATCGCCACGGCAATTTTACCAGCCAAGCCAGATGTTCGCTGAACTTTGTCGTAGATTGAACCGAGCTGTTTTTGGAAAACAATAGGCTTGAGTAGCTCAACCCGAGATTCCAAGCTCTGCTTTTTATCGGTTTCAAAGAAGAATGCAGCATCAGCAAGACGAGGTCTAATAACGCGTTCGTTGCCAGCGATAACCTGCGCAGGGTCTTTACTCTCAATATTACTGAGCGTAATAAAGTTAGGTAGCATCTTGCCGTTTGCATCGACTACGTGAAAGTACTTTTGGTGTTCCTTCATCGATGAAATTAATGCTTCAGCGGGGACTTCAAGAAAACGCTCTTCGAAGCGACCAATGAGTGGTATAGGCCATTCGTTCAAAGCAGTGACTTCATCAAGCAGATTTTCATCGATTACCGCGTGTCCATTGACGGTTTCCGCGATAGCGGTGACGCCTGCACGTACTTTGGTACGACGTGCTTCGAAATCAGCAATAACATAGCCTTTTTCCAGCAGCGTGCTTTCGTATTCTGAAGGGTTATTGATAGTGAGTATTTCATTACAGTGGAAGCGATGACCTCGGGTTTGATTACCGGCTTTATGGCCTAAAATTTCACAATCAATAACCGATGAACCCGATAACATAATGACCCACTGAACAGGACGAACAAATTCTACTCGTCGAGCACCCCAGCGCATACGCTTAGGGATAGGTAGTTGTGCCAGTGATTTAGTGACAATTTCAGGCAATAGTTCAACAGTCTTTTGGCCTGCTTGAACAGAGCGGTAAACTAACCATGCGCCCTTGTCTGTTTCCATCGTTTCAAGCTGGTCAACAGAGGCGCCGCAGGAACGAGCGAACCCTTGAAGTGCTCGTGTCGGGTTGCCGTCTGCGTCAAATGCAGCTTTAGCAGCCGGGCCCCGTTTTTCAACATTGTTATCAGGTTGTGTGTCACTGAGTTGATTAACACGAACAGCCAAACGACGTGGTGCAGCAAATAATTCAACGGATGTAAACTCAAGGTTAGCGCTTTTTAAACCTTGTTGGATGCCATCTGAAAAAGCAGTAGAGAGTTTTTTAAGCGCCTTTGGTGGCAGCTCTTCGGTACCAATTTCGACCAGAAAATCTTGTGCAGACATTACTTGCTCTCCCCTTCTTTCAGGCTGGCTAATACTTCATTTCTTAATGCTTCTGGTGCTAGAGGGAAGCCCAATTCTTGACGACGATCGAAGTACGACTGTGCAACAGCTCTTGAAAGGCTGCGCACACGAAGGATGAAACGTTGTCTTTCTGTTACTGAAATAGCATGGCGTGCATCGAGCATATTAAAGGTGTGGGAGGCTTTAAGTACTAGCTCGTAAGCGGGTAATGGAAGCCCTTCACCGATTAAACGCTGACTCTCTTTTTCATAAGTATCGAAGTTGGAAAATAGTGATTCAACATCGGCTTGCTCAAAGTTATAAGTCGACATTTCTACTTCGTTTTGGTGGAATACATCACCATAAGTGACTACCCCTTCAGGGCCTTTTGCCCATACTAGATCATAAACGCTATCAACCCCTTGCAGGTACATGGCGATACGCTCAAGTCCGTAAGTAATCTCGCCTGTTACCGGAAAGCATTCAAGACCACCGACTTGTTGGAAGTAGGTAAACTGGGTCACTTCCATACCATTTAACCAGATTTCCCAGCCTAGGCCCCAAGCGCCTAAGGTGGGTGATTCCCAGTTATCTTCTACAAAGCGGATGTCATGTACCAATGGATCGATGCCCAACATTTTAAGTGAGTCCAGGTAAAGCTCCTGAATATTGTCAGGAGAAGGCTTTAAAACAACCTGAAACTGATAGTAATGCTGAAGCCTATTGGGGTTTTCACCATAGCGGCCATCGGTAGGGCGGCGGCTTGGCTGAACATATGCTGCGTTCCAGGTCTCTGGACCTATCGCGCGTAAAAAAGTAGCGGGGTGGAAGGTGCCAGCACCTACTTCCATATCTAATGGCTGAAGAACAACACAGCCCTGCTCTGCCCAATATTGTTGGAGAGCGATAATTAGGCCCTGAAAGGTACTTGCATCGGGTTTGGTTTGACTAGTCACGAAAAGTTCACCAGTTCGGTTATTTTATGAGTTCTGTTGGCGCTCACGGTATTTGCTCCGCGCGAGCGATTATATATTTTTCTAAACCTGACATTATAGCGTGCCGCATGGTTTTTATGCACGTCATTAGATGCATAAAAAAGCCAACAATGCGGTCTGGGTAGGCGCTTGTTGGCTTTATTCGGTGGCGGTTCCGTTAAACAGGGTCTTTACTGGCTGATGTACTTCAATATCTCGACCACTTGCTGTGGCGTTTCAGTCACCGCCATTGCAGCACCATCTACTTCTTTTAGCGGGTGGGTTAACGAGGGGTCGTGCATAACAATAAGAGGGATGCCTAGTCCAATAGCGATACCGGCGTCAAAGGCTGCATTCCACTGTTTATACTTCTCGCCAAACCTAACGACCACGACATCTGAGCGCTGAATAAGCGTATGGGTTCTGATTGAGTTTATTTTGGCCGCTTTGTGGTCTTTCCAGAATGGCTTTTCTTCGTCACCGAGAATTTTAACGCCCACTTCATCGCTGGACTCATGGTGAGTGACCGGGCTATAGGTGGTGATATCAAGCCCAGACTCTTTGATGCCTGACTCAATTTGCTCGCGCCAATCGCTATGAATTTCGCCCGAGAGGTAAATGCTGTAGTCCATGGAGTTTTCCTTTTTAGAGGTCATTAATACACATGAATTACATTCTACCTTACTTTGCTTTAAATTTGATGTTACCCAGCCTCAGTCCTCTTGCTGCATGAACGTGTATAGACTCTCTACCACAACGCCCAGCTCTTTATCGAGGTCTTCGGTTGCTCGACTGGCTTCTTGTAGTTGTAACGATGTGTGGTTAGCGAGTAGCATGAGTTTCTTTTCCTGGTCGTCATCTAGTCCCAACCCAAATAGCATATTCTCAAGACTACTGACCATACCCTCTATGATTGATTGGGTGGTGTGGTGGTGGCCATGAAGTTTACTGCTAGTTTTTTTGGTCTGCTCTTCTGCAATGCGAATGACTTTACCCAAGAAGTGTTTACGTTGTTTTGTGGCAGACTCTTGTGCTTCCAAGGTAATTAAATGGCCGTTCGCGATGTCCATTAGTACAGCAAGGTGATCTTTTAAACGTCCACAGCGGTTTTCATCGTCTAAGGGCATATTTTTTATTAGCAATGTGACATGTTCATTGCGAATAATCGTACGTATACCAATACTGACCATTCGCTCGCTACTGTTTGATACTTGCTGAAGTACTTTAGCTTCAATGGAATCTGCGGTACAGCCAACAAAGTGCGGTGCGCCTGATGTGACCATCACCGATGTGCTGAGGCAAAATTCTTTAGCAATCGTCTGTATCGCTTCGCCTACCTCCTGAGGTGTTGTAATAGTTTGAACATTTTTAACAAACTGAACGATTTGGCCTAGTTCACTGCTGGTAGTCATCGCCTCCATTGCGATTCGCATCGCTTCAGAGGCATCTGATTGTGCCGTTATTAAGCTTTGCTGGCGTGTTAAGCAGGCTGAAATTTTGCTAAATAGCCCTTCGGCATCTACCGGCTTAGTGAGATAGTCATCTGCCCCTGCTTCAAAGCCTTCGAGCCGCTGCTCTGCGCCTACTAATGCAGATACAAAAATGATCGGTAGATGTTCAGTTTCTTTTTGAGTCCGAAGCTGTACACAGACTTCGTAACCACTCATCCCTGGCATGGTGATATCGAGCAATATAAGGTCTGGAATTTCTTGGTTAACTTGCGTCAAACAAGACTCACCGGAGTCAGCTTCGACCACGTCATAGTCATCTTCCAGCAGCATTTTGAGTAGCAATCGATTATCTGCTGCATCATCAACGACTAAAATCCGTGCTTTTGGATTCATTCTTAACTATCTCCTATTTGACTCTGGTATTGCGATAAAGAGGTTTTGAGACGATCAAAGGCTTCACCTAGTTCGATAAAGAGTACATCGAAGGCAGTAATTTCTGCATTGTTAGCGGCATGTTCAAGTTTGCTGGCAATGTCCTGTAATTGTAGAGCACTTATATTGGCTGCACTGCCTTTTATAGTGTGGGCTAAAATGCGCGTGTTTTCCGTGTCTTTTTTGTTAATTGCCTGTTGTAGCTCAGTTACTCTTTCAGAACACTCGCTTAGGAACAGTACCAACAGTTTCTTAAGCAGTTTTTCTTTACCGCCCAGGCGTCTTAATGCGGAGGGTTTATCCCATATTTCAATGGTTGAACTGTCGTGTATCTCATGTTCCTGTGATGACTGGATTGAAGATTCAGGGGAGGTGGTTGAGTCGGCAGCGTGTGTGGCTAGTCGCTCGTTCTCTGAGGGGGAAATTAACCACTTTTCCATCATTACATATAGGTCATCAGGCTCAATGGGTTTACTGAGGTAGTCATTCATACCTGCATTCAGACATTTTTCTTTGTCGCCTTTCATAGCGTTGGCGGTCATCGCAATAATAGGGATTAATCTATTGCGTTTCCCCGCCTTGCCTGCCCTAATATTTTGACTTGCCTCGTAACCATCCATTTCAGGCATTTGGCAGTCCATAATAATCAGTGTGTAAGGATTTTCGTCAGGTGCGTTATCGAGTGAATAAAGCGCTTCTAGTCCATCCCCTGCGACGTCAGCTCTTAGGCCTATGCTGTCTAATACGCCCAATGCCACTTCTTGATTAACGTGATTATCTTCTACTAGCAGTAATCGAGTATTACTTGGCCACTCTAACTGTATGGCAGCGGCTTCAGGTAACGGGGTGCCTGTGGCTGGTTGGTTGTAGTTCAGTGCCTTTAGGTAGTGATGAGAGATACCGGAGACCGCTTGATTTGCAATAGAGACAGATGATGTGACGGAAAGTGCGCTGAATAGGTCTGAGGTCGTCGCAGGTTTTGGGAAGTTAGCGCTAAAACCAAGGTCAGAGAAATATTGGGTATCACCTCGATGCCCCATTGAAGTCATCATCACCCGCTTTATTGAGTCAAAACGTGAGTCGCTTTTTATCGATTTTCCTAAGGCTTCACCGTTCATATCAGGCATTTGCATATCAATTAAAGCTAGATCAATTGTTTTATCGTTAGGCTCTTTATACAACTGGTCCAAGCATTCAAGCGCATGAGCAGCAGTTTCACTACTTATCACCTCTGCCCCCCAGTGTTGTAGCTGTTGAACGAGCACCTTTAGGTTGCTTTTGTTATCATCAACGACCAAAATCGTTAACAGCGACATGTCTACTAGAGGGGTAACCGGAACTGAGTGCTCGCTTGGTTCAAAGGTGAGGGTAAACTCAAATCGAGTACCCTTTTCGAGCTGGCTGGTGACACAGATACTGCCCCCCATTAGCTCACAGAGTTTTTTAACGATCGAGAGCCCTAAACCTGTACCTCCGTATTTGCGAGTGGTCGATGCATCTACTTGGGTGAATGCATCAAAAAGTGTTGGCAGTTTATGACTTGGGATACCTATACCGGTATCGTTAATGGCACAATAAAAAACTAGCCTGCCGTTCACGATTTCTTTAATCCCCGCAGAAATCACTACTTCACCATCGTGAGTGAACTTAATCGCATTTCCAACAATATTGGTCAGAATTTGTCTGAGTCGTCCAGGATCCCCTTTAATCGATGACTGCGTAATATTGGTGACATCTAATACCAGTTCTATATTCTTCTCTTGTGCTCTCAATGCCATTGACTCAGCAAAATCGCCGAGCAGTGTTCGTAAGTTAAAGTCCATCAGCTCAAGCTCTATTTTGCCGGCTTCAACCTTGGAAAAATCTAATATATCGTTGATAAGCGCGAGTAGAGATTGTGCGCTGGACTGTGCAAGTAGAGCCTTGTGTCGTTGTTTATCAGTTAATGAGCTATTGATGAGTAAACCTAGCATGCCAAGAACGCCATTCATGGGGGTTCTAATCTCATGGCTCATGCTGGCTAGAAATTCTCCCTTGGCTTCGACCGCTGCTTCCGCAGCGTTTTTCGCTTCTAATAGTGTTTTCTGGGTTTCTTTTCGTTTGGTGACATCGGTTCGAATAGCGATATAGCTTTGAGGTTTCTCTTGTTGCCCCATAAAGGGAACGATGGTGGAGTCGACCCAATAAATATCGCCTTGCTTAGATTTGTTGCAAATCTCACCATGCCATACCTTTCCGCTGGTGATGGTTTGGTAGAGCTGTTTGAAAAAATCTGCGTCGTGAAACCCCGATTTAACGATTTGGTGAGTGTTACCGACTAACTCATCAACAGAATAGCCACTAATCTTGGCAAAGTTCTCATTTGCGTAGGTAATGGTGCCTTCTACGTCTGTGATTGTGACGATGGCATGTTGATCAAGCGCAAAGCGTTGATCAGCCAAATTTACTAATGCTTGCTGAGACTCTCGATGACTTTGCTCCAAGGCCTGTTCGTGCATCTGGCGCATAGCCAGCATATGGTTGAAGGCTTCAGCTAATCGCCCGATTTCGTTATTGGCCCCGACTTCTACTCGCTGTTCTTTTTCGCCAGCCGCGACGGCCATACTAGCTTCGGCTAGCTTGATAATAGGGCGAGTTATTCGTCGAGATTGAAAAATAGCAATTATGACCACCACAAACCCCGTTAGCGAAACAAGTAAGATCACTACCTTGCCCAGCCAGTTGGCTGCTGCCAACGCTATGCTTTGTTCAATCTCGCTAATGAGAACCCATTGAGTACCTGCAATCTGGATATTATTGTGCAAGCCAATGACGGGTTTAGTATCTGGGCCAATGTATTGAAATACTGCCCCATGGTGATGATCCAAATTACCACTCTTAAAATCTTTAGATCGCCATGTTTGAAACTGGGCTGTTGAGATGACTTTATTTAATACTTCATCAGTACTAGTCGAAAGGGGCGTTCTAAGCTGTCCATCTACTCCGACCAAATAGTGTTTAACACTACTTGACGAGTCGTTTTGCAATAGGTCAAAAAGTTTGTTTAGTCTTATTTGTATGGCGATGATACCGATCGTATTGCCAGACTTGTTTATCACGGGAGCAGATAGAAACCCGCTAATAGCGTTATTTGATGGTGCGTAGTGCTCGAGGTCTGAAAAGCGAATCTGGCCAGATTCCAACGCCTCCGAGGTACTTTTAGCAAAAAGAGTTCCGGCGAGAGGGCCATTGAATAAATTGCTACCCAAGTCTGATTCCGATGCGATGGTGTAGAGTATGTTTCCCTGACGATCGATCAAAAAAAGATCATAAATGTAGTCATAGTTTCGGTGTAGATTAACGAGTTCGTTTTGACTCCTTTCGACTAATTTAACCCAGCCCTCGCTTTTGGTGTAGTTACCTAGTGATTGTCCGCTCTGTTCCAGACCTTCGGTGAGTGACGAGAGTAGTTGTTCTATGTCTTTGTTTTCTGATTGCGTTTTGATGTCTGAGAATCGATAGGAAAACCAGTTTTGAATAAAACCCACGTTTAGCTTCGCGGATAACTCTAACTCATCGGACGCTGCCCTGGTAAGGCTTGAGTTAGCTTGTTGGTAGCTGATCCACGCGACCAATACTAACGGTAGTAGTGACAGCAATAGAAACCAAAAAATTAGCTTATTGCCAAGAGATGAAGTTCTGGGAAGAGTGTCACTCATGATCTTGTGCTTCACTACTAAAGTTGCAGAATGATATAGGTAGTATTTGCAGGTCTTATTAAGATTAGCTTATCGTCGTTAGCTTTCAATCCATCATTGGAAAATAACACCTCAAATATGGTGAGGATCTAGAGAATATAGATGGTTAACCCTGAATATCAGCCTTTTTTTAATACGTGTGTTACGCTAATATTTGCGCATTCTTTTATCTAGATGACATAGAGGCTTGCTTTGAATAAAGCGCGTTGGGTTATTTTTGCCATTAAACTAATGGCGCGTATGAGGCTGAGAACAGCCCAAAGGCTCGGTACTATTCTGGGCCGCCTACTGTGGCTGTTCAAGTTGGGTCCGGTACGTGTCAGTGATATTAATCTTCAGCTCTGCTATCCCGAGCTATCTCAAAGTGATCGAGCAACACTGGTACAGAAGAGCCTTGAAGAGACGTGCAAAACAGCCGTTGAAACGGGTATGGCATGGGAGTGGCCTGTCGAGAAGTGTCTTGGGATGATTCGAACAGTCGAAGGCAAAGAACTGGTTGATGATGCTATTGCCCGAAAAAACGGTATTTTACTATTAGCACCGCATTTGGGTAACTGGGAGTTGGCAGGGTTATATTTCTCTTCAATGTTTAATATGGCGGCGCTCTATAGACCCCCTAAAGTCAAGGAACTGGAAGCGTATATGTCGAGTGTCAGGGGGCGTGTTGGCTCTGAGTTGGTACCTACTGATAAACGGGGTGTTTTGCGTTTGTTCAAAATACTACGCTCTGGCGGTGTGGTGGGTATTTTGCCAGACCAAGAGCCACCTTTTAGTGGTGGTGAGTTCGCTCCGTTTTTTGGGGTTGAAGCGAACACGATGAAGTTAGTATCAAAGCTGGTTGAGAAAACTGGCGCGACAGTGCTCTGTACTTATGCTAAACGGTTGCCCAACGGCGATGGTTTTAAAATTGTCATTAAAGAAGCAGACAAAAATATTGCCTCTACCGATTTAATCACCTCCATAACGGCGTTAAATAGCAGCGTTGAGTCTTGTGTAAGAGATGCTCCAGAGCAATATCAGTGGGAATATAAGCGTTTTAAACGTCGACGCCCAGGTGAAAACCACCATTATGATAAAGGGCGAGTTTGGTAGTTTTGAAAATTAAACTAAACTAAACTGTTACTAACGCTTGGTTAGAAATTGGCAGACAGTTTCGGAATCTGAGCTAGACTAGTTAACACCCTGCACTTTTCTATTCATTAGATTAATTGAGCGCGTGATGTGATTCGTTATGGCGATTTATGATCATAAGTATGGCGACCTACCCTATTATCGAGTTTTTAGAGCTTGGGGAGGGACTGAGTATCAAGAGTATGTCCGCATTAAGCGAAGCCGAAAGGCTGCTTATAGTAAAGCCCAGGCTATCGATGAGAAGCTAGCGCAGCGGCAAAAAGCCTATTATACCGCACAGGCCTACACCAAAGAGTTTCATATGAGGCCTGATGGCAGAATCCGAGGTGTTCGCAGAATTATTGTTAGGCGAAAGGGGCGTAACCCGACTGAAGTGTTTGAGTTGCGGATTAATATTCCCTGGGAAGATGAAATTCGACGAACGACGCTTTCAATAGATGTTCATGGTTTTGAAAAAGCATTCGAAATGGCTGTAGAAAAAGTGGCAGAGTGGTATGGCCTAGCTTCTGACTCAGATGCTAAAAAAGCGATGAAAGCCTCTTATGACGTATATAAACTGCAGACAGATCCGCTGGCTAGTAGTGGTAAGGCAGATAAAATAGATATCAAGCAAACTGATAGCGAAAAAGACGCCTCGGCGGTACAGAAAGCCAAAGATGAAATTGGAAATTTTGCAGAAAGGTTACTGGGCGATATTAAGAAGTTTACTGGCAGTAAAAAATAGAGTGTTGGTTTTACTCGATATTAAACTGGTCTACTTTAAACGTTCGATAACTCTTAATGTCGCCAAAAGGTTGGTGTAAATAATAACAGAAGAGTAAATACTTCAAGTCGCCCCAATAACATGGCAAAACATAACACCCACTTAGCCGTGCTATTTAAATCTCCATAGTGATACGCAACATCGCCTAAGCCTGGGCCTAGATTGTTAATACAGGCGCCTACGGCAGACCATGCCGTTACCTGATCCAAACCCGTAGCCAACAGAATGATCAGCATAAACACAAACATAAACATGTAAACTGAGAAAAATCCCCATACCGCTTCTATGACTCGGTCGGGTACCGGCTTACGCCCCAACTTAACGGGAATCACGGCGTTAGGGTGAATCAGTCGTTTCACCTCACGTAACCCTTGCTTGTAAATTAGCAATACCCGAATAACTTTCATTCCTCCACCGGTAGAGCCTGCGCATCCACCAATAAACGCCACCACAAATAGAAGGAATGGCAATACCAGTGGCCAGTTGGCAAAGTCTGCTGTAGCGAAGCCTGTTGTTGTCGCGATTGAGACGACTTCAAATAATCCACTGGTGATCGCTTCACTGAGTTCATAGGTTTCGGTCGCTAATAATACAGCGATGGTAATGACACTCACACCTCCTACGACTAGGGCATAGAACTGAAACTCAGGGTCTTTTAAATAGACGAAAACAGATCTCTGTCGCCAAGAAAAGAAGTGCAGGGCGTAGTTAACCCCCGATAAAAACATAAACACTACAGCGATGAGTTCGATAGCGGTGCTATCAAAATAGCCGATGCTGTCATCGTGGGTCGAAAATCCGCCGATCGCAATGGTCGAAAAACTGTGTGTAATGGCATCGAAGGCGGTCATCCCCGCTAGCCAGTAGCCGATTGCACAGACGGTGGTTAACCCCAGGTAAATATACCAAAGTGCTTTGGCGGTTTCTGTTATACGGGGGGTGAGCTTGTTATCCTTCACGGGGCCGGGTGTTTCAGCGCGGTAGAGCTGCATGCCGCCAATGCCTAGCATCGGTAAGATCGCCACCGCTAGCACGATGATTCCCATACCGCCTAACCACTGCAGTTGCTGTCGGTACCAAAGAATAGAATGAGGTAAGTCATCGATGCCGGTAATAACGGTGGCGCCGGTTGTGGTTAAGCCTGATAGCGACTCAAAATAGGCATCCACAAATGACATAGAGGGGTTATCACTGACATAGAGCGGTATCGACCCACTTAGACTGAGCACTAACCAGAATAGAACAGTAATAACGAAGCCGTCTCGCACACGAAGGTCGTCTTTCTTATTTCTAACGGGTAACCAAACTAATAGGCCTATGCAAAAAATCAGGCCAAATGCATCTACAAAGGGGGTTAGCTGACCATCATCATAAATTAGTGACACGACCATAGGCGGTATCATGGTGAAACTAAATAGCATCAACAAAATACCCAAAATACGACAAATAATTGAAAGGTGCATAGCGGCTTGCGGGTTCCCTGCTCTATTTTTGACGACGTATGGTTAATGACATAGATGTTGTGTTTGCGTTTATCGCGTTAGAAAAACGTAAGCCCGACCTGGAATAGCTTTTCAACGTCCCTTACTTTACTTTTATCAACTAAAAACAGGATAACGTGGTCATCGGGCTGTACTCGAATATGGTCATGGGCGATCAGTACTTCGTTATGCCGAACAATAGCACCGATAGTAGTACCTTCTGGTAACGGTATTTCGTCCAAACGTCTACCGACTACTTTAGATGACCGGTGATCACCATGAGCGATTGCTTCGATTGCTTCTGCTGCGCCCCGTCTAAGTGAGTGAACGTTTACTACATCCCCACGCCTTACGTGGGTTAACAGGCTGCCGATGGTGGTTTGCTGGGGTGATATCGCAATATCAATTTCCCGGCCTTGTATCAGGTCTACATAGTCGGCATTGCTGATTAAGGTCATTACCTTTCTCGCGCCCAGTCGTTTCGCCAGCATCGATGCCATGATGTTGGCTTCGTCATCATTAGTAACGGCGCAAAAAACATCCGTATCTTCGATGCTTTCTTCAAGTAACATCTCTTTGTTTGCTGCGTTGCCTTGCAAAACAATGGCCCTATTAAGCGACTCGGATAGTTCAATACAGCGTTTGCTATTATGCTCGATAATCTTGACTTGATGTTTACTTTCAAGCTTTTCAGCCAGGCGGTGACCTATGTTACCGCCGCCGGCGATAATGATTCGTTTGTATGGTTTTTCTAACGGTTGCAACTCGCTCATGACCGAGCGAATATGATTAGTGGCGGCGAGAAAGAAGACTTCATCACCGTCTTCAATCACCGTAGTACCGTTGGGCGTGATGGCGCTGTCTTTTCTGAATATAGCGGCTACGCGGGTATCGATATTGGGCATGTGTCGACGCAAGTAGGCGAGTTCATGGCCGACTAAGGGTCCGCCTTTGCTTGCTCTGATCGCAACTAGCCTAACCAAGCCTTTTGAAAAGTCGGTGACCTGAAGAGCGCCAGGGTACTCAATTAATCGAGTGATGTGATTAGTCACTACCTGTTCTGGGCTGATAAGTACATCAATCGGGAATGCCTCTGAGCCAAACAGACCTTTTTTCAGCAGGTAAGGTATTGCGCGTACCCGGCTGATTTTGGTCGGAGTTCTGAACAGTGTATGAGCGACCTGACAAGCCACCATGTTGACCTCGTCACTGTTGGTCACCGCAATCAGCATGTCTGCGTCTTCAGCTCCTGCCTGCTTTAGAATGTTTGGATAAGAGCCCTTTCCTTGTGTGGTTCTGATATCCAAGCGGTCTTGCAGTTGCCTGAGTCTATCGGCATCGTGGTCGACAACGGTAATATCGTTGGCTTCGCTTGCGAGGTTTTCTGCCAAGGTACCGCCTACTTGTCCGGCACCCAGAATAATTATTTTCATACCCGTTTAATCCGCTTTCTTCAAACAAGCGTAAAAAAAGCCATCATGGCCTTCAGCTTGAGGGAATAACTGCTGTCCAAATGGTGTTGTTGTGCCCCACTTTGCCCTTATTGGTGAAAGTGTTGCGTCAGCCTGTTTACTGATAAACCGTTCAATTATACGGCTATTCTCTTGTGAAAAAACAGAGCAGGTTGCATACACCAGCTTCCCGCCAGGTTTTAGCATCTGCCACGACGACTGTAATATCGATAGCTGTAGATTTGCCAGCGGTACAATATCGTTTTCTTGGCGCAATAGTTTAATGTCCGGGTGACGCCTGATAACGCCTGTCGCGCTGCAGGGAGCATCGAGCAGTATTCGGTCGAATAGTTGCTGGTCCCACCAGCTGTCAGGGTCTGCTGCATCGCCAGTGATAACGGTTGCAGATAATCCTGTGCGCTCAAGGTTTTCGTTGATGCGCGCTACCCTTGCTGGGTCAATATCAATCGCGCTAACCTCAGCATCGGGAAACCTTTCAAGTATAGCGCAGGTTTTCCCTCCGGGTGCAGCGCAGGTATCGAGTATCTTAGCGCCTTTAGGGGCATCTAGCAGTTCGCAACAAAGCTGCGCGGCTTCATCCTGAACGCTGACAAACCCTTCACTAAAATAAGGTAGTATATTGACGTCGACTGGGTGTTCTAGTGTGATCCCCGTTGAGGAAAATTGTGTGGCATGGGCTTCAATATCTGCTTCTGATAGCTTTTCGAGGTAGTCAGCGCGGGGTATTTTAAGTGTGTTGACTCGTAGCGTCATAGGCGGGCGAAAATTGTTGGCTGCCAAGATATTTTGCCAGCGGTCAGGCCAGTTGTTAGACAGTTTATCAATGAGCCAGCGAGGATGGCTGTATTCATAAAGCAACGACTCATCGGTCTCGGTCTCGATTAGCTCTTCTGGCCAGTGTTCTTCGCGTTCAACATTTCGAAGAATGCCGTTTACCACCCCTTTAAGCCGGAAAAAGCCGAGTGCTTCCGTTGCTTCTACGGTTTCATAAATGGCAGCATGAGGCGGGATTCTCATTTCTAGCAGCTGATAAATACCCACCAATATTGCCGAGTTCACGACAATGTCGAGATGCCCAAGTGGTTGAACCATCAGGCTATTTTTAATTGCATCGAGCTTGTGATACCAGCGGCAGGTGCCGAAGCAGAGTTCTTGCAATAATGCCTTGTCGTTATCAGCTACTTTTTCTAATGCGGGTGGTAGCAGGGTGCTTAATGACTTTTTCTCATGGCTAACTTGGTGCACTACCTGAGCGGCAATGGCACGTAAATTAAAGGTCTCAACTAGAGGGACCTTTCGTTTAAGGTAACGTTTTTTAGCCGATTTTTTTGCCATTTCAGGAGTTAGCCTCAGTGCTTGTTAATAATGTATCGATTTCAAGCATGGCTTTACCACCGTTGACGAAGTCACTGACAGACATCGCTTTGGCACCAGGCAATTGGAGTTTTTTAATGTTGATAGCACCTTCACCACACACAACAACAACCCCGTCACGGGTTTTGTTGATAACGGTGCCTGGAGATTTATCAGTGTTGTTTTCAACAATCTCTGCTTCAAATAAACGAATACGTTCGCCAGTTTCAATTGCATAGGCAACTGGCCAAGGGTTAAAGGCCCGAATCGTTAGCTGTATAGACTTAGCTGTCTGAGTCCAGTCGATTTCTGCATCAGCTTTAGATAGTTTATGGGCATAACAGGCTTGCTGGTCATCCTGTTGCTCATTTGTTAATTCGCTGGTATCAAGTCGTTCAAGAGCTTCGATCATCGCTTCCGCGCCTAGATCAGCCAGCCTATCATGTAGTGTGCCGCCGTTATCATTTTCAGTAATAGCGGTTTTCTTGACCCACAGGATGTTGCCGGTATCGAGACCTTCATCCATCTGCATGATGGTAATGCCTGTTTCAGTATCACCTGCCTGAATCGCACGTTGAATCGGGGCAGCCCCTCGCCAGCGAGGTAGTATGGATGCATGAATATTAATGCAGCCTCGCTTAGGTGTATCGAGCACCGCTTTGGGTAATATGATACCGTAGGCTGCAACAATCATCAGATCTGCATCTAATCGCTTGAGCGCTTGTTGGTCGGTATCATCTTTGAAATTGAGTGGCTGATAAACCGGAATGTTGTGTCGTTCAGCGAGTTGTTTAACAGGGCTTTTATGCATTTTTTTGCCGCGCCCTGCCGGCCTGTCTGGCTGGGTGTAAGTAGCGACAATGTTGTAGCCTTTGTTAATCAATGCGTTGAGCGCTGAAGCGGCAAAATCGGGAGTGCCTGCGAATATTATGCGAAGTGCTGAGCTATCTGAAAGATGAGGTGAAACATCAGCCACTGGGAGGTGCTCCTTCTGAATTAGCGGCTAACCGCTGTCAAACAATATTCTAGTAAAATAAAAAGGAGGTTAGATCCTTGTGGGATTTAACCTCCTTTAATGCTCGTTTTTGGTTAGGCTCCAACACGGTGGAGTTTTTCCAGCTTCTTACGAATTCGATTGCGCTTTAACGGACTGAGATAATCAACAAAAAGCTTGCCGTCCAGGTGATCCAACTCATGCTGGATACAAACTGCCAGTAGTTCATTCACCTCTAGCTCAAACGCTTTACCGTCTCGGTCAAGCGCTTTAACCAGAGCATGGTCGACCCGGGTAACGTCTTCGTAAAAGCCGGGCACCGACAAACAACCTTCTTGCATTGAATGAGGTTCACCTTCTAAAACGGTAACTTCTGGATTGATAAAGACCATGGGTTGATCTTTTTCTTCAGAAACGTCTATTACCACAATGCGTTTATGGATATTAACCTGCGTTGCAGCCAAACCGATACCTGGCGCCTCATACATGGTTTCAAACATGTTATCGATAATGGTACGTATCTCATCATCAACACAGGTAACGGGAGCTGCGACTTTGCGCAATCTTGGATCTGGGAACTCAAGAATTTCTAGTTTAGCCATAGATAGTTATGTCGAACTCTTAAACAATTTGTAACGATTCTTTTTAGCCAAAGAGTGTTACAAGTCACGATATGCCTGCTACTATTATCCATTAGACAGGCGAATAGTACAAATAATCATAGGATCTTCTATAGTTATAGATAGAATATTCTATAGTTTTCGTCAGAATCTTATATAGTTATTAATAAGATCTTATCCAATTACAGTGTAACTGATTAAGATACATGACTATTATTAGAAAAATAATATTAACATAGCGTCTGCGTATTAAGAGCCACTAGTGTTTTTTGCGTAGACTGAGGCACTAGCAGCAAGTAGCACTGTTAGTGAACACTCAGGTAATTAATTATATCTTTGCTTAGTAAGGGATCTCGATCATGAGGAAACTGTTGTTAGGCCTATCGGTAATGCTGATGTTGGGCATGCAGGTAGCCATGGCGCAGCCAGAGCTTAAAACCGGCCACCCGGACCAATATACTGTCGTTAAGGGTGATACTTTGTGGGGTATTTCCTCACGCTTTCTCGATAGCCCTTGGTTATGGCCTGAAATTTGGCATGCAAACCCTCAGGTTGAAAACCCACACCTGATATACCCCGGTGATGTGTTGGGGCTTGTTTACGTTAAAGGGTTGCCAAAGGTGACGACCATTAAGCGAAATCCTAACAGTGGTGTTATTAAATTGAGCCCTAAAGCGAGAGCGACGCCGCTGACGACGGCTATTCCGGCTATTCCGCTTGATGCTATTAGCCAATTCTTAAATGAATCTCGTATTGTAGATCAAGAAGAGTTAGATGCAGCACCATATGTATTAATAGGAAAGGGTGACCATATTCTTACCGGTGCAGGTGATGACCTGTTTGCTCGTGGAGATGTTGGCGAATATAAGTCTATGGGTATCTTCCGTAGCAATAAAACCTATGTCGACCCAGAGACTAATGAGTTTTTAGGGTTAGAAGCAAAATCTATCGCTAAGGCTAAAGTAAAGGCGATTAACGGTGAAGTGGTAACCCTTAACGTTCAGCGCTCAAGCTCAGAAATATTGCAAGGCGATAGACTGCTTCCTACTGATGACAGAACTATCAACTCCATGTTCCATCCCAGTGAGCCTGAGGGTGAGATTAACGGATATATGATTGATGTGGTTGATGGCGTTAGCCAAATTGGTCAATATGCCGTTGTGGTGATCAACAAGGGCGAACGTGATGGGGTTAAAGAAGGTAATGTATTGGCTGTTTACAAAAAAGGCGGCATCGTACAAGACCCTTATACCCAAGAAAAAATTGAACTACCTTCAGATCGTGCAGGTGTTTTGATGGTATTCCGCACGTTTGAAAAAATGAGTTATGGACTGGTATTAAAAGCACTACGCCCATTGTCACTTATGGATGAGGTTCGTAATCCATAAGACCTTAAATGCTATAAACACTTAAGTATTAGAAACGTTAAAGGGAGCAATATGGATATTGGCTCCCTTATTTATTTTACCCTCTTTACTGGTCAAGGACGATCATATGGCACTTCCACATACCCCATTAGTAGCTGAACCCACACAAGCCTCATTCTCAAGCTCTGTACTGTCATCTCTTGCGTTATTTCACCTTCCTGGGGTGGGTGCTACGCGCTATCAAAAATTAATCGAATGGTTTGGTTCTGCTGAAGCGACAATTAATGGTGATAGAAAGTTCATAATTGCCGCAGGTGTAAAGCCTGAGTCGGTGAGACTTTTGGATGATTATGTCCACAGATCGTTAAACTCAGATATTGGGCGCTTGGTAAAGCAAGATTTAGATTGGGCTGATAAGTCGGGTAACGACCTGTTGCTGATTGATGATCCTGATTATCCACCGCTTCTTAAGCACATTGACTGCCCTCCTCCAGTTCTTTATATCAAAGGGAGCAGAGCTCTTGTCAGTGAACCTCAGTTAGCGATTGTAGGCAGCCGGAGCCCATCTATTGACGGTAAAGAAAACGCTTACCGGTTTGCTAAATCCATGGTCAATGTAGGGTTAGCCGTTACCAGTGGAATGGCGCTAGGCGTTGATGGTGCGGCCCATAAAGGGGCTATTGATAACCACGGACATACCATTGCTGTAGTAGGCACTGGTGCCGATGTAATTTATCCTGCTCGTCATAGAGCGCTGTCTGCAGGCATACTCGAACAAGGCGCAATCGTCTCTGAGCTTCCATTGGGAACCCAACCTCACCCCTCTAACTTTCCTAGACGAAACCGCATCATTAGTGCGCTTTCATTAGGTGTATTGGTTGTTGAAGCGAGCCCAAAAAGTGGTTCTTTGATAACCGCTCATTATGCGCTTGATCAGGGGCGTGAGGTGTATGCGATCCCCGGCTCTATTCACAACCCTATGGCTCGCGGGTGTCACCAGTTATTACGTCAGGGAGCCAAGCTGGTAGAAAGTGCTGAAGATATATTTGAAGAACTCAGTAGCTTATTGGCATTTCACCAGCATCTTCGTAATGAAGCAGTTCATACGAATACATCACATGCAAAGCCTGTAAATAAGTTACCTGCTCATGGAACTGCCGATCTTTTCGAACATGAAATAGGTGCCAAGTCTGAATATGACCCTACGTTTGATAACTTACATGCAGAGCTTACAGAAGCCGAAACCACGCTACTAAGCCTGCTGGGTTATGACGTGGTCTCAGTTGATCTAGCGGTAGAGCGCTCAGAGTTGCCTGTTGAAGAAATTTCAATCCTGTTGATGTCATTAGAACTGAAGGGGCTTGTACAGTCAGTCCCTGGTGGCTTCCAGAAAGTCAGAGATATCATCACAGCTTGATCCAATAGGCACACTGAGTTAATGTGCCGCTATGAGCAATTTTACACACCCTTGGCATATCAAAAGAGCTGTAGAGACCCTAAAGTCTGGGGGGGTTATCGCATACCCTACAGAAGCAGTTTGGGGGCTCGGCTGTGACCCTTGGAATAGGGATGCGGTGGAGCGCCTTCTTCAACTCAAATCACGAGCCATGAATAAAGGATTGATTTTAGCTTGTGGCCACATCGATCAACTGAGCTTTTTATTGACGGGGGTGCCCCCTGAAAAATATGACATATTATTGGATAGCTGGCCTGGCCCAAACACTTGGCTTATACCTGATCGTCAGCACGTTATCCCTCAGTGGATAAAAGGATCTCATGAAACAGTGGCTGCTAGGGTAAGTAAGCATTTACTTATTAAAAGTATTGCAGACCTTTTTGGGCGCCCGATTGTATCCACATCGGCTAACCCTGCAGGTTCGGAACCCGCTATGGACTCGCTCAGGATTCGTCAGTACTTTGGCCACCACATTGATTACATAGTGCCCGGCTCCATAGGGGGTGAGCCGCAACCTTCACAAATTCGGTCACTGGATACAGGTACGGTTATTAGACGCTAATAATGAGCAGCTAATGGCAAATAGAGAGGTAAACCTGCTCGTAAATTGATTTGTGTATGTGAATGTTAGTTGAGGGCGTTGTTAACTAGGGTATTGGGTTTATCGAGTACGGATTTTTAAATTTAGCAGAATAGCCACCGCAGTAGCGCTGGCTGATATGGAGAACTATAGTGACGTCACCGGATATAAATGCAGTTAAAGCCTACTTTCTTGATCTGCAGGATCGCATTTGTGAGGGCATAGAGCAGGAAGACGGCAAAGGTCAGTTCTTTGAAGAAGAATGGCAGCGAGAAGAGGGTGGTGGCGGTCGTACACGTGTAATGACAAATGGCCATCACTTTGAAAAAGGCGGGGTTAACTTTTCTCACGTAATGGGAGCAGAACTTCCCGCATCGGCTTCAGCGTCACGACCTGAGTTAGCAGGGCGTAGCTTTCAAGCGTTGGGTGTGTCATTGGTGATGCATCCAGAAAACCCATACGTACCGACATCTCATGCGAACGTAAGATTGTTTATTGCAGAAAAAGAGGGTGAAGAGCCTATTTGGTGGTTTGGTGGGGGTTATGATTTAACGCCCTATTACGGATTTGATGAAGACTGTATTCATTGGCATAGCGTTGCTCGTGATGCGTGTAAGCCGTTCGGTGAAAATATCTACTCAGATTATAAAAGTTGGTGTGATCGCTATTTTTATCTGAAGCATAGGGGTGAGCCAAGAGGCGTGGGTGGTTTGTTCTTTGATGATCTAAATGAGGGCGGGTTTGATCGGTGTTTTGAGTTTGTCCGAGCAATCGGCGATAGTTATTTACCAGCATACTTGCCTATTGTCGATAGACGTAAAGATACTTCCTATGGCGCAAGAGAGCGAGATTTTCAGTTGTATCGACGGGGTCGTTATGTAGAGTTTAATTTAGTATTTGACCGAGGTACGTTGTTTGGTCTCCAGTCTGGTGGTCGGGTGGAGTCAATTCTGATGTCGTTACCTCCGTTAGTTAAGTGGGAGTACAACTGGCAGGCAGAAGAGGGCTCTGACGAGGCACGTTTGCTTGAGTACTATTTGACGGACCGGGATTGGCTTGAGGGGGCATAGCGAGATGGACATAAATGTCGAAGTGGACCAATATGCCGTTGTGGGTAACCCTATTCACCATAGTAAATCTCCAAAAATCCACGGTGAGTTCGCTGTCCTTACGGATGAAAAACTTGAGTACACGGCTATTCAGGCGCCAATTGATAACTTTTCGGGGGCGGTTCATTCGTTTTTTGACCAAGGTGGAAAAGGGTTAAATATCACGGTCCCTTTTAAAGAACAGGCTTGGTCATTAAGTAGTCAGTTGAGTGATAGAGCAAGACTGGCCGGGGCGGTGAATACTCTTTATCAGAACAAAAAGGGTGAGATTTGCGGTGAAAATACTGACGGTGTAGGTTTGGTCAGAGATCTAACTGTGAATCATAAAATCTCGTTGGTCGGTAAGCGCATATTAGTTTTGGGTGCAGGAGGCGCTGTTCGAGGCGTACTACTGCCAATACTAGAGCAAAACCCAGCGTCTATTACTATTGCTAATCGAACCGTTGCGAAAGCGGAGCAGCTGGTTGAGTTGTTTGCTGATAGAGGTGAGCTTATCGCATGCGGTTTTGCTGACCTCAATGGGCCGTTCGACGTTATTATTAATGGTACGTCTGCAAGTTTACAAGGTGACCTTCCTCCACTACCTGACTCCATTGTCAGCGATACCACTGTCACCTATGACATGATGTATGCACCTGATAAAACGGTGTTTAATCGTTGGGCTGAGTCGTTGCATGCTGTCCAGACGTTTGATGGCTTAGGCATGTTAGTCGAGCAGGCGGCTGAATCATTTTATATTTGGCGCAAGGTAAGAGTTGATACCCAGCCTGTTTTGGCGATGCTAAGAGCATTTGACTGATTGATGCTAGGTGCTTTTAGCAATCTTAATTAAGAAAGTGCCGTTTTGGCCGATACATTAAAAAGTAACGGCCACTCTCAGCTTTTTAGCCTATGCTGAAGAGAGCTCAAACGTATTTTTCAGCCAAAACTTCAAACGACCTATAGATATTATGGATATAGCCACCCTTATTGGGCTTCTTTCTGGTTCAAGTATTGTTCTTTTAGCCATTACTTCAGGCTCATCACTTTGGGATTTTATTAATCTGCCCGGTCTGGGAATTGTGATCGGTGGCACTATGGGTGCGACTTTTATTAAGTTCAGAATCACATCGGTGATTAAGTCCATCGCATTAGCATTTAAAACTACCTTTTTAGAAAGGACCGAAAACCCGCTGGACTTGATTCAACAAGTACGAGACTTGGCTGCCGTAGTCCGTAAAGATGGTATTTTGGGGCTCGAGAGTTTTGAGGTTGAGAACAGCTTTTTAAAGAAAAGCATAAACCTCTGCGTAGATGGTCACCCACCTGAGTTTGTAGAAGAGGTATTGCTTCAGGAAGTGGGACAGTCGATAGAACGTTATGAAGTAGCTGAAAAAGTATTTCGGGGAATTGCAGAAACAGCTCCTGGGCTCGGCATGCTGGGAACCTTAATTGGACTGGTTCAAATGCTTAACAACATGGAAGACCCTAGTACTATTGGACCTGCAATGGCGGTGGCGTTGTTAACAACATTTTACGGCGCATTTATTGCACAAATGATGGCGATTCCGTTGGCGGATAAATTAGAACTTAAAGCAATGGATGAGCATCGTAATATGGCGCTTATCATCACGAGTATCCAAAGTATTCTCAAAGGCCAAAATCCGAGAGTTCTGTCAGAAGTATTGACGGCCTATGTTCATCCTTCTCAGCGTGACCTTGTTGTGAAACGAGATTAGTGCAGGGGAATTTACAGAATATGAGAGCGTTAGCTAAAAAAAGTAAGAAATCAACGGCTGGCACCGGATGGATCGTGACATTTGCTGACTTGATGACGCTACTGCTGACTTTTTTTATTCTACTACTCTCCTTTTCTTCTATGGATACTGAAAAGTATAAAGCGATTGCCCAGTCTATGGCCGTATCGTTTGGCGTTAGCTGGATTCAGGGAGATAAAACAGGCGGGCAACTAACCTTAATCGATAGTGAGTTGGTGCCACCTCCGACCGTAGATAACGAAGTCGTTGTAGAAGAGGAGGTGCAACCTTCAACGCCAGAGCCTTTGAGTGTTGTTGATGAAATCGCTACAGGGCAGCCAGCGCCTATCGTCATTGATGCGGGTTTAGAAGGCCTTGCTGAAGAACTGATCCAAAAACTTGAAAAAGATATTGTGTCAAATGCGATTGATGTCAGTTTTGATACCGAAAAAGTGATCGTCCGTTTTTCATCCGAGGCATCGTTTACCTCTGGCAGCGATGAATTGAAGGAAGGGATGCTACCGATTATCAACAAAATCGTATCGGCGTTAGCCCGCTGTGAAGGTGATATCACGGTATCGGGTTATACTGATAATCAACCCATTACTAGTGGTCGTTTTCGTTCCAACTGGGACCTTTCAGCCGCAAGAGCCGTGAGTGTGGTGCATCAATTAGTACTTGAGCAAAAACTAGATGCAAATCGTGTGATGGCCGCAGGTCACGCTGAAACCAATCCGCTCGTTGACAATGACACGCCTGAAAATCGCTCTAAAAACAGACGTGTTGAGATTAAAATATATAACCCTGCTTGTGAAGAAGGCACTTTTAGTTTTTGATTGGTCATTAAACCCACCTCTTAACTTGCTATACTTCGCCAATACTTTAATAATCCCTCCCAGAATTAATTGATAGATACGTTAAGGATTTTATATGAGCGGCCCAAGTCAGCCAAAAACAGTAGATGAAGAGTGGAGCGACGAGCGTGTTAAGGCATTTCTTGCGTTGCAACCAAAGGATGATTTACATCCTGATTATCATGTTATGATTAAGGCATATCATTATATGGTGGCGTTTGATTTTGCACGTTTTGTTACGTTTTTCGTAGCAGAAGGCCGTGATATTAATGCCAAAGATCAAAATGGAAAAACCATACTGGATTTGATATCCATGCACGGAAGCTCCAATGCCTATGCTGAATTGCTTGAAAAATCGGGTGCTCAGAAAAGTAGTTAAAGGTCTCCAACATCTCCTTGCATCTCAAGTAGCCGTGATGCAAGGAGGCACGACTGGAATCAAGGGTGGTTATTGTAGAGCAAGCCCAAAACCTTGATTCCGCTTCGCTTAATCAAGGCTACAAGGGCCTAAAATAGATCTTTCCAAGTTGGTAACTACTTACTTACTAAAAGATAAATTGTTTAATAGCCCTCAGCCATATGCTTATCTTTTAACTTCACATAATTCCCGGCGGTGTACGTAAAGTAGCTAATCTCCTTCTCAGTTAATGCACGAGCTTCTCTCGCAGGAGAGCCCCGATAAAGGTATCCGCTTTTTAGCACTTTTCCTGGCGGTACAATGCTACCGGCTGCAAGTATGACTTCTGATTCAATAATTGCCCCATCCATGACAATCGCCCCCATACCAATCAATATACGATCATTAAGCGTGCAGCCATGAAGTAGTGCCTTGTGACCTATGGTGACATCGTTACCAATAATAAGCGGGAAACCATCAGGGTTATAGGGTCCCGCATGAGTAATATGAAGCACTGAACCATCCTGAATGCTGCATCGATCACCAACACGGATACGGTGCATATCTCCTCTAATGGTGGTCATGGGCCATACGGAACAATCATCACCTAACACTACATCGCCTAAAACGACGGCGCTAGGGTCAATAAATACATTAGCGCCTAGCTGTGGCGTGGTTCCTTGGTAAGATCTTATTGATGCCATGTTTAAATATCCACTATCGGTTAATGAGTAATCTACTGGTTCAGAAATAGCACGGTATGCCAGTGCTAAACACAATCGAATATTAGCTTATCAGTGAATTTAGCATTTATAAATTGGATTATGGGAAGTTATCGGTTGTTTTATCCTGATAAGAACCCATTATTAGGATATGAATCTTAGACATTAAAATTGACCGGTTGCCCCTTTACGTTACCCATAAGCAGTTTATTAAAAATGGTAGGCGCAGCGCATAATTAGGCAGGAACACAATTAGAATGACGAACCCTTTACTGCAAGCTTCAGCACTCCCGTATTTCGATTTGATTAAGACCGAGCATGTTGAGCCGGCTATTGACCGAATTCTTCAAGACAATCGTAATAAAATTGAAGCGCTAACCGCTCTCGAAAATATCAGTTGGGATACATTAGCTCGTCCGGTAGAGGAGCTCGATAACAGACTTAATAATGCGTGGTCTGCCGTTAGTCATTTAAATGCGGTAGTCAATGACGAAGCTCTCCGTGATGCTTATAACAACTGTTTAGCAAAACTAACGGCTTACTCCACAGAGGTTGGCCAGAATAAAGCGCTTTATGAAGCCTATAAAGCGTTAGCGGATAGTGACGAGTTTAAAACACTTGACCAGCAGAGCCGCAAAGCAATCGGCAATATATTGCAAGCGTTCCATCTATCAGGTGTTGACTTGGATGATGACAAAAAAGCGCGCTTTTCTGAACTATCTAATCGACTCTCTGAGCTGACCAGTAAGTTTTCTGAAAACGTGCTTGATGCGACACAGGGTTGGCACCGCCATATAACTGATCAAAAAGAGCTAGCAGGGTTGCCAGAAAGCGCACTAGCAGGGGCTCGGCAGGCGGCGGAGCAACGAGAGTTGGAAGGCTTCGTGATTACCCTGGACTTCCCTAGCTACTTCCCGATTATGACCTATTGCGATAATAGAACGTTAAGGCGAGAGGTGTATGAAGCCTTTTTAACACGAGCATCTGATCAGGGGCCCAACGCCGGAAAATGGGATAACAGTCCTCTTATTAAAGAGATTATGTCACTGCGATATGAACTAGCCAAGATTCTAGGCTTTGATAGCTATGCTGACCGATCGCTAGCAAAGAAAATGGCATCCAGTACTGATGAAGTTCTCGACTTTCTAAATGAGCTGGCAGAAAAAACCAAACCCGTTGCTGAGAAAGAGTTTGCTGAACTTCAGGCGTTTGCCAGAGAGCATGGTGGCGAGCAACTCAATGGTGAAACATTACAGTCATGGGACTTGGGTTACTTTGCTGAGAAACTAAGGCAAAAGCGTTATGCGATTTCACAGGAAGAGCTTAGACCTTACTTTCCTGCACATAAAGTCATTGATGGAATGTTTGATTGCGTGCACCGTCTCTTTAATGTTGATATTGAAGTGAGCGATGAGGCGTCTTTGTGGCACCCGGAAGTGACGTATTATGTCATCAAACGTGATGGCGCAGAGATAGCCTCATTTTATCTCGATTTATATGCTCGCGCGAAGAAACGTGGCGGTGCCTGGATGGCTGATTGCCGTGTTCGACGAAAAAACGAAAGTAATGAACTCATTAACCCTGTTGCGTTTTTAACCTGTAACTTCACGCCTCCGGTGGGAGATAAGCCTGCGCTACTAACTCACGACGAAGTCACGACTCTATTTCATGAATTTGGCCATGGGCTTCACCACATGTTGACCAAAATGGACGTATCGGAAGTGTCTGGTATTAATGGTGTGGCATGGGATGCGGTTGAACTGCCGAGCCAGTTTCTTGAAAACTGGTGCTGGCAACCAGAAGCGCTAGCATTGATATCAAGCCATCACGAAACGGGTGAGCCGTTACCCAAAACACTATTGGACAAAATGTTAGCCGCCAAAAACTTTCAGGCCGGTATGCAAATGATGCGTCAGCTTGAATTTTCGCTATTCGACTTCCAGTTTCATGCAGAGTACAGCGATACGAACCCTGTCGATGTCGGGGTTGTTTTACAAAATGTAAGAGACAAAGTCGCAGTTGTTAAGCCTCCCGCGTTCACTCGATTCCAGAACTCGTTCTCACATATCTTTGCCGGTGGTTATGCGGCTGGTTATTACAGTTATAAATGGGCAGAAGTGCTGGCAGCTGATGCGTTTTCAAAATTTGAAGAGAATGGCGTCTTTGACCAAAAAACCGGAGACGAATTCTTACAAGCGGTACTGGAACAAGGTGGTTCTAGAGAGCCGATGGAGCTATTTGTTGAATTTCGCGGGCGTGAGCCCAGTGTAGAGCCATTATTACACCAAGCAGGAATCATTTAGTTACGAGGTAGGTTATAGGGTGTGCTTACGCACCGTTTGACTGATGTCGAAGGTTTCACGAACTGGTATAATGCTGACAAATCATTATTGAGTTTAAACCTATGACACAACAACGCCGTTTTATTGCGGGTGCGGTTTGCCCTAAATGTGCCGAGATGGATCGCTTGATAACGTATAGTTCAGAAGAAGGTACCTTTAGAGAGTGCGTCAGCTGTGGCTATTCTGATAAGCAAATTGAGCAAGAAGAGGCTCAAGAATCCGATGTATTGGAAACTCGGGTAAACCTGTTGACGCCGATGGAGCTTGATGAAGAAGTGGTACCGCTTAAGATCTTTGACCCCAGTGATACCAAACATTAGCGAGGTCAAGACTTAAAGCGCGTTTCTATATGAAAAGTGAAACTGAATATGGTTGCGAGAGAGTAAGCTTTGCCAATGATCTCGCATCCAGTCCCATGTTTGATGCTGCGCTTGCTTCACAAAGGTACTTAGATTGAGGTCATAATATTTGGGTGACCCTGCGATCTGCTTAACCGTCATTAGCATCGACTCGTCTAGCTCATTTGCAAATGGTTCGCCAATCAATTGATGTGCTAGCAAATTAGCCTGAGTGACTTCCACGGCACATAGCTGGCTGTTTCTGATTGACTTGTTATTCTCATACATTTCCTCCAGTAATCGGTGGCAAAGATAAGCCTTCATCAACAAGCCATCCAGCCCCGTATAGTGGCTGAAAATCACCGAAGGGTTCACAAAGTAATTAAACGCCGCTTTTAAAAACGGCTCAAATAACCAGTTAGCATGGGCTTCTTTTGCGCAAGCCTCGACACATTCCATCACCTTGGGTGCCATTTCAATATATTCAGTAGCAAAATTTACCAGGCACTCTGCTGGGTCTTCGTTGTGAAGCCCTATGAGTAGGTGTAGTTGAAAAATTTTATTTTCCATCATGTGGTGGAAGGCGTGTGTTTTGGCTTCCGAGCGTTTTGCTTGCTCAATAACTTTAAATACTGCTTCAGAATTCATGTAGGTTCCTACTTGTAGACCTACCGACAGCGTGTAATCAAAATGCTGATGAACACGGCTGTCTGATTTATAGACGTTGATACAAAGAGTTTAGAAGAGATACTTTGAACGAAAAGCAGACAATTAGTCTTTTTTATTATGAGTCGTCGTGTTTTCGGTGAAAGATTGCATATCAGTGGTTCCGATTAATGTTCGAGGGTGTATTTGTGTCGAGGTTAAACAAAAGATTATGCTAAATAAAGACAGGGATATATGTTAGTGATAAATATCAGTTTGTAAGTACTTGACATGTAAATATATACAGTTATATTGGTACTCATTATATGTTTCGAAAAGGAAACTTGAAGTGAGTACCGAATTAACAATAAAAGAAGCTGCTACTCAACTTGGGCTGAGTACACAAAGGGTTCGAACTTTATGTCGGCAAGGTGATTTGAAAGCTAGAAAAATTGGCGCCTCTTGGTTAATAAAGCAGGCAAGCTTTGAAATGTATGGACTAAAAACGGCGCATAAAATTGCACAAGACCACCCTGTGTATAAAGTAGATACTTCTAAACCATTGGCGCTTAGCTTCTTTTCTGGCGCTATGGGTCTTGATTTAGGGGTAGAGAGAGCTGGTTTTGATATTCGTTTAGCTTGTGAAGTTGATAAGTTTTGTAGGCAAACAATCGCATTAAATAAACCTAATACAGCATTATTAACTGATATAAATTGCTACTCTGCTGAAGACATTCGGCGAGAAGCAGGTTTAAATAATGGTGATGATATTGACTTAATCATAGGTGGGCCCCCATGCCAAGCGTTTAGCACTGCAGGTAAAAGAAAAGGCTTCACCGATGATCGTGGAAACGTATTCTTAAAATACCTTGAATTGTGTTTGGAGCTACGGCCAAAATATTTTCTGATAGAGAATGTTCGTGGTTTATTGTCCTGCCCTATGGAGCACAGACCTCATGATCAGCGAGGAAACGACTTTCCTGATCTTCGTGAAGATGAATTAAAAGGTGGGGCCCTTAACTTCGTAATAAACAGGCTAGAGAAATCTGGATATGGATATTCTTTCAACCTGTATAACTCTGCAAATTTTGGAACTCCTCAAATAAGAGAGAGAGTTATTATTGTTTGTTCAAGAGATGGTAAAAAGCCACCATTTCTCGTACCCACTCATTCGGAAAATGGTGAGTACGGTCTACCAAAATGGATAACCTTAAAAAACTGCATTAATAAGATTAGGCACCATAATCACATCACATTTCCAGAAAAGCGGCTTAAATATTATAGGCTTTTATCTTCAGGTCAAAATTGGAAGAACCTCCCTTTAGAACTACAGAAGGAAGCAATGGGTAAATCATTTTACTCTGGCGGAGGAAAAACTGGTTTTCTTCGCAGATTGGCGTGGGATAGACCTTCACCGACTCTCGTAACACACCCAGCAATGCCTGCAACGGATCTTGCTCATCCAGATGAAGATAGGCCTTTATCAGTAGAAGAGTATAAAAGAATTCAAGAGTTTCCAGACAGTTGGGAGTTAGCAGGCCCTCTGATTCAGCAATACAAACAAATAGGAAATGCTGTACCAATAAGCCTCGGGCTTGCAGCTGGCGTACTTATAAAAAATCTATTGCAAGATGTTGCTTCTACTCCGTCATATTCCGGTTTTAAATACTCACGTTACAAAAATACGAGTGACGTAGAATGGAAAGCTCTATTCAAAGAAAAAACTGAACTTGATAAAGAAGAAAACGACTTATATAAAAGGGCTGGATAAGCCCTTTTGGGGTTTTTATATGTTGTAATTGAGTAGGGTTTTTCTGGTTTCAATTCCAACGTCAGAAAAAATATCCAGTAAATTATCATAAGCACCAGTTCCGCCTAAAAAATCCCAGTAGTCTTTGCCTATTAGAACACACTGATCCTTATGCATATTGAATATCTTCATTGGAAAGGAGTGCTTATAGTCCTCTCTGTTATGGCCGTGGGGGTTATAATATAGGCCGAAATAAGTGTTGTGTTTTATGTCTTCGGCTTTTAGTAAAAGCATGTCTTTTTTTGCTATTTCGGATTGATCTAGATTGGGTGTTACGGTTTTTATGGAAATAAAGTACTCTGTATCGTTTTTTTTAAGCCATAAATCTGTGATTATCCGTCGTACCAAAGTGTCACCTTTGGTAAATGATGATAATGTTTGAATTTCTTTAACCCAATTAGGCTTCTGATGGCCACTTCGAAGTGCTGAGCATATTCTTTCTATTTCATCCACTGCTCCCTTATAAACGTTTATCATTGTTTCTTTCTGGCGCTGAGCTTCAAAGCCGTTTTCACTAGCAACAAGAGCTGATATTTTCTCAATGGGGCCTTGGCCAAAAGACGTAGAAAAAGAGCGTTCAAAGGAAGAAACCTTCACTATCTCAGGAGTGAGTAATGCACTATGAAATGGCTTGAGTGACTTCTCAGTCTCGAGCTTTTTGTTTGTTCGGTCTAGCGCTCCAGCAACGCAGTCCCTTAAAATTTGTTTAATTTCATCCTTAACATTTTGTTTCAAGTTGTTTCCCTCAGTATTGCCTTTGCTGGCTTGGCATTGCGGTTAAATAGTAATTTAACAAGGCCACTCATTATTATGTCTTTTGATCATGTATGCTGTAAACGTTTGTCAGGTAGATCGGAATATATCTATGTATAACCTATTTTTAAAGACATTACGTTGAATTATTAGTTGCTGAAATCATTGCGGCTGCTTCTGACATATACTTTGCCGACTATATCGCATATAGATATACCCTAAAGAGCATCCTCTAAATAGCAAAAACAGCGTTAATGCTAACCAGAGCCCATGATTCCCCCACCCTTGTGACAGCCACCAAACGGGTAGAAAGACGAGGAATGTGGCCATCAGCATGGTGTTTTGCATCTCTCGTGAGCGTATTGCGCCGATAAAAATTCCGTCAAAGAGGTAGCTAGGCATAGCGATAATCGGCAATAGAATGACCCAAACAAAGTACTCTTTTGCCAGCGTCACGACTTCGGGAATATTGGATAGTAGCTGGATAATATCAGCACCCAATAGCCAAAAAGCAACAGAAAATAAGCATGCCGTTATGAGTGACCAGATACTAGAAACCTTAACGACCTGTTTAAAATAGATGATGTTCTTTTGCCCAACGGCTTCGCCCACTAGGGCTTCAGCCGCATTTGCGAAGCCATCAAGCCCGTTTGAAATCAATAGAAGAAAGGTCAGTAGCACTGCATTTACAGCTAACACCAGATCACTCTGTTGCGCACCTTGAGATGTGAAAAATGCAAACGTAAATAGTAGGCTAATGGTGCGCACAAACAGGTGTTTGTTGACCAGTAGTAGACGACGATAGCGTTGAAGGTTAAATAGGACTCGCGTCTTAACGTGCCACTGTTTTAACCACTGGCTCCGCATGACAATTGCAAAGCCAATCGCGGCAGAGCTGTACTCTGCTATTAATGTCGCCCATGCAACACCGTCACTTTTCCAGCCAAGCCCCATTACAAACCAATAATCCAGCACGATATTAATACCGTTAGCGGCAACAAGAATAATCAGCGGCCCTCGACTATTCTGCGTACCAATGAGCCAGCCAATAAGCACATAGTGTGCGAGTGTTGCAGGAGCACCATAGATACGAATTTCACAATAGCGCCTTGCCAGTTCGGTAACCTCATCACTGCCATTAATCAGGTATAGCGCCAACTGAAACAACAGTGCTTGGGTCATAATCAACAGCAAGCCTATGGCCATCGCAAGCATTAGCGCTTGTGAGAAAACAAGCTGTAATGGATAACTATTATCATTTTTCTGCTGGCCGCCAAAGGCTTGTGCTGCCAGCCCAGTGGTTCCCATTCGTAAAAACCCGAAGCCCCAGAAGATAAACGAAAAAATATTAGCGCCTATTGCTACAGCGCCAAGATAGACAGGAGAATCTAGGTGACCGAGAACGGCCGCATCGACTAAACCCAGTAGCGGAACCGTTATATTTGCGATGATCAAAGGCCATGCGATGCCCCATAATCTCAGGTGAAGAGTTCGACCTGGGACCGCACTGCCTTGACTTAAGTCATTTTTAGATCGCATTAGTATATAGAATGATATTTTAAGTTGATTAAATTTTAAGCAATTATTTGTGCTGTGAAAAAGATTGAGACTATACTGAACTAAACAAGGATCTGTTAATAGAATTAACTTATAAAAATAAGTAGTTCGAGGTTTCCGTCGAAGTGGAAGCGTTACCGCCTGTGTGTGACAGGTATTTGTGTGATGGGTACCTAACAGAATAAAAACAACAAAAGAAAATCTGTGGAGACACCCTCTATGCGTATGCTTAGATTGGTTGGGTTTCGTTCGGCAACGTTTTTATGGACGCGCCTTCGTTGGGTTATTTCTGTATTCTTGCTCGTATTTGTTTCTTCATCCCATGCTGAATACGGGGTCAATATGACCCCAGGTGTCACCGACATCAGTCAATCAGTCTACAGTCTTCATATGATTATCTTCTGGATTTGCGTGGTGATTGGCATCGTGGTGTTTAGCGTGATGTTCTGGTCGATGTTTAAATATCGCAAAAGCCAAGGGGCAGTGCCGGCCAAGTTTCATGAAAGTACTACGGTAGAAGTCATTTGGACGTTGATTCCGATCATCATTCTGGTCGCCATGGCGGTACCTGCAACCTCAACGTTAAAGGAGATGTATGACGTTACTGAGTCAGATATCGATATCAAAATAACCGGTTATCAGTGGAAGTGGCAATATGAGTACATTAATGATGATGTGAGTTTCTTCAGTAATCTCAGTACCCCACAAGATCAAATTAACAATGAAGCTACTAAGGGAGAGCACTACCTGTTAGAGGTCGATGAGCCATTGGTGATTCCCATCAATAAGAAAATTAGATTTTTGGTCACCGCCAATGATGTGATTCATTCGTGGTGGGTACCTGCCTTTGCGGTTAAGAAAGATGCGATCCCCGGCTTCATCAATGAAGCTTGGACGAAGGTTAACGAGCCGGGAATTTATCGCGGACAGTGTGCCGAGTTGTGCGGAAAAGATCATGGCTTTATGCCGATAGTGGTTAAAGCGGTAGAAGAGCCGGAGTACCAAGCATGGTTGGCCGCTAAACAAGAGAAAGCCAAAGCCGAAGCGTTGCTATCTTCGCAAGTCTGGTCGATGGAAGACTTAATGACCAAAGGTGAAGCCGTTTATAACACTAATTGTGCCGCTTGCCATCAACAGAATGGTGAGGGGATTCCGCCTGCCTTCCCTGGGTTAAAAGGCAGTGCGATTGCGGTGGGGCCGGTCGAAGCACATATTGATATTGTAGTGAATGGCAAGCCAGGCAGTG
This sequence comes from uncultured Oleiphilaceae bacterium, assembly GCA_913060665.1. Taxonomy (GTDB): domain Bacteria; phylum Pseudomonadota; class Gammaproteobacteria; order Pseudomonadales; family Oleiphilaceae; genus Alkalimarinus. Next base: position 192,487 of record CAJXUY010000006.1, read on the forward strand.
CGATGCAAGCGTTTGCGGCCCAGTTAAGTGATGTTGATCTAGCCGCTGTCATTACTTATGAACGAAATGCATGGGGCAACAACACGGGCGAGTCTGTGTCACCTCAAGACATTGCTAACGCGAAGGGAAACTAATCTTATGAGTGCTGTCGTTGAAAATGAGTTGAAAGAAGACAACCATCACGGCCCCGCTGCAGGGATTGGTCGATGGCTATTTACTACCAACCATAAAGATATTGGTTCGATGTATCTTTGGTTTAGCTTTGCCATGTTTTTAGTCGGCGGCTGTATGGCATTAACGATTCGCGCAGAGTTGTTTCAGCCCGGGTTACAGATGATGGAACCTGGGTTTTTTAATCAGATGACTACTATGCATGGCTTGATTATGGTGTTTGGTGCCGTCATGCCGGCATTTGTAGGTCTGGCTAACTGGCTAATCCCGATGATGATAGGTGCGCCCGATATGGCGTTACCGAGAATGAACAACTGGAGTTTTTGGATACTGCCGTTTGCTTTTACCATGCTGTTATCCACCCTATTTATGGAAGGCGGTGCGCCGAACTTTGGTTGGACTTTTTACGCGCCTCTATCGACGACTTATGCACCCCCTAGCGTTACTTTTTTTATTTTTGGTGTGCACATGATGGGGGTTTCTTCGATCATGGGCGCTATTAATGTTATCGCAACGATCTTGAATATGCGCGCTCCCGGTATGAGTTATATGAAAATGCCGCTGTTTGTTTGGACCTGGCTAATTACGGCATTTTTGTTGATAGCCGTGATGCCCGTATTGGCAGGCGTGGTGACCATGATGCTGATGGATATACACTTTGGTACCAGCTTTTTTAATGCAGCTGGGGGCGGTGACCCTGTGCTGTTCCAACATGTGTTTTGGTTTTTTGGTCACCCTGAAGTGTATATTATGATTTTGCCCGCTTTTGGGGTGGTATCTCAGATTATTCCGACTTTTAGTCGTAAAAAACTGTTTGGCTACCACTCAATGGTATGGGCTACCTCCTCTATTGCACTGCTTTCATTTTTGGTTTGGGCTCACCATATGTTTACCGTTGGTATTCCGTTAATGGGAGAGCTGTTCTTTATGTATGCCACGATGCTGATTGCAGTGCCTACCGGTGTAAAAGTCTTTAACTGGGTCGCCACCATGTTTAAAGGCTCGATCACGTTTGAGACGCCGATGCTCTTTTCTATCGCCTTCGTCATTCTATTTTCAATAGGGGGGTTCTCGGGCTTAATGTTGGCGATTGCACCGTCCGATTTTCAATATCATGATACCTATTTTGTTGTTGCTCACTTTCACTACGTACTGGTGCCTGGGGCGATCTTTGGTATTTTTGCGGCGGTTTACTACTGGCTACCTAAGTGGTGCGGCAACATGTACAGCGAGACATTAGGCAAGGCGCACTTCTGGTTATCGTTTGTGGGGATGAATCTGGCATTTTTTCCCATGCACTTTTTAGGTCTGGCGGGGATGCCGCGTCGTATTCCTGACTACGCATTACAGTTTGCAGATTTTAACTGGATCTCATCCATTGGCGCATTTATGTTTGGCTTTACTCAGTTGCTGTTTCTTTACATCGTTATCCACACGATACGCAGTGGTAAAAAGGCGACGGCGGCGGTTTGGGAAAGTGCGGAAGGGCTTGAATGGACGATTCCATCACCGGCACCATACCATACGTTTACCACGCCACCTGAGGTTAAGTAACGCGCCATGAGCAGCCCATCTCAGTCGAAGAATAAACGAACGGTTTGGGTTGCGTTGACGGTGGTGGTGGGAATGTTTGGTTTTGGGTTTGCGTTAGTGCCGTTATACAACGTGTTTTGTGAGTTAACGGGGATCAATGGCAAAACTGGCCCAAAGTATGTGCTGCAATCCGGTGAGTTAGAGGCGGACTTAACACGGGTGATTAAAGTACAGTTTGTAACTCAAAATAATGACTCGATGCCATGGCATTTTAAACCTGAAATAAGGCAGGTGGAGGTTCATCCGGGTGAAGTGATGCAAGTTGATTTTATCGCTCGCAACCCAACCTCAAAAGATATGGTGGCCCAGGCTGTTCCGAGTTTGTCGCCTAATGAAGGTACAGACTATTTTCATAAGGTAGAGTGTTTTTGTTTTACGCAGCAGGCATTAAAAGCAGGGGAAGAGACCCGCATGCCGCTAAGGTTTGTAGTGGATAAAGATCTACCTGAATATCTGACCAAACTAACGCTTTCTTATACCTTGTTTGATCAGCCCATAAACGAGAGTACCGCAATATCAGGTGACGCTGGTTAGTCATCATTATAAGAACAATAGGAGGCTTCATGACCACACCAGAGTCATATTATGTGCCCGCACAAAGCAAGTGGCCGATTATCGCGACGATCGGCTTGGCGCTCACCATGTTTGGTGCAGCCTCAATTATGAACAACAGTACCGCAGGGAGTGATACGGACGGATCTTGGTTGATATTCCTGACGGGTGCAACCGTGATGGCATATATGCTGTTTGGTTGGTTTGGCAATGTAGTGCAAGAGAGCCGTAGTGGCATGTACAGTCATCAGATGGATCGATCATTCCGGTGGGGAATGGGCTGGTTTATCTTCTCTGAAGTGATGTTCTTTGCCGCGTTTTTTGGCGCGCTATTCTATGCGCGCGTGTTTTCAGTACCTTGGTTGGCAGGCGAAGGCGATAAGGGTGCCTCCGCAATGTTATGGCCGGGCTTTGAAGCCGTCTGGCCATTACTGCAAAACCCTGACACTGAACTGTTTCCTAGCCCTAGTGGCACGATTGATCCTTGGCACCTTCCGTTTATCAACACCCTATTGTTAGTGAGTTCCAGTGTCACGATTACCATCGCCCATAAAGCACTCAAAAACAATAACCGAACCCAGCTTAAACTTTGGTTAGCGGCCACCATATTGCTAGGAGCTGTGTTTTTGTTCTTTCAAATTGAAGAGTATGTTGAAGCTTATACCACGCTAGACCTGACGCTAAGGTCGGGTATATATGGCTCTACGTTTTTTATGCTCACGGGTTTTCATGGTGTTCACGTGACCTTGGGAGCGCTCATGTTAACGATTATGTTTGTGCGCATTATGAAAGGGGACTTTGATAAAGATAACCACTTTGGTTTTGAAGCCGCTAGCTGGTATTGGCACTTTGTCGACGTGGTGTGGTTAGGGTTGTTTATATTTGTCTACGTTATTTAAGCCTATTGTGGATGAGTAGCGCTATCGCAAGGGGGAAGGGTTAATAGGTAATTGCCCGCTGACGACCGCATAAGCCAACAGTGCCAGCAGCATCACAGATAGTGTGACCCGAACCGTTAATGCATTAACGGTTCGGGAAGACTTTCCCTCATCTTTTACCAGAAAGAACAAGCCACTGAACAGGCTGATAATGATGGCAAGCAGTAGTATCACAATGAGAACTTTAAGCATTTTTTATAGGCCCAATAAGTGTCAGTTTGATCTTAGTATAGTGGTTAATTGATGGCGCGAAAGATGGGATATTCAAAAGGATCGGTAGGGCTTGTGATATTTGCTGTGACGATGACGCCATTGCTGTTGGGGTTGGGGTATTGGCAATTGAATAGAGCAGACGAAAAGCAAGCGCTTATCGAGCAGCGAGTTAAAGGTGATCAAGCAGAAACCACTCAGTTAACCGCCCTTGCTGGTGCTGATGAAGATAGCCAAGCGTTATCTGCTGAAGTATGGAATTACAAGAAGATTAAAGTGAGAGGACACTATGACAATAACCTCTACGTTTTGCTCGACAACCGAACCCGAAACGGAAAAGTGGGCTACGAAGTGATTAATTTTTTTAGAGCAGATAATGGTAGGGCCTTGTGGGTTAATCGAGGCTGGATTAAAGCGCCATTATACCGAGATCAATGGCCTGAGATTGAATCTGTGACGGGAGATGTATCGATTACCGGAACCCTATACTTTCAACAGGATCAAAGCTATACCCTAGCACCCCAGCAATTCACTGATCGTTGGCCAAGGCGTATTCAACGTTTTGATATTCATGAACTTAATGTTGAGCCCGAACATGAGCTATACCCCTTTACGGTACGATTAACAGACGATGAACAGCCAGGCGCACTCCAAACTGGCTGGCGTATTCCGAAAATGTCACCCGAAAAGCATTTTGGTTATGCCATTCAGTGGTTTTCGTTAGCTGCGGTACTGGTCGTGATGACGATTATCGCACTCACTAAAAATAATACGACTGAGGCCGAACAACCCTATGAGACTTGAAACCACCTCATTACATAACCCTAACCCGACCCCAAAAACGATACGCAACAATCGTGTTAAGTTATTGGGGTTGTTCGCGATTGTATTTGTACCGATGGCGGCTGCTACATCGATGTATTTTGGCGGTTGGGGTGTCCCCACAGGCTCAACGAATCATGGCGAATTAATCTGGCCGCCTATCAATATATCTGAGTTGCAGGCAAGCGACTCTAAAGGGCAGCCATTGACGCAGCACTTCTCGCTTGATGAACCGGGTGCAAGACCATTGAAGTGGGACCTGTTGACCGCGGGTGCAGATAAAGAAGTGAGCGAAAGTAAATGGGTATTGTTGGTGACGGGTGACCAAGATTGCAGCGAGACGTGTCAACACGCGCTTTATACCGTTCGGCAAGTGAATATAGCGTTGGGGAAAGAAGCTGAACGTGTTACCCGAGTACTGGTGAGCAATCAAGAGGTTAACACTTTGCCGAACCATATTGCTGAGCAACACCCGAGGCTTTCGTTAGCGACGTCAGAAGTGGGCGTACTTCAGCAGTTTGCTACAGAGCGTGTTTCGCATGACGCTGAGGCAGCCCACCGTTGGAACATTTGGGTGGTCGATCCGCTGGGTAATGTGATCTTGAGGTATGAAGCAGATCGTCACGGTAAGGATATATTAAAAGATATGAAACGCTTGTTGAAGCTATCTAATATCGGCTAGCACTACTTATCGCTATGACTGCTAGAGGTAGGAATAACATGAATATCAGGATGAGGGAATGACCAGCATTGTTAGACGGTTAGCCATTGCGACCACGCTGTTAGCGGCTTTTGTCGTGGCATTGGGGGCATATACACGGCTTAAAGATGCAGGGTTAGGATGCCCAGACTGGCCAGGCTGTTATGGTTTTTTGACCGTACCTGAGCATATTGATGATATAAAAATAGCGGAAGCACGATTCCCAGACTCCCCTGTAGAGGCTGATAAAGGATGGCCGGAGATGATTCATCGATACTTTGCCAGTACGCTGGGTTTGCTAATCATTATACAAGCGGTGTTGTGTGTGCGTTATTTCAGGCGAGTTAAGCGAGAAAATGAAGACCTCGCTATGGTTGATCGACCTCCTTTGAAGCTACCGCTGTTTCTGGTGTTGTTGGTGATCTGCCAAGGAATATTTGGTATGTGGACGGTCACATTAAAGCTATGGCCTCAGGTGGTATCTGGTCATTTGTTGGGCGGGTTTGCGACACTGTCGTTGTTGTTTTTGTTGACGCTTCGCATGTTCAAATCGTCAGCGCAGAATCACCAAATGAATGAATTTCAACCAATGTCATCCCACTTCTCCCTTTGGGCTGTGGCGGGGCTAGTATTGGTGATAGTTCAGGTGTTTTTGGGGGCTTGGACCGCTTCAAACTATGCTGCGTTGGCATGTCCTGACTTTCCCACTTGTCAGGGCTCGTGGTGGCCAGAGATGAATTTACATGCGGGTTTTAACCTATTTCAGTCAATTGGTCCCAACTACTTGGGTGGGATAATGGACAGTGACTCAAGAGTAGCGATTCATATGGTTCATCGTGTGGGGGCATTACTATTAACGGCTTATTTAATACTGATGTCATGGCGCTTATGGCGTATTTCAAATCGCCCGGTTAAAGTCGCAATAGTGGTGGTATTAGTTGCACTTACACTGCAAGTCAGTCTCGGTATTATTAATGTTGTCTGGTTAACTCCACTGCCTATAGCGGTTGCCCATAATGCCGGCGGCGCAATACTATTAATGACACTGGTTTACCTGAACTTCAAACTCTACTATTCAAGACAGCCATCAGCAATAACAAAAACAACAGCACTCCAGTTTGCGCACAACGCAGAGGTATCCTCATGAAAGCGATTCCAGGCACATTAGCTCAACCGACCCAACAGATGGCTGATTCGGCAGCAACTGTGGCAGCTAATGATAATCAGGCATATGCCAGTTGGAAAGACTACCTAGAGCTGTGTAAGCCCAATGTTGTGGCATTGATGATACTCACCTCTGTTATCGGTATGATGTTGGCGAGCCCTACCTTTCCGCATTGGAAGGTCATGCTGTTCGGTAATTTAGGTATAGCGCTAATGGCGGCCTCAGCAGCGGTGATCAACCATGTGGTAGATCGAAAAATTGACCCGATTATGTCGCGTACCCGTAATCGGCCACTGGCAAAAGGTAAAGTTGGTGTGGCAAATGCTCTGCTGTTTTCAATGTTGCTGGGCGTATCGGGTATGGTGCTGTTGATTACCCAAATCAATGCACTAACCGCTTGGCTCACTTTTGCCTCACTGATTGGCTATGCGGTGGTCTACACGTTGTTTTTGAAGCGGGCGACACCACAAAACATCGTCATTGGAGGGCTGGCGGGTGCAGCGCCTCCGCTATTGGGTTGGACCTCTGTTACAGGGGTTATTGAACCAAACAGTCTGTTACTGGTGCTGATCATTTTCGCTTGGACACCGCCTCACTTTTGGGCGCTCGCCATACACCGAAAGGCAGAATATGCCAAAGCGGATATTCCTATGCTGCCAGTGACCCACGGAGAGGCATATACCAAAATTCAAATTTTACTTTATACGTTCATCTTGCTGGCGATTAGCGTATTCCCATTTATCACCGGGATGAGTGGTTATCTCTATCTTGGTTCGGCACTGGTGCTGGGGTTGCGCTTTATCTATTGGGCCGTAGCGATGGTCAAAGACTCACGGCCTCATGCCGCTATTAATACTTTCAAATACTCCATTACCTATCTGATGGTGTTGTTTCTTGCTTTGTTAGCGGATCATTACTTAATGGCTTATTTTTGAGTTTATATGGGGCGTGTCACGCGCACCCCATAAATGATTTAAGTCCATTCTATTTCTGCTCGAAACCGTTAAAATGACGTTATTACGATAAATTGGACACTTTTCCGTGGATACACAGCTTATAATGGCCGCGCTAGCCGAATGTCGAGACGGCATTGTGATTACTGACGCCATCTCACCCAAGAACCGAATCATCTATACCAACAAAGCATTTCAGGTGATGACGGGCTTTAGCGAGTCAGAGATTATTGATAAAGGCTCTCGCTTTCTATTGGGTAGTAAAACCAGACCCACTGCTGCAAAAGCCTTCAGGCAAGCACTGGGTGAAGGTGCGCGAGTGCAGGTAACGCTCAGTTCTATTTGTAAAGATGGCTCACAAAAATGGCTCGAGGTTAGTGCCGGGCCATTTGAATATAAGGGAGAAAAAAAGCGCTATTTTATCGGCACTTGTCGTGATGTTGGTGAGAGAGTTGAAGCTGTTGAAGCATTGATGGCATCTGAAATAAAGTTTGAAAAAACAGATGTTGGAGTCAAAATATCAAGCTATGACACGGTCACGTCCCTTTACAATCGAGGCTATTTTGAAGAAGTTGCCGAACGGGAGTGGATGGCGATGCTACGAGAGCACCGACCACTGTCTGTGTTTCTGATCGGCCTTTCAAACTTGGCTCGCTTTAAAGAGCAACAAGGCATAGAAACATCGAACAGATTGATGGCAAACGTTGCATCGTCTTTGCGTCACGTTTTTCGTCGGGGAATTGACTTAGTGGCTAAGTATGACGATGAGCGATTTATCGTGATTTCAACCGGTATGACATGGGAAGAAGCAGAAACCATGGCTGAGCGATTAAATGATGTAATTGATGGAGAGCTCTCTCAAAACGTGCCTTCTGAGGCAAATTTAAATGGTTTTATTGGAGTCGCTACACAAATACCTGAAGAAGGCTTTCATGTAGATCATCTCATTAAAGCTGCCGAGCATGCGCTTCTGAAGGCATCAACACATCCTGGAGGTTCAATCGTGGTCGCGGAGAGTGATTGCGTGGCTTGAATGCTTTGATTTAAACCCTGATAATAGCGATAGCACGCCGTTTTATGGATGAAGCGTTAGTTAAATTAGCACATGGAATAGTGATGATGAAATACCCCTTTGAAGTTATGGATGAGCTTCAGTTCAATTCGTTGTGTTTCGCGCAGCAAAATACCAACCTATACGCGGTTATAGAGGGCGGTAAGCCACCTCAAGGTTATCAAACAACTGGCGCGCTGATTTATACATTAGAACAGCAGCCAACCGCTCACCCGCTACTTATATCGTTAGGCAATAATGACCTTCTTGATGTTTCTCCCTGGTTGGTAAAGGTTACGCCAGACTCGTTGTTATATTATTGGTTGATTGAAAACTCAGCGATTCACCCTTTTGTGCTGTTCTGGTCTCAAGCAACGCTACAACATCTAGTCTCCTATATGGTGAACTTATTAACGGTAACCTCCCCGCAAGGTGGCCCGTTGTTTTTTCGTTATTATGACCCTACTGTTTTGGCCGTAATGATTACGCATGGTTCAGATAGCGAAATGTTCTCGAGAATGGGGCCTGTCAGCGGGGTGGCTGCTTTCTCTGATGCTCATGAATCATATGAATCTGGTTGGAACATTCGTTGGTTTGAGTCTACAGAGCCTGTTACTGTTGACCCGCCTTTAGCCGTTACCTTGAATGAATCAGAATGGCAGGCCATGGGCGACCTCAGGTCCCGAGTTAGTATCAAACAGATGATGAGTTACCTTCGAGATTTCTATCCAGACCACCTACTGAATGTTGACTCAAACACTCTACAATCATTTGTAACGACATCTATCGACAAAGGTCGGTTATTCGGTTTTAACACTCAAGCAGAGTTAGAGCAGTGGGTTGATCTGCAAATCTATTTTGGCAATGGTTTTGAGCATGAGTCGCGTTACTCATGGGCCAAAACCATACTCGATAACCCGCAGTCAACGCCCGGTGAAAAACTTCAAACGTTAAACCTGTACTTGGATCAATATCAGGCAAGGAGTGTCTCATGATAGATGTGCCGTTATCCCGACCATTAGATAAAGCTGCGGTCAAAGTCGCCAATAAACTACTTTACCAACAGCATCCACAACTTCAGGGCAAACTACTAGATCCTGAAAATCCGCAGCACACAGCCTATATGAGTCATTGGCGAGAGATGTATATTGAAGCTGGTGGCGCGTTAAAACCGGTCAACGCAACTGCTCATCAGAATATTGATGACCCCGTTCAACCTTGCTACTGTTCGACTCAGACTCAAATTGTCGATATTGCATATGAACCCTCCACCGGAATAGTGTATTTACTGGATGCAAACAATCTTAACGCTTGGATGAATGAGATTAAGCTGTTAGACGATGCCATGCGGCCGGTGATGGAGTGCAAGAATGAAGAGACATTAGTCGAGAAAAAAGAGGAAGTTGTTAAGCAGCTGGTCGCACTGGGAATAAACCCGCCAAAATCTGAATTCGGTAGAGGCGAAAGCAAAAAACTCACAGAAATCGTGAGACTAAAAGGAAGCCGAAAGTATACCTATATACGTTCTGAAAAAATGAAAGACCATGCTCGTAGCTACAGCATGGAGACGGATGACCGAAAACGAAGCCAAGGTTACGACCCAAAAGCCAAACAGTTTGACTATAAAAAAATGGCTAAGCAACTCCGTGAAGAGCTTAACAAGCCGGAATTTAAGGTTAAGTTCCAAACGGGGAATATTCTAGAGCGCCTTGATAGTTATAATGAGTTTCAGCAGTTTATGAACCAGTTTGCCGATAGCACGGACACTCATTACTGGGTTGGCGATGAAACCACCGCTTACAATGTGACCTCAGAAGCCCAGTTTTTTCGGTTTTCATCAGGCGCTGCGTTTCATTCAGAAATAGACCCAAAAAATGGTAAGTTATTACTTGCCGGGGGAGCACACGCGGAACTTTCACTGGCAGAAGGACAAGCCAAATGTCAGCGACTGATACCATCGAAATCAGGCTACCACTGTCAGTTTGAACTTAATAATACGCCTTGTGATTTAGGTTACTTCAGGCTCGACCTTAATGTTGTTTTAAGCGGTAATGCCGGTGCCAGTGCAAATTTTGGCGCAGCGGTCTCGTTTGAAATGGTTGATGGACAACCCGCTATTAAAGGAGCGCCAAGAAAGGAGCCGAATAAATCCGAAAAGTTTAAATACGACCAGTTGTTACACGAAAAAGGACATGTTCAAAGCATAAATGGTGAAGCGCAGTTTTTTGCAGGCGTAACGGCAGGCTGCAAAGTGAGTATCGCACTACAGTGGCAAAGCCCAGAAGATAATCAAGACTTTGTGGTGCTGGCTGAGGCGGGAGCGGGTGTAGAAGTGGCGGCTGGCATTGGAGTTGAGGGACATTTTAATATTGAATACAGTGAGGAAACGCAGAAGTTTGTTGTTCGGTTTGGGGCAGGTGTAGTCGTGGGTGTTGGTGCGACGGGTAAGTTGGATGCAGCGATAGAGGCGGGAAATATATTTCAGTTGGTGAAGTTTACTTATCATCAGTTGATGAAGACAGAGTTCCTACGGCCAGAATTTATACTTGTTGATGATTTTGATTACCTTCAAGCCTTGTGTGCAAAAGCAATTATTTCTGGTAACGACATTGTTGATGAAGCAAAAAATACTGTTCGAGGTATAGCAAACTGGTGGCAAGAACTGCATCAACTGCAGACTGAAGCAGAAGGGTTGGCAGAGAAAATATTAGATGATAGCTCATTGTTTAAGTTTACGGCCCCTATGGTTAAAGGGCGCTTCTTAGCGATTCTTTGTCGGCGCTTTTTGCTTTCAACTGAAAGCCGTCAAGAGCAAGCCATTATTAAATTATTGAGCTATACCCAAAGTTTGAGTGAATATCATGAAATTCTTAAACATATGTCGGAATCAGGTGCAATTTTAACCTCATTAGAGGTGAGCAACACTGAAAATATGCTTGATCAAATACTGGACGGGCAAGAGCAGATACGTTTTCATGTGTGGAAGCATCAATTGAATAAACAACCTAACGTTAATACCCCTGTGGTTGCTTATGCAACACCTTGGCAAACGAAACCGGTAGATGATTCAAGAATCGCGCAGTTAAAAGCCGTTGAACATAATTGCGATCAGCAACGCATCTTAGCTTAACTAGATCACTCCACTATTTAGAGACCTTTTCAACTTATTTGTGCAAAGAGCTTATTTTAAGGGTTTTAGATTTTTAACCACGCATCGTACGCCGGCATAGTCGAATTGATCGGGTTCGATGGAATCTCGGTTAACCACCAAATTGAACCGGCTTGAGGAGGCATTGCTGCCTCCGCGAATAACCTTTTTTTGACCCATTTTAGGCCCGAGAGGGTTTAGAACGGGAGAGCCTTGGTAATACTCTTTGGCGTACCAGTCTTTGGTATATTCGGTAACATTACCTGACATATGATGAAGGCCTAATGGGTTAGGTGGATAGTAATCGCCCCTTACCGGGTATTTTTGAGAGTCCTTCCCTCCTTTGATATTCGATCCATTGCGGTCAATCATCCCATCATTCGTGCCAAACGGCACTTTCAGCCCTCGACTTCTGGCCGCATATTCCCATTGAGCCTCGGTGGGTAGGTCGAACGATAGCCCACTCTGCTCAGCCAACCAATCACAATAGGCTTTGGCCTCATACCAATTGGGCATATAGGCGGGTATTTCTGGCAGGTGATACCATTTACCTTCTTTAAAAATCGGTCGATTAGTGGCTCGACTAAAGGTATCAAACTCCTCCCAAGTCACTTCATATTTGTTGATCGAGAAACTATCGAGCGTGACTTTGTGCATAAAGTCATCATCTCTGTCAGAACTCCAGTGTGCGAGGTATTGGCTGCCATCACTATTGCGTTCCAGCTTGCCAAAATCCCCCATCATAAAGTTACCGCCCTCCACAAACACCATGTTGTTGACGGACTGTTGTACGATGCGTTGAATCTCTGATTCGAGAGGGTCTATGTTATTAGATGGGGGTTGGCAGGCAGCCAATAGGATGCCTAAGGTGAACAATAATGGGTATCTTAGTAGGGGCATATTTACATCCGTGTAGATATTACTGTCTGGTTTAAGCTATTAGCGGGTTGTTATAAACATTCACTCACCTGTAAATCATAAATCTCAGCTAAACGCTGTCGTTTGGGTGCTGATTTATTAGGAGCTGATGCTAATAGTCTAATGGGAACTTCACTGCCGACTTCAATACAGTTGTAGAGTGCTTTGTTGCCAATACAAAATACTGATTTGTAGGGCTGGCCGTGGTGGTATTTATATTCGATAAAATAAGTAATCTCTTCTATTTTTTGGCTCTCATCATCGTGTTGAGTGCTGTCAGCATAATGTGAGGTTTCTTCCAACGATTTATGGCTCACAGTTGCTAGTGAATCTATACCAAACTGTGTGACTAAGGCGACTTCATACTCCTGAGCGATAGAAGATTTAAGCATACGGAGTATGAAGTAAGGAATGATAAAAAACAGGGCGCCGCCAACAATAGGTATTAAGAGGGTTTCGTTGCCCGCAACGCCAATAGCAATACCACCCAATGGAATCAATAATGTTAGTACAAAGGTAATAACCAGACTCAGGTGATTTCTGGCGGCGGAAAGGTAGATAAAGATTTTTTCAGAAGTGGGTATTGGAGCACTGGTGCCTTGCATCTCTTCTTCCTTGAAGTGAATATTAAAATCGGGATCAATTATATCACAAGTTAGTTTATTGGACCGATCTAAAGGCGACTTCAATTTAGTAACCCTTTAGTGGGTCGCTATAAAAAGTCCTTAACCTGTATTTGATACTCGGCCGGGTCGACGGCTTTAACGATTCGGTCTTGAACTTTAGGGTTAGCCAATTCCATAATCTCTGTTTTGATATAAGATCTGAATTTGGTGTGGTACATCAGTCGAAGAGTTGGTAGTCGTTGGTCGAACTCATTAGATTCTATTACCACGCCTAGGCGCCCGCTCTCCAGCAGCACCAGTGAACCCACTGGATAGATACCGATACAACGAATAAAGTGATTCACTAGTGTGCGGTCTAAATGGTTGTCACTCCACTCTAGCAGCTTTTTAATACCCATATTGGGTGTCATGCCTTTGTGATAGCACCGGTCTGCGGTAATGGCATCGTATACGTCAACAATGGCCACCATTTTACCGTGTTGTGAGATTTCATCGCCTTTTAATCCGTCGGGGTAACCGGACCCATCAATACGCTCATGATGCTGAGCCATGGTGGTTAGTGATAGCTCTGAGACGCCCTCCATATTCTTTAGCATGTTGCGCCCGTAGACCACATGATGCTGCATCTCAGTGAATTCGCTCTCGGTTAGCCGTCCTGGCTTATGGAGAATTTCATCGGGCACCATGACTTTGCCGATATCATGCAACAATGCGCCGACCATGGTTTGATGCATAATATCTTTGTCCATGCTCATTGATCGGCAGTAGACCGACATTAGTACGCTAAGGTTAACGGAGTGTTCCATTAAATAAGAGTCTTTGTCACGGATACAACCTAAGCAGGTGAGTGCATGGTGATTACGAAAAATGGAACCCAGCATATTGTCTGCCAGTTCATCAATGGAACTTATATCAATGGCTTGACCTAGCTTAACGTTGTCCATCACGTTGTTTACAAGACCTATGGCTTCATTATGTATTTTTGATGCAGACACCATCTCATCGGCGAGTGCGATGGTCGGTTTATTGTGAGGTTTCAGTTCGCCTGCCTGCTCAAGTTTGTTCTGGTTACTCTTCTCTACCTCACTAACAGGAATCGCGTCTTGATGGTCTGTTCCTTTTTCGGTATCAATATAGAGCTCTGTGATACCCAGTTTTGATATCTTATCGATTACCTCTTCACTACGGATAAACCCCTTTCGTTTGAAATTGTTATGGGGAATCCAGTCATTGTTCATGTCGGTAATATACATACCGACTTGAAGGCTTGTTATAGGAATGCGTTTTTTCATGAATACTAGTACTAGGCTTATTCAAATTTTGAAATAAATAGGTTTAATAAAGTATAGCTAGAATCTCCAAAATGAGATGAAAAAATAATGATAAAGATCATTATCGTGATTGATAAATACGAAGCAGGATAATGATTAAACACCAAAACCCTGATATTCTGAAACTAATGTACCTATAGGCATTAGTTGGTCGGTTTGCTATTGTTGATGGTTGTAATGCTGGTGGTCATTACTCAATACCTGGTTATGCTGTCGTGGAGTACGTCCAACGTGTGTTTCGAACTTGTGAGAAAAGACCCAATGAAAAAAGTGCTCAAGAAAGTACTCAATACAATTGATGTGCCTAGTGATCTTGATTCGATTATATCTATTAACCATAAAAGCGAAGTAGTGCCAATATCGGTTGATATGACTGAAAAAGGCGTGGATGAAATTTGGCAGTCAGTGTTGAACTTATATAAAACAGGTACTCAGCCAGCTATAACGCTTTGTTTGAGGCGTAAAGGTGAGATTATACTTAATCGCTCAATTGGTCACGTGCGGGGTAATGGCCCTTTAGATACTCAATATAGTCCGAAAACAGTTGCGACACCTGATACTCCAGTATGCCTTTTCTCGGCGTCCAAAGCAGTAACCGCACTATTGATTCACATGCTGGCCGAAGATGGTAGTATTAGCCTGCTTGACCCTGTTAGTTATTATTGCCCCGAGTTTGCTCAAAATGGCAAAAAGAATATCACTATTCATCAGATCTTAGCTCATCGTGGCGGTATTCCGGGCATACCATCTAATACCCCGATTGAGATATTGTGGGGTAGTGATGAAACCTGGCGCTTGCTCTGCGAAGCGAAGCCTATTTCTGCAGATGGTGACCACCTAGCGTATCACGCGATTACCGGTGGATATGTCTTGGAAAGAGTGCTTGAAACTGTCACTGGACAGAACATTCAAGAATTTCTCGACGATAAAATCCGAAAACCTATGGGTATGAAGTACTTCACCTATGGGGTTGAAAAGAAATACCTACCCATACTGGCTGAAAATTATATGACTGGGCCAAAGCTTGGCTTTCCTGTTTCTTGGGCGATTAAGCGCGCATTGGGTGGTGATGTTGAGACTATCGGACAGGCGGTGAGTGACCCTCGCTTTCAGGAGGCTGTTATTCCAGCCGGCAACCTCGTGGCGACTGCGGAAGAGATTTCCCGGTTCTTTCAGATGATGAGAAATGCAGGGGAATGGAATGGTAAAAAAATCTGTGACCCATTAACCATCAAGCGTTCAGTGCAAGAGTATGGCTCATTACGAATCGATAAAACGATGATGATGCCTATGCGTTATAGCGCCGGAATGATGCTCGGTGGAAACCCTCTGGGTATGTGGGGGCCTATGAGTGGCTCTGCGTATGGACATATGGGTCTTATGAATAAGTTGTGCTGGGCTGATGAAGCGAGAGATATCTCTTGTTCATTACTGACGACAGGTATTTCGTTTATTGGTCACCATATTCCTAGTTTGGTGAAGTTTGTTAATACGGTGGCGAAGAATTGCCCTCGTGTAACCGAAAAACAAAAAACAGGTGCATTTGGGTAATCTGTTTTTGGCCCCTGCTAACTGCTTTGGTGGTTAGCAGGAGTGAGTAATTAATGCTACGAACCGCCTGTTTGGCCTTCAAGAATGCTAATGACGTTGGACATTACTTCTTTAATATCAATCAGCGTTTGAGTACGTTGAATTACGTCCTCTTTCTTTTCGTCTAATCGCTCGATTTTTGGCACCACTCTTCGAATTCCCTCTGTAATGATCTCATAAGGGTAATGATGGTCTTGAATACTGAGTTTATTGAGTTCAGACATTTCTAGCGAAAAGATACTAATAATATCGTATAAAAGGTCTTTGGATTCGAGTGTAGCCGCTTCCCAATAGGCATCGTCCATCAGCTCGATAAACGACATAAACTCCTGAATAGTACTGGCAATGGTGACTTGTTTCATTGTCAATGATCCTAAGCGTTAAAGAGTGGAAGTTAAAATATCTCTCTAAAGCATAGCAGGTCAAAGCTACTTTCGTAGCCTTGATGCAGCGAAGAGGCTGTGAAAGTATCAACAAATAAGAGGCTTTTTGCCTTCAAGGCGGATTCGCAGCAAATCTGGCGTCATCACAACGGCTTTT
>CAJXUY010000007.1 GCA_913060665.1 uncultured Oleiphilaceae bacterium
AAATTAGTCATTAACTATGAAAGTCTAAATTTTACGTGGTCATGCAAAGCTCTCAGTTAATCTAATGAGGAAATCGTTATGCCTAGAAAACAGCTTGCCTATAGCTTCAAAAATGAAGCGAAACAACAACTCAATTTAGACCTCTTAACATCTCATGCTCATGAATTAATTGCCGCCTACTTTGGTTTCTCAAGCCTTGCGGGAATGGATTCTGACGGAGTTATACTCGAGTTCTCGAACATTGATGAGGACTGCTACAGCTTAGATGACGACGATGAGGTTGAGCCTGATAGGGTGTTGTTTTATTCTCGAGCACAAAAGTTTGGATGCCCCGAGAGTAAACTAGAAGCTTTATTTCAGTTGCTGCTCCAATTAATCGAAAGTACTAACCTTCTATTCATATCGTACGGCAGCGATATTGACTATTCTTTAAGTGATAAAAATAAAGACGCTGTAGTTGGAATGTTTAAAAAAGGGCATTGCAACGCTGTCTTTTTACTACAGTGTGAGCGGCCGAAAGAATCAGATTTATACTGGTATAAACAAAAGCAAGCAGGGGAAAACGTTCCGGCGAATATGGCCGAGTTTGCAATTGAGTCCGAGAAGAAATTTCTTGATTACCAATTATTCAGATCATCTTTACTATTGCTAGAAACCGCTGATAACTTATGTGCAGAGACTGCGTTGCTACTGGCTAAACATGCAGATGAAGACCAAGAGCGCTTATATGTTCGAGCTGCTGAGTTAGGTTCATGTGAGGCAAAATCTGTTTTGGCTACAGGGTACGAATATAAAGAATGGTTAGAACCAGCAGCTAAAGCTGGTTGTGCTAGTAGCCTGGAGCTTTTAGCGCGTCGAGCTGCAGATGGGGTTACTAATGAATCCGCATTTGAAGCTCATAAATGGATTTATCTATCTGAGCTATATGGCTACAACTTAACTCAGAGTACTGCAGATAATGATGAAGACTATGGCCCTGTTTTTGTCCTGTTCGAGGGGATTGAGTTACCTAATATACCTGAAAAAGAAGTAGCTAAGGCGTTGGCGGTTGCCCAAAAAATTTACGCAGAAAATAGTCCGCGCTGATTAACTGGCTGCAATGGGTAGGGGTTATATGACATAGTTGGTGTAGGGGGGAGTAGTCTGTACTTGAAACTAATCGAGTCACCCCCCTAGCTTGCAGTATTCAAAAACACCGAGGATACTTTTGTACTCTCGGTGTTTAATTTATGCAATTGAAACTCACATGGTCTCAATAATCAAGTTATATTGAATATCCAGATATCAACCATTTATCTTCTGTAAATTTCATATCAACTCTTTTCAGATCAGTTCCTTTGAGTGCAACATAAGCAAAATCCCGTGTTTTCTTATTAGAATAATGGAACTTTTCTACTTCGATATCAGCTAAGTTTGCTTTAACAAGTTTACTCGATGTTAAAGCGCGACTAGCAGAGCTCTTGCTTACCGTCACAGAGCTTAGCTTTCCCTGATTTTTATTTTTAATTGCACTAACAAACTGGTCGACAATTTTTTGGAATTTTGAGAGCTGGTCTTCATACTCTTTTTGCACATCGCCAATTTCTTTTTGGATTGCTTCGATTCGTTGTTTGGCTGCATCCTGATAATCACTTGCTGGGTAACGTTTTAAGAATGACTGATAGGCCTCAATCCACCTTCCTTTTTCGCGATATCGTTTCTCACTCATCTTGGCTTCTTCATAGCCCATTTTTTCATATTTCTTTTGCTGTCTTTCTCTTGCTGCAACTTGTTCTTCTGCGGCCTTTCCTTCCAACTCCTTCAATATCAGGTGCAGCTCTTTGTTTTCAGGAAAGCTTTTTAGAAACTCTTTTACTTTCTTAAGTTTATTATACGATGAGCCTTTCATGTTTTTGACCGCATCGACGGCACTGGCTTCCACATCACCTACTGCGAGAATATAGCCCTTCGCAGAAAATATACCGCCACTTTTGAGCATCAATAATGGCATCGAGTTATCCTTTACGGTTAATGCAAGCTCATAAAGATCTTCTTTTTCTTGAGGCGTAACCGAAAACTCAACTTTATTGCCTTTATTTAAGTCCATGCCCATTTGCACAATAACCACTTTGTCAGCATCAAATTTCGGATCATGAACATAAATAGTTACTTTTTCCTTATCAATTTCAGATTTAATCAGACCTTTAAGGTTTTTTTGTTGGGGGTTGAGGGGTTTAACTTCTTCATAGCCATTGATAGTTTGTACAAATAACCCATAGGTCTCAAATTCTGGCTTAGGCTCGGAGCATGCCACCAACATGGTGACGAGAATTGAACATAAAATCCTTTTTAACATTTTGGTTCTCTCAAGTAAGTTGAATATTAAAATTGTATCCATTTAGCATGAATGAAGGCTGAACCAAGACCTTAAAGTCCTGTAAAAACATCCTTCCATTCAGGCCTTAAATAATAACATTGTTTAGATAGAGACAAAGAGCGGGTAGAGGGCTACAGCATCACAAATTCTGATTTTTCGATGCGTATAAAGTAGCGTGATATGAGTGAGTAAAGCCCTACTATAATTAAATTCGGTGGAAGTTGTTTTCTGACTACTTGTTCAATTGTTTCTCGCATTTAAGGGGGGTGTACTAAATCGATAGAATGTCCAATTCGCCTCAAACCTAGACCAAAAATATAAGCCTTGTAGTGATAACAAATAAGGGGGCGGTGGGAATAAAGTTTGAGCAAGTCTAAATATTTGCTTTCTCACACTAACTATTACCTCAAAAAAAGATCACTTTATTCTTATTAAATAAAAATAGCGTGTTTCAGCAACTAATTGAAATCACAACCCATTTGCTGCCTTAGATAGCAGGAGCCTGTTTAGGCAGAGAACGGCCAAAAGCAGTCATTGGGCATGCTGAAAATTGGTGAGGCGTAGCGCTGTCTTTTGGCGGAACTCTAACGCTTTTAAGTTGCCATAAAACCACTTGAAATTCAGTAACAGAAATCCTTTTCTTCTGCTGTAAATTATCTAAGTTGAGCCTCAATTATACATATTTTATGATTAAGCATCTCTTATTAACATGCCTAGCAATGTTAGGCCAGAATAGTTGCGACTTTGATCCCTAAACGGACAACCAAGATCGATACCACAAGTAATCACCGCAGCGAAAGATTTTTTTCTTCTTGAAGAAGCTTTTTTCACCCTTTCTTGTCGTGTATTTATATCAACTAAATCAACGTCAACTAAGAAGTCCTGCGCAGTAATAATTTAGCCCCTTATTATCTTATAGATCTTTAGAGGTAATATTTTGCTTCTGAGCTAGGCTGTATAGAGAATTAAATTTAAAGATTCAGTCAAGGTCGCTAGCTCAGATTAACAACATACAGGTATTTCAATAACCTTGTACGTGGGTGCTTATAATTGCTTTCCGATTTTGGTGTAAAGGTGTAAAGAGACAAAATATTTTCATCTAAAAATAATTATTCTGAATAGTTACCATTATTTTAATAAAGAATTGCAGAAAGTGGAGTTTAATCACGTATGAATAGTATTAATATTTTTATCAAAGAAAATGTAAAGAAAATAGGGCAAGGCGCACACGTTGCACCTGATATCCCTGAAAAAAAATTAAATAATGCTATTGTTGCTTTCAAATGTGAAGACTTTTATGAATCCATATTGGCTATATATGATAATACCCTTATGGGCAGCTCAAAAGAGGGGTTAGTTTTTACTGGTGAAAAAATAATCTTTAATAGAGGGGAGCCTATTGAGTTTGCCTTTAATAGTCTTAAATCTATTGAACATATAAGAAATGAAACTACAAATGAAAAGGGTAAAGTGAGTGTTGATGAATATATCATAATAGTCACAAAAGATAATGAAGATCATAAAATAACAGGGTTGAGAAGTGGGAGTTTTAGTTACAAGGAATTTTCAGTTTTATTGGATAAAATAATAACAGAGTTTGAAGATTACAAAGAAGAAGTTCAGGTAAAAACTATTATAGAAATGCCTCCAGAATTAAAGGTCGCATATTTAAAAGTTATCGTAAATATGGCATTTATAGATGACAAAATAATTGATGAAAAAGAATTGGCCGAGTTGTTTTTACTTATGACAAGGCTTGAGTTGAATAAAGAATCAAGGTTTTCGATAAGGTCATACATTTCAGAGATAACAGAAGATACAATAGAACCTGTTAAAAGTTTACTTGATTTTATAAAAAACACTTCAGAATCAAGCCATTATAAATCTTTAATGATCTCATTGGTTAAAGATTTAATTAATGTATATTTCAGCACAAAAAATACGATCGATAGAGATTTTTTGTTTTTAGAAGCCAATAGGGACTTATTTGATATATCTAATGAGGAAATTGATCTTGCATATTCTGCTGTGGAAAATGACTACAAGTTATTAACAGAGGATATAGATGATAGTGAAATTAAGAAAAACGCTAAGGAACTGGCTGCTAAAGCCGTTGCGGCTGGGACACCCTTGGCTGCTGTCTATATTTCTGGTTCTGTAATTGGAATGTCAGCGGCAGGAATAACATCAGGTCTTGCAACTCTTGGCATGGGCATGGGTATGACAGGTGGTATAGCAGTTATTGGTGTCGTCGGTGTCATGTCCTATAAGGGTATGAAACATTTGACAGGTGCAAACGAATTAGATAGATATAAAACAAGAGAGTTAATGCTTCACGATGTGATAAAGCAAACACAAAAAACAATATCATCAATCATTGATGATATTAATTATATAGTTAAGAAACTAAATGACACCATTTTAAATCATAGTGACCAAACAGAGAAAATAAAAAAGTTAGTAAAACTGGTCGCACAATTCCAAGGTGCAATGAAATCTGTTGATAACAAAGCAGAAAAATATAAAAATTCCGTTGAACGAATACATTCCCCAAAAAATCTAGATATTGAGCGTCTTAAATCACTAACTGATTCCCCAACAAAAAAGAAAGTCTATGATTTTATAATTGAAAATTATGATAAAGAAGAAAATAGCTTTGTTTTAAAAGATAATATAACAACAGAAGTTTTAGATAAAATGGCAGAATTATTTGAAGTGTTGGGTTACTTTAACATGGATAATATATTGAAAGGGAAAGCAGCTGAAGGGATGAATAAGTTAAAAGGAAAATTGTTTGGTGGATAAAAAACCTTATAAGAAAGATGAAGGTAATGCTTTAAAAGTTCAGAAGCATCAGCTAAAAGAGGCTGATGATAAAGTATCTGAAATAGATAGCCTTTTATCAAGTATTCTAAATGAGCAATCTGATAGTGATAGGCTGCTTGATAGCATGGTTGCTGAGATGGAGGGTTTGGTAAGCGATACAACTGCTGAGGTATCGCAAACTGTTTTTAATGAAACTCTAGAATCAATTGAAAAAGACTTAAATAGTGCTGGTAGCAATGTAACAATTCCGATTGTTTCAAAAATAGATCATATTGAGCTAGATGATGACTCTAGCTGGAGTGATTATCTTAATATGATTGAAGATTACGGTTTCAAAAATAACCTTAATCTTAAGGAAGACCCTTTCCAGCATTTAATGACTAAGTCTCAGCAGGTAGAACTTCAAAAACGAATTAAGGATGATTTTACTCTAAAAAATGCTAATTGTGATCAGTATGATTACATGATTGCTGGCACCTGTGGTGTTATTGGTGGGCTAATTGATGTTCTATTTGTTGGAATGCCGGGTGATAGTAAATTAGGCAATATAACAGATGATGTAGCCAACAAAACCACAGAAAAATTTGCTTCACTTTTAGGCTGGGATAAGGAGAAAGCTCTTAATAAAGGTAGTAATACAACAAAAAGTGCGATTGGATTTTTAGAAAGAAAGTATGAAATAAATTACGATCAATCAACAACTCAAGGTGCCATTGCCAAGAGCGGCACTGGCGGGGCTGTAAAAAACCTTTCGAAAAATAACCACCACCTTAAAAGTCTGGGTCATTCGCCTGATATTGTAGGTTTGTTTTTTTCAATTTTGAACCAGTTCACAGGTACCTCTACGTTTGTTAGTAATGGCAAAATAATAACTATTGATGCAAAAAAACATCAGTTACAAGGAGGTAACTTTATTGCAAAGATATTTTGTGGTTTTGCAAATTGGTTTGGTCATATCATGTCTGATTGGACTGGCTCATCTGGTGCAGGGGGTCGAGGTGCTGGAGTGCCGATACCTTTTTATAACCTATTTCAATTGATTAACTTTGGAAGGTTTGGAGAAAACGACAGAAAAACTTTTGCAATGATAACTAGTGAGGTTTTTGAAGAGGGCTATGATTTTAGGCATGGAATGGCTATGGCAATTCCTGTGATCATCACAGAATTGCTAGTTAGGCTTATGTATACTATAAAGTCCCATTTCTATCATGATAAACCTTGGAAAGATTCTATTCCCAGAGCCAGTGTCCCTGAAGTTAGAAGAATGCTACTAGTCGGTCATGGTACACTTTGCTTAATTGATGGAGCAGATGCAGCTATTCGGGCAAATGGTAATCTAGTTCAGTTTTTACTTAGAACTAATTTAATCGCATGGTCTAGAACTGGGAAACTTGCTTTAAAAGAACTGTCTGTTTGGTATCACAGTGGTCACATAGATGCTGATATTGTTGATGAGTATTTGGATAATGAATATAAAAAAATGCTAAACGGATAGCCGACTTTCTTTAAGCTTCAGTCCTCTCAATATGCCAGTTCGCACAGGAGGTTTCACTTACTTAAACCAGCCTCTAACAACGGACAAAGCCCCTCAAGTCTAAAGCACCTTGTATTGTCAGCTAAGAGTCTGCTGCTGACAAAAAATCGATAGCCCCTTTTCTTTGATTGGCCAAAACCAGCCCTTTAGATATGTGAGGAATTAGCTTCGGTCAACCATTGCTATAGAGCAAAATCGATACTTTTTAAACAATTTGATCACAAAGTGATGTTTAAAGCAGTTCTGTGAACTTCAGTTTGATGATGCATTTCTGATAATTCACTCTGGTTATCGAAATATTACTCTTCTCCAGATTTTTCTTTAGCACAAAAGTTACTTGCAGTATTTAATGGGATGGATGTCAGATTTTTTTTAGTTAATTCATTTATACTTACGGTGCATATACAGTTAAATCAATATGCTACGTATTTAATGTATTAAATACGCTCGAATAAACAAAACATAATAAACGATATAGTTGTATCAATAGGGAATATATACAATGAGAGTACCAATGGGAAAATCAATAATAAAAACAGGGATAATAGGGGCTGTACTGCTATTTTCAATGACCACAAATGCATCGTTAATTGAGCATAATGGTTATGAACTGGATACAGACACAAACATCGTTACAGGTGCTGGACTAGAGTGGTTGCAGTGGGATGAGACTGTCGGCCATTCAATAGATAGCGCCCTAAGTAGTTACAGCGGTTGGAGGCTCGCCACAAACACTGAAATGTCATCATTGTATAATGATTTTTCTTTTGGGTTAACGTTTGATGCTAATGAAAATACAGCGCAAAGTGTTAATCAGGCATTTACTGCAGATGAAAATTCTACAGCCAATAAATTTATTTCCATTTTTGGTGATACCTATAAAGCGGCTGGTTTTACATATAACTCCTCTGATCCATTTTCTCAGTCATTAGCCTTATTTGGGGGTGATAGCGATGGAGACTCTAAGTTTAATAGAGCAGAAGTGCACGACGACTATATAAATCATGTTACTAGCTTTGAATCTGCTGGTCGGGCATTTATAGATCTAGACAGCTTCTCTTCCCATTCAGCAAACCCTGCTAACAGTGGTTATGGCATTGCTTTAGTGCGAGTTGCTTCCGTTCCTGAGCCTGGGTCACTTGCCTTGCTGGGTTTAGGTCTTGCAGGACTAAGTTTTACTCGTAAAAAACAGAGCAAACGTTAATTTTACGTCTAGGGTAGAATTCTGGCAAAAAATTCAAAT
This sequence comes from uncultured Oleiphilaceae bacterium, assembly GCA_913060665.1. GTDB lineage: Bacteria > Pseudomonadota > Gammaproteobacteria > Pseudomonadales > Oleiphilaceae > Alkalimarinus. Next base: position 7,960 of record CAJXUY010000007.1, read on the forward strand.
TAAAGAGCAACCAAATGCTATAGAGCTTCAGTTGCTCTTTAAAGAGGCCTCTATAAAGGTATAGAGGCCCTTTTACTTTTTACATAAAGGAATATTAATCGTGAACGCTAGAATAAACCAATCTGCACTAATGGTGTTTTTTATAGGCATCGTGTTGTTATCAGGCTGTACAGCAGTGCCTTTATTGCAAGAAGAGGATGCAAATTTTGATAAAATCACTAAATTTGAGCCAGAGAAGACCCGGTCTGTAATCTATATTCTTCGAGGGGTGGAATCTGATTTTCAAGGGCACGAGCTTTTTGTAGACGTAAATGGTGAGAGTGTTGCTACATTCCCTATGTCTTATAAAAGATTGGAATTAGGTCCTGGTGCAATTAATTTGGAACCGTCGATTCCAGGAGCTTTTTCTTTTGAAGAAGAAGAAAATTTTGATATTAAGGCTGGTGAAGTGTTTTTTGTAAGAATGGAGGCTCATGCTAGGCTCGGCATACCAAACACTGGCAGTGTAAAAAAAATACCTGCTGATCAAGCAAAGCAGATGATCAAAGTTAATAAATTAAAACCACTAAACTCAGAAAGTATTTGAAAATAGAAAGGACTTTTATCCTGTCCCCCAGAGCTCATGCTATTACATTAGGCGTATTAGCTGGGTTCTAAAGCAGTGCTTTACAAGTTGAAGATTTACAGAACGTCATATGAGCGAGTTTTAGCAAGGTAACTTCTTATTCTCGCTATGTGATTTTTCAAATTAAAAATAGAAAATTTCAGCTAAGAGTCTGATGTTGATGGCCCAAGCTCAGGCAGTAAATGTCTCTAAAGGGCGAGATACTGACATATCAATTATATTTATTGAATACCCGTTAACCATTTCGTGTTGGCGAATTAGTTTCTTCTAGTCATTGATACACCTAGCAGCCTTTCACTCTAATGGCTCAACTGTGTCATACCCACCTTTAATGTAAAAAATAAACAAACATATCAGACTGAAAATGAATGCAAGTACGTGAAATGCCACGCTTCGGCTAAGTCTTTGATTGACATTGAAATACGGGGAATATCGCACAAATGACTGAATGTGCGAATTTTGTGCGAATATTTTACTTATTATAGACATAGTCTGACACACCAAAGTCCTGGTTGGACTCTGGTAACCTCTTCAAATTCAGGGGTTTAGGTGTGTCTAGAAGTGTCAGTCTATGTTACTAATTTGGTGGAGACGGCGGGGATCGAACCCGCGTCCGTCAGCACTCTGCCATCGGCTCTACATGCTTAGATTCCGTTAATTAGTTTAACCTTCCACAGCCCAACGGGCAGGACGTGGTTGGCGATCTCAGTAAAATTTAGTAAAACGACCCTGAGTATGCCGCGTTACGATCCTGTTCTCAGTGACAGTCAGTAGCGCGATACAGGCACCTTGCTAAAGACCGTTAGGGTCGAAACCCTAAAAGTGTTCTTTCACTGCTTACGCAGCTAGTTGAGCACCGTAGTTGTCATCATTTGCAACTATAAGTTTACAACTTTGATTTTACGAGATTAGTTGTCATCTCGACATGCACCTTTGGTTTTGTTACCAGCGTCGAAGCCATGTCGTCCCCAAGGTTAATTAAGTATATAGGGGCGTTATGGCTGACTTCAAGGGGTAACGAATAAAAAAGGATATTTGAATCTGATATAGGCTTCAGAGGTGTGAAGCCTATGTGTTGAACGAGAGACGTTAAGGTGAGGTTAAAGGCTTTTTTGCATGGTACGTTGTTTCTCGCGGCTCCAGTCTTTTTCTTTCTCGGCGGCACGCTTGTCGTGTTGTTTCTTGCCTGTTACTAGTGCTATTTCACACTTTACCAAGTTACCGCTCCAGTATAGGGCAAGCCCTACGCAGCTGCGGCCGGTTTGGTTTATTTTAGCATTTATTTTGCTTATCTGTTTTTTATTTAATAGTAGCTTACGTGTTCTGGTTGGGTCAGCAATGACATGAGTAGATGCGGTGGTTAACGGCGAAAAATGTGTGCCGTGTAACCAGGCTTCACCATTTTTTATCATCACGAAGGCATCGGTAAGTTGACACTTGCCCGCACGAAGGCTTTTTACTTCCCAGCCGGTGAGTACTAGACCTGCTTCAAATTTTTCTTCTATGTGGTAGTCGTGGCGAGCTTTTTTGTTTTGAGCGATGGTTCCGCTGCCGAGACTACTTTTTTTCTTTTTGGCCATTGTCGTCTTTTATCTAGGAATTACTTAAGAAGGAGGGCTATTGTAACGCAACCTAAATAATAATCATGTGATATTTGCAAAATATCGGTGTTAGGTGACTCGTTTCGCTGACTTTAGTACGAATAATCTTATAGAATTACCGCCTCTTTTGTTTCTAGCCACTTTTTAATTATCACAACGGTTACTGTTGGCGGGTATGAGGCATTTATACATGATCTCACAAGGATGTACAGCGAGTTTATATGCTGGGTAAACACGAAACGACTCACGGCTCTTGGAATAGTCAGCTAACATTTGTATTGGCTGCGACTGGGGCTGCTGTTGGCTTGGCGAACCTCTGGAAGTTCCCTTACTTGGCCGGTATGCATGGGGGCGGTTTTATTATTGCCTATGGACTTTGCTTATTGTTAGTGGGAATACCTATAGCGATGGCAGAAGTGGCATTGGGGCGCCAGGGGCGCAAAAGCCCTATTACCAGTGTGAATACGCTTGTGAGTAGTGCTGGCTCTGCGCGTGCTTGGAAAAGTATTGGCGTGTTATCTGTTGTGTCTGGTTTTTTAATTTTGGTGTTGTATTCAGTGGTTGGCGGTATGGCGCTAGCGTATGTGTTTTCGTCTGCATTTGGTGAGTTCGCTGGTGGTGGGCCTGCCAAGGTAGTTGATGTTCTTCGTCGGCTTCAATCTTCTCCTAGTTATTTCTCTTCGTGGCATACGTTGTTTCTATTATTAGTGGTTGTGGTGCTAGCGCGTGGTGTTAACAGAGGCTTAGAGCGTGCAGCCAGAATTTTGCTACCGTTGATGGTCGTGTTGATTGTGATCTTGTTGATGTTTTCGATTGAATACGGGTCGGTGACGCAGGGGGTTAACTTTCTATTTGCTATGAAAAAATTAACCCCTCAGGCATGGTTAGATGCTCTAGGGCATGCCTTTTTTACCCTTGGTATTGGTGCTGGGGCGATGATGGTGTATGGCGCGTATATGCCAAGTCGAGCAAAAATTGGTCGTTTGATGCTGATCGTGGCCCTGTTAGATTTAGCTATTGCAGTTGCAGCAGGTTTGGTTGTTTTTCCTATTCTGTTTGCCGGTAATTTAGCGCCAATTGCAGGGTTTGGGCTGGTTTTTCACTCAATGCCGTTAGCCTATAGTTCAATGGATGGCGGGCAGTTTATGAGTGTAATGTTTTTTGTGCTGGTGACGTTTGCCGCATGGAGCTCTGCGATTGCGGTTATGGAGCCTGCGGTGGCATGGTGTGTAGAGACGTTTAATGTTAACCGCCGGTTTGCGACGTTGATGGTGGCAGTGGCTGCATGGGGGGTGGGCGTTGCGGCTATATTATCCTTTAGCAGTTGGCAAAGTGTGCAGCTCTCCGGGATTAGTATTTTCAATGGACTTGATATTATTACTTCACGATTTTTATTGCCCTTGTGCGGTTTATTGATTTCAGTGTATGTGGGTTGGGTGTTGCAAAAGGAGCTTATCGGTGCTCAGTTTGAGAACTATCAGCCTTGGTTTTTTAGTTTATGGCGTTTGATTCTCAGATGGTTTGCACCCGTTGCCGTTGTTACTATTTTTATAGCCAGCCTGTTTGAGTTGGGAGAGAATCTTTGTCAGAAGAAGGAGAGGGTATTTTGTTCGGGTTTTGATTCGAACTCAATGCCAGAGCGCCAAGACAGTGGTGATTTTAACCTGAAAGAGGATGCAGGTGTTGATAAGGTTTCCGCTGAATGACACTTTGGGGTGAGTTACTTCTTGAAAGCAGTTAGAATAGCCTAATCAGGGGTCTTATTATTAAGATTTTTGATGTATGGGTGGAGGCCGTAAGGCGTTAAGTTATGACGGCTATGCCCCCCTGATTTATTATTCGTTGATGATGTTGGTTTATTGATGACCCATAGTATTGATCGAAGTGCGCTTGTATTTCACTCTTCTGAGCGCATGTATAGTATCGTAAATGATATTGCCTCTTACCCTGCTTTTTTGCCTTGGTGTTCGGATGCGTTGATTGTCTCCCACGACGACCGGGAAATGGTTGCGACCTTAGGGGTTGCAAAAGGGTCTATGAGGCAGCAATTCACGACGCGTAACTGTTTTATTCAACAGAATGAAATTAAAATGGAGCTTGTTGAGGGGCCATTTAGGCACTTGTCTGGGGTTTGGCAATTCAAACCGCTTGAAACAACTGCCTGTAAAGTGATGCTGAAACTGGATTTTGATTTTGATAGTCAGTTGGCCAAAATGGCGTTAGCATCGATATTCAACCAAGCAGCGAATACTATGGTCGATGCATTTTGTAAGCGAGCGAATGAGGTTTATGGGCGTTAATAAGGTAAAGGTTGAGGTTGCCTACGCAACACCGGAAGAGCAAAAAATTATTGTAGTCGATGTGGTGGTGGGTACGTCTATGTATGATGCGGTCGTTCAGTCAGGTATTACGAATACATTTCCTCAAATCAATTTAGATACTGACAAAATGGGGATTTTTGGTAAAGCGGTTAAAAAACCTAAAGAACATCAGATGGTTGAGGGGGATAGGGTAGAGATTTATCGCCCGCTCATTATTGACCCTAAACAAGCAAGGTTAAATAGAGCGGCCAAAAAGTAGGTTGGTTTTTCAGCGTGGTTTGCGGTGGTTGCAACTATGCGGTACTAGCGGCAACCATATATTGTTAGTAAGCAGGGTTTTCGTCTAAAAGCTCGCCGGTGAAATGAGTATACTTGTTTTCATCAAAGTAGACGGTAATGAGTTGTTGTTTCGTTTTGCCGCCTGCGTACTGGTAAGTATATGCGTAGTTCTCAAGGCTTTCGTCGAACACATTATCGAGTAATGGGTTACCCAGAACAAAGTGCACTTGGCGTCTATTCATGCCTGGCTTGAGTTGGTCGAGCATGTCTTGGGTGATGATGTTGCCTTGTTGAATATTAATTTTATACACGCCCGGGAAAGAACAGCCGGTTGTACTGATCAATGTTGTGCTAAGCAACAAAATGAACATGGGAATGAGTATTTTGAAACGGATTTTTTGCATCTGAAATCGAATTCCACTATCTTTGGCGAATCTTTTGAATGATACCTGAAGTTATCGTTAACTGCGACGAGATATAAGGTATCAGGTAACTATTTTAATGTTTCGTCGAATTTTAAAGCCTTTGGTGTATGAGTATGGTCCAGGAAAATAATGAATTGCGTAAAGTAGGTCTAAAAGTCACCCTACCTCGCGTTAAAATTTTAAACATGCTTGAAAATGCTGATGATCATCATATGAGCGCTGAAGATGTTTATAAGGCGCTTTTAGATGCAGGCGAAGACGTTGGTTTGGCGACGGTTTATCGAGTGTTAACTCAGTTTGAGAGTGCTGGCTTGATTTTGCGTCATAACTTTGAAGGCGGGCATGCTGTTTTTGAAATGGCGACCGATGATCATCATGATCACATGGTTTGTGCGCAGTCGGGTAAGGTTATTGAGTTTTGTGATCCTGTTATCGAGCGTAGGCAGTACGAAATTGCAGAAGAGCATGGCTTTGAGCTAATAGATCACAGTCTTACGTTGTATGTTAAGCCGAAGAAGTAGTATGTTAAACTCAGGAAGTAGGGGTTTACCAAGTCGCTTTTAATCATTTTTGTCACTTGCATGAGCATTAGTTGCTCATGCTTCCATTGGGCTTGCATTAAGCATTTCCCGTGCATGAGCGAGGGTTTGTTCCGTCATATTGATCCCGCCTAGCATTCGTGCAACCTCTTCTGTTCGACCCTCTTGATTCAGTAGTGTGATTTTCGAATGAGTCTCTTTCTTGTTAGTCTGTTTGCTAACAAATAGGTGATGATGACCTTGGGAGGCGACTTGAGGTTGGTGGGTTATGCAGAGGGCTTGTCCTTTTTTGCCTAAGGCTCTCAGTAGTCTGCCTACTACTTCTGCGGTACCTCCCCCAATACCCACGTCTACTTCATCAAATACGAGGGTGGGGATGGCCGATGTTTGAGCAGTCACAACTTGTATGGCTAGGCTGATGCGTGATAGCTCTCCACCGGATGCGACTTTGTTAAGTGGTTTGGGTGGTTGCCCTGGGTTGGCGCTTACCAGAAATTCAATTTCTTCTTGGCCGTGTCGGGTGAATACGTTCTTGGGAAGAGGGGTTATTTGTGTAATGAACTTAACCGATGGCATGCCTAACTCAGATAATTGATGTGCAATTTTCTTATCGAGGGATAGTGCTGTTTTGGTTCGTGCTTGGCTAAGTTTTTTGGCGGAGATTACATATTTTTCAGCGAGCTTAGCGGTTTCTTCGCTTAGTGTTTCGATATTGTCGTCGCCCTCTTCAAATGACTTTAGTTCATTTGATAGTGCTTGATGAAGTGTGGGTAGCTCTTCGGCGGTCGTTTTATGCTTGCGGGCCATTTGATAGATCGCACTTAATCGCTCGTCTACTTCTTGTAGTCGGTTTGGGTCAATTTCAAAGCTATCAATAAAACCTCGAATGCTATGACCCGCTTCTTCAACTTGTATGAGTGCTTCTGATAGTAAATTTTGAGCGTCGAAAAGTGCCTCATGCTTGACTGGAAGAGACTCCAATGTATGAAGTGCGTGAGAAAGTATTGACTGTACTGTGGGGTCGCCTTCACTGCAGGATTGAAGTACTTCGTGTCCACTACTTAATAGTTGTTCTGCGTGGCTGAGTGACTGCTGTTCTTTTTCAAGTTCGGATAACTCACCTGGCATAAGCCCTAGTTCGTTAAGCTCTTTGACTTGATATTTGAGTAGTTGAAGTCTAGCGTCTTGTTCTTCTTGGTTGTTCTGTAATTGTTTAAGCTTTTGTGCCTTCTCTGACCACCGCTTATAGTGTGTTGCGACCGCTAGGGTTGAGCTCTTTAGGGATCCGTATTCATCAATCAAGCGACGATGAGTTTCCTTTTTTAATAGAGATTGGTGTTCGTGCTGGCTATGGATGTCTATTAGCATTTCGCCCACTTCGCGTAGGTTACTTAGTGCACTGGGTTGGCCGTTAATATAACCTCTGGATCGACCTTCGCTGGTAATGACTCTGCGGAGGATGCACTCATGTTGGTTGTCTAGGTCACTGTTGTTATTGAGGTCGTTGGCTTGAAGCCAGTTTTTTGCGCTTGGGATGTTGCTAATATCAAATACTGCTGAAATGTCTGTTCTGTCAGCGCCATGTCTAACTAGGCCGCTGTCGGCTCTGTCGCCGAGCGTGAGACCTAGTGCGTCTAGGATGATGGATTTACCTGCACCTGTTTCTCCGGTGATAACGCTCATGCCGCGTTCAAAGAACAGTTCAACGTGATCGGCGATGGCCAGGTTGTCCACTGTAAGTTGAGTTAGCATGAGTGGCTCCGTTAAATTGACTATTGTTGACATGTTTGGATATACAGTAGTATGGCGAAAATTGGTATGGAGTCAATATCTGTAGTTTTAAAAATCAAAAAAATATTAAACGCAGTGTTAAATAGGTTAAAAAATAGCCCTTGAAACTGCGAAAGAGGAGCCCCATATAGGGCTCTTGAATAAATGATTTCGGTTTAATGGCATAAAAGAGCGGGAGAGCACTGAATGAGTGTAGATGAAGAGAAGGTTGACAATAATCCTGAGCAAACCCCACATGAGCATGAAGTTTTAGATGCCGAAGTGGAGCTGGATGTTCAACCTGCAGACGCTGAAGAAGCTGAAGCTACGCCAGAAGGTGATAAAGATTGGCAAAAAGAGGCGTTGGTGCTTCAAGAGCAAATCTCTGGGTTAAAAGATCAGGCGTTACGAGCAACGGCTGACGCACAGAACATAAGGCGACGAGCTGAAAAGGATGTCGAGAAGGCGCATAAATTTGCCTTGGAGAAATTTTCTAAAGAGTTGCTGCCAGTGGTAGATGGTTTAGAGAAAACAATTGAAAGTTGTCAGTCTGATGAGGGCGAAAAAAACGTTCTGATCGAAGGTGTCGAAATGACGCTATCTATTCTGACGTCAGGTTTGAAGAAGTTTAGTGTTGAGCAAGTAGACCCTGTAGGCGAACCGTTTGACCCTGCGCTTCATGAAGCGATGTCAATGGTAGATGCGCCTGATGCGGAGCCAAATTCAGTTATTGCGGTGATCCAGAAGGGATATACCTTGAATGGGCGCTTGATTCGCCCGGCAATGGTCATGGTGGCAAAAGGTTCTGCAAAAATAGACGAAAAGGCTTGAAAAAAAACAATTGAGGCCAATATAAGTCAGTAATCCAATTGAGTCTGACTTTTCGACTGAATAGAATTAATACGAAATTAGGTTAGGAGTATATAAATGGGCAAGATAATAGGTATCGATTTAGGAACAACCAACTCATGTGTTGCTATCCTTGATGGCGAAAAAGCACGTGTAATTGAGAACGCAGAAGGCGATCGCACTACGCCCTCTATTGTTGCTTACACTGATGATGAGGTGTTAGTAGGTCAGTCTGCAAAGCGTCAGTCTGTTACTAACCCAACCAATACGTTATTCGCAATCAAGCGTTTGATTGGCCGCCGTTTTGAAGATGATGTTGTACAGAAAGACATCAAAATGGTGCCGTACAAAATCACTAAAGCAGACAATGGTGATGCTTGGGTTGATATAAAGGGTGACAAGAAGGCGCCACCTCAGGTTTCTGCTGAAATTCTTAAAAAGATGAAGAAAACAGCTGAAGATTATTTAGGTGAGTCAGTAACTGAGGCTGTTATTACGGTTCCTGCTTACTTTAATGATTCGCAGCGTCAGGCAACTAAAGATGCGGGTCGTATTGCTGGCTTAGAAGTTAAGCGTATTATCAACGAACCTACTGCGGCTGCATTGGCATACGGTCTAGATAAGCGTGGTGGCGATTCTACTATTGCTGTTTATGATCTTGGTGGTGGTACTTTTGATATCTCTATCATTGAAATAGCTGATGTTGATGGCGAAATGCAGTTTGAAGTATTGGCGACAAACGGTGATACGTTCTTGGGTGGTGAAGATTTCGATTTACGTTTGATTGAATATCTTGCGGCAGAATTTAAGAAAGATAGCGGTATCGATTTAACGGGTGACCCGTTAGCGATGCAGCGTCTAAAAGAAGCGGCTGAAAAAGCTAAAGTTGAGCTCTCTAGCTCACAGCAGACTGATGTTAACTTGCCTTACATTACTGCAGATGCAACAGGCCCTAAGCACCTTAACGTTAAAGTGACACGTGCTAAGTTGGAATCTTTGGTTGAAGAGTTAGTTACGCGTAGTTTAGAGCCTTGCAAAATGGCACTTAAAGATTCTGGTTTAAGTGCTTCTGAGATTGATGATGTGATCTTGGTTGGTGGTCAGTCGCGTATGCCAATGGTTCAGCAGCAGGTTGAAGCTTTCTTCGGTAAAGAGCCGCGTAAAGATGTTAACCCTGATGAAGCTGTGGCAATTGGTGCTGCGATTCAGGCTGGCGTATTATCTGGAGATGTAACTGACGTATTGTTGCTTGATGTTACACCGTTGACCTTGGGTATTGAGACCATGGGTGGCGTAGCAACTTCATTGATCGACAAGAATACAACGATTCCTTCTAAGAAGTCTCAGGTGTTCTCGACTGCAGATGACAATCAGTCAGCAGTAACGATTCACGTCGTTCAGGGTGAGCGTAAGCAGGCGGCACAGAATAAGTCGTTAGGTCGTTTTGACTTAGCTGATATTCCACCAGCGCCGCGTGGAATGCCTCAAATTGAGGTGACCTTTGATATTGATGCAAACGGTATATTGAACGTTTCAGCAAAAGATAAGGCGACGGGTAAAGAGCAGTCTATCGTGATCAAGGCGTCTTCTGGTTTGTCTGATGATGAAGTTGAAAACATGGTTCAGGATGCTGAAAGCCATGCTGAAGAGGATCGTAAGTTCGAAGAGCTTATTACTGTTCGAAATCAGGCTGACGGCATGATTCATGCGGTTAAGAAAACACTAGAAGAAGCCGGAGATAAGGCTACAGCAGAAGAGAAAGAGCAGATTGAAACCGCTATCGCTGAGCTTGAAGAGGCTATTAAGGGTGATGACAAGGATGATATCGAAGCTAAAACTCAGAAGCTAACAGAAGCTTCATCTAAGTTGGCTGAAAAGCTATATGCCGAGCAAGCTCAGCCTGCTGAAGGTGCTCAAGCTGCACCTGAAGGCGAAAGTGCAGAATCACAAGAAGATGTGGTTGATGCAGAGTTTGAAGAAGTGAAAGAAGACAAACAGTAAAATAAAGACTTAGTCACCTGCTCTATCGGGTGGTTAAGGTCTGGGTTATACTGTATGGCAATAGCGCGGGGGTTTTACTCCCGCGTTGTGCTATTGAGCAAATAGAGATTTAAACGTAGATTGAGAGTGGTTGTGTTGGGCCAATTTAGGCCTGATAGGCGCTCTCAGCTACCAGAACCGAAGCGCAGCAGAGCACCTATGTCAAAGCGAGATTATTACGAGATCCTCGGCGTGTCAAAGTCCGCGGATGAGAAAGAAGTTAAAAAAGCCTATCGACGACTGGCGATGAAGTTCCATCCCGACCGAAACCCTGATGACCAGGATGCGGAGAACAAGTTTAAAGAGGCGACTGAAGCCTACGAAGTTCTCTCTGACTCGGAAAAACGAGCCGCCTATGATCAATATGGTCATGCTGGTGTTGATGGAAGTGCTGGGGGTGGCTTTGGTGGCGGAAACGGTAATTTTAGCGATATTTTTGGTGATGTTTTCGGTGATATATTTGGCGGCGGTGGTGGAGGCGGCGGACGCAGTCGAACCGCTCGTGGTGCTGACTTAAGATATACGTTGGATTTGGATTTAGAGGATGCGGTTAAAGGTACGACCGTAAAAATTCGAGTGCCCACACAGGTTGAGTGTAAAGAGTGTGATGGTAGTGGGGCAGAGAAGGGCTCGAAGCCTGAGACTTGCGGTACCTGTCATGGGGCTGGTCAGGTGCGTATGCAGCAGGGTTTCTTCTCTGTTCAGCAAACGTGCCCTCATTGTCGTGGGCGCGGAAAGGTTATTAAGAAACCGTGTAAGAGTTGTCACGGCGTAGGGCTAAAAGAAGAGCAGAAAACGCTTTCTGTTAAGGTTCCGGCGGGTGTTGATACTGGTGATAGAATTCGTCTTGCGGGAGAGGGAGAGGCAGGAGCGCAAGGTGGGCCTTCTGGCGATTTGTATGTGCAGATTGCTGTTAGAGAGCATGCTATTTTTGTAAGGGATGGTAAAAACTTATACTGTGATGTGCCTATTACATTTGTTGATGCGGCATTGGGTGGTGAGCTTGAAGTGCCGACGTTGAATGGTCGCGTTAAGCTTAAGGTGCCTGCGGAGACTCAAACGGGTAAGTTGTTTAGATTGCGTGGTAAGGGTGTAGCTCCCGTTCGTGGAGGGGGTGCAGGCGATCTACTTTGTCGTGTGACCGTAGAGACTCCGGTAAATCTTAATAAGAAGCAAAAGGAAATGCTGAGGGAGTTGCAGGCAACGATGGAGTCTGGCGGTGATAGTCAGCATGCTCCTCATAAGCACTCATGGTTTGAGGGTGTGAAAAACTTCTTTGAAGATATGAAGTTTTAAGTATTGGGGTTTAAATTGTAGGTATCGGAGTTAGAAAAATCGGGGCTAGAGGCCCCGTTTTTTTTGATCCACTAAGCGGTTAATTTGCTATTGGTTAAAAGAGAGTTTAAAGCTTATGCGTGTAGCGGTGATTGGTGCGGCTGGTCGAATGGGAAAGATTCTAATTGAGGCTTCGGTTTTGGCGGAGGATGTGATTTTTTCTGCGGCTGTGGTAAGTCCTGGTAGTTCTCTTGTGGGTGTTGATGTAGGTGAGTTGGCGGGAGTAGGTAAGCAGGGTGTGTTGGCTGCAGATAATATAGAGGATGTTGCTGATCAATTTGATGTGTTGATTGATTTTACGTCGCCTGAGTTGACGATGCAGAATGTTGAAACCTGCAAGCGGTTAGGTAAAAAAATTGTTATTGGTACAACCGGCTTGGATGACGATCAAAAGGCGCTGCTGGATGTTGCAGCAAAAGACATGGCTATCGTGTTTGCGCCAAATATGAGTGTTGGTGTGAACTTGACGTTTAAGTTGCTCGAATTGGCCGCTAAGGTGTTGGGTGATGATGTTGATATAGAGATTGTTGAGGCTCATCATCGTCATAAAAAAGATGCTCCTTCTGGAACGGCGCTTCGAATGGGGGAAGTTGTTGCAGATACTTTAGGGCGAGACCTTAAAGAGTGTGCGGTTTACGGTCGAGAGGGTATTACCGGTGAGAGAGATGCCAAAACGATTGGCTTTGAAACCATTCGAGCAGGCGATATTGTGGGTGAGCATACAGTGATGTTTGCTGGGCTTGGTGAGAGGGTTGAGATTACCCATAAGGCTAGTAGTCGAATGACCTTTGCAAAAGGGGCTGTTCGCGCTTCATCTTGGTTGAAGGCTCATGATTGTGGGTTGTTTGATATGCAGGATGTTTTAGATTTACATTAAGTGTGTTGGTTTTGAATTTCAGGTTTAAAAGAGTTAATTGATTCGTGGACATGAACATGTGAAAACAGTAAAATGATAGAGTTTGAGTGTGGCTAAGAAACTTTGGCTTTGTTTGTTAGGTATGCTCGGGTTCAATAAATATGCAGAGCGTAAGTCGTATTTGAACTGTTACTGGAATTCACAATAAAAAGCGAGATGGGGTGTTTTTCCCCATCTCGCTTTTTTTACAAATTGAATCGGTGTTTTATAAGCCCTGCCAATCGATTTAAAGAGGAAATGGCGTTGACTAAACCTGCAATTCTTGCCCTTGAAGATGGAAGTATCTTTGAGGGGGTTTCTATCGGTGCAAATGGGCAATCTAGCGGAGAAGTGGTTTTTAATACATCCATGACTGGTTATCAGGAGATCCTGACTGACCCATCCTATGCCCGCCAGATTGTAACCCTGACCTATCCACATATTGGTAACACAGGGGTTAATTCTGAAGATGTTGAGTCGGACTCTGTTTCGGCTGCAGGTCTCGTAATTCGTGATTTACCCTTAGTGGCTAGTAATTGGCGCTCAGAGAAGTCTCTCGATGCCTACCTTACTGAAAATAATATTGTCGCCATTGCGGATATTGATACTCGTCGTTTAACCCGAATTCTTCGTGAAAAAGGGGCTTTAAATGGCTGTATCATTGCGGGCGACGCTATATCGGAGGGGGCCGCGTTGAGCGCAGCTAAGGAGTTCCCTGGACTGAAAGGGATGGACTTAGCTAAAGAGGTGACTCGATCTGATATTTCATCTTGGGATGAGTCAAGCTGGGATTTGGCTTCGGGTTACGGAAAAAATGAAGATCAGTCATTTCACGTTGTTGCCTATGATTTTGGTGTAAAGCACAACATTCTGAGAATGTTGGCTGATCGTGGTTGTCGTTTGACAGTTGTTCCTGCTCAGACGCCTGCAGCTGACGTGCTGGCGATGAATCCTGATGGCGTTTTCTTATCTAATGGCCCTGGTGATCCAGAACCATGTGATTATGCTATTGTCGCTATCAACGAAATACTGTCTGCTAAAGTGCCTGTTTTTGGTATATGTCTAGGTCATCAGTTATTAGCATTAGCGAGTGGCGCTCAAACTCTGAAGATGAAGTTTGGGCATCATGGTGCAAACCATCCTGTGCAATGCTTAGCTGATGGGACTGTCATGATTACCAGTCAGAATCATGGTTTTGCGGTTGATGAAGCATCATTGCCTGATTATATAGAGGCGACTCATAAGTCTTTGTTTGATGGTTCCTTGCAAGGTATTCGCAGAACAGATACTCCAGCATTTAGCTTTCAGGGTCATCCTGAAGCAAGCCCTGGGCCTCATGATGTTGCACCATTGTTTGACCAGTTTATTGAGCTGATTAAAACGTATCGTTCGTAGTCATTTTAATGACTGCTTGAATGAAGGTTTGTGGGTGGTAGTTGTTAGAAGGATCTGCTTCTGCGGTTATCGCTCAAGTGATCAGCCATGCGATTTTACGCCGTCTTCTTGTGTTTGTTCATGAGAAATGATGGCAACGTTTATTGACTGAGGCGCTCTTTATTAGTGTGACCTCGGATTAAAACAGATATAGATGGATTGAATTCTATGCCAAAGCGTACCGACCTTAAGAGTATTTTGATTTTGGGTGCTGGCCCGATTGTTATTGGTCAGGCCTGTGAATTTGACTATTCTGGAGCGCAGGCTTGTAAAGCTCTTAGAGAGGAGGGTTTTCGGGTCATACTGGTTAACTCGAACCCTGCGACTATTATGACTGACCCTGCGATGGCAGACTCTACCTATATAGAGCCTATTACATGGAAAACAGTTGAGAAAATTATAGAGAAAGAGCGTCCAGATGCTGTATTACCGACGATGGGTGGCCAAACTGCTCTGAATTGTGCGTTAGATTTGGAGCGTCATGGCGTTCTGGAAAAGTACAGTGTTGAAATGATCGGTGCCGATGCTGACGCTATAGATAAAGCGGAAGATCGAGAGCGCTTTGATAAAGCGATGAAAGCAATTGGCCTGGATACGCCACGTTCTGCTATTGCTCATAGCATGGAAGAATCTCTTCAGGTGTTAGATAATTTGGGATTCCCTTGTATTATTAGACCTTCTTTTACGATGGGTGGAACCGGTGGTGGAATCGCCTACAATCGTGACGAGTTTGAAGAAATTTGTGCGCGCGGATTGGATTTGTCTCCTACCAGCGAATTGTTGATTGATGAGTCGTTGATTGGTTGGAAAGAGTATGAGATGGAGGTCGTACGCGACCGAAACGACAACTGTATTATTGTCTGTGCCATTGAAAACTTTGATGCAATGGGTGTTCATACTGGTGATTCGATTACCGTTGCACCAGCGCAAACATTGACCGACAAAGAATATCAGATTATGCGTAATGCATCGTTGGCTGTGTTGCGAGAGATTGGTATCGAAACGGGCGGGTCAAACGTTCAGTTTGGTATTAATCCAGAAGATGGTCGGATGGTCATCATCGAGATGAATCCACGGGTTTCACGCTCATCTGCATTGGCATCTAAAGCAACGGGTTTTCCTATTGCAAAGATAGCGGCGAAGCTGGCGGTTGGTTACACGCTGGATGAGCTTCAAAATGATATTACGGGTGGAGCGACGCCAGCATCATTTGAGCCGTCTATCGATTATGTTGTAACTAAAATTCCTCGTTTTACATTCGAGAAGTTCCCTCAAGCGGATAAGCGTTTAACCACTCAGATGAAATCAGTGGGTGAGGTAATGGCTATTGGTCGAACGTTCCAGGAATCTATTCAAAAAGCATTGCGTGGTCTTGAGGTCGGTGCGTCAGGGTTTGACCCCATGCAGGATCTGTCAGCTGACGATGCTCGTGAAAGTTTGATTCGTGAAATGAAGACGCCAAGTGCAGAACGTGTGTGGTATGTTGGTGATGCGTTTCGTGCGGGTATGACAGTCGAAGAGATATACGAATATTCCGGCATCGACCCTTGGTACTTGGTGCAGATTCAAGATTTGATTCAGGATGAAGCGAGGGTCGCTCAGCTAGGTAAAGCTGATATGACCAAAGAGCTTATTTATAAGCTTAAGCGCAAAGGGTTTTCAGACACACGTTTGGCAGACTTGATGGATGTTTCGGAAAAAGAGTTCAGAAAGCTTCGTCATGACTTAAAGGTTCGCCCTGTTTATAAGCGTGTAGATACCTGTGCGGCTGAGTTTGCTTCTTCAACGGCCTATATGTATTCGACCTATGAAGAAGAGTGTGAAGCGGATGTGACTGATCGTGAAAAAATAGTCGTTATTGGTGGTGGGCCGAACCGTATCGGACAAGGTATCGAGTTTGACTATTGCTGTGTGCACGCAGCGCTGGCCATGAAAGAAGACGGTTATGAAGCGATCATGATTAACTGTAACCCTGAAACCGTTTCAACTGACTATGATACGTCTGATCGACTTTATTTTGAGCCAATTACCTTAGAAGATGTTCTAGAAATTATTGACCTTGAAAAACCCAAAGGGGTGATAGTTCACTATGGTGGGCAGACACCTCTAAAGCTGGCTCGAGGCCTTGAGGAGGCTGGTGTTCCTATCATCGGAACATCGCCTGATGCTATTGACCGAGCAGAAGATCGTGAACGCTTTCAGCGTATGATTCAGCGTTTAAATATTCTTCAGCCACCTAATGCTACGGTTAGAAGCCTTGAAGAGGGTATTGTTGCTGCGAAGGAAATTGGTTACCCGTTGGTTGTTAGGCCTTCCTATGTATTGGGTGGGCGAGCAATGGAAATTGTCTATAGTGAAGCCGAGTTAACTAAATACATGCGTGAAGCGGTTAGCGTTTCTAATGATAGTCCTGTATTGCTTGATCACTTTCTTAACGCAGCGATAGAAGTTGATATTGATGCGGTGAGCGATGGCAAACAAGTTGTTATTGGCGCTATTATGCAGCATATAGAGCAGGCGGGTGTTCACTCTGGTGACTCTGCATGTTCATTGCCTCCTTATACTTTGGCGGCTGATGTTCAGGATGAAATGCGAGAAATCGTTAAGCGTATGGCGATCGAGTTGGGTGTTGTTGGCTTGATGAATGTTCAATTGGCTTATCAGGATGGTGAGATTTATGTGATCGAGGTGAACCCTCGCGCATCTAGAACGGTCCCGTTTGTATCGAAAGCAATAGGGGTTTCGTTGGCTAAAATTGCGGCTCGTTGTATGGCGGGTACTTCACTTGAGGCTCAGTCGTTTACGACAGAAATAATCCCCACGCATTTTAGTGTGAAAGAGTCGGTATTCCCTTTCAACAAGTTCCAGGGTGTTGACCCTATTCTTGGTCCAGAGATGAAGTCAACGGGAGAGGTTATGGGGGTTGGCGATAGCTTTGATGAAGCGTTTGCTAAAGGAGCCCTTGCTGCTGGTGAAATTTTACCGACGGGAGGTTCAGTCTTTATCAGTGTGCGTGATGTTGATAAAGAGGCTGCTGTTACTTTAGGTAAGGACTTGGTGGACGCTGGCTTTAAGTTAGTGGCAACGAGTGGAACTGCGAAGGCATTAAAGGAGGCAGGTCTTACGGTTTCATCGATCAATAAAGTTAATGAGGGTCGACCTCATATTGTTGATGCAATCAAGAATGATGAAATTGATTTAATTATTAATACAACCGAAGGGCGTCGTGCGATTGCCGACTCCTCTCAGATTCGTCAGTCTGCGCTGCAGCATAAAGTTACTTACACGACTACGTTGGCGGGCGGTGAAGCATTTTGCCGCGCGATTAAATTTGGACCAGAGAAGCTGGTAAGGCGTTTGCAAGATCTGCACTAAGCTATCCATTTAAACTGAGACCTGCTCTCGGGCAGGATCTCGGAGCCTCACTTGATATTATTGAGTGGGGCTTTTGTATTTTATGTCTTACTAATTTATAAGATTGCGCTCTTGTTAAGGTTGTTACCGAAAGAGAGTGTATTATTCAAGGTTGAATTATAATGAATAGAATTCCAATGACTGTTCAGGGTGAAAAATCCCTTCGAGAAGAAATTCAAAAGCTTAAGGGTGAAGATCGACCCCGTGTAATAGAAGCAATAGCTGAAGCGAGAGCGCATGGCGATTTGAAAGAGAACGCTGAGTATCATGCCGCAAGAGAACAGCAGAGCTTTATTGAAGGTAGGATACTAGAAGTTGAGTCAAAGCTATCTCAATCACAGGTAATTGATGTCACTAAAATTGAAAAGAGCGGTAAGGTTATTTTTGGTACTACTGTGAACTTAATCAATGTCGATACCGATGAGAATCTTCGCTACCAAATTGTGGGTGAAGATGAGGCCGACATTAAAGGTGGGAAGATCTCTATCTCGTCACCGATTGCACGAGCTTTAATTGGCAAAGAAGAGGGTGAGATTGTAGCTGTTCAGATACCGAGCGGCACGGTAGAGTACGAGATTGATGAAGTGTTGCACGTATAGTGTTTATAGCTGTAGAGGGCTTAACACTTTTGCAGTTTCGACATTAAAAAGAAGCTTTAGCACCCGTGATACTTCTTTTTAATGTCGTGTGGGTCAAACTATCTGAGCAGATTAGATAGTTTGGGATTGGGTTGTTCGGCGTTTCGCAAAATAATGGCAACCTTGCCTATCGTTTGAACTAATGTTGCCTGGGTTTGCTGGCAAAGTTCGTTAATCATGGCTGTTCTGTCGTCTCGGTCGTTTAACGCAACTTTAACTTTGATGAGTTCATGATCTTCTAATGCTCGGTTGAGTTCTTGAAGTAATCCTTCGCCTAGTCCTTTGTCGCCGACAATGATAACGGGGCTGAGTGAGTGTGCAATTGCACGATACTGCTTTTTTTGTGCGGCGGTTAATGTCATCTTTGTCTCTCTTAATGTTAAGCGTTCAAGCTTATGATTATCTATCTGGATGGCCGGTATTCTATCAGTTGCAGACAAATGGTTAAATGAGTTCAGTGTTTGATTATTTATATGAGGAACTAAGTTATGGCTCGCTCTAAGTCCAGCCCTCAATGGTTAAAGGAGCATTTTGATGATCCTTATGTGAAATTGTCCCAGAAAGAGGGGTATCGAACGCGCGCAAGCTATAAATTAATTGAGCTGCATGAAAAGGATCGATTATTCAAATCAGGAATGACGGTGGTTGATTTGGGTGCTGCTCCTGGTGGTTGGTCTCAAGTTGCTGTTAAGTATGTAGGTGACAAGGGGCGGGTCGTGGCAAGTGATATTTTGCCTATGGACTCTATCGCCGGTGTCGACTTTGTACAGGGCGACTTTACCGAGCAAGAGCCTTTTGATCGCATCCTTGAATTACTAGGTAATCAAAAGGCAGACCTTGTAATTTCAGATATGGCCCCCAATATGAGTGGGTCAGCATCGGTTGATATTCCTCGTGCCATGTACTTGATTGAATTGGCCTTGGATATGGCTGATCAAGTTCTGAAGCCGGGAGGGACTTTTGTAGCGAAAGTTTTTCAGGGGGAAGGGTTTGACGGCTTGATTAAGCAAATGAGAGAGAGGTACTCCAAGGTCTATAGTAGAAAACCTGATGCATCTCGTGCGAGGTCGAGAGAGGTTTACCAAATTGGCGCGGGCTTCAAAGGATAATAAAAATTATCTAATTTAATGTTTTGTGAACTGGCTTGGCTGGCCAACATGTAGTATGTTTGGAAAGTCTAAATGTAATGAATTTTAAAAAGGTTGAGAGGGGTCTCTCTTGAACGATATGGCAAAGAATTTAATTCTCTGGTTGATCATAGCTGCAGTACTACTAACCGTCTTTAATAACTTTAGTATGAATCGCTCAGCTGAGCCGATGGAGTACTCTCAGTTTGTGTCTATGTATGAAACTGGGCAGGTTCGAAAGGTGGTTATTGATGGTCTTCGCATAGAAGGATACCGCCCTGACGGAACCAAGTTTGAGACTGTTCGTCCAAGCGCCCCTGATCTAAATTTAATCGATGACTTGCTTAAGTATAAAGTAGCTATCGAAGGTAAAGAACCTGAGACTCAAAGTATTTGGACTCAGTTATTAGTTGCGTCATTTCCTATACTTGTCATTATCGCGGTATTTATGTTCTTTATGCGCCAAATGCAAGGCGGTGGCGGTGGCAAAGGCCCGATGTCTTTTGGTAAAAGCAAAGCTCGTTTGATGAGTGAAGATCAAATAAAAACAACGTTTGCCGATGTTGCTGGCGTTGATGAAGCCAAAGAAGATGTTAAAGAGTTAGTTGAGTTTCTTCGAGATCCTAGCAAATTTCAAAGACTGGGCGGAAAGATCCCTCGCGGTGTTTTAATGGTGGGGCAGCCGGGTACAGGTAAGACGCTTTTGGCAAAGGCCATTGCAGGTGAAGCGAAGGTGCCTTTCTTCTCGATTTCCGGTTCAGACTTTGTAGAAATGTTTGTGGGTGTGGGTGCGTCTCGTGTAAGGGATATGTTTGACCAAGCCAAGAAACAATCGCCTTGTATTATCTTTATTGATGAGATCGATGCTGTTGGTCGGCACCGCGGTGCAGGTGTGGGTGGTGGCCATGATGAGCGTGAGCAAACACTTAACCAGTTGCTAGTTGAAATGGATGGTTTTGAAGGTAACGAGGGCGTCATTGTCATTGCAGCGACTAACCGTCCAGATGTTCTTGATCCTGCATTACTAAGGCCTGGTCGATTTGATCGGCAGGTTGTGGTTGGGTTGCCGGATATTCTAGGCCGAGAGCAGATCTTAAAAGTTCATATGCGTAAGGTGCCTTTGGGTGATGATGTTGAGCCCGTATTTATTGCTAGAGGAACTCCGGGTTTCTCAGGTGCAGACTTGGCCAACTTGGTGAATGAGGCTGCACTATTTGCAGCAAGAGCAAACCGTCGTACGGTATCTATGTCTGAGTTCGAATTGGCTAAAGATAAGATTATGATGGGCGCTGAACGTAAATCAATGGTGATGTCTGAAGATGAAAAGCGTAATACAGCTTACCATGAAGCAGGGCATGCTATTGTAGGGCGGCTAATGCCTGAGCATGATCCTGTTTATAAGGTAAGTATTATTCCTCGTGGTCGAGCGTTGGGTGTTACCATGTTTTTGCCAGAGGAAGACCGATATAGTCATAGTCGTCGCTTTTTGATTAGTCAAATTTGTAGCTTGTTTGGTGGTCGTATAGCGGAAGAGCTTACGCTAGGTGTTGATGGTGTTACGACTGGAGCATCGAACGATATTAAGCGCGCAACAGAGTTATCTCGCAGTATGGTTACTAAGTGGGGGCTGTCTGCCAAGTTAGGGCCGCTGATGTATGACGAAGATAGCGAAGAGGTGTTTTTAGGACGTTCAGCGGGGGCTCCTGCAAAAGTCTTTGCTCCTGAAACGGCTCAGAGAATTGATGAAGAGATTAGAAAGATAATCGACGATTGTTATGCTGCGGCAGAAAAAGTACTTGTTGATAATATGGATAAGCTTCATATGATGGCCGATGCCCTGATGAAGTATGAGACCATTGATTCTGGTCAGATAGACGACATCATGGATGGAAGTGAGCCTAGACCTCCAAAAGGATGGGGTGATGGCGAGCCAAAGGGGCCTGCATCTAAAGGTAGTGTTGACCCAGAACCTCAGTCCTCAGCAAAGGATGATATTGGGGGCGCAGCCGGAGAGCTTTAAGCTTAACAGCTGCAACTTATAAAGGCGCGAACTTATCGCGCCTTTAGCATTTCTAACGATTCAAAATCTGCCGTATTGGTACTCCGCATGAAGTTTTCTTGTCAGGCGCTAGACCTGTCTAAGCCCAGAGTGATGGGCGTTCTAAACATGACTCCAGATTCGTTTTCAGATGGTGGGCGTTATAATTCACTTGATGCAGCACTTTTTCAGGCTGAGAGTATGGTCAATGCGGGCGCTAGTTTTATCGATGTAGGAGGAGAGTCTACCCGTCCCGGTGCTGTCAAGGTTTCGCTCGCTGAAGAGTTGGAGCGGGTTTGTCCGGTTGTTGAGTTGATTAAGAAAAATTTAGATGTCGTGGTTTCTGTTGACACTAGCTCGCCCGAAGTGATGGTTGAGTCAGTAGGGTTAGGGGTAGGCCTTATTAATGATGTGAGGGCGCTACAGTGCGAAGGTGCAAAACAGTCGGTGGTTAATTTAGGGGTGCCTGTATGTCTGATGCATATGCAGGGAGTACCTGAAACCATGCAGGACAACCCTCAATATGGTTCAGTAGTAGACGTGGTTGAGTGTTACCTACTTGAACGTGCGAATCATCTTATTGAGTCTGGGTTTGATAGCGAGAAGATTATAATTGACCCCGGTTTTGGTTTTGGTAAAACGCTTTCGCATAACCTACAGTTACTTAATGCGATTGATAGGCTTGTGCTTAATGGGTATCCCGTTCTGGTGGGGATGTCGAGAAAGTCGATGATTGGTACCATTTTAGATAAGCCTATAGGTGAAAGAATGATTGGAAGTATTGCTGCGGCAACTATTGCAGCATACAAAGGCGCCTCTATTATTAGGGTGCATGATGTAAAAGAAACGGTTGATGCTATGTCTGTTGTGCAGGCGTTGTTTGAGGAGTGAGTAATGAGTGTAAGGAAATATTTTGGTACTGATGGCATTCGGGGTAAGGTTGGTGAGGGTGCCATCACGCCTCAGTTTATGCTCAAGCTGGGATGGGCTGTGGGTCATGCGTTTAAGGAACAGGGGCAGCGTGGTAAGGTTTTAATAGGTAAAGATACGCGTTTATCGGGTTATATGTTTGAGTCTGCATTGGAGGCGGGTCTTTCCGCTGCTGGTGTTGATGTTGGGTTGCTAGGGCCTATGCCAACGCCCGCCATTGCATATTTGACTCGTACATTTAGGGCGTCTGCAGGTATCGTAATCAGCGCTTCGCATAATCCTCACTATGATAACGGAATAAAGTTCTTCTCTCGGGAAGGGTTTAAATTAGATGATGCTTTGGAGCATAAAATAGAAACGTTATTGGAGAGTGATATTGAAGTGGTGGAGTCTGCTCATTTGGGTAAGGCTTCCCGTATAGAGGATGCAGCTGGTCGTTATGTAGAGTTTTGTAAAAGTACTGTGCCCTATAATATGTCGCTTGAAGGTCTGAGTATTGTGTTGGATTGTGCGCATGGGGCTACTTATCATGTAGCACCGTCGGTCTTTACTGAGCTGGGTGCAAAAGTGAGCACGTTGGGTGTTGAGCCAAATGGTTTAAACATCAATAAAGATGTCGGATCTACGAGTCCGGGGCAACTTGTAAAGGCTGTTTTAGAGCAGGGTGCTGATTTGGGTATAGCCTTTGATGGTGATGGTGACCGGGTTGTAATGGTTGATCATAAAGGTGAGGTAGTCGATGGGGATGAGTTGATTTACGTTATCGCACGTAATCGGCATCGTGGTGATCGCTTAGGTGGAGGGGTGGTTGGTACGTTAATGACTAACTTTGGTGCTGAGCTCGCTTATCAAGAGATGGGTGTCCCATTTGTCAGGGCTAATGTTGGTGATCGATATGTAATGGAGAAGCTGGTTGCCAATGAGTGGTTACTGGGGGGAGAAGGTTCAGGTCATATACTTTGCTTGGATAACTCTACCACCGGGGACGCGATAATCTCTGCGCTGCAAGTGTTAATCGCTATGTGGGAAGAGGAGAAGACGCTTCATGATCTCAAGGATGGGATGAACAAGCTCCCACAGACCATGATTAATGTAAAGGTTGCACAAAAATTTGACCCCGTAGCACACCCTGATATAGCAAAAGCGATTGAGTTTGCAGAGCAGCGGTTTGCAGGTGAGGGGCGTGTCTTGCTGCGCCCTTCAGGGACTGAGCCTGTTATTAGGGTTATGGCTGAAGGGCGAGATGAGAAAGAGGTAATAGATATTGTGTCTGCGCTCGCAAAAGAAGTCGAAAGTGCAAAAATATAAGGGTTGCTAGCTATAATTGACTGTTACTAAATAACAGATGCCATTTACCTCGCTTCACATAAAAAAACGCAGTGGCGAGCACTTGTAAGTTGTAATTAACTCGGTTAGTATTTGCGCCTTCTTAAATGGTGGTACAGATAATGCGCCGTAAGATTGTAGCTGGTAACTGGAAAATGAACGGAACTCGTCAAATCGCTAAAGATTTGGCGGTGGGTGTATCCGCTATTGTGGAAGGCCTAGATAAGTCTGTTGAGGTGTTAATAGCACCCCCTTTTATATTGATGGCAGATGTAGTAGCTCAAATTTCTTCAGATGTTAATTTGGCTTCACAAAATGTCTCTGGCTTTGATAATGGTGCGTTCACCGGAGAAGTGTCTGCAGATATGTTGGTTGGCTTTGGATGCAGCTACAGTATTGTGGGGCATTCGGAGCGTCGAGCGTTATTTGGTGATACTAACGAAGTCGTTTCCGCAAAAGTAGCGAAGTGTATCGACAAGAATATTCAGCCGATATTGTGTGTTGGTGAAACTCTCGAAGAAAGAGAGTCCGGTAAAATATTCGAGGTCGTCGGTAGTCAGTTGCGAGCGGCGTTGAAGGGTTTGAGCCAAGTACAGTTAGGCAAAGTTGTTATTGCTTATGAGCCAGTATGGGCGATAGGAACTGGAAAGACGGCAACACCTGAGCAAGCTCAGGAAGTGCATGAGTTTATTAGGCGTGAGATTGCTGTTATTGATAAAGCAGTTTCAGATGTTATTTCCATTATTTATGGTGGTAGTGTCAATGCCGGAAATGCGAAGAACCTTTTCGCTATGGCTGATATTGATGGGGGGCTGATTGGTGGTGCCTCGTTGAAACTTGAAGAATTTGAAGTGATTTGTAAGGCGATAGGTTAATAGTATGGAATGGTTAGAGACGATAGTTCTTGTGGTTCATGTGCTGGTCTCTGTTGGCCTGATAGGATTGGTCCTTTTACAGCAGGGTAAGGGTGCCGATGCGGGGGCTTCATTTGGTGGCGGTGCATCGCAGACTGTATTTGGAAGTGAGGGTAGTGGAAACTTCATGACTAAAACAACTTCGTTGTTAGCGTTTGTGTTTTTTGTGACTAGCTTTTCGTTGGCTATTTTTGCTAAACAGCACTCAAAAGTAGCGGTTGATCAAGGAATTGCGGTGCCTAGTGTTAATGAAGTGGTTCCGGTGGATGCGGACAATGCATTAGGTGCTGAATTGGAAGCGCCTCAGTTAGAGACTCAAGAAGAAGGATCTGTTGCTCCTGAATTGGAGTGATATTTAAAAGTTTAGCCGAAGTGGTGAAATTGGTAGACACGCTACCTTGAGGGGGTAGTGCTCTTTGGGCGTGCCGGTTCAAGTCCGGCCTTCGGCACCAAACTAAAGCGACTTGAGTATCTCAAGTCGCTTTTTTTGGTTTTATGGGCGTATAGGCTCTTAAAGATTAAAGGGTGTTTTCTTGACCGTGTAGGTTAGTGGGAATATAATGCCTCGATTGAATTACGGGTGTTTTTTTATATCTCGTGAAATTGCAGAGATTTGTAGAGAAAGTTACATACGTCTGCAGTAATGGTTACAGATATCTGCAGTAATGGTTGCAGAAATCTTGCAAAAAGCCCCTCATGAAGGGGCTTTTTGCTAGTTTAAGATGGGCGATTACGGCCCATTTTTTATTTGTGCTGAAAATTAGTGGTCTCGGAGTATTATATTGTCCGGAAAACAACGGTTGCTTGATGAAATGATCCGCCCAGTAGTTGAAGGCTTAGGCTTTGAATTCTGGGGGATGGAGTTTGTGTCTCAAGGTAAGCATTCAGTGTTAAGAGTGTTTATCGATAGTGAAAACGGCATCATGCTGGAGGATTGCGAAGTCGTAAGTCGACAAGTGAGTGGTGTGATGGATGTAGAAGACCCTATTGCAGGTGAGTATGCATTAGAAGTCTCTTCTCCGGGTATGGATCGACCATTGTATACGCTGGACCAGTTTGAGCGCTATGCAGGGCATAAGGTGAGCTTAAAGCTCCGAATGCCTTTTGATGGAAGAAGAAAGTTTGAAGGTGTGCTGAAAGGTATTGAAGGCAATGATGTTGTCATTGTGGTTGAAGATAGCGAATATCTTTTTCCTGTTGATAGCATCGATAAAGCTAACGTTGTACCACAGTTTGATTAAATGGTTTTGAGGGCAACGCAATGAATAAAGAAATATTGCTAGTTGTAGAAGCGGTATCCAACGAGAAAAATGTCGATAAAGATGTCATTTTTGAAGCTATCGAGTTGGCGCTGGCTATGGCAACAAAGAAACGATACGACGAAGAAGAAACAGTAGATATCTACGTTACTATTGATCGTAAAACAGGCGAATATGAAGCGTTCCGTCGTTGGACTGTGGTAGATAATGATACCGTACCTGGGTTAGGTGATGATTTAACCTTGGAAGAAGCTCATGAAATTAATCCTGAATTACAGCCAGGAGATATCCACGAAGAGCAAGTAGAGTCAGCGGCTTTTGGACGGATCGGTGCTCAGGCTGCGAAACAGATTATTGTGCAGAAAGTTAGAGAAGCCGAGCGCGCTAGAATTGTTGACAGCTATCGTGAGAAGGTCGGCGAGTTGGTGTCTGGTACCGTGAAGAAAGTGACCAGAGATAACGTTATCGTTGATCTAGGTAATAACGCAGAAGCACTTTTACCTAGAGACAACCTCATCCCAAAAGAAATTTTTAGGATGGGTGATCGTGTTAGGGCTTTGCTTGGGGAGATTAGTACAGAGGGCCGTGGGCCTCAGCTAATTCTTAGCCGCACCAGCTCTGATATGTTGATTGAGCTGTTTAAAATTGAAGTTCCAGAGATCGCTGAAGAGGTTATTGAGATTAGAGCCGCTGCAAGAGATCCAGGTTTGAGATCTAAAATTGCAGTTAAAACTAATGATGGTCGAATTGACCCCGTTGGTGCTTGCGTAGGAATGCGTGGGGCTCGAGTGCAAGCCGTTTCTGGAGAGTTTGGAAATGAGCGAGTTGATATTGTTCTTTGGGATGATAACCCCGCTCAACTTGTTGTAAACGCAATGGCACCTGCTGAAGTCGCCTCGATTGTAGTTGATGAAGATACTCACTCTATGAGTGTTGCGGTTGCAGAAGAAAACCTAGCGATGGCGATTGGTCGTGGCGGTCAAAATGTTAGACTTGCTAGCGAATTGACTGGCTGGGTTCTGAATGTGATGACTGAAGACGAAGCGGGCCGCCAGAAGGAAGAAGAGGTGGGCCGTTTTGTTGAGAACTTTATCGAAGCCCTTGATGTAGATGAAGGTTTGGCCTCAGAGCTTGTTGAAGAAGGCTTTACTTCATTAGAAGAAATTGCATATGTTCCTTTAGAGGAAATGGTCGCAATTGACGGTTTTGATGAAGACTTAGTCGAAGAGCTTAGACGACGAGCAAAAGATAAGCTGTTAAACCAGGCTATTGCGTCTGAAGAAGCGCTTGAAGGAAGCGAGCCTGCGAAAGATCTTTTGGAAATGGATGGAATGGAGCGACACCTAGCATTTGTTCTCGCCAGTAGAGGTATTGTTTCAATGGAAGATCTTGCTGAGCAATCGGTTGACGATCTTATCGATATTGAAGGCATCGACGAAGAACGTGCCGGCCAATTAATTATGACGGCTCGAGCACCCTGGTTTGAAAACCAGTAGTAGTGGCGAGAAGTAGGAGGACAAATAATGTCAGAAGTTACCGTAAAGAAGCTCGCCGAAGATGTTGGCGCTCCCGTCGACCGTTTGTTGAAGCAAATTCAGGCCGCGGGTCTTAAGCACACTTCAGAAGCTGACGTAATGTCGGCTGATGAAAAGCAAACGCTGTTGTCATTTCTGAAAAGAAGCCATGGCGAATCTGATGCAGAAGCAAAGAAAATTACTCTGAAACGTAAGACGACTAGCACGCTTAAAGTAGCTGGCATGCAGGGTAAGACTAAAACAGTTAATGTTGAAGTACGTAAAAAGCGTACCTATGTTAAGCGCAGTGAAGCGACTGTTGATGTAGAAGCTGAAAAGCAGAAGCAGCAGGAAGAAGAGCTAGCACTTAAGAAAGCTGAAGAAGCGAAAATACAGGCCGAAAAAGCGCGTAATGATGCGGCTGCTAAGAAACTAGCAGAAGAGCAAGCTCAACTCGCCAAAACAGCCGGAAAAGATCAGCCTGCAGCACCTTCTAACGAACGAAAGCATAGAAGCCCTGAAGCGGCCCCGAAAAAAGCGCATGCTCCATCTAAAGATGATGCTAAAAAAGGTCATAAGAAAAAAGGGCGTGGCGATAATGACGAAAATGAAACTCGACAGCGTCGTGAAAAAGCCAAAGCGGCTAATAAGGGTGGAAGAAAAGGTACACTCGTTTCATTGACTGGGGATGAAGAGTCTCGTCATCGTAAATTGCGTAATAAAAAGAAGTCGAAGGTTGATAGAGATCATCAGTTTGAAAAGCCTACGGCGGCTCAAATTCATGAAGTAGAGGTTCCTGAAAGCATTACTGTTTCAGAGCTTTCTTCAAGAATGAATGTGAAGGGCTCTCAAGTTGTTAAGGTTCTGTTTGGTCTTGGTGTAATGGCCACTATTAATCAGACAATAGATCAGGAAACAGCGACGTTAGTCGTTGAAGAAATGGGTCACACAGCTAAATTGATTCAAGACGATGCTATTGAAGCTAACATTATTGAGTCAATTGATTATAAGGGTGAAGAAGTCACTCGAGCGCCTGTTGTAAGCGTAATGGGTCACGTTGACCACGGTAAAACATCGCTACTCGATTACATTCGTCGTGCGAAAGTCGCAGATGGTGAGTCGGGCGGTATTACCCAGCATATCGGTGCTTATCATGTTGAAACAGGGCATGGAATGATTTCGTTCCTGGATACCCCTGGGCATGCCGCGTTTACCGCTATGCGAGCGCGTGGTGCCAGCAGCACCGATATCGTTATTTTGGTGGTTGCAGCCGATGATGGTGTTATGCCACAGACTGAAGAAGCTGTTCAACATGCTCGTTCAGCGGGTGTACCAATTATCGTGGCGATTAACAAAATTGATAAAGAAGGTGCAGACTCAGATAGAGTTAAGAATGAGCTTTCTGCAAAAGATGTTATTCCTGAAGATTGGGGTGGTGATGTTCAGTTTGTAGAAGTTTCAGCACATACCGGCCAAGGTATTGATGAGCTTCTGGATGCGGTACTGCTTCAGTCAGAACTTCTAGAGCTTAAAGCTGTACCTTCTGCTCCAGCAAAAGGTGTTGTCGTTGAAGCGAGCTTGGATAAAGGCCGTGGAGCTGTATCGACGGTACTGATTCAGAACGGAACCTTGCGCCAGGGTGATGTCGTTATTGCAGGTATGTTCTTTGGTAAAGTTAGAGCGATGCTGGACGAGAACGGAAAGAAAGTCTCGGAAGCAGGTCCATCCATTCCGGTCGAGATCTTAGGCTTAAATGGTACGCCTGATGCAGGTGATGACTTTATTGTTGTACCTGATGAGAAGCGTGCTCGTGAAGTAGCAAACTTCCGTCAAGGTAAATACCGTGATGTTAGATTCCAGCGTCAGCAGTCTGCTAAGCTTGAGAATCTATTCCAAGGTATGGGTAAAGATGAAGTTAAGAACCTTAATATCGTTCTTAAGACCGATGTTCGCGGTTCACTAGAGGCACTTACGGCCGCTCTTGCGGAGATTGGTAACGAAGAAGTCCAGGTTAAAATCGTATCAAGTGGTGTTGGTGGAATAGCTGAGACTGATGCTAACTTGGCCCTTGCGACGAATGCTGTAATCATTGGTTTCAACGTGCGTGCAGACGCAACCGCGAAGAAAGTGATTGATGCTGAAGGTATGGACCTTCGCTACTATAGCGTTATCTACGACATTATTGATCATATCAAACAGGCGCTTACAGGCATGTTGGCTCCAGAGTTTAGAGAAGATATTGTCGGACTTGCAGAAGTACGTGATACGTTCCGATCGCCTAAATTTGGCCAGGTAGCTGGTTGTATGGTGACTGAAGGGACTATTTACCGAAATAAACAGATCCGCGTTCTTCGTGATAATGTTGTTATTTTTGAAGGTGAGCTGGAATCACTTCGTCGCTTTAAAGATGATGTTAACGAAGTTCGCTCTGGTACCGAATGTGGTATTGGTGTTAAGAACTATGACGTTAAAGTCGGCGATAAAATTGAAGTGTTTGACTCTGTAAGAGTTGAAAGAAGTCTTTAGTTTTTCGAGTTTGGCGCCTCATGAATTTGAGGCGCCTTATCAACTAGTTCACTAGTTGCGTTGGTTAAAATAGCTAAATAGAGAATATATGCCTAAAGAATTTAGTCGTACCCAAAGAATCGCAGATCAGATACAGCGCGAACTTGCTCAGTTAGTTCAGACTGGATTAAAGGATCCTCGTATTGGTATGGTCACGATCAATGACGTCAGAGTCAGTCGTGATATGGGGTATGCCGATGTGTACATTACAGTTCTGACAGCGGAAGAGCTAAATGAGCATTCCGAAGAGATTAAGTTGACGCTTGAAGTGCTTAACAAAGCGGCGGGTTTCTTACGGAATGAGCTAGGGCGTGCAATTCAAATCAGAATGGTACCTCACTTGAGGTTTTACTTTGATAAAACCGTCGGTGAAGGTCGTAGAATGTCTACGCTCATTGATCAGGCTCGTACTAAAGATCAAGCGCTTGCCGACAAAAATACTGGTTTTTCTACTGATGAGCCTGAGGGTTAGATCTTTTGGGGCGTAGGAAAAAAGGTCGTAAGATCAGTGGCGTTCTGCTTCTAGATAAACCAACCGGTATTACATCTAATAAAACTCTGCAAAAAGTGCGTTGGTTGTTTGACGCAAATAAGGCAGGGCATACAGGGAATCTAGACCCGCTAGCTACTGGGGTTTTGCCGATTTGTTTTGGTGAGGCAACTAAATTCTCTCGTTATCTGCTTGATGCAGATAAAGCCTATCGTACTACTGCTAAACTCGGCATTATCACTGATAGCGGTGATAGTGATGGTAATGTGCTTGAAACAAGACCTGTTGGTGAGATTCAGCGTGAATACTTGCAGGCCATTATTGATCGATTTGTGGGTGATATAAAACAGCTTCCCCCTATGTACTCTGCTCTTAAGCATAACGGTAAACCGTTATACGAATATGCCCGCGCAGGGATAGAAATAGAGCGAAAAATTCGCACGATCAAAATATATAAAATCGAGTTGCTCGATATTAGAGAGGGCGAGTTTGATCTTGAGGTTTATTGTAGTAAGGGCACTTATATTCGAACATTAGTAGAAGATATTGGTGCGATATTAGGTTGTGGAGCGCATGTTTCAATGCTCCGGCGTATTGAGGCTGGATCATTCCCCTTAGCGCAAACGGTGACTATTCAGCAGTTAGAAGTATTGCAAGAAAGTGAAGGAGCATCATCGTTAGACCCTTTTTTGCTGCCGATTGACATAATGTTGGACGGATTTAAACGTGTTTGTTTAAATAATGAACAAACCGGCTCGATTTTACAAGGGCAAGCGGTTAGAATAGCCCATTCTTTGGCGCCTGGTTTAGTTCGTCTGTATGCTGATAGCGATAAACTGGGCGAACGATTTATCGGCATGGCCGAGATAATGGACGATGGTGAAATTG
The DNA here is from genome assembly GCA_913060665.1 of uncultured Oleiphilaceae bacterium. Classification (GTDB taxonomy): domain Bacteria; phylum Pseudomonadota; class Gammaproteobacteria; order Pseudomonadales; family Oleiphilaceae; genus Alkalimarinus. The sequence continues at coordinate 39,176 of CAJXUY010000007.1, forward strand.
CACCGCGTCGATTAGTAAACTTCGAATCTAGTGATTAGATCGAAAGTTCAGTAGCTGTAAATATGCGCGGTTACTGAAAAACTAAACTCATGCATATTTAGGAGACTAAGATGGCTTTAAGTGCCGATGAAAAATCAAAAGTTGTAAGTGAGTACCAGCGTGTAGAAGGCGATACGGGTTCTCCAGAAGTTCAAGTTGCATTGTTGACGGTTAACATCAACAAATTGCAAGGTCACTTCAAAGAGAACAAGCAGGATCACCATTCACGCCGCGGTCTTATTCGCATGGTTAACCAGCGTCGTAAGCTGCTTGACTACCTGAAGAAGAAAGATGCTAGCCGTTATGTTGATCTAATCGCTCGACTTGGTCTACGTCGTTAAGACTCAGGCATGATACGACTTGTCAAAGACTGCGCGTCATACTCGTTGTTCTCATAGACTTGTTGTGCTGCTTTCATAGACTCGTTGTATAGGTACCGGATTATTCTTTTATAGGGGTAATCCGGTATTTTTTTTTTGTGCTAAGGTGTTATGGTTACACTTCATCTATATAAGATGATTTTTCAGCAAGGGTTTTGCTAGCCTATTAGTTCTACTAGCGTATTAGTTTTACTAGAGTAGCAGTCTTACTAGAAAGTACTTATTTGGTGTTATTTCGGCTGATGTAAGCCGTTATAGCAGGTTGGAACTGGGATATATAAAACAATTGACAGGAGCCGTCGTGACTACGGTAACAAAAACTTTTAAATACGGTAATTCTACAGTGACCTTGGAAACAGGTCGCATCGCGCGTCAAGCAACAGGCGCTGTACTTGTGTCAGTCGATGACACCTCTGTTTTAGTGGCAGTAACCGCTGCAAAAAGCACGAGACCAGGACAAGACTTCTTTCCATTGTCTGTTCACTATCAGGAAAGAAAATATTCAGTAGGTAAAATTCCGGGTGGTTTCATCAAGCGTGAAAACCGTCCAAGCGAAAAAGAGACTCTGACGTCTCGTTTGATTGACCGTCCTATTCGTCCTCTTTTCCCTAAAGGCTTCATGAATGAAGTACAGGTTGTTTGCCAGGTTATGTCTGCAAATAAGACCCAGGATGCTGATATCGCCGCGATGATTGGTGTTTCTGCTGCTCTAAGTATTTCTGGAATCCCTTTTAAAGGCCCAATTGGTGCAGCGCGTGTAGCGTTTACAGATGAAGAAGGTTATGTGTTGAACCCTTCTTACGAGCAGTTAGAGTCATCATTGCTTGATATGGTTGTGGCCGGTACTAAAGATGCTGTACTAATGGTTGAGTCTGAAGCTAAAGAGCTAACTGAAGATGAAATGCTAGGCGCAGTACTGTTTGCGCATCAGGAAATGCAAGTAGTGGTTGATGCTGTTTCTGAGTTTGCTGCAGAAGCAAGCAAAGAGAAGTGGGACTGGAAGCCTGAAGAGGTTAATCAGACGCTTCTTGATGCGGTTAAAGCTGGATACGCTGATCAGGTTAATGAAGCTTATACTATTAGTGACAAAATGGCGCGCTACAGTCGTTTAGGTGAGATTCGCACTGAAGCGGTAGAAAAACTTGCAGGTGACGAAGAAGGTCAGGCAAGTGCTGATGATGTAAAAGGTTTCTTTAGTAAGCTTGAAAAAAATATCGTACGTACACGTATTATCAAGGGCGAACCTCGTATTGATGGTCGAGATACGAAAACCGTTCGTGGCGTTAACGTAGAAGTCGGTGTTTTGCAAAATACTCACGGTTCTGCACTCTTTACGCGTGGCGAGACGCAAGCAATTGTGACCACTACTCTGGGTACAGCACGAGATTCTCAGTTGGTAGAGACTTTACAAGGCGAGCAAAAAGAAGCATTTATGCTTCACTATAACTTCCCTTCATACTCTGTTGGTGAGTGTGGACGTATGGGTGCGCCAGGCCGTCGTGAGATTGGTCATGGAAAATTGGCCAGTCGTGGAATGCAGGCCGTTCTTCCGACTCAAGAAGAGTTCCCCTATGCAGTTCGTGTAGTGTCAGAGATTACTGAATCTAACGGTTCAAGCTCGATGGCCAGCGTATGTGGTAGTAGCTTGGCTCTGATGGATGCAGGCGTTCCTCTTAAAGCACCTGTAGCCGGTATTGCTATGGGCTTGGTTAAAGAAGGCTCTGAATTTGCAGTATTGACTGACATCTTGGGTGATGAAGATCACCTGGGCGATATGGACTTTAAAGTGGCTGGTACAGCGGAAGGTGTAACAGCACTTCAGATGGATATCAAGATTGAAGGTATCACTGAAGAGATCATGGAAATTGCATTAGAGCAGGCTCAAAATGCACGTATCGAAATCTTGGGCGAAATGAACAAGGTTATCGAAACGTCACGTGAGAAGGTTTCTGATAAGGCGCCTTCAATGCACAATCTTAAGGTTCATCCTGATAAGATTCGTGACATCATTGGCAAGGGTGGAGCGACTATTCGCTCTATCTGTGAAGAAACCGGTGCATCTATCGATATCGAAGATGATGGCTCGGTTCGAGTTTACGCGGATACATTAGAAGGCGCAGAAGCCGCTATCAATCGTATCAACGAAATCACAGCCGAAGCTGAAGTAGGTGCTGTGTACGAAGGTAAGGTTGAGCGTATCGTTGATTTCGGTGCGTTTGTTAATATCTTGCCGGGTAAAGATGGTCTTGTACACATTTCTCAGATCTCTCAAGAGCGTATTGAGAATGTTAAAGATGTGCTTTCTGAAGGTCAGATGGTTAAGGTTAAAGTGCTTGATGTTGATGCACGTGGCCGAATCAAATTGACGATGAAAGGTCTTGAAGAGGGTGCAGAAGGTTAATTCTGCCTCTACTTAAAAAGGGAGCCTATATGGCTCCCTTTTTTATTGGTTTGAATAATATTCAATGAACTTAAGTGTGTAGTCGATATATCCCATCGAGGCGAATGTAGCGGTATGCGGAGTATCGGTAACAAGAAATTCTTTAGGTTCAGATGCTTGCTGGTAGATTGATTGGCCATGATGAAAAGGGATAATAATATCGTGAGTGCTATGAATGACGAGCAACGGTATAGGTGCAATTTGATATAGGTGGTTATCAGAGTCATACCGTGAAGGTATTAGCCATGAAAGTGGGTACTGTAGTGGCCAGGTTAGCCAGACATCACTTAGCTTCTCATTTGCAATCCCCCTGAAGCTGGGGAAGCCAGCGTCAACAATAATGCCATTAACATGAGTGTCTAATCCTACAGAGTGACTAGCGAAGCTTAATGTAAGTGCGGCCCCCAAGCTTTGCCCCAGAATAAATACATCACGTGGTTTTTTAGCTTGTTGTGATACAACCCATTCATAACCTTTCTTGACGTCAACAAGAGCACCTTGCAGGTCAGGACTGCCGGTAGACTTTCCAAAACCTCGGTAATCTAATGCAAATATTTCATACCCAGCCTCGACAAGCCACACAACACTCCCTATATGCGTGCTGATGTTTTCAGCGTTGCCGTGGAGAAAGTAGATAATGCCTTTGCTTTCCCCAATAGGTTTTAGGTGCCAGCCATGGATGGTCTCGCCATCGGCAGTTTTCAAATAGATATCATCGAAGTCTATATTGGCTTGTTTGGGGTTAAAGTAATGAGTTTTTTCAGGAAAAAAGAACAAACTACTACAACCACTTAAATTTAAAAATGCAATAGATAGTAAAAGACAAAGTATAGAGCGGTAGCATGGAAATGGTTTGTGGCTAGCGACAAGGTATTGTGTGGGCATGGTTAGGTTTCGAGTTGTGGTGGTGGAAAAACTATAAGTTCCTATACTGCGTAACACTATCCTAAAACACCTATAAAAACCTACTGTTTATGTTGATTTTGTTTGCTATATCAGGATTGTTCTACTTTAATTCAGGGTAGCCACTTGAAAAGATGATGTTTTTTTGGGACGATCTCTTTCGAAGGAACGGCTATTGAAAAGTCTGCTGTGACCAGCGACCGAGAAATAGAAAAGGTTAATTTATAGGTTGTTCACTCCCTGTATATAAAATAGCGTTGGTACGTTTTGTTATATAGTGGGTGAATACTGTGGGCTAGTCTAACATTTCAAATGTAGTACATCGATTCGATGACATGCAATGAATGATAAGTAAGAGGAATTACGATGAAAAGATTTTTATTAGCAACAAGTTTAATGGCAGCTTCTTTATCTGCGTCTGCGGTTGCTCCTGGTGGCGATAGCTGTGGTTGGGGTAACATGTTTTTTGACGGGCAATCAGGCCTTCCTAGTCATGTTATTGCTTCTATTACCAATGGTACTTCAGGAAACGCTACATTCGGCATGACCAGTGGCACGAACGGTTGTTCGGCTAATGGCACGCTTACATACGGTGGCAAGTCTATGATTGACATGTCTAGCATCATGACTGAGTTTTCAGAAGATGTTGCTCGTGGCCATGGTGATGCATTGACGACTGTTGCTGTAGCGCTAAATGTTGAAGCGGAAGATCGCCAGGTTTTTGATGCGGTAATGCATGAAAACTTCGCGGTTATTTTCCCAAGTGAAAATGTAACCGCTGAAGACGCAATGATGTCTGTATTGAAAGTGATGAAGTCTGATGCTCGTTTAAGCAAGTACGCGGCTTAATCATCTTCTAAAGAATACCTGCTTCGGTAGGTGTTCTTTATCTGTTATCTGCGCTTTTGCCGTATAATTAGTTGTCTTTGTCTCGTTACTCATATCATAATATCGCTTTATTGGGATAGTGCCACACACCTAAAAGCACTTATTTATTCTTCTACTCTTCCAAGTTCTCATATATATGCACCGTATTTTTTTGTTGTTGTCTCTTCTATTGTTAGGCGGGTTGTCAGGGTTTAATGTACTTGCTGATACTGGCGTCGCTAGTCAGCCTCATTATGTTGAGTTAGTTAAGCAGAAGGCGGCTACTCTAAGGCTTTCTGAAGAGGATACATGGAGGAGGCTACTACATTTTCGGCGTGACTATTTTTCAGCTACAGGCGTTAGTAGTTATGTAGATGATGAGACTTACTTTTATTCTGATGATGGATTTTTCGATGCTGAGAGCGAGCTCCAGGCCACGATAGATGCCTTGTTTATTGAGGATGGCCTTGATAATCAACACGCACAATGTCGTTTTGTGTATCGGTTTAAGTGGCTCACTAGCCAGCTTAAGCTAGATGCGGCAAAAATGCCTGCTGCAAGTTGCACCGACTATGCTGAGTGGAGGGCGCAGGTTAATGCGCATTCGGTATCTCTTATATTTCCCGCTACGGCGTTAAACAGTCCCTCTTCAATGTTTGGGCATACACTCCTTCGGTTTGATCCAAAGGACATAGAGGGAGGCTCTGACTGGTTATCTTATGCGCTTAATTTTGGTGCCAATATTAACAATGATGATAACTCTGTATCGTTTGCGTTTAGAGGGTTGGCTGGAGGTTATCCTGGCGTATACAACATGATGCGCTACTTCGAGAAAATAAAAGAATACAACCGAATGGAGAACCGTGATATCTGGGAGTATAAATTGAACTACACCCCAGAAGAAGTTGACTTGATTTTAACCCATGTATGGGAGCTCAAGGACATCAACTTTGATTATTATTTTTTCGATGAAAATTGTGCGTTTAGGCTACTGGAGCTATTAGAGCTTGTAAGACCTGAAGTCAACCTTACAGAACGTTTTAAGCTTGATGCAATACCCACCAATACCGTTAGGGCTGTCGTTGAAGAAGGTTTGGTTGAGAGCACCTATTTCAGACCATCGGAACTTGCTGAACTTCATGCTCGCATTAACTCCCTACCTAAATCGATTCAGCGCCTAGGCAAAGAGTTGTCGAATGATATTGGCATGATGGATACACCAGAATTTAGCACGCTGAGTCAGGAGCAAAAAGGCGAAGTGGTGCAAATAGCTTATAGCTATTTGCGCTATGAGCAGCTTCAAATTCCACGTAATGAGGCGATGGCCAAGAGAAGTTATCAGCTATTGTTGGCGTTGAATAAACTATCGTCAAAAAAGGTTGTGGTTGATAGGCCGGATGCGCCGGAAACAGGGCACAAAACCATTACTGCTGGCGTCTCTCTAGGTGAGCGGAATGATGATGTATTTCAGCAAGTTAATTATCGGGTTACCTATCATGACCTGCTAGACAATGAGAAGGGCTATTTGCGTGGTGCTCAAATTATTTTGTTTAATACAGAAGTGCGACACTACAATGATGGCGGGTTAAAATTCAATCGATTTGATGTGGTTGATATTACATCGTTATCTAAAAGGAATATGTTTCTTAAACCTCTTTCCTGGAAGGTCCAGTTCGGTTATGAAAGGGTGTATAGCCGTGACGAAGAGGTCGGTGTTTTCCAGTTAAACGGTGGAGCAGGGCATAGTTATGAGCTGTCAGACAGTGTTGAGCTGTTTGGGATTTTAACGGGGCGCATTGAGCATAACAAGCAATTTAACTCGATTATTGAGCCGGCCATTGGGGTTGAAGCCGGTCTGCTCTATTACTCACCGATCGGAACACAAAAAATAGACCTGTCGGGCTCGCAGTTTTTAAATGATGATTACCGTATGAGAGCAGAATTTGCCCAGAATTTTAATTTAGGGGTTGATCATGCACTGAGGTTATCGTTAGCTCAAGAATGGCATAACGATGATGATTTTTATGACATATCGTTAGGGTACCGGTATTATTTCTAAGGCGATGCTGATAGCCGAAATACGTGTAGGGGCCCCAAAGTGATGCTCTTACACGTTATGTGTTTTTAAACTCTGGCTCTATCCGCCTAGATAAGCCTTTCGAACGTCTTCATTTACTAGCAAATTATCGCCAGTATCCTGAAGTACCACCTCTCCGTTTTCGAGAACATAACCCCTATCAGCCAGTCGTAGTGCTTGGTTTGCATTCTGTTCAACTAAAAATACGGTCATGCCTTCATCTCTTAGTTGTTCGATAATTTCGAAAATTTGATTGATGATGATAGGCGCTAAACCTAGTGATGGTTCATCCAGAAAAATCATGCGGGGTTTGGTCATGAGTGCCCGACCAATTGCCAGCATTTGTTGCTCGCCTCCGGACATCGTGCCGCTGCGTTGACTTTGTCGCTCTCGTAATCGAGGAAACAACTTGAAAACATGTTCCAGAGTTGACTCAAATTCCTGCTTGTTAGTAAAGAATCCACCCATATGGAGATTTTCAAGTACCGTTAGCCCTGCGAATACGCGGCGACCTTCGGGTACGATGGCTAAACCGCTCCGCATGATGTCAGGTGTGTTTGCTTGAGTGATATCGTTGCCTTCAAACAAGATTTTACCGGAGCTGGCTCTAGGGTCTCCGCACACCGTCATAAGTAGTGTTGATTTGCCTGCACCGTTGGCACCGATTAGAGAGACAATCTCGCCTTCTTTGACCTCTAGTGAGACACCCTTTAATGCTTCAATCTTACCGTAATGGGTATGTACGTTTTGTAGCTTGAGCATTTACACCTCTCCCAAGTAAGCTTTGATGACGTCTGGGTTGGCCCTGATTTCGTCAGGTGTACCAGAGGCTAGTGGTTGGCCTTGATTGATCACGTAAATTCTATCTGATATGCCCATAACCAAATTCATGTCATGTTCAATCAGTAAAATTGAGACGTTATAATCTTCTTTCAGGCTAACAATTAGCTCATCAAGCTCTTTTGTTTCTTTAGGGTTAAGCCCTGCAGCAGGTTCGTCGAGCATCAAGAGCCCTGGTTCGGTTACCATGCATCGCGCAATTTCGAGTCTTCTCTGCTGGCCGTAGGCGAGGTTACCTGCGTCCCTGTTTGCGAACTCTAATAGATTTACTTTCTTTAGCCAGTAGACGGCTCTATCAATGGACTTCTGCTCTTTCTTTCGATAAGACGGAGTCTTAAAAAGGCCTGAAAGCAAGTTGGTATTCACATGTCTATGCTGCGCAACCAGCAGGTTTTCAATAACCGTCATTTGACTAAATAGTCGAACATGCTGGAATGTTCTCACCATGCCGAGACGACTGATTTTGTAGTCAGCCAAAGCATGAATTTCTTGCCCTTTATAGTTGATATTTCCGCCTGTCGGGGTATAGAAGCCACTGATGCAGTTAAAAACAGTGGTTTTGCCTGCGCCATTTGGCCCAATAACAGAAATAATCTCGCGCTCTTCAACATCGAGGGATACGCCATTAACGGCTAGAAGGCCGCCAAATCGCATTGATAAATCTCTAACTTTTAGCATCGACTCAGCCATTGGTCAGCTCCATATGTCTACGTTTCATTGGGAGCAAGCCCTGTGGTCGCCAGATCATCATTAGTACCATCATTAAACCAAACATCAACATACGGTACTCCTGAAACTCTCGAGCAAGTTCTGGAAGTACGGTCATGGCAACTGCTGCCAGTATTATTCCGAGTTGAGAGCCCATTCCGCCTAGCACGACAATTGCGAGAATGATTGCAGACTCAATAAACGTGAATGATTCAGGGCTGATAAACCCTTGTCTTGCTGAGAAGAACGCGCCTGCAAAGCCTGCGAATGATGCACCTATAGTGAAGGCAGAAAGCTTAATAATCGTTCTATTCAACCCTAATGAACGACAGGCAATCTCATCTTCACGAAGGGCTTCCCAGGCTCTACCAACGGGCATGCGCATGAGTCGCCTAATAACGAATATGGTGAATAGGACCAGTAGCAGGGCGAGTAAGTAGAGGAATATAACTTTGTAGCCACTGTTGTAATCTATGCTAAAGAACTCGTGAAATGGTACATTGCCTTCTTCTTTTGCTCTGCGTCCAAACTCCAAACCAAATAGTGATGGTTTTGGGATGCTTCCGATACCATTCGGTCCGCCAGTTAGGTGAGTCCAGTTGTTAAGCAGTATGCGGATGATTTCGCCAAACCCGAGTGTGACGATGGCTAGATAGTCACCCCTTAGCCGGAGGACTGGGAACCCCAGAATAAACCCGAAGATAGCTGCGAACAATCCTGCTAGCGGCAGGCAAACCCAGAAAGATAGGCCGAAGTACTGGTACAGTAATGCGTAACTGTATGCGCCAACGGCATAGAATGCTACGTATCCGAGGTCTAATAGCCCCGCCAAGCCGACAACGATGTTTAATCCTAATCCAAGCATGACATAGATTAATACTAGTGTGGCAAGGTCTACATTACCTCTAGAAGCAAAGAACGGCCAGACTAGCGCTAGCGCAACAACGATAAGTGTAAATAGCTTCTCGCGTTTATCTCTCTGAGATTGTGAGCGTGCCGCAGGCGAGCTATAGGCTTTTTTGGGGAGTGGGATGCTCTTGGCTACTGCGACAATATTACTTTTCCACAGCTGGAAGAAAAATACCGCGAGTGATGCGAGTGCGATATAGCCTAGTGTTTTTGTGTCAGCACCTTCAAGCCCAAGTGTTAAGCCATCGGCAACAATACTTAATCCCAGCAACGGAAAGGCCAATACGAAGGTAACAATACCTGCAATTAATGCAGGAAAAAATTTATCTTTCATTAAATCTTCTCCACCTCTGGTTTTCCGAGCAAGCCAGTCGGACGGAATAATAAAATAAGTATCAACAACCCGAATGAGACTACGTCTTTGTATTCAGAACTGAAGTAGGCAGAAGTCATACTTTCTGTGACACCTAGCAGCAGCCCTCCGAGCATAGCGCCTGGAATGCTACCGATGCCGCCTAGTACGGCAGCCGTGAATGCTTTTAGACCGGCTATAAAACCAATATAAGGATTAGTCACCCCGTAATATAAGCCTAACAGAAGCCCAGCAACGGCTGCTAATGCTGCCCCGATAACAAATGTGAGCGAAATGATTCTGTTGGTGTTGATACCTAGCAGGCCGGCCATCTTCATGTCTTCTGATACCGCTCGACAAGCACGCCCCATGCGAGACCTCGCAATGAATAGTGTGAGTCCGCCCATGGTGATAAACGTTGCGATAAAAATGAATAGTTGCATATACGATAAAGATGCCTGAAACCCTTCTGGAGGACCGAAGCTCCAACCGCCCTGTATTAGCGATGGCATAGCAATATCTCGTGAGCCTTGGGCTATTCTCACATAGTTTTGTAGAAATATAGACATACCAATCGCCGAGATTAATGCGATCAATCGGTTACCACCTCTAACCGGCCGGTAGGCGATTCTTTCTATTGCCCATCCGTAAGTACTTGAGATAAACATTGAAACTGCGAGTGTAATAATAAGGATGAGTGGCAGGTATTCGATTCCGAGTAGCGGGATCAAACCGCTAATGGCGATAAATGATATATAGGTTCCGATCATGTAAATTTCGCCATGAGCAAAATTAATCATGCCGATAATGCCATACACCATGGTGTAACCTATTGCGATTAACGCATAGGTGCTACCTATAGTAAGGCCATTCAGCAATTGCTGAATGAAGTAGAGGGCTGTTTCTAACATTAATAGGCTCCAGTCTCTGTTAAACTATTCGGCGCTGTACACTGGGTAATTGCCACCCAAAACAACCTTGTTTTAAAGATGTCAATGATACAAAAAAACACCCTTCTTTTTACAAAAGAGGGTGTTTTGTTTTTAGTACTTTAGGCGCTTACTCAGCGAGCGTTTTGCTGCCATCTGCATGCCATTGGTAAACGACAAAATCAAAGTTCTTCAAATCACCTTTTTCGTCAAACTGAATATCTCCAGTGGGCGTTTTAAAGGTCATTTCGCGCATTGCTTTTTGCATCTTTTCTGTATCGGTTGAGTTTGTTTTCTTCATGGCATCAGTCATGATTTGTACTGCAGAGTATGCAGTTAAAACAAACGCGCCACTCGCGTCTTGGTCTTTTGCTTTAAAAGAGGCTACTAGATCAGCATTTTCAGGGCGTTGATCAAAGCTTGGTGGCAATGTTACTAATAATTGCTCAGAAGCAGGGCCGGCAATGGCGCTGAGATCTTTGTTGCCAACGCCTTCTGGGCCCATAAACTTAGCGGTAAATTTTTTCTCTGCTGATTGACGAAGAATCAAGCCTAACTCTGGGTGGTAACCACCGTAATAAACAAAATCAACGCCTTCTTTTTGCATTTTTGCAATTAGAGAAGAGAAGTCTTTGTCGCCAGCGGTAATACCTTCATACATGACAACGTTAACGCCTTTGCTTTCAACTGTTTGCTTAACCGCGTTTGCAATACCTTCTCCGTATTGCTGCTTGTCGTGAATGATGGCCATTTTGGTAGGCTTTACTTTATCTGCTATATAGTTGCCTGCAGTAGGTCCCTGATGGCTGTCTAGGCCAATGGTACGAAATATCATTTGGTAGCCGCGAGCGGTAATATCAGGGCTAGTAGATGCTGCTGTTACCATCATAATGCCTTCATCTTCATAAATATCTGAAGCGGGCTGGGTAGAGCTAGAACATAAGTGGCCTACAACATAGCGAACACCATCATTAACTATTTTGTTGGCTACTTGCACGGCTTGTTTTGGGTCGCAAGCATCATCGTAGATAACGCTTTCTAGCTGCATTCCATTAACACCGCCTGCTTCATTGATTTTGGCAATGGCCATTTGAGCGCCGATCATCTGCATGTCGCCGTATTGTGCAACAGGCCCTGTGACTGGCCCGGCAAGACCGATCTTTAAGGTTTCTGCTTGAGATAGTGTTGCTGCCCCCATCATCATTAAAGACGCACTAAAACCCAGAAGCTTCTTGTTCACTTTTTTCATTATTAAGATCCTGATATTTCAAATGATTGTATTTACAGGTGTGGACCACCCTGGTCGGTATTTCCGCTGATTAAACGTTCGGCCCCGACAAACTATATGAGTGCTTTATACTCTAGGGAGCCATTGGTCATCAATCTTACAAACATTGCAGATTGATGAAAAGCTCGAAAATTATAACGGTTATTTAAGCAAGCTTATGTCAGGTTCCTTATATTGCAAGTTGGATTGCTGATGTACGCTGAATAATCTTTTTTTTCAATAGGTTAAGAAAAATTTTATTAAAACCTGTGTATATGATGCACATATAAATTAGCAGAGAATAAAGTTTAGTTGTGCTACGTGTTGCTTTGCGTTATTGATATCTAGAACCCTTATTGCTGTATATTAATTCTGTTTTCGGGGAGAGCCATCAAGTCAAATGCTTGTTTTACTTTTATCGAGTCGCTAGCGGAGTCTACTTTAAATATAATGTGTGATGATGTTGTGCGCTTACCTGATGAAAAAATGAGGTCAAAGGTCTGAACGTCTGCTTTTGCTGGAATGCTAATGCTTGCATTTCTTCTTTTTATACCTGTGCCTTGACGACGGATAGTGGCATTCTCGAGATCTAGTTCACTCATTTCAAAAAGCTTATATTCATTCGAAAATTTGGCATGCACGAATTTGTTGAAGGTGGAGCTGTAAAAAACCTTTTCGCCATAGTTTAGCTTGTTGTTAACGTACTCCAAAGTCGATTGCCAGCTACCCTGAGTGTTCGTTTGTGAAGGGCTTAACCCCGACATTTCTGATTTTAATATATCGGCGGGATTATCGGGGTTGGTGTCGATAATATTGACCGTTGAACAGCCGTATAGCGCGATTAGAGTCATTAGCGCTCCGAATATTAATTTCATCTTTATATCCTTTTATAAATCATAGGGCATATTGCTAGCTAGAGATGTTGATACTTCTTACTATGCAAGGCTAATGCAATATCTTGCAATTTAAATAAACAACTATCTATAAGGTATCAAATGAACGGTGAAACTTATATGAATAAAAGGCATAAAAAAAGGCACATAAGTTGCGAGAAACCTAGTGCCTAAAGCTCTTCTCAGATGACAAGTAAGAAATTAAGTAAATTCAATAAGCCTATTTTAGCGATCTAATGGTTGTATGAAATAGGTGATTATCCCTATATGGCATTTTAAGTGGCTCAGGGGGGGAATTTCTTTCTGAGTTGAGTTGATTTAAATCATTTAGATTTTGGCTGTAGTTTTCGATACTCATGCTCAACAAATTGAATTGTCAAAACTATATTTATCAAAACAACATTTACCAAAACATCAATGAGGCTTATCAGCCATGTCTTCTATATCAGAACTAATGACCGACGATCATCGTGGTTGCGATGAGATTTATGCGAGTGCTGAAGAGGCTATCGCTGAAGGTAAATTCGACGAAGGGTTAAGTCTTTGGATGAACTTTTGCGCTAGGATTGAGCAGCACTTTACGCTTGAGGAACAGGCGCTCTTTCCTGCGTTTGAAGAAGTGACAGGTATGCAAGCGGGTCCAACACTGGTTATGCGTGGTGAACATTTGCAAATGCGTGAGATGTTTAAATCAATCACGTCTGCCATTGACGCAAAAGATACTGATGAGGCGCTAGGGCAATGCGAGTCGCTAATGATTTTCATGCAGCAGCACAACATGAAAGAAGAGCAGGTTTTGTACCCGATGCTCAATGACACTTTACCCAAGGAGGATACAGTGTACAAAATTAGTGAAGCATTGGTGGCATAAGATTAGTTTATGGATGGGTGTAGAGTGAAGATTATTGATTTGGATGTGAGTGATCTGGAACCTCCTGAACCCTATAGCCTCGCGGTACAGTGTCTTGCTACGCTGCCTGACGATGTCGTACTTAATATGATGCACCGCCAAGAACCTTTTCCGCTATATCAAACAGCGGATGAAATGGGCTTTTTACACCAAACAATTTATCCTGCTGACGGTGTTATACACATCTATTTTTGGCACAAAAGTAACCGCGCAGCGGCAAACCAATTTTCTAAGTAAACGATGTGTGATTGGCCCCCTATGAATCGCGATACCCCACTAAATTTTGATTTTGTACCGTACTGGACAATACCTTTCCGTTTTTTTCTAACCGCTCCGTTATTTGCCCTGATTGCGGGTATGGCATTGAGTGTTTTGGGAGGGATGTTGCTGTTTGGTAGTGACACAGCTCTATGGCAGAGTCGGTGGTTTAAAGAGGTGATACTCACGCTTCATTTAGTCACTATTGGTACGGTTACGATGGTGATGGTGGGTGCATTGTTTCAAGTTACATCTGTTGTAGGTGGGTGTTTACTCCCTGGTGGTAAGGTTGTACCTGCATCGGTATATGGTTGCCTGACCTTGGGGGTGATGCTGTTTTCGATTGCAATGTTGAATGATATTGCGTGGTTGTTTGCGGCTGCTGCATGTTTGCTCGTACTGGGGCTGATGATATTAGCCGTGTGTGGGTTGTTGGCAGTGAGTCGTGCTCATCGCAGTTCGCCGACATTAATGGCGATGCGGTTATCGCTTATCTCATTGTTAGTGATGATTGCGGTGGGGGGGGGCTTGCTACTAATGCACGGTTATCCCGAGATCGTCGGCTTTGATCGTAGGTGGACTGATTTTCATTTGCTATGGGGTCTGGCCGGCTGGGTTGGTTTATTAATAATGGGGGTAAGCTTTCAAGTCATCCCAATGTTTCATGTAACGCCCTCGTTTAACTTGAATTTTCAGCGGTGGACACCTGTTGTCACGTTTTTAACCCTTGTCGCCGCGAGTGTAATTGATTTCTTTTATGCTGGGGGCGCTGTTTCGTCTGCCGCAAAGGGCTTATTGTTAGCGTGTTTTGGTGTATATGGCATACAGGTGTGGAGGCTTTTAAATAAGCGAAAACGAAAGATTGAAGATGTAACGGTGATGCTCTGGAAAACGGCTATTAGTTCGCTAATGGGATTTATGGTTATTCAAGTGGTTCTTGAATGTGGGTGGTTCGGCATCGTTAATGAGAAGGCATGGCTTTTGAATGGTGTCTTATTGGTATTTGGCGTTATTGTGTCTGTTCTCGGAGGGATGTTGCAGAAAATAATACCCTTTCTTTCGTACCTTCATATGCAGCGTTTTTGTGCTGGTAACTTTGAAGCAATTAAGTCATTGCCGCACATGAGGGCTATCTTGCAGATTAAGCATTCGAGATACTTTTATCGATTACACCTGAGCAGTTTGTTGTTTTTGATGCTGATGATTCTAGTGCCTGAAGTAACGCTGGTAGCAGGTTTATCTCTTTGTCTTGAGTTTTCGTTGTTATTTTATATGACTGCAAGAGTTGCTGTCATGGTATGGAAAGCAGAACGTAATAGCTTAGTAGTTAACGTCCCATGATAGACACTGCTCCGTTAACCTGAAGATTTCCAAATGTGTAGTCCCCTCTGAAGGGGGGGCTTGCAGAATGCCCCGCCTGTTCGATCTGAACTCGCTGAATTTGAACATCTTGATTGATGGAAAGCACGTTATCGTTGTATGAGGAACTGTTTAGGTTGGCTTTTTCATCATAATAAAGCGTAGCAGTGTTATTTTGTCCGTTGGTACGTTCACTAATTTTAAATGTAGAAACACTATCTTGTGGGTTTATGGCAGAAGGGGTTAATGATGTATTGTTTCGAGACTCTAATGCTTGGTCAACTTCAATATAGTTAGCTGAGATCGATGCTTGTTTTTGGGGGGCGGGTTTGTTGGTTGTATCGCCTGATGCAGATGAGCCCATAATGTTAAGTACATTGCCACTTACTGCAGATACATTACCTAGGTCGGACTCGCTCATTGGTTCGGCACTTTGAACTGCGGTGCTTAGCATGATGCTTACCAATGCAGCACTGAAAATAATCGTGTTAACTTTATACATGTTTATGCCACTCACTCTTGATTGGTCTTAGCAGCCAATACAGACGACCACAATAAACGCTCTTTAGTGAACGTAAACGAACTTATTGCATGTTGAGGAACTATATTAACAGCTCAGGCTGACTTATAGAATGCAGGGATTGTTAAATGTGAGCAGGTGTGGATTATTGTTTACTCACAAGCTAGCGTTTGCTGGATATTAAAGACTCTCGACGCGCCTGATATTTTGTATTATAACGGAGTTGGTTTAACTAAAAGAGGTTAGTCGAAAACACCACAAACGTGCTGACTCTAATCAAAACGGTATGCAACTCTCAGTGGCGTAATCCGTTTAATTAAATAATCTCCCCAAGTTGTTTATTTCATTAAGCAAAAAATAGGAATCGGCCTACAATATATGAATAACGAACACTTATTAACGGTTTATTTTCAGTAATTCGGCGATAACCATACATAAAACATGTTTAAAAATGTTGGTTAATCTAAACCGTGGGCGCATTATAAATAAAGAAAAGCACGGAATGTTAGCGTGAGCCAATCATAAAAATAATAGGCTCGTAATAGATAACCTGGCCAGATCTGACAGGTTGCCAAGGGACAAACAGTAATAGTGGGCGAGTCAGCAATTCTATTGGTTGTGATGGGGCATACGTGAGTACGCCGGATTACAGCATGGTTTTGACTACTCATTGCATTTTAGCGTGTTAGACGTACTCGACATTTATTGACTATGGGCGCGTCATACACAACCGTAATTACGTTATGAGATCCAGTAGGAGTAAGTGATGCACGAGGATTCAGATCCGATTGAAACCCGGGAATGGTTAGAATCACTAGAATCGGTGATCGACAACGAGGGGGTTGATCGGGCCCACTATTTATTAACACGTCTTTCCGAACGAGCTACACGAGATGGCGCCCAGTTGCCATACTCCATCACCACCCCCTTTAGAAACACCATACCACCGACTAAAGAAGCACGGATGCCTGGCGACTTGTTTATGGAACGCCGAATTCGGTCACTGATTCGTTGGAATGCGCTAGCGATGGTTCTACGCGCTAATCAACGACCCGGAGAATTAGGCGGTCACATTTCTACCTTCTCTTCTATTGCTACGATGTATGATGTGGGCTTTAACTACTTCTTTAACGCTGGTAATGAGTCTCGTGATTCTGATTTGATTTATATTCAAGGCCATTCTGCGCCTGGTATTTATGCCCGCTCGTTTCTAGAAGGGCGGATCTCTGATGAGCAGATGGATAACTACCGCAACGAAGTCGATGGCAACGGGTTGTCGTCATACCCGCACCCTTGGTTGATGCCTGACTACTGGCAGTTCCCAACCGTATCGATGGGGTTAGGTCCGCTACAAGCGATCTATCAAGCCCACACCATGAAGTATATGCACAACCGTGAATTGGTCGATAACTCAGACCGAAAGGTCTGGTGCTTTATCGGCGATGGTGAGACTGATGAGCCAGAATCACTAGGTGCCATATCACTGGCAGGCCGAGAAAAGCTAGATAACCTGATTTTTGTCGTGAACTGCAACCTGCAGCGTTTGGATGGCCCGGTTAGGGGGAATGGTAAAATTATCCAGGAGCTTGAAGGTGTATTTCGTGGTGCAGGCTGGAATGTTATCAAAGTGGTTTGGGGGCGGCACTGGGATACCCTGTTTGACAATGACACCAATGGGGCGATGCAAAAAGTCATGGATGAGTGTGTCGATGGCGACTTACAAAACTTTAAAGGCAATGGCGCGGCTTATACCCGTAAGCATTTTTTCGGCAGATCGCCTGAGTTGTCAAAACTGGCAGAGAGTTTAACGGATGAAGATATTGCTCAGCTAAACCGAGGCGGGCACGACCCCTATAAAGTGTATGCGGCTTATCATGAAGCGGTTAAAACCAAGGGGCAGCCGACTGTGATTCTGACTCATACCATTAAAGGGTACGGCTTTGGAAAAGCAGGCGAAGCACAGAACGCAACACATTCGTTGAAAAAACTGGATATGGATACGCTCAAATCATTCCGAGACCACTTCGGTATTCCATTGAATGATGAAGAGTTGAAAGACATTCCTTATTATCGACCCCCTGCGGATAGTCCGGAAATGCTCTATATGCGTAAGCGCCGAGAGAATCTAGGGGGGTTTTACCCGAAAAGGCGAAAAGACAGCCGGCCATTAACGATCCCAAGCCTCGACGTATTTGAAGCGCAGTTGAAAGGGTCTAACGGTCGAGAAATATCGACTACGATGGCGTTCGTGCGTATCCTTTCAACCTTAACCAAAGATAAGCGTATTGGTAAACGGATTGTACCGATCGTACCCGATGAAGCGCGTACCTTTGGTATGGAGGGAATGTTCCGGCAGTTGGGGATTTATACCTCTGAAGGTCAGAAGTATATACCCCATGATCGCGAGCAGATGATGTATTATCGCGAAGACGCCAATGGGCAAATACTAGAAGAGGGTATTAATGAAGCAGGTGCCATGGCGGCTTGGGCTGCCTGTGCAACGGCATATAGTACCAGTGACTTTCCTCTTATTCCGTTCTACACATTTTATTCGATGTTTGGTTTTCAGCGTGTAGGTGACCTTTGTTGGGCTGCTGGTGATATGCGTGCTCGAGGCTTTTTGATGGGAGGCACGGCAGGTCGAACCACACTCAATGGAGAAGGGTTGCAGCACCAAGATGGCCATAGTCATATTTTGGCCGGCACGGTGCCAAACTGTGTGGCGTATGACCCTGCGTATGCTCACGAACTGGCAGTGGTGATTCAGGATGGCATGAGAAGAATGTACGCAGAGAATGAAAGCGTTTATTACTACATCACCATTATGAACGAAAACTACGAACAACCACCCATGCCAGGGGGGGCCGAAGAAGGCATTATAAAAGGCATGTACCTGCTGGAAGGTGTTAAGGCTAAAGGTAGGGGTAAAAAAGCACATGTCCAGTTATTAGGTAGTGGCACGATTTTGAATGAGGTGAGAGCGGCAGCGCAATTGCTGGCAGAAGACTTTGGTGTCGGCTCTGACATATGGAGTGTGACCAGCTTTAACGAGCTCGCACGAGATGGCCAGCATATTCGTAGATGGAACATGCTGCACCCCGAAGAGAAGGAAAAAGAGTGCTATGTCACGGCTTGCCTTAAAGATCAAAAAGGCCCGGTGATTGCGTCTAGCGACTATATCAAACTATACGGCGAGCAAATTAGGGCGATGGTGCCGACTGACTATACGGTATTGGGTACGGATGGCTTTGGTCGCAGTGATACTAGAGAAAAACTACGGCACTTCTTTGAAGTTGACCGATACTTTGTAGTGGTGGCAGCCTTGCAAGCGCTGTCGAAGCGCGGTGATATTGATCAGACGCTTGTGATTGAGGCGATGAGAAAATATAACATCGACCGAAACGTGCCAAACCCAATCACCCGCTAATGAGTACTGACCCTATATTGAGGAGCTTGAGATGAGTAAGAGTGATATCAAGGTTCCCGACATTGGTGGCAGTACCGATGTCGAGGTAATTGAATTATGTGTTGCCGCAGGTGACACGATTGCAGTCGATGATGTGGTTATCGTACTGGAATCAGATAAGGCAACTATGGAGATCCCTGCATCAGATGCAGGTGATGTGTTAGAAATGAAGCTGGCGGTAGGCGATAAAGTCTCTGAAGGTGATGTTATTTTGGTGATAGAGGCATCGGCTGAACCTAGCTCGGAACCGGCTGATAAGGCTGAGTCTGACACGAAAGATACTGAGGTCGAGCCCGAAATCGCACAGCCGTCAGCGTCAGAGTCGCGATTAGAGGTGGTATCGGTGCCCGATACCGGCGGCTCAGGTAAGGTGACAGTGGTTGAAGTGTCGATTAAGGTTGGTGACCAAGTCGCGGTGGAAGATACACTTATTGTATTGGAGTCAGATAAGGCGACCATGGAGATACCGTCACCCCATGAAGGTACGGTTGAAAAGTTGTTGATCAAAGAAGGAGATATCGTCGGCACGGGTGATTCGATTGCGGAAATGAGTATCAAGAGTGGCGATGTAGTCGCAGTCGATTCAGTTCAGAGCGAAAGCCAGAACACGCCAGCCGTTTCTCAACCTGCAGCCGTTTTGCCCAAAGCCGATTTGAGTAGTCGAAAAGAAATCGCTGCTATTGTCGAACCGGGCATTGACCATAAGGTGCATGCCGGACCAGCTGTGCGCAAAGTGGCTAGAGAATTTGGTGTCGAACTAGCTCAGGTAACAGGTAGTGGACCAAAAGGTCGCATCTTAAAAGAAGATGTTCAATCGTTTGTTAAGGCAAGGTTAAGGCAGGGGCCAGTTTCAGCAGGTACAGTAGGGCATGGTATTCCGTCTGTCACCCTACCGGACTTTAGCCAGTTTGGGCCAATAGAACGTTCTCCGTTAAGTCGCATTCATAAACTGACTGCGGAAAATATGCACAAAAGTTGGTTAAATGTCCCTCATGTGACTCAGTTTGATGATGCTGATATCACCGATATGGAAGCCTTTAGAAAAGCCCAAAAAGCGGCCGCCGAGTCTAAAGGGACGAAGCTTACTCCTTTACCGTTTATTCTAAAAGCCTGCGCTTATGCGATGAATCAGTATCCTCAGTTTAATGTCTCGATTGATATGGACTCTCATGAGCTGATCCAGAAACGATATGTGAACATTGGTGTAGCAGTTGATACCCCAGAAGGGTTGGTGGTTCCAGTGATTCGGGATGTCGATAAGAAAAGCCTCTGGGAGTTAGCGGAAGAGTGTATTGAACTAGCCGGAAAAGCCAAAAGCAAGAAACTAAAACCCGCTGAAATGCAGGGTGGATGTTTTACGATATCAAGCTTGGGTAGTGTCGGCGGTACGGCTTTTACGCCGATCGTCAATACACCTGAAGTAGCTATTCTAGGTCTGTCGAAAGCGTCCATTAAGCCGGTATGGGATGGTGGGGAATTTGTGCCGCGTTTGATGCTGCCATTGTCGTTATCTTATGATCATAGGGCTGTGAATGGCGCAGATGCCGCGCGATTTACAACGCTACTCGGTGTACTGCTAGGGGATTTAAGGCAGCTTCTGTTGTAGTTAATATGAGTATTGGTGTTGATAAAAATGCCCCAAAATGAGGGGCATTTTTATTGATTTTTAAATGTTAATAGTGCCGTAATAATTAAGAGTTTCGGTACTTTTGGAACTCAGCGTCTATTTCTGCATCGGTCATAGTGTCGTAGTTGCCAATCCAGGTGTCATGAACTTCTTTGAGCCTTTTATCGTGCTCTTTACGTAGTTCTTTACGCAGTTTTGCGGCGATATAGCGGCCTTTTTGGCGGTCACCTTGAAAATCTAGTGGTGGTACTGGGCTGGATTTTCCATTTTTATCGACCGCAACCATGGTGAAATAACAGCTATTGGTATGTCGCTTTTCGTGGGTGTGAATGTCTTCTGCCACTACTTTTACGCCGACTTCCATCGAGGTGTTACCGACGTAATTCACGGAGCTGTAAAAGGTCACGACTTCACCTATTTTAATCGCTTGCTTAAAGGTCACTTGATCTACTGACAGTGTGACGGCGTATTGCCCACTGTACCTTGCTGCACAGGTGTAGGCGACTTGATCTAAAAGCTTTAAAAGATTGCCCCCGTGTACGTTACCTGAGAAGTTAGCCATATCGGGTGTCATCAACATGGTAAAAATAACGGGTTCATTTGACCCGTAAAGTGTATCGGCCATGGCCTCAATCCTTGCAAGTGTGTCTACTGTTAACGTGGGGGCAGTTTAACAGGTTATCTTCGATCGAGTAATAACTCTGTATAGCGGGGCGCTAAAAAATTAGTCGAGCGAGCTCATGTCACTTAACTGGGTGTAATGTGCAGCGAACCATTGGAGTGCATGTTGATAGATAAAGTGAGCCGTAAGTAATATCCTGTAGCGCTGATTAATGTTAATAACATGTTAAAACTAAATAGAGGGTTTTCTATGCAAATAATAAACATCGGGTTAACACTGTTAGTGCTCAGCCTTTTTTCTGGTACGGCGTCATCTGGGTCGCAAGGTAGAAATGGCGAGGGGCAGCCACTTGATAGTCGCATTGAAAAATTTGTACAAAAGACCTGTGGTAACGATACGGCTTGCATAGAAAAGAAACGCGCAGAGTACTCTGAACGTATGACGAAATATAAACAGCATGTTCATAAAAAGTGCGGTGATGATAAAGCCTGCAGAGACGATATGCGAGCAAAGTATATGCAGCGCCGAGCGAAGCGTGAGGAACGAGTTGCTCAGCATTGTGGCGATGATGAGGCCTGTCGTGATGAGTTGCGTGAAAAGTACAGTTTAAAAATGAAAGAAGCTCGGGAAAAATGCAGTGATGAGAAGGCGTGTTGGAAAGCGTTCTATAAAGAGAACAAACCTAAAGATGATTGAGAATAGTTCTGATTGTATGGGTTCGTAATCAGTTTGAGGCTACCAAGAGATGATGAGCAACGTGCTTAGTCAAACATATGTTTTTATTGACCTAGAGACAACCGGAGGTAGCCCTCCTGGGGACCGAATTATTGAAATCGGGCTTAAAAAGGTTATTGATGGACAGGTTGTTGATGAGTGGCAATCGTTGGTTAACCCTCAACAAACAATCCCTCCCTTTATTGAAAACTACACAGGTATTTCCAATCAAATGGTGCAGGGTGCGCCGTTATTTTCTGCAATTGCCGATACGTTCAAAAGCAAGCTTGAGGGTGCCGTTTTTGTAGCGCATAACGCTCGCTTTGACTATAGTTTTGTGAAAAGTGAGTTTCGTCGAATCAACGAATCATTCTCTGCTAAAGTTCTCTGCACGGTTAAACTATCTCGACAGCTTTATCCTCAATATATTAAGCATAGTATGGATGCGTTAATCGCTAGGCATAATTTGGCGGCTGGTCCACGCCATAGAGCCATGGGTGATGTAGATTCAATGCTGGCATTTTTTCTTCATGCGCTTTCAGAATGCGGCAAGGGTGAAGTTGAAGGTGTGATAGGCAAAATTCTCAAGCGTCCAAGTTTACCGTCATATCTTCCGCCTGACTCATTGGACGAGCTACCTCAAACTTCGGGTGTTTACCGTTTTTTCGGAGAGGGCGATGTGTTGCTGTATGTGGGGAAAGCGAACAATATCTATCAGCGAGTGATGTCCCACTTTATGTCTGATCACAGCACTGCAAAAGGTGTGGTGATGTCGCAAAGTGTAAGGCGTATTGAGTGGACGGAAACAGCAGGTGAATTAGGTGCGCTGTTGCTAGAACTGCAGCAAATAAAAACACTAAAGCCTGTCCATAATAAACGTTCTCGATCGGTGAACAGTCTTCATTCATATACGTTAATTCCGAATAAAAAAGGTTATTTAACACTTCAGCCAGTGCAAAAGGTTGATGTGACACGGTTGCATGAATTTTACGGTCTTTTCAAAACTAAAAAGATAGCAGAGAAAGCGCTTCAGGGTATCAATTCAACTAATGAATTATGTGCAAAACTAATCGGGTTAGATAAAGGTCAAGGAGCTTGCTTTCAGTATAAGCTTGGTCGTTGCAAGGGCGCTTGTGTTGGCGAGGAGGATATGAGTCGGTATAACTTAAGAATGCAGATTGCATTTCACTCGCTACAACTTAAAAAATGGCCTTATAAAGGCGCTATTGCAGTAAAGGAATATCAGTCTTTCATCGGGAAAACAGATATTCATATAATTTATGGGTGGATTCACTTAGCCACGGTTAATAGTGATGTAGAAGTTGATGATTTTAATGTACGTGAACAGGTGAGCGCTTGTTTGGAGGGCGACTATCCATTTGACGCAGATGCCTATAGGGTTATGGCAAAGAGCCTCTCTGCACCCAAAAACAAGCTTACTATTATTGAATGCCGTTAGTGCGGTACAGGTGATTACAAAAACATTCTCCCACCTCATTTAAAGGTTTTTATGCTATGGATACTTGCCATTACAGAAAAAAATGGTAATCCTTCCAACTAGCGGCTTTAATTAAAGAGTAGTTTGCAGGTTAATTGGTAATAAGAAAGTGTGAGTTTTACTTATTTCGAATTTGGACAAAGCTATAGGTTTGAGTATCAATAGAGATAAAGGGCCGGTGGCATAGGAGTTTTGTGGGTTCTATCCGTTTTAAAACACTGAGGGCGCTCCTGGTGTTTTGCAGCGTATTGATGTCGTCTGCCCATGCGGAGAACTTCGTTCATCCAAATAAAAGTGCGAGCTTTGATCAGTATCAGCTTAAATTGGCCTTAGGTCCTTACATCGAGTATCTGGAAGATGCAGAAAGCAGGTTGATGATAGGGAATATTCTGCAAACCCCTATTGAAGCATGGACAGAAAATACTGACTCCACCCCAAATTTCGGGTATACCAATAGTTCATATTGGTTTCGGCTCTCTTTGCATAATGCCTCGCAACAAGATGAGCTATCCCGATTATTGGTAATTGACTACCCTCTCATCGATCATATTGAGTTCTTTCGTGTCAGAAATGGTGTGGTGATAGATCAGTACTCAACTGGTGATAAACTCCCGTTTTCGCAGCGACCTGTCGAGCATCGAAATTTTATTTTTCCTCTGGACTTTTATGCGGGTGAGACAAATGAAGTCTATTTTCGTATTGAAAGCAGTGGTGCGATTCAGGTGCCGCTTTCAATTTGGGAGCCGCAACAATTCTTTATAGACGATCAGTCTGAGTTAGTTCGTAAAAGCATATTTTACGGTGTTTTGTCAGTAATGGTGTTGTTCAACTTCTTTTTGTTCTTTTCACTCAAGGAAGCGCCGTACTTTTATTATGTAATGTTTGTCTTTTCGTTTTTACTGACCCAATCGGCGATGCATGGGATAACCTACCAGTATCTTTGGCCGAGGTTTCCTGCTGTGCAGGAAATGGCCGTATTGCTCGGGGTGCCGGGCTGTGTGTTGTTTACGTCTCTATTTAGTCGCAGTTTTTTATCGTTAGCGCATCATGCTCCGCGAATGGATCTATTTTTCAAGGTCACCGCTACGCTGGGAGCATTAAACATATTGGCGGCCTTTGTGTTGCCTTATCGTTTGGTGACGACATCCGCCGTGTTTATGGTTGCCGTGGTGAGTTTAGGCTGCATATTTATAGGCCCCTACCTGTGGATGAAAGGACATAAAATTGCTCGCTTCTTCACGATCGCCTGGATGTGTATGGTGGTATCTACCACACTGTTGGCCTTGAATAAATTTGGTGTTATTCCCTATAACTTCTTTACTGAAAACAGTCTGCAGTTTGGTTCAGCTCTGGAAGCGGTGCTTTTATCGTTCGCCCTTGCTGACCGGTTAAACCGAGAGCGACAAGATCGCTGGAAAGCTCAGCAAAAAATGCTCTCAGAGGTTAGGCAGCGCCATCATATAGAAGAGACCATGATCTATGATGCGACTCATAATCATTTAACAGGGCTCCCTAATAGAGCGTTTATGGAAAATCGTTTTGGTGAACTGTTGAAAAATGATCTATTTCGCAAAGAGGGTATCGCGCTTGTTTTAGTTCACTTTGATCGCTTTCATGAAATTAATAAAACCCTAGGGCATCTGAGAGCGGATCAATTGCTAAAAACGGTTTGTTTGAAGGTTAATAGTAAAGCTCAGGGGCTAGAGGGCCTGATAGCAATTGAGCAAAATGAACGGCAATCGCTAGGGATATCAGTCGTTGAAGGCGTATCTACCGCTATGCTTATTGATAGGCGCAAGAATCTGGATCTTGTAAAGACAGCGAGAGAGTTAGTTGAAATGTTATCGACGCCTATTGAATATGATGGTTTGGCAATTGACGTTGGCGCGTCGGTAGGTATTGCCCATTATCCTCAGCATGGTGACAATATTGATGCACTACTGAGCAACGGTATGATAGCGGTGGACGTCGGCATTCATGGTGGCGACCGCGTGACAGAGTACTCTGAAGAAATTAACCCCTATAATGCTCGTCGGCTAACATTGATGGGGGACCTTAGGAATGCCATTAACAATGATTTGTTAGAACTTTATTTTCAGCCTCAGGTGTGTTGTAAGCTGAACAGGGTAACCAGCATTGAAGCATTGTTGCGCTGGAATCACCCTTTACATGGTTTTATCCCGCCTGATGAGTTTATTCCTATAGCTGAAAAAACGGGCACTATTAATATGGTGACTAAATGGGTGCTAGATAAGGCTCTGTCGAGAGTCGCTGAGCTAAATGATAAAGAGTATGAAGTTGCAGTCGCCGTCAATATTTCTGCGGTTAACTTAAAAGAGAAACAATTTCCGTTATTAGTAAAGTCGTTGCTTAATAAATACCGAGTTGAACCTCGCTTTCTTGTGTTGGAGGTGACCGAAACTGCTATGATGGAAGATCCTGAGAATGCGCTATTGATATTGACTACGTTAAACCATATTGGCGTTAAACTATCGATCGATGATTTTGGAACCGGCCACTCTTCACTGGCTTACATCAAAAAATTACCGGTTCATGAAATCAAAATTGATCGATCGTTTGTGATGGAGATGGACCAAGATAAAGATGGCTCTATAATTGTCAAAACCACCGTTAATATGTGTCATGATTTGGGTTATGACGTCGTTGCCGAAGGTGTTGAAACGCTTACAAGTTTCGATACTTTAAAAGCTATGGGGTGCGATTATCTTCAAGGATACTACTTGGCCAGACCTTTACCCTTTAGTGACCTGCTTGTTTGGTTGGACGAGGCTCCATGGCATCAGGACTTAGCCGACGGCATGATCTTTACTTCCTAATAAACAAGTGATTTCGCAAACACAGGGCTCTCTATGAAAAAATTGAAAAATGAAGCTAAATTAGTCAAAGAGGCTATTCGTATTGGGTCTATTTATGTTGAAAAAAGAGGTGTCTGCCATTTCGAATCGACAGACTCATCCAAGAAAAAATCAGAATATATTTACCGGCTGCTGGTACATGATAAGCAAATTCAACCTCTTCCCTCAGAGCAGGAAAACGAACCCAATATAAAGCACAAATTGGCTATTTGGTTGCATAAGCAGCTGCCAGAGGGGCATGATTTGCTCAGTGATTAAACGCTCGCGCTTGCACTCATGGTCATAGGCTACTTATGAATTCGGTTCGCCGATAACAGGCATAGAAACAACAGTATTAATCGAAAAGAGGCGAATGATGAAGATTGCGGTTAATGGAGTGGAGCAGGTGGTTGAGTTTGAGCCAGATACGCCTCTTTTATGGGTGATCAGGGATGAGCTAAAACTCAAAGGTACGAAGTTTGGCTGCGGGAAAGGCCTTTGCGGGGCCTGCACTGTGCACTTGAATGGACACGCTATTCGTTCTTGTATTACCCCTGTCAGCGCGGTTGAGAACCAGAATATTACGACTATCGAAGGCCTTGGTTCTGATGACACCCCCCATCCACTACAGGCAAGCTGGGTTGAATTTAATGTTCCTCAATGCGGCTACTGCCAGTCTGGCCAGCTAATGTCTGCCAGTGCATTATTGGCGCAAAATGCTAATCCAACGGATGCTGATATAGACTCAGCCATGTCAGGAAATGCGTGCAGGTGTGGTACTTACCCCAGAATAAAAGCAGCTATTCACCACACTGCTGATAATCTTAAAAACAGCTAACCGAGGAGGCTTATCATGAATCACCAATCGACTGACATTAATGTCTCTCGGCGCCAGTTCTTAAAGGTATCTGTGACCGCCACCGGCAGCTTTTCTCTCGCTTCGTTCTTGCCCGGCTGTGCCACCTTTGGCGGTAAGGCGCTATCAGAAGGGGGAGACTGGGCGGCTAATGCTTGGCTTGAAATTACCTCTGAATCGAACATCATATTTACCCTGGACCGTGTTGAAATGGGGCAGGGCACGACGACCGGGCTCACAACATTATTGGCTGAAGAATTAGGTGTTGAGCCGGAGACGGTTACCGTTATTTATGCTCCTGTGGCGAATGATTATCGAAACCCTGAATATGGTTTGCAGATGACTGGGGGAAGTAACAGTTTATCGACCAGTTGGGGGCAAATAAGACTAGCGGGTGCTACCGCTAGAGAGATGCTGGTAGCGGCTGCCGCAGAAGTTTATGAAGTGCCGGTTGAGCAGTGCCAGGCAAATGATGGATATGTAGCGTTGGCCGACCATAGCAAAAAATTGAGTTATGGTGAGTTAGCTGTGCTGGCTGCTTCACAGTCTGTACCCTCAAACCCCCGCTTAAAGCCTGCTGCAGAATTTAGGTTTATTGGTAAGCAGAATAAACGATTAGACATAGCAGGTAAGGTAAATGGTCGTACAGTGTATGGCATCGATACAGACGTCGAAGGTATGGTCTATGCGGTCATCAGCCGAAGCCCTGTAATAGGCGGAAAAGTTAAACAGTTTGACGCTTCGAAAGCATTAGCCTCAAAAGGTATTGTGGCTGTTTTTGAAGTTTACAACGGCATCGCCGTCTTGGCCGAGCAATACTGGCAGGCTCGAAAAGCGCAACAAACGCTTGAAATCGAGTGGGATGAAGGGCCTCTTGCAGAGTTGTCATCGGATGATATGTTCCAGAGCTTTAAGCAGGCGGCGTTGGCAGACCAAGGTAAAATAGTCCGTGATGAAGGGGATTTTGACGATGCGGTAGAGGGTGCGGCTCGTGTTTTCGAAGCAGAGTATCACACTCCATTTCTTGCACACGCTACGCTTGAACCTATGAATTGTGTCGTTGAGGTGCGCGATAACCACGCTCAGGTATGGGCTCCCACCCAAGCACCTGACCTTGCCCGTATTGCGGTGGCGCGTGTTACTGACCTTTCGCCTAGTGATGTTGATGTTACGGTTACCGCGATAGGTGGCGGCTTTGGTCGTCGCCTCACTCAAGATTTTATTGAAGAAGCCGCCGCAGTGGCGACCCAGGCTAAGCGCCCGGTTAAGCTGATGTGGTCGCGGGAAGAAGACACTCAGCATGACTGGTATCGCCCGGCAACGTATCACAAGCTAAAAGCTACCTTTAATGATACCGGCGGAGTGACTGGCTGGGATCATCAAATTGTTGCGCCTAATTTACTTGACTGGTATATCCGGGATGCTGCGCCAGCACAGTACCCTTGGGCACCTAAGTTTATGTACGGCATGCTGGGTTCTATTGGCTTGGCCATGCAAGGTGTTGCGGTACCTAAAGATGAAACAGCTATCGAAGGAGCTGTTAGTGTGCCCTACGATATAGCGAATTTACAGGTTCGTCATACGCATGCAGACATTGGTGTGCCGGTGTCGTTTTGGCGTTCTGTTGGTCATTCACAAAATGCATTTTATGTGGAAAGCTTTATCGATGAATTGGCACATGAAACGATGACCGATCCATTTTTGTTTAGACAATCGCTGTTGCAAAACCAACCTCGCCAGCGTCGAGTATTAGAATTAGCGGCTGAGCAATCAGGCTGGAGTAAGTCGTTACCAAAAGGTCGCTTTAGAGGGATTTCGGTACATAAAAGCTTTAAGAGTTATGCCGCCCAAGTGGTCGAGTTGTCCGTCGATAACGGCGAGATTAATATGCACCGAGTGGTGTGCGCCATTGACTGCGGTATTGTGGTTAACCCCGATATTGTCAAAGCTCAAATGGAAAGCGGAATTATTTTTGCTCTGACGGCTGCGCTTTATGGTGAAATAAGCCTTAAAAACGGGCGTGTTGAGCAATCTAATTTCGATGATTATAAATTGTTGCGGATGAATGAAACCCCTGAAATTGACGTATATATAGTTGATAGCAATGAAAGCCCTACCGGGGTAGGTGAACCCGGTGTGCCGCCATTAGCCCCAGCGGTTGCTAATGCAATATTTGCCGCTACGGGTAAGCGGTTGAGGTCTCTACCGCTGCGATTGACATAATGCCCCCGCAGATGGTTAGCACTGAGTACAGAGTCATTGATACCTTATGCCAATGGCTCGATGCAGGCCACTCGGTCTGGTTGTGTACCATTGTAAAAACATGGGGCTCGTCGCCTAGGCCTGCGGGTTCTATTCTGGCATTTCACCCAGAATTTGGTGTTGTAGGGTCACTGTCGGGTGGTTGCATTGAAGAGGCGTTAATTCGAAAACTCGCGTTAGCGCATCAAGTGTCAAATGTTATAGACCTCCCTTTTTTGTACGATTACTCAATATCAGAAGGTGATCAGGCTCGCTACTCGCTTCCATGTGGTGGGCAGTTAACCGTATTGGTTGAGCGCTTAACTGCCACACCTGAAACATGCCAGCACCTTAACGGGATTCTAGAGTCTCTCAATAATCGCCAGCGAATATACCGAGTGGTTTCGTTAACAGGTGATGGAATGGCCTTATCGACTGGGCCTGACAACGAGCATGGTATGAGTGTTGTTAAAACAGTTGAGTTAGCGGAATTGGCGGATTCAGTGACGATACTGTTTGGGCCCACATTTAAAATGTTGTTATTAGGAGCAGGCGAAGTCTCATTTTATGTTGCTCAAATGGCGATCTCTGTTGGTTTTTCGGTAACGCTTTGTGACCCCCGCGAATCGTTTTTACAGGGTTGGAAACAAGAAGGTGTTGAGATAATACAATGCCTACCGGATGATTTGGTAAGGGAGCGATTTTTTGATCCGTACTGTGCCATTTTAGCACTCGCGCATGACCCTAGAGTAGATGATATGGCGCTCATGGAAGCGCTTAAAACAGAGGCGTTTTACATAGGTGCTATGGGCTCTTTAAAGACCACCGAGGCTCGCTGTGAACGGTTAGCCCAGCTAGACTGTTCGCCTGCCGAAATTAGTCAGCTACACGCCCCTATTGGCATTAATATAGGGAGCAAAAAACCCGCAGAAATAGCAATATCGATCATGGCCGAAGTATTAGCTACGCGACATCAATTTTTCAATGGCTAACCGGGCTTGGGGTTTCACCTAGGCATGTTTTTTGGGGCCTCAGCTAAGTACGTTCTGGGGTACATCAATATCATGTAAAATCATCGGGTCGTCTACATTAATGATGTTTAGTGCATTGGGGAATTGTTTGAGAATCGATTTTGCCCCATCGTCACCTGATAACTGAGATAGCTCGTCAAAATAGTATCGGCCAAACAAAACAGGGTGCCCCAACTTCTTTTGGTAGCAGGGGCGAACAATGGTGCTGAGTGAAATATGGTTAGGTAAGCTTGTAAACGTTTGCGGCAGTATGTAGGGCATATCAGCCAAGCAAATGCCGATCCAATCGACTGATTTAGTGTTTATACTCGCGGTAGCTTCGGCAATCACACTTGATAACCCTTTTTCAGCACTTGAGACTTTTATGACGCTCACATTCGTATTGCTTAGATGGGCAGTAAGTGCGGTGTCACCTTCTCGAATAACCAGAGCAAACGTACACCCTGAACTTTTTAATGCTTTAATTGATGCTTGGATAATGCTTCTACCGGATGGCAGTGCGTGCAGCAGCTTTGGGCTGCCAAAACGTTGAGAGAAACCTGCGGCTAAGAGTAGGTAAAGTCCAGTTTTATTGGTCATTTCATCATAATACGGGGCATGTCGATGATTACCAAACGCTTTTTCTGACCTTTTGATGATGCAAACTAAGCACTCAGGTTGCCATTAACCTGACTCGAATAGACTTTTGGTGCCGCTTTTGTTTCAATACTTAGCATAATGAAAAAGGAAATAATCGAATTATTTTGAACACATATACAACACACTTTAAAGTCTGCACATTTAATCTATTTAACTACGTTCTCCCGCCTAACGCTTATTACGAAACTGAAAATATCTATACCCTGCCCAAGTGGGAGAAAAAACAGCGCTGGATTTCACAGCAGTTATTGAATTTATCGCCTGATATTATTGGTTTTCAAGAAGTGTTTAGCCCTGAGGCGCTTAAAGATCTAGCCGCTCAACATGACTTACCCCATTTTGTAACGGTGTCCGAGCCAGAAGTCAGAGCGCATCATGTGTATGAAAAACCTGTGGTGGCGTTGGCTTCGCGTTTTCCTATTCTAACGGCACAAGCCGTTGAGGTCGATTTAGCGCTCATAGATGCGCTCAAACTACAGCCTGATTTTAAATTTAGTCGCCCACCCATTCGTGCGGAAATTAAGATTAAAGGCTTCGGTAATGTGTTGGTGTATGTTACCCATTTGAAGTCCAAACGGTCGCAGTTGAAACCTCAGCTAACCGGTCATGAGGCTGAGTTTGATAGCATTAGTGAAAGTGTTTCAGCGCAGGTCCACGGCAGCTGGGCATCGACGATTCAAAGGGGGACAGAGGCGACACTGATCTATCAAGATATCATTGAGCAAATGAGAAAACGAGAACGACCTGTTATGGTGTTAGGTGATTTAAATGACTCCATGGCATCGCCTGTACTGCAATCGTTGGTTGGCGGAAAAAATATTGATAGGTTGGATGGAAAAAATGTAGCGGGTATGGCGATAGGGCCTCAACGAGCGATACAACGGTTTTCATTATTTGATGGGTTTGAATTACAAGAGACGATACTTCCGGCGCAGCGCAAGCCAACCCATTATTTTGCTAATAGAGGTAATGTGTTGGATTATATTCTGTTGTCCAAAGATTTTAAGGCAGATTATGATCACAGTATCGCGAGTGTTCATACTTATCAGGTGAATGACGCCCACCTCACCAACCCACACCCTGAAACTGATGCAGAATGTTCAGATCATGCGCCAGTGTTGGTAGAAATTGAGATTAGGTACTGAGCTTGATGAATGTCACAGCCGTGTTATCGATAGTTGAG
Source organism: uncultured Oleiphilaceae bacterium (assembly GCA_913060665.1). Lineage (GTDB taxonomy): Bacteria > Pseudomonadota > Gammaproteobacteria > Pseudomonadales > Oleiphilaceae > Alkalimarinus. Next base: position 71,559 of record CAJXUY010000007.1, read on the forward strand.
CGTGTATGGGGCTTTGCCGCTATAATGATGGCAGTTGTTATTTTAAGTTCCGGCTATTTTTGAGCATCGGGTTATTTTGATACTAAAATTATTAACGACGCAGCAGAGCTGCAGGAAAGTGAATGTCAAAGAAAAAAGTACGTGATCCTTATGCTCAGAGAGAGGCGGAGAAGTACGATAATCCAGTGCCTAGTCGAGAGTTTATACTTGAGCATTTGGAAAAAACAAAAGCGCCCGCGACTCATCCTGAGTTGTGCAAGGCGCTAAATTTAAAAGACGAAGATTCGATAGAGGCTATTCGACGAAGGCTAATTGCCATGAGTCGTGACGGACAGCTTATTTGTAACCGTCGAGGGCAATATGTGCCGACCAGTAGCATCAGTCTCATTAAAGGACGTGTTCAAGGTCATAAAGACGGGTTTGGTTTTGTTATCCCTGAAGATGGCACCAGCGACCTGTTTCTAACCGCTAGGCAGATGCGCTCAGTGGTTCATGGGGACACTGTTTTGGTGAGAGTTGATGATGTTGATCAACGGGGCCGCCGAATGGCTATTATTGTTGAAGTGCTTGAGCGAAATACAGAGCAAGTTGTAGGGCGTTTATGTCTTGAAAGTGGGATCGCATTTGTAACCCCCGAAAATACTAAAATTGCCAACGATGTCATGATTCCGCTTGATGCCTGTATGGATGCCAAACATGGGCAATACGTGGTAGTTGAGATCACTCAGCATCCAACCGTGCGAACTAGCGCAGTTGGTAAAGTGCTAGAGGTGATGGGGGATCATATGGCGCCAGGCATGGAGATTGATGTTGCTATTCGCTCTCATAGTATTCCATTTGTTTGGCCTATCGAGGTGATACAGGCGGTGAAGTCATTTTCAGGTGAGGTTGCTGAGAGTGATAAACAGCACCGAGTCGACATTCGCCACTTGCCTTTAGTGACTATTGACGGTGAAGATGCCCGTGACTTTGATGATGCGGTTTATTGTGAGCCGAAAAAATCCGGCGGCTGGCGTCTGTATGTTGCGATAGCCGACGTGGCTCATTATGTGAAAATGGGGCAGCCGTTAGACGTTGAAGCCTACAATAGAGGGAACTCTGTTTACTTCCCAGATCATGTGGTGCCGATGTTGCCTGAGGTGCTATCGAATGGTTTGTGTTCACTCAATCCTCAAGTCGACCGACTTTGTATGGTTTGTGAAATGACCATTAGCGAACAGGGTATGCTGAGCGGATATAAATTTTATGAGGGAGTAATGCACTCCCATGCTCGATTGACGTATACCAAAGTCAGTTCAATGCTGGAGCACCCAGACAGTAATGAAGGTCAGCAATTGTGCGAACGTTATGCTAGCACCTTGCCCCATTTGCACCACCTGTTTGATCTTTACCATGCGTTGCGGCGTGCCCGTGACCAGCGAGGTGCGATCGACTTTGAGACTGTTGAGACACGAATACTGTTTGGCGATGAGCGAAAAATTGAGCAGATTGTTCCCACTCAGAGAAACGAAGCTCATAAAATTATCGAAGAATGTATGTTGTCTGCCAACGTCGCAACGGCGCGCTTTTTGAAGAAAAACAAACTGCATACTCTTTATCGAGTACATGAAGGCCCTGGCCCTGAAAAACTTGAGAATTTGAGAGAGTTTTTAGGCGAGTTAGGCTTGCAGTTACAAGGTGAGCGAGACAAGCCAAAGCCTGCTAACTACCAGTCTCTATTGGCAGACATTAAAGGCCGTCCTGATTTTAGTGTTATTCAGACGGTTATGTTGCGCTCGCTTAGTCAGGCTGTTTATAGCCCGGAAGAAGAAGGCCATTTCGGATTAGGTTATCCTCATTATGCGCATTTTACCTCGCCTATTAGACGTTACCCTGATCTTACCGTGCATCGCGCGATTAAATCTGTGATACACAGTGAAACGGTTTGCAATCAAGTGCAGCGAACCGATGTGATCAAACCTAAAGAAAACCCATATCATTACGATCTGCCGCAAATGCTTCAGTTGGGTGAACACTGTTCAATGACCGAGCGACGCGCAGATGAAGCCACGCGGGATGTGGTGAGCTGGCTTAAATGTGAGTTCTTACAGCAGCATTTAGGTGAGACCTTTGAGGGCATTATTTCTGGTGTGACATCGTTTGGGTTCTTTGTTGAACTTAAAGACCTATATATTGACGGCTTAGTTCATGTCTCCTCTTTAAAGAGCGATTACTATCATTACGATCAAGCCAAGCACCGCTTAGTCGGTGAGCGAACAGGTGCCAGCTACCGTTTGGGCGATACTGTAAGTGTACAGGTGATCAGGATAGATCTTGATGACCGTAAGATCGACTTTGAAATACTGGGTCAGCCAAAGCGTAGACCCGAAAAAAGCGGAGGTGCCTCAAGACGGAAAGTGGACAAAGCAGACGGTAAGCCTAAAGGAAGAGGAAGCCGAAAGGCATTGCTAGATAAAATTCCAGAAAAGGGTAAAAAGAAAAAAGCGACTAAGAAAACGGGGAAGAAAAAAAACACCGCTAATAAGTCTGCACCTCGAACCTCTAAAGCAGGAGGCGCGACACCTCGTAAGAGAAAGGTATCGAAATAGGATGCGCTTGCGCACCGTGGCTGAATGTAATCTGTATATGATCGTAATTTTCAATGGTAATACTTAACAATGTCTGAGCTTCAAACTGTTTTCGGCCTCCATGCAGTTTCTGCATTGCTGGAAAAAGAACCGGAAAAAATAAAGCGTTTATTAGTGTTGAGCGGGCGTAAAGATAAACGACTTGAAAGCCTGCTGGTCGCCGCTAGAAAAACGGGTGTAAGCATAGAGAATATAGATCGTCACAAGCTCGACAAAATAGTCGTAGGCAATCACCAAGGGGTGATAGCGGAGTGTGACGCGGTTGCAGAATTGGATGAAGGTGATTTAGAAGAGCTACTGCAAGCATTAACTGAGAAGCCGTTTCTGCTTGTTTTAGATGGTGTGACCGACCCTCATAATCTAGGTGCTTGTTTACGTTCAGCAGACGCGGCGGGCGTACATGCGGTGATCGCACCGAAAGATAAGTCTGCACCTCTTAATGGTGTCGCCCGAAAAGTCGCGTGTGGTGCCGCAGAGCATGTGCCGTATATAAAAGTGACCAATTTAGCCAGAACGTTAAGATGGTTAAAGCAATACGGAATTTGGTTGGTCGGCGCAGCAGGGGAAACCGAAAAGACTATCTATGAAAATGACTTTAACGGTGCTGTGGGTTTGATTATGGGGGCAGAGGGGAAGGGACTTCGCCGCTTGACTAAAGAGCACTGTGATGACCTCGTTAAGATTCCTATGGCAGGGTCAGTGAGTAGCCTTAATGTTTCGGTAGCAACGGGTATTTGTTTGTTTGAAGCCGTGAGGCAGCGAGAAACGAATAAATAAGCACAAGACCGTGGTCGTTAGTAAGTCTTGAACGTCATCGTTTGTTTTTTGTTCAAATTCTGCTTGCAACCCCCTTGCTTAAACACTAAAATGCGCGGTTCTTAAAACACATCAATTCAACTCCTTGCTTCTCAAAGCGATTTACCGCTTGTGGGAGGCTTATAACCCGTAGGGAGATACAATGCGTCATTACGAAATCGTAATTCTGGTGCACCCGGATCAAAGCGAGCAAGTTCCAGCAATGGTTGAGCGTTACACAGGCATCATCGCTGATGCTGGTGGTGAAGTTCATCGCTTAGAAGATTGGGGCCGTCGCCATATGGCTTATCCTATCAACAAGATTCACAAGGCACACTATGTTCTTATGAACATTGAATGTACTGGTGAAGCGTTAGATGAGCTATCTCACAACTTCCGTTTCAACGATGCGATCATTCGTGACATGATCATCCGTCGTAAAGAAGCGATCACTGAAGTTTCTCTAATTAAAGCATCTGAAGGCCGTGAAGAGCGTAGATATGATCGTGAAGATCGTCGTCCTGCTCCTGAAGCTGCTGAAGAGAGTCCAGCTGAAACTACTGATGCTGCTGATACTGACGACCAGGCTGAAGGCGAAGAGTAATCTTCCTTTTATATTGATTGGTTAATTATTAGTTAAAATTTTAATTTGGAGAAATTACAATGGCTCGTTTTTTTCGTCGTCGTAAGTTTTGCCGCTTCACTGCTGAAGGGGTTAAAGAAATAGATTACAAAGATATCGAAACGTTAAAAGGTTACGTATCTGAAACCGGTAAAATCGTTCCTAGCCGTATTACTGGTACTAAAGCTCGTTACCAGCGTCAGCTGGCAACAGCGATTAAACGTGCACGTTACGTGGCTCTGTTACCTTTTACAGATAACCACAACGAGTAACTTAAAAAGTAGCGATTACCCTGTATGCGTGCATTAGCAGAATTTTTGATGCGCGGCCCTAAACAGGCCGTAATCGTGGCGGTGGTTGCCGCAGCACTGCCGTTGATGTTTTGGTTAAGTGCGGCTGTTCTAACTCTGGTTACGTTACGTAAGGGAGTTGGACAAGGAATAAATGTTTTGGTTTGGGCTTTACTACCGGCTATTGCATGGTGGATTAAGCTCGGCGATCCGGGAATAGTGTTAGTGTTGGTGTTTTCTTGGGTGATGGCTGTCGCATTGAGGCAGACGGTATCCTGGGAGAAGACATTAATTGCAGGTGTTGTAATTGCGTTTATAACAGGGCTTTTATTGCCTGTGTTATTGCCAGAAGTAATACAGCAGTTAATTGATATGGCCAAAGAAGTTTATAGGCAGATCGACCCTGAGATGGTTAAACAGCTCAGTGGAGAGTTAGAACCCGCGTTCACCTCTCTAATGGTTGGCAGCTTGGCAACGACATATCTAGCGATAGCATTAGGAGCAGTGGTTCTGGCCAGAGGTTGGCAGTCTTCACTCTATAACCCTGGAGGCTTTGGTAAGGAGTTTCATAGTTTTAAGTTATCGCCGGTGTTTGCACTGTGCTTTGTTGGCTTAGCGCTATTTGGTCCTTCGATTAGTTTAAATGTTGTCCTATTGGTACTGGTTATGTTGGTACCGCTGACACTGGCTGGCATTGCATTGGTTCATGGTGGTGTGGCTAAACGGAATTTGGGCGGGCATTGGTTATTTGTGTTTTATATATGCACAATATTTATGCCTAGCTTGTTTTTGCTGATTATTTTAATGGCAATATTGGATAGCTGTTTCGACTTTAGACGTCGAATCAAGACTACTCCGGTCGACCAGTAAATATTACAGCTATCACAGACGGTTTAAAGAGGTTTGCGAGATGGAAGTTATCCTGCTCGAGAAAGTCGGTAAACTCGGCGGCCTTGGTGACAAGGTTGGCGTAAAATCAGGTTACGGTCGTAACTACCTTATCCCATATGGTAAGGCTGTTCCTGCTACTGCAGCAAATGTTGCAGAGTTTGATGTTCGTCGTGCTGAGCTTGAAAAAGCAGCAGCTGAAAAACTTGCAGCTGCACAAGCACGTGCAGAGCAAGTAAATGCAATTGAAGTCACTATCGTTTCTAAAGCGGGTGATGAAGGCAAATTGTTTGGTTCAATTGGTGTTCGTGATGTTTCTGATGCAATTACGGCTGCCGGCGTTGAAGTGAACAAAAGTGAAGTTCGTCTTCCAGAAGGACCACTTCGTACAGTAGGTGAGTATGAAATTACTATTCACCTTCACAGCGATGTGGATGCAGTCGTTAAGCTGTCTGTTGTTTCTGAGTAATAATATTTAGAAACTGAAAGACATCAGTCGCGCGTTTATAGTGTTGGTTGGTGTAGCTTAGTGAATTGTAAGTACGGCCTGAGGGTAGCTAGAGTAAATTACTTTAGTTAACCCTTGGGCCGTACTTGTTTCTGGTGTATGGTTTTATTTTTATTTCTACTCTTTGCCCATTAAGATACCCCTATGTGTTTTCAGGCCTTATGTGTTTCAGATGTAATGGTAGATCATGAATAATATGAACTCTGATAAAGAATTAAGTCAGCTAAAGGTTCCTCCTCACTCAATTGAAGCTGAGCAGTCTGTGCTGGGCGGTTTAATGCTCGACAATAGCAAGTGGGATGTCGTGGCCGATAAGGTGGTGGAAGATGATTTTTATCGCCATGAGCATCGGTTAATTTTTAGGGTTATTGCACGGTTGGCTGGAGAAGCCAAACCTCTTGATGTTGTTACCTTATCTGAAGAATTGGAAAAACTTGGCGAGCTACAAAATGCTGGTGGACTCTCGTATTTAGGTGACTTGGCCAAGAATACCCCTAGTGCTTCAAATATAAGAGCTTACTCTGAAATTGTGAGTGAGCGTGCGATTATTCGGAAACTAATTACTGCTTCAGGCGAGATTACTGATTCTGCTTTTAACACCCAGGGTCGAACCAGTGCGGAGTTGCTCGATGAGGCTGAGCGGAAAGTTTTTCAGATCTCAGAGTCTCGAGCATCAGAGGGCGGCCCTCAAAATGTTAATCCTATATTAACGCAAACTCTAGAGCGTATTGATGAGCTATTTAATACCGATGACCCACTAACAGGAACTACGACAGGGTTTAGAGACCTAGATGCGAATACAGGGGGGTTGCAGCCGTCCGACTTGGTTATCGTGGCAGCTCGCCCTTCAATGGGTAAAACAGCATTTGCCATGAACTTGGTTGAAAATGCGTTATTTGGAGCGGGAAAGCCAGTATTAGTATTCAGTATGGAAATGCCATCTGACGCAATCGTTATGCGTATGCTGTCTTCTATGGGGCGAATTCATCAGGGTCGCGTAAGAAGTGGTAAGTTGGAAGAGGATGATTGGCCTCGTTTAACCTCTGCCGTCAGCTTATTAAAAGACAAGCCTCTCTATATTGACGATACAGCGGGATTAAGTCCAACAGAGGTTCGTTCAAGGGCTCGCAGAATTGCACGCGAAACGAAACAAGAGTTTGGCTTGATAATGATTGATTACCTGCAATTAATGCAGGTGCCGGGTAATAATGAAGGTCGTACGTCTGAAATATCAGAAATATCTCGTTCTCTGAAAGCGCTGGCAAAGGAACTAAAATGCCCGGTTGTGGCCTTGTCTCAGCTTAACCGTAGCTTGGAGCAACGCCCTAACAAGCGCCCAATCAACTCGGACTTGCGTGAATCGGGCGCGATAGAGCAGGACGCCGATATCATTATGTTTATTTACCGAGATGATTATTATAATGAAGATAGCCCTGATAAGGGGATAGCAGAAATTATTATCGGCAAGCAACGAAATGGTCCGACAGGGACTATCAAGCTGGGCTTTCAGGGGCAGTTCACTAAGTTTGAAGACTTGACTCATGTTGATTATGGTGATGAGTTTTAATGACTAGACCAGCTATCGCAACCATAGATTTACAGGCTTTTAGGGCGAACTATGCGTTCGCTGAGGAGCTTGCAGGTGATGCGTTATGTGTGGCCGTTATAAAGGCCAATGGTTATGGTCATGGAATCTGTCAAGTTGCCAAAGAGCTACCTGCTTCAACGCTTGCAGTTGCCTGCGTTGATGAGGCAATGCTATTGCGAGCTGAAGGCGTAAAGAACCCGATTGTGGTGCTTGAAGGGGCGTTTTCGGCTGAAGAGGTGAGGTTGGCCTCTTGCGAGACGTTACAGCTAATTGTACATGCTGCTTATCAAATAGAGCAGCTTGCAGAGCTTCAGTTGGGTGATTCGATAGATGTCTGGGTTAAGATAAACACCGGTATGAACCGCTTGGGTTTCCCTCCCGCTTTGTGTGATGAGGTGCTGGCAAAACTTAGGCGCTTGTCTTCGGTCCGTGTGTTAGGCCTGATGACTCATTTTTCTTGCGCTGATGAAATTGATATGGCTGAGACTGAGCGGCAGTTAAGCCTGTTTGGCTCTGTCGTGCATAAATTAGGCTCTGCCGCCGAAGGTCTTCTGTTAACAGCAGCAAACTCTGCTGCTTTGCTGGAGCATAACCCATCACGCTTTGACTGTGTTAGGCCAGGCATCATGCTATATGGCTCTTCACCGTTAGCACACATATCATCAGAAGCGCTTGGTTTGAAAGCTGTTATGTCGCTGGAGTCGCGTATCATGGCGATACATGAGTTGGAGACGGGTGACTGTGTGGGTTATGGTGGTACATGGCGAGCGAGTCGAGAAACACGAATTGCCACGATTGCGATGGGGTATGGAGATGGTTACCCTCGTCACGCTGAGACAGGTACGCCCGTATGGATCGGTGATAGAGTCGTGCCATTAATTGGTCGAGTCTCAATGGATATGCTGACCGTTGATTTAAGTTATCACCCTGATGCACAAGTAGGCGACTCAGTTGAGCTGTGGGGCAAAAATATTTCAGTTGATGAGGTGGCAAGCGCTTCAGGAACTATTAGCTATGAGTTGTTGACCGGAGTGACCTCAAGGGTCCCTAGACTCTATCTGAATAGCCAGAGTGAGCTGTAGTAAGTCAATTTCCCTCCCGATACTCTCATATACACTGATAACTTCAATATCAATAACCATTACTCGGATAACATTAATGATTAGTTGGAAAGCGCTTATTGTCGGGCTGATAGTGACAATTTTAGTGGGGTTGTTTGGTCAAGCGATTTATGTCTTGCTTGCTTCTTATATTGGTATGGCCGCAAGCGATTACGTTTTTTTCTCAACCTATAAACAAGAGATTTGGTTTGTTTTTGCTATTCTTGTTTATTGTCTGACGATGACGTTTGGTGGCTTGTTAACGGGCACTATAGCGAATCAATTTAAAGTCTCTCATGCAGCTGTTGTTGGATTTATAGCTAGTGTCACGTCGGTTGTGTCTTCAGCAGAAAGCGGCCATATAACATTTATGGCAGTTGTGATTGTTGTGCTTGGGACGTTTTTTTCTTCATTAGGCGGCGTTTTTGCTCGCCGAGTATCAGAGATTGACGAGTCAGCTGTTTAATTATCGGCAAAAAAAATGCCTGATTAACTGAATAGTCAGGCATTTTAATAAGCTAGGGAGTGGTCGTCTTTCAAAACTTACAGCTCTTAAAGCTTACAGCTCTTAAAATTAACGACACTTAAAATTTATAGTATGCACCCAGCATGTAAACATAAGGGTCTACTTCAATATCAACGTTTGCTTTTACTGTTCCAACGTTAGTATCGGCAGTAATTTCAGCATCTGCATCGATATTGATCCACCAAACCGCTGCTGTTAATCCCATATTATCAGAGAGTTCATAGTTGAACCCTGCTTGGATTGAAGCGCCTATAGAGTCATCAATATCTAATTTAGTACTTGTTGCGACAACGCCAGGCGCACCGGCTAATTCCGCTAATGCACCAATTGAGTCGGTTAGTGTTTGGGTTGTTCCTTCATTAAAGAAAAGGGTGTAGTTAATGCCAGCCCCTACATATGGCTGAAACTTAGCATCAGGTTCTGCAAGGTAGTATTGAACGCTAAGTGTTGGTGGTAGGTGTTGAGTATCACCTAGTTTTCCAACGCCAGCAATGGCACCTGCTCCTGATATGTCATGTTTGAACGGTGTTGCGGCTAGTAACTCAATGCCTACGCGATCTGTCGCCATGTAAGTGAACACCAGCCCTAGCTGGGTATCTGAGTTAAGACCTACCTGAGCGCCGCTCGCTGGGCCTAGTGAAGGCGTATTAATAATGATATCTGAGCTGGTTTCTTGCGGATCAACCGTTGCTATCCCACCTTTAACAAATATATTGCCCGCTTCATATGCTAAAGCAGACTGGCTTACTAGTATTGAACCAGCAATGAATGATGAGGTTAAAGTACGTTTAATCATATGGCTACCCTGACTGATTTTCGAGTGTTATGAATCATAATGGGGTGCAGTTTAACTTTGGTAAAATATGCTTAATTGATATATCGCAATAAATGGCAACTGAAAGGTGGGTGTGGGGTGAGGGAAAGAGAATAAAATGAGATAAGTCAAATAAAATAGAAATACCTATAGTTAGGTGCTTTTGATTTGTTCGAAATGTGTAGATATAAAAAAGAGGCCATTGGTCTCTTTTTTATGGAGGTGTGTGTTTACCTATTCGGGCTTTATGCATTTACCATGGCTTTTTACGATATCTACTAGTGCGTCCATGTTTTCAAGCACAACTTCACGCCCCTGAACAGATATAAGGCCGCTTTTTTGGAAGCGTGTAAACACACGACTAACCGTTTCAACGGCAAGACCAAGGTAATTGCCAATATCATTTCTCGGCATTGGGAGTCTGAAGTGCGTGCCTGAAAGCTTACGTAACTTAAAGCGACTAGAAAGGCTAAGTAGCAACGAGGCTATTCGTTCTTCTGCTGTATTTTTGCTTAGCAGCATCGTGAGTTGTCGGCTACCTTGTATCTCTTTGCTCATTAATGAGAAAAAATGGTGCTGAAGAGTGGGTATTTTGGTTGCTAATGACTCGAGTTGAGAAAATGGGATTTCGCAGACGCTTGCGCGCTCAAGTGCTTTTGCAGAGCAGCTATATGAGTCTGTGTTGGTGCTGTCGAGGCCAATTATTTCACCTGGCAAGTAAAAACCGGTAACTTGCTCCTCTCCATCTTCTGTTACAGAGTAGGTTTTTATTGCGCCACTGCGAACCGCAAACAAAGACTTGAAAGCAGAGTGCTCTTTGAAAATATGATCGCCGCGATTAATTGTTTTACCTTGTTTTATAAGGTCTTCCAGGCGGTCGATATCATCTTTGTTGACCGCAATCGGAATGCAAAGGTTGCTTAGACTGCACTGCAAACAGGAGTGATGAATGCCTGATGTGGGTTGTGGGTCTATTGCTGCGATTTTTTCGCTCATCTTTGTTCTACTCGGTTAATAGCTTTCATTCCAAGAGAGTAATCAATTTTTATGACAGATGGAATATATATATGATTCTACCATATATATATAGTAGAACTAGATAGCAGGAGGTAAAAAATAGGTGCTACTACTTACATCTAATACTTTGGTCTAATATAGCCGCCGTAAGCAAATGGGAGTTGGTTGTTTTCTAGCTGTTGGTAATACTGGTCTAACTGATCCACGTTGTGAGAAAACGAGTTTTCAATTAGGCTTGTTGCCCCTAGACCAATACCGATTAAATCGCCTGAAATTCCTTTGGATACTGAGTTGTCCCTTGAAAATTTCACATGGTTCAGTTTTTGGTAGTTGGCCTGAATAAGCCTGTTTTCGAACTCTTGGTGGTAATTACACTGGGTTGTGTCTCCTGCTTCTACCCCTGAAAGAACAGATTGCCGCTCTTCTTCGTCTATTAAATAGATAGTGTCTGGGTTAATGGCAATAAGCCCTTCAAGTTTTTTACTGAGGTTTTTACAAGACTCGTGCTTACCAGTCAGAAAGCGAACATTAACGGTTTTAAACCCATATTGTTTAAATATTTTCACCTGCTCGGCTAGAAACCCGAAGTCAATAGGTCCTTGATCTCTATTTTGGGTGCCTAAGCAGATATGGTTGAACCCTAGACCTTTGATTAGTGCAATTATGGCATTGTCAGCGGGAACTCTCTCAAGTTCAATAACGTATGTGCCTTCGCGTTCATCTTGTAATGTAAAGGCCTTGTTGAGGGAGTACATAATCTCTGTCATTTCCACAGGCGTTAGCAGTTGCGCTATCTCTCCCTGCCAATGAATATAGTTAATGCTACGGTTATGTGGAATAAGTTCGCTAACTAGGCGAATCTCTTTTAACAGATGATTAATATAGTTTCTAACGGGAGAGTGGTTTGAATGATTGCTCTTGGGGATTGGATAGCTGCAAAGTGTGTTCTGCAGCGGCATTGATAAGCTTAAAGCTAGTTCAGAGTTGGTTCTGTTGCTGTTGGTAATTACATCGGTATAGCTTTTTAGACTAAACGCTCTGTCTTCTACGAACAACCCTGGCCTGTCCGGAGAGTCGTACCGAAAGCTGTTGGTGCAAAATAACCAGTCCTTGTGTGAGAAAATCTGTCTCATAGTGCGGCTTGTTGGGTATGAGGTAACCCCAAAAACATCCTGTATTGTTCGATGATTAGCTTTTATGGGGGTTATTTTCTCAAACGGAGATCCCATTATCATTCCTAAATTAAATCATAGCCTGAAGAAAGGCGTGCTTACGAGCTGATACCTTAGAATTAGCAGTCTACTCAATGCGTATATGGGAGCGTTGATTTGTATCAATAGACTAGGGGTTGGGGTATATTTTCGAAAAATATGATTTAAAAGGCTGGCTTAGTTCAAGAGGGTGATTAAAATATGTATCCGGATTATTTGGAATATGAGAGGCGCTATCTCTCGAAGGCGCCTCTCAAACTGTTTGTTTTTATTTAAGCGTTAACGCTACGAAATATAAGTGTCGCATTTGTTCCACCGAAACCAAAACTATTTGACATCACAGTGTTGAGATTTCTTTCAACGGGGTTGCCGGTGACAATAGGGACGCCGTCTGCTTCTTCTGCCAGCTGAGTTACGTTGGCTGTTGTAGCAATGAAATTATGCTTGAGCATTAACAGTGAGTAAATAGCTTCATGTACTCCCGCAGCTCCAAGCGAGTGACCTGACAATGATTTAGTTGATGAAACCAAAGGTACATTGTTCTTAAATACGGTTTTTACTGCTCGAAGCTCTGAAACGTCACCTACCGGTGTGCTGGTACCATGTGCGTTGATATAGTCGATAGGCGTATCTACTGTTTCTAATGCTTGTTGCATGCACCGAATAGCGCCCTCTCCCGAGGGGGCAACCATGTCGTATCCATCAGATGATGCACCATAGCCTGCTAACTCAGCATAAATAGGGGCACCCCGTTTAACTGCATGTTCGTACTCTTCTAGAACCAGCATTCCCCCCCCGCCTGCGATGACAAAACCATCTCGGCTTTGATCGAAAGGTCGCGAGGCCGTCTCAGGCGTATCATTAAATTTAGTGGATAGTGCACCCATCGCATCGAAGAACATTGATTGTGACCAGTGTTCTTCTTCTCCGCCACCTGCAAAAATAATGTCGTGTTTGCCGGACTGAATTTGCTCCATGCCGTGCCCAATGCAGTGCGTGCTGGTCGCACAGGCGGATGATATGGAGTAATTTACGCCCTTTATTTTAAATGCAGTCGCTAGGCAGGCTGATACCGTGCTGGCCATGATTCTCGGTACCATATAGGGGCCAATACGTTTGACGCCTTTTTCTTCCATGATATGAGTGGCATTTACTTGATTTTCACAAGATGCTCCCCCAGAGCCTGCGATTAAGCCAACTCTGGGGTTTGAGACCTGTTCTAGTGATAAGTTTGAATCTTCGATTGCTTGTTGCATCGCTATATAGGCGAACGCGGATGAGTCACCCATAAACCGAAGAGTTTTGCGGTCAATTAATGCGGTTTTATCTATCTCTATTGATCCCGCAATCTGACTTTTGAACCCCTTATCTTTATAAGACTCGTTAAAACGAATGCCTGACTTGCCTTCTTTTAGACTGTGCAGAACGTCTTCCGTGGTATTCCCCAGGCAGGAAACAATCCCCATGCCTGTAACAACTACTCTTCGCATTGGTTTTCTCGGTCATTAATGAAGTAATTGGCGCTATTCTAACTAAATTTATGGGTATTGTTAAATATGACAAACGTCTATTCGGACTTAGTTGCCGCGCGCGAAAAATTAGAAAGGGCGTGACTAATTTTAGTGATTACTTTGTCACAGCCTTTAATATTATGACGCTTTGAAAGATAGGTTGGGTCATTGTAACTAAACCAGACTGTTCCTTTATCATCCTCCCATATCAACGCTTTTTGAGGTAAGTCGATTGCTACGGGTTGTCGGCACTGCATAAGAGGCGTACCGACTTTAGGGTTGCCAAAGATGACTAGTTCTGTTGGGCGTAATACCTTGTCTACTTTCTCGGCACCTTCTGTATGATTGATTCTGGCAAAAACGGTCATCCCTTTTTTCTCCAATACGTTAATTAGCTTATCGGCTGTTGACCTAACGTTATGGTTACTTTTGACACTAATAAGGCCCTTGCTACCCAGCGCGGCAGATGTATCTGCTAACACTGAAGATGAAGCAATAAAAGCAGAGATCAAGCAAAACAGAAGTATGCGCATAGAAATTCCTTAAGAGTCGTTTGGATGGCGTATGAGTAATGTTTTATAGCCACACTTTTTTGCTTCGTCAAAAAACGTTTGAGGAGAGCTTAATGCTTGATCCCCTTTCGTATTTAGCACGAGGGCTTCTAAAAGGCAACCGGGAATATTGTTATTGTGGAAGTTAGGCATTCTCGGATACATATTATAGCGATCACAGGTAACGACTGTTTTCCATATATCAACTTCTTGATTGTTTAATAGTGCTCGAGTGGGGCGCTTGATGCAGGGGTGAGTATCGTCTGCCAAGACTGTGCCGGGGTTCATATGGCTTATCATTGGTATAATATCGTTACCTCTTGCGGTTAATACGAGTACTAGTTTGGTGTCGCGCAGACGTTCTCCACGTTTGGTATAGAGTACTTTTGAGCCATTAATGATGCTGGTTTTCTCTTCTGTGTAGCGAGGGTCGATTGCGATGACTGACTGAAAGCTGTGGCTTAAGTCCTCAATCAAACTGGCGCCAATTCTACCTGCGCCACCCAAGATTGCGATAGAATTTCTTTCGGAGTCATTATTTAGTTTGCTCGCGATCTGCATCGCTGATTCGTACATGGCAAATCTAGTGCCGTATGCACCATCTACCAGTGGCGGAGCAATGTCGATACCGGCTTTCATACTAAAACCGGGTAGCCTCCCAACCAAAGCAAACCGGTTTGCATTCGGAAATGCCTTCTGTAAGTCTGCAATGTATTTTCGAACCAGTGTTGAATCAGATGCCAGCTCTTCTTCAGAATAGACCGAAGACACCATAACTCCGCGTGATGAAGCGCCTTTAATATACGCTGCGACTACAATAGGAGGGCAAACTTTTCTGAACCAGTCTGGGAAATAGGCTCTCTGATCTCCGCGTGTGCCATAGACTGCAAAAATCACTTTCGGGTCTACGGCTCTTTTAATAAATGGCCAGCATAAATTTACAGTTAAAAAACCTGTCATTCTCAGTACTATCCAGAGTTGACGCTTAATCTTAGCTAAGGGTGATACTTTCGGTTTGATTTTATTGTCGTTGGCCGCTTGTTGGTATTCTTCGTCTTTGGGTGTCGTGGTAAATATATGGTTGAGTGCATCGATCTCGACGGCAGTTACTTTCTGGAAACGTATTCCAATAACATTTTCTTTTCGGTACGTTATTTCATACTGTGCCTTAATGTTGCCTGTTTTTGTTCTGATCGTGATGAGTCCGTGATCTTCCAGTTTTTCGGAATTGACTGAGTCGACAAGTGAAATGCTTGCCCCCCCCACTGACAGGTTTTTAGATCTACCTACGATACGGGAATTTTCCGACTCTAGTATTAAAGGAAGGTTAATTGAATGTCGGTCGTTAAGTCTTTCATCCTTTCGGTTCGTTTTCATATAGATAATTCTTTTTACAGCTTTAATGAGTATAGATATACATATCTACAGGGGTTGTTGACAATTTGAAACCATTTAATTCAACAAGTAATGAAGATTTACTAGAAAATAGTTCTATAATCCTATGTAATAAACTGAATATATTTACTTAAACTGTCTGTTTTTTGACAGCAACTTATATAAAGCATAATTCATACCAATATTATGAAGTCTTTTTTCGGTCGTTTCTTTTTAGCTGTAACCCTATTCTTTGCAATAGCGCCAGCTTATTCGTTTGAGGTTTTAGATAACGCTCAACGTGTCTCCCTCGATGGTCAGCTCTCGTACTACGAGGATCCCACGGCTGCACTTTCACTTGATGAAGCTGTAACTCTTTATGAAAACGGAGGAATGACTAAAAATACAAATGGCATTCTTAATTTTGGTTTTAGTGATTCGGCGTTTTGGATTCGAGCATCATTTAAATTTTCCGATGTCTTAAATGCAGATGAAAACTGGATTGTGTCGTTGGACTACGCCCCATTGGAAAAGGTCGATCTATTTATTCTAGAAGAGGGGGAAATGCAGCATATTGTCTCGGGTACTAGCAAGCCGTTTGATGCTCGGCCTGTGTTGCATAGAAACTTAATTTACCCAGTCAAAAATAACGGAGGGTCTGAGTATGAAGTGTGGCTTCGAGTTGAGTCCGATAGCTCTATTCAAGTTCCATTGAGCCTCTGGACCGCCAAGAAGTATTTTGAACACGAGACTTTCGGCTCTTATGGTTGGGGGATATTTTTTGGAATCTTGATGGCGCTGGGTTTATATAACTTATTTTTATTTGTTGCTGTAAAAGACCCCGCCTACCTATATTACGTGCTTTACCTTATAGGGTTGTCTGGCGTTGTATTGTTTTTGAATGGGCAGGGGGCGCAGTATGTTTGGAAGCACAATGAAGGGTGGAATCAATATGCGCTGCTGACATTTACGTGCTTTTCCGTATTTTGGGCACTTCAATTCTCTCGAGCATTCCTTGAAACCCGCAAGACTATACCTCGTTTTGATATGGTTATGTTGGGCCTAATGGGGCTAGTTGTTGTCTCTGCCATCATAGGGTTTATGGGGGGTGATATAAGCTTCCCTCGTTTGGCGGGAATGATTGCAGGATTGTTCACCATCGTTTTAATGGTCGCAGGGTTCAAAGTTCTTAAAAATGGTAACCCTATCGCACCATATTTCCTGATTGCATGGTCATTTTTCTTAGGCGGTATTCTGGTGTACTTGGCAAGTGTTTTCGGATTGTCTCCTACCAATTTTTTTACCGAAAGCGCTATTCAACTTGGTTCTGCAGGCGAAGCCATTCTTCTTTCTCTTGGGTTGGCCAAGCGGATTAAGATAGAGCGAAAATTAAAATACGAAGCATTGGAGTCAAAGCATCATACGATTCTTAAATGGCAGCGAGCGGAAAAAAAATTACTTGAGAGAGCGAGTTATGACTCTCTTACATCGCTCCCGAACAGTACTTTATTGTATAAGTGCATTGAAGAGCTAAAGGCTGAGCGTTCAGGTGCAGTAAAATCATTTGGGTTAGTGATTATTCATTTCAACCGTTTTCATGAGATCAACAAAACATTAGGTAAGCGAAACGGTGATCTGTTGTTGATTAGAGCTGCGGATCGCTTGGCTTATGAGGCAGGTAGAATTGACCATGTGTTGCCTGTTGATCGAACGGACGATTATTTTCATTTTTTATCAGTGCTAGACGGTATTAATTTTGGCGTATTGGTTGAAATGAGTGTGGACATCAATGCCCCTCATTTTGTGGCTGAAAAACTATTAGAGGTTATGAAAAAGCCTATCGAACATGAGGGTTTGTTCATTGATATTGATGCTATTGCGGGGGTTTCGCTTTACCCTGTACACGGAGAGGAGCTCGACTCATTAGCTCAGCATGCGACTATCGCGTTAGAGAACTCCAATAAGTCATCTCAAAAGATATCAACATACTCCCCGGAGTTGAACTATTACAGTACACGTCGTCTGTCGCTTATGGGGGACCTGTTAAAAGCGATTGAGTCAAATAGTCTTGATTTGTTCTTACAGCCTCAAGTAGATTTGTCTAGCTCTAATGTAATTGGTGCTGAAGCCTTAATAAGGTGGGAGCATGACCAGCATGGGTTTGTTCGGCCGGATGAATTTATACCTCTCGCCGAGCAGTCAGGACTTATCCGGCCGCTTACCGCGTGGGTAATAGATAAAGTATTGCAATACGACAAAAACTTTCAGGCGAGAGACTATGATATTCAACTCTCTATCAATATCTCCGCCAAAAACATTGCAGAAGTCAACTTGGTTAAAAATACGCTCGATAAATTACTCGAATATGACGCCTCTCCCAAGCGAATCGTATTTGAAATGACCGAAACCACCATGATGGATAACCCTGAAAAAGCGTTAAGTGTATTGAAGGACTTAAGCGATTTAGGGATACAGCTAAGTATTGATGACTTTGGTACTGGCTATTCATCTCTCTCTTATTTGAATCAGTTGCCGGTTGATGAGTTAAAAATAGATCGTTCGTTTGTTACAGATATGATTCAAAGCCCACAAAACCAAAAAATCGTTGAAATGACGGTGAACCTTGCTCATACCCTAGGTTTAAAGGTGGTGGCAGAAGGTATCGAAGATCGAGAGACAATGTTGCAGCTGCAAAAGCTCGGTTGTGATGTTGCGCAAGGCTACTTTATTGGGCGCCCAATGCCGGAGGAAGCATTTTTGAGTTGGCTCGAAAAGCACTCAAGTAGCAATGTAAAATCTATTGCTCGTTCCATCAAATAGAATTTAACGTTCAGGTTAGTCTGAAATACATATATAACCCTTTCATCTGCTCGTTTTATATTGACGTAACCGTATAATTTTTATACGGCCCTTCACATTTCTGAGTATTGGCTATACTTAAGCATAGCATCAGGAAATGAGACTCGAGTGTAGCCACTTCCCCCCAAGTATTCGTTAACATATCAGCAGTTATACTTTGCAGGTAATGATGGCTGCACAGGGTCGTGGGCTAAGAATTTGTAAGCTTAGGTCGCGCAAGAGTCTTGGTTAATATGAAGGAGTAGGTAAATATATGAGCGCTTCGACTACTAAAAAGAGCAATAAAAAAGATACAGAATTATCTCCGGATATTATGGACCCTCAAGCTCAATTGAGAGAGATTCAGCAACTGCTATTTGGCCAGCAGGTTGCGGAGGTGCGCCAAACGATTGAAACGTTAAGCAGTCACAACGAAAAGCAGTTTTTAGCAATGGATCAGCAGATTATTCAGTCGATCAAGGAACTCAAAACGCATTTGAGCGGTAAGCTGGATGATCTGTCAGCACATGTTGCCCAACTAAATGAAGCGTCTCAAAACCGAGATGCCCTTATTGAAGGTGAAGTCTCCTCGGTGCAGCAAGCGTTGGATACTTTTCAAAAGCAAACAATTGCCGCGCAAGACTCGTTGGAATCCCAGCTTTTTTCAGAGGCAGAGAAGCTTGCGGCTGATATGGAGGGTAAATATAAAGATGTTCTTGAGAAACTGGGTAATACATCGGGAGAGCTGTCTGACCGTAAGACAGATAGGAAGACCCTCGCCGACCTGCTAGTTAATATGGCAAACAGTCTGGAAGGTGAACCTGGCTGATATGTCACAAGCTGAAGGGAATGTGTCTATTGAAAATACAGATCAGAATAATGCTGAGAGCTCAGTCGGAGAGCTTGAGCCTGACAATAATTATTTAAGACTAAGACGGTTATTGTTGGGAGAGGACTACTCGTCTGCATTAAAGCGTTATATCTCAAAAGAGGAAGAGGTAGAGCGCGTATCTGAAGCGCTCCCTAAAGCGGTTAAAAACACCAACCAAGCTGAGCTGGGAGGGGCTTTATCGCCTGTTGTAGATAAAGCTATCGAAAAATCCATTGAGCAAAACCCCACTCGTATTACTCATATATTGTTTCCTATAATGGGCCCTGCGATTCGAAAAGCTGTCGCGTCGGCGTTAGCCGAAATGGTTCAATCACTCAACACTCTGCTTGAGAAAAGCTTAACTTTAGGGTCTCTTAGCTGGCGTATACGCGCTTGGCGAGCGGGAATGCCTTATGCTCAATACGCGCTGTTACAGACGACTCAATATCGTGTAGAGCAGGTACTGCTGGTGCATCGAGAGACAGGGCTACTGTTAAATTCAGTGACAGCCCCCGAAGTTCATACACAAGACCCTGAGCTGGTCTCTAGTATGTTGACGGCTATTGGTGACTTTGTATCAGATTCTTTTTCTGCCGGTGATGAAACACTTGAGCGGGTTCGTTTAGGGGAGCTTGAAATTCACCTTAATATGGGACCTCATGCGATTTTGGCGATTGCTGTGAGAGGTTCTGCGTCTGATGAATTAGCCCTAAAATCGATGACCACCATAGAGACGATTCATGCTCGTTTTGGCCATCAGTTAAATCAGTTTGAGGGTGATAGAGCGCCGTTTGACGAGACAACGCCAACGTTGTCTGAATGCCTATTGTCACAAAAACTTGAGTCAGATGAAAAACGTAAACCATGGATGGCGGTCTTACTTTTACTGATAGGGGGAGGGTATGGTGTTTTTAGTGGCATTGAAAGTCGCCAAATAGAGCAGCAGTATATTGCGTTAGAAAAACTTGTAAATGATGAACCAGGATACCTAGTGTTATCCGCTGACTCTACAGGCGAAACGCTTAATATTAAAGCGTTGCGCAGCCCCGAGTCTCGCACGACTGACCTTCTGACTGCTGAACTGCTAGCGCATTCTGAAATGCTGGCTCGTGCGGGATGGTCAATAAATAGCGCTGTTGTGACGGTTATAGAGGATACAGTTGTACATATGGGGCCCGCGCCTACGGTCTTTGTTCAACCTGTTGAAGAAATGCCGAGGAGGCCTGTTGTTAATGTTGAGGCCGTTACCAAGGCGTTACTCATTGAAGGGGAGCGGGTAACGATTATTGCTCAAGGTGGGCATTTAAGTGTAACAGGTGAAGTCAGTGAGGCAACACGTCAGCGCCTTGTTGAAGACCAAACACTCAAACAAACTTATGATGATATCGACTTCTCTGGTTTAATGATTAGCGATATCTCTTCTGCCCTAGATAGGCTTAAAGAGTTGGTAGATCGTCTTCATAATACTGTTTTTTATTTTGAGCCCAACGAGTCAAGATTGTCTGGAGATGAATTATTAAAAATTCCTTCAGTTGTAAAAACAATTGAGGCGTTAGAGAAACAAGCTTCAATTATCGGGGTTAGAGATTTGCAGATCATTGTGATGGGGTTTGCCGATAGTACCGGTTCTTTATTTGCAAACAGCACCGTGAGCCAGCAAAGAGCAGATGGAATTAGATCAATGCTCACAGAAAGCGCAGTGTCGGCAGATATTATGGTGGCGTGGGGGGCAGGGAATATTGATTTGGATAACATTTCTGATAAGGCTCAGCGCAGGGTTACACTTCAGGTACTATACTCTGGGGATGCATCAAACTCTGAATCTGTACTAAACTCAGAACAAGCACCTAACGTTGAACCAATGTCAGATGCAGCGCAAACGCTAAATTCAGAGCCGCCTGCAGAGAAGGTAAATGATATGGACGTCGATCCAGGAGATTCATGGTGGGTAAAGTAATCGCCAAAAAGGTGTGTATGGTTGGCCCGTTTGCCGTTGGCAAAACAAGTTTGGTCCGTCGCTTTGTAGACAGTATTTTCAGTGACACTTATCTTACGACCATCGGTGTCAAAATATCTAAGAAGCCCGTAGCCGTTAACGGTGACCAAGTACAGTTAATGATTTGGGATATCGAAGGCGTAGATGTATTTACTGAACTTAAGCCTAGCTACCTGAGGGGTGCTTCCGGTGTCTTGTTGATATTGGATGGCACTCGCCCTAAAAGCGTCGAGATGGCGGCTGAATTATCTAACGTACTAGGAGAACAGTTGCCTGGTGTTCCCGTTGTTGGACTGCTGAATAAGTGCGATCTGATGTATGAGTGGAAACTGGGTGAGTCAGACATAGAAGGGCTTGAGGCGTTAGGTATAAGCGTAATAAAAACAAGTGCTAAAACAGGGCGTAATGTTGAGTTGGCGTTTGAGTTGATGGTTAACAAAATGGGACTTGGATCAGGAGTGCCTGAGTCGCCATGAGCATACTGGAAGGTATTATTGAAGAACTGGGCGTAGCAGCCTTAGTAAAAGATGGTGCATACTTTCGGCTAGTTAATGCTCAGAGTGGTTGGTTTAGAGATCTTTTAGCGTCACTTTCTTGTCCCGTTCAGGAAGATGGCTCCATAGTTGATAGTGAGAGCTTATGTCATGCATTTCCGTTTATCGAAAACTTTTTGATAGATGCTGAGGCGGCTTGGGGTGAGTCAGGCGCCAAAACAGTGAGGTCGGGGATATGGACCGAAACAGACAAGTCAGGCTGTGAGCATCAGTTGGAAGCAAAGGCATGCAGTGTAAATGGTGTTCCTGTTTTACTGATAGAAAATCATACTACGACGTTCTCAGAACATCATGGGGTCTATCAAAAGGCCCGTGATATCGCGCTATTAAACGAAAAGCTAGTGTCTGAGCTTAATCAGCGGCAGCGAGAGTTACAGAGTGAGATCGAGCGTTATATTTTGCAGGAAGCCTCTATTAAAGGTGTTGCTGAAAGTGTTAAGGGTCATACTTCTGCGGTGATGATTTGCCAGCCCAATGGTCAAATCGAAATGATCAATAAAGCCCTAATTGATATTTATCAGATGGATGATGTTGACCTCAAAAGGGTTTCGTTACTTGATCAATGGGTAAGTGAGGCAGAAGCACAGTATCCAGAGCTGAAACGAGTGATTGAAAACGGCTCATATTGGGAAGGTGAGTTTGAGAGCAAAAGTGGCAGTGGTGTTGATCGCTGGGTGCGCCTTACCATAGGGCCCGTCAAGGAGCAGGATGGACAGATCAGCCATTATGTGTGCGTCGCAAACGATATTAGTGAATTTAGAAGCCTGGATACCTCAAGCGGAAGTGACGGGGGGTATGATTTCACCACTCATTTGCCTAATCGGCGGCACTTTTGGCGGCATATTAACGCTGTTGCCGAAGGCGGATTGACAGGTGATTTCGGCCTTGGCTTGATGTATATAGACTTGGACTATTTTAAGCGCGTTAATGATGACCTAGGACATCAGGCAGGGGACTTTTTGTTGAGTGCGGTAGCGTCAAGAATCTCCCGCTCTGTTAAGCATCATGATTTTGTTGCTCATTTAGGAGGCGATGAGTTTGTTGTACTTGTTCGCTATATTGAAGAGGTTAGCCAGCTTGATATTGTGGCCGACCGGCTGTTGGAATCTATCCATGAGCCACTGTTCGTAAATGGGCAGTCAATTTCGATGTCTGCCAGTATTGGCATAACCATTAATGTAGAGTCTAGTTTTGACCCCGCCTTGCTGGTAAGACAAGCTGACCTTGCTATGTATGCAGCCAAAGAGCTGGGTAAAGGGCAGTCACGTTTTTATGATCCTGCTATGGAGTGTAATATTCCGCATAAGTTACAGCGGGAAAGGGAACTTATAGATGCAATTGACCGACAAGAGTTTGTATTGCATTTGCAGCCACAAATTAGTATCTCCGGCGAAGAAGAGGTTAGAGTTGAAGCGCTGATTCGTTGGCAGCACCCCGATCATGGTTTGCTTCCACCTGCTGATTTTATTGGAATAGCTGAAGAGTCGGGATTGATAATCCCTATGGGCAGTTGGGTATTACGACAAGCGTGCGGGATTGGGGCTGACCTACTGAGTGAGAGTAAGAAAATATGTATAGCGGTTAATATTTCTGCGAAGCAATTGAGACATCCAGATTTCTATAAAACGTTGACTAACATCCTTTCTGAGACCAGTTTTCCTGCGTCTCAACTAGAGTTAGAAATTACCGAGAGTTGTTTTTTAGAAGACTTAAATGCAGTGATTTTGCTTATCGAAAAAATTCGTAAGCTTGGCGTTACCATTGCGTTGGATGATTTTGGTACGGGTTTCTCGTCACTAAATTATTTGCGCCAGCTCCCCGTGGACTATCTAAAAATAGATCGCTCGTTTATTCAGGGGCTGGAAATAGACCGGGAAAGCCAAGCGATCACCTCTTCAGTTATTAGTTTAGCGAGTGAGCTCAATATCGATGTTATTGCTGAAGGTGTAGAGACTGAGGCGCAGTTTGATTTTTTGCGATGCCGTCAGGTCAATTTTGTTCAGGGTTTCTTATTTTACCGGCCATTGTCGCTGAGTGCATTGCTTAAGTCTTACGGTCAAATTAAACTTCTAAATGATGAAAATAAGTTTAATAAACCGCAGTAGAAAAGGCATCACCCGTTAATGCTGGCTACTCAAAATGAGGTCGGTTGTTCTATTTCGTAAATAGCGTCACTAATCGTATCTAGCTTGCTTTCGAGCACAGTTTGAGCGTCATGTAGGCCTCGATTGTAGTAAAACGCACCAACCTCTTTTGCAAAAAAATCTAATAGAAAATCCGCGTCAAATTGACCAATTTCATGATCTAGTTGATCCTCGAAATAGCGTTGAATTTTACCAATTAGTATATTTTTTTCGTCAATTGAAAATTTTATTTCTGGCATGGGAGCAGCTCTTATCAATCTTTTTTATCAATGCTAATTTCTATTTGTTTAGTATTTCCTGCAAACCACTTTTGAACGTATAGAGAGCCTATGATGGGGGCCGTTCCTTCTGCTGGGGCCTCTTTGTAGCGGACACTGTTCTTGGTTTCTTTTTCATATTCAAATTTCACGATCATTTTTGACATGCCGTTCCCTTTACGTGGTCGTAATATAGATGGTTATGTGTTTAAACGAACAGAATAACAGGAACTGTATAGGATGCCTAAGTGCTAAATGGCTGTCGACTTTCAGATATCGTCTATACTGTTTTAAGAGTTGTAATGCCGATAAAATTAAGGAGAAGGTCTGTATGACTGAAGCGACACAGAAATTTCGCTTAGTTACGAGAAGTGATTTCGATGGTTTGGTTTGTGCCGTATTGCTTAAGCATCTTGATATGGTTGATGATATTAAATTTGTGCACCCGAAAGATATGCAGGATGGAAAAGTAGAGATATCAGCCACTGATATTTCGACTAACTTACCTTTTGTCGAAGGTGTACATCTAGCGTTTGATCACCATCTGTCAGAAACGATTCGAAACGAGAAAAGAGATAATCATATCATCGACCCTGAGGCTCCATCTGCTGCGAGGGTTGTATATGATTACTATGGCGCTGAAAAAACGTTTCCGCTTGAATGGAAAGATATGATGGAGGCGGTGGATAAGGGGGATTCTGCTCAATTTAATAAAGAAGAAGTGCTTGACCCAAAAGGCTGGGACCTACTTAATTTCTTAATGGATGCGCGTACTGGGTTAGGGCGTTTTCGTGAGTTCAGAATTTCAAACTATGACTTGATGATGGATTTAATAGATTATTGCCGTAATCATAATATCGATGACATTCTATCTCTACCTGACGTAAAAGAGCGTGTAGAGCTTTATCTTGATCAGGATGCTAGATTCAAAGAGCAGATAAAACGCTGCTCTAAGGTCTATCAGAATCTTGTGGTGTTGGATCTGCGAAACGAAGAAGTGATTCATGCAGGTAACCGGTTTGTCATCTATGCGTTATTCCCTGAATGCAATATCTCTATCCATATACTTTGGGGACTTAAACAGCAGAACACGGTATTTGCAACCGGTAAGTCTATATTTGATCGAGGTTCTAAAACCAATGTAGGCGAGCTAATGCTGGAATATAATGGAGGGGGCCATCAGGCCGCAGGGACTTGCCAAGTTGAAAATGATCAAAGTGATGCAGTATTAGCGCAGCTAATTAAACGAATTAACCAAGATGGCTAGTTATTCGTATTGATTTTTATGAACGACAATAAAACACTAACGCAATGTGGTCGTTAGTGTTTTATTAATTTCAGCCATTCTTGCTCACTAGATAGGTTGTCTCTGATGTCAAAGGCTAGTCTGTGAGTACCGTGGCAGCGAGCGCATGCCTGTACGGCTAGTGTTCCTAGATATCGCCCCTGATCTTTTAACGACCCTCCTTTCAAGCTTTCTTCTAGGTTGCCCATGGTTTGTTTAATCGCATCACTAGGGAATACTTTGGTATCTTTCTTGTGGCAGTCTGAGCAGATGCTGCCGAGCGCAAACATTCCTTCAGCAAGTTCGGAGTAAGATGATAAAGCCTGATCAGTCAGTCCGTCTTCTGAAAGTATTTTAATACTATTAACTTGCTTCGTTAATGCGGACATATGAGCATTGAGTGAAATAGGCGAGTTTGAGTGCAGTGAGCCGGTTGCTGGTAGTGTTACATCAATGGATGAGAAGTTTGGTGCGCGAAACCGAATTGCAGTGATGGTTCTATAGTCTTGATGGCACGACTCACAACTGCTGCTTATTTTTTTAAGCATGTACAAGGCTTCATTAAATTGACCATTTTTACTACTTGCTTGCAGAGATAATATGGCTTTTTGATCTAGTGATTTAGACCATTCAGGAACCATTTCGCCGATTTTAAAGTAATGCTCGCTGAGCTTAGTTACCCACTTATTGAGCCGTTCAGTATCGCCATTTTCAGCATAATAGTTAGCCGCTTGCATCTCTCGACGCAAACTGAACATGGTATGTAGCCATACTTGCCGTTTGTTTTCAGGCTTGTACCATTGGGCGAGCGACTGAGGAGGGGTTTTAAATACGATTACTTTATCTTTATGAGCATAGGCGACTATGCCAACAGCTAAGATAAGAAGGCATTGAATAATAATAAAGTGGGGCCATCGCATGAAGGAGGTTTGTCTTTTGTTAAGTCTACGTGTGAATAGAATAAATCTTTTCAGTGAAGTAACTATTAGATATCCATAAACCTGCGGCCCTCTTGTTCTATAGAGGGTAGAAAAGGTATAGCAACTTAATACAAAACAATTAAACGAAGTTTACTTGATGGCCTATATTAACTTACTCGTCGTCAACACTTGCTGCAGCTTCAAATTCTTCGATGCTCTTTAGTGCGGTATCAAGTTTTTGCTTGTTTTGATCGCTTGTCTGTTTCAATTGATTGTAAGCAGATTGAAGCGTTTTGTTTTTCTTCCGCTGTTCAGCCACTTGGCTTTTCGAACGTTCAAGAAGCTTGTTTGACTCTGCTGCTGCACGAGAGGCTTTTTCTGCTTTCTTTTCAGCCGCGGCCGCTTTTTGATCAGCCGCTAACAATTGTTTCTTTAACTTCTTAATTTCGTCGTCTTTGGTGATTTCTTCGAGCTTTTCAATCAGGTCAATTGTGATGTTTTCAGGCATAGATATTGTGACTCTGGGGTTGGTTAAGTTTATAAAGTGAGCAATATAGTTAAGAATGCTAGTATGTTCAACCTAGAATTTGTATCTGAGAAGATTTTCTGTTGACTTAATCTCAAGTCGCGACTAAGGAAATCAAATATTTTGGTCTGATTTCTGTCGTTTAAGTAAGTTGTTTTTTGTGAGTCTTGGATTTTAACTGATTGATATTAATCATTAAATGTTATTAGTTGGTTTTTTTATTGCCCCGTTTTACGAGGTTTTTTTTACTGTCAGGTCAGTTGGCTGCCTTCAAAGGTAATTTATTTAGTAAGATCACTGTTTGTATTAATTTTTTGCGACGTGTGCGTGATTTGGTATAAGCGGCACTATTGTGCCAAACCGCCAATATTTAGTTCTAGTCAACAATTGTGCTGATGCTAATGGCCTTTTGCGACGCCTTCTCGACGAGAATCGGCAGCACCGATTAGCCCATCAGGCGTCACTAAAATACCGTGTAGGCCGCTATTGAGTTCGCGAATTTTAATTTTATGTCCCTTTGTTTCTAATGCTTTTTTTAGATCGACTGCTGCGGTGTCTGATTCCAGGTCTGTCGTGCTATTTCGGTTGCTTATATTGGGTAGATCAATCGCGAGTTGAATGTCTAGCTTCCAATCAAGAACACCGATGATAGCTTTGGCCACATAATTGATGATTCTGCTTCCACCAGGAGAGCCTATGACTAGCAGCAGCTTGTCGTTTTCATCAAAAATCATCATCGGTGACATTGAGCTGCGTGGGCGTTTCTTACCTTCAACCCGGTTGGCTACCAGCTTACCATTTTGTTTGCTACGGAAAGAGAAATCAGTTAGTTGGTTGTTAAGTAAAAAACCTCTGACCATCAAGGTGGACCCAAATGCCATTTCAATACTAGTGGTCATTGATACGGCATTACCAGAAGCATCTACGATTGAAACATGGGACGTTGAGGGTTGTGCAAAGGTATCTCCTTTTGAAAATGCAGTGTTATTCGGTATGTGTCCCGCAGGTGCTGTGCTCATATCCTTGTCTATATTGATGAGGCCTGAACGCTGTTTTAAATAGCTGCTACCAAGTAGCCCTGTTACGGGTACGTCTACAAAATCGCTATCGGCTATGTAGGTGTCTCGGTCTGCGTAGGCGAGGCGAGAGGCCTGACTAAATAAATGAATAGCATCGGCGTCCATCGGGGAATAGGTGCTGAGTTTGAAGGGTTCAAGTAGCGATAGTATTTGTAGCAGGGTAATTCCCCCTGATGTCGGGGGCCCCATTCCGCATACTTTATATTGATGATAGGGTGCACAAATAGGTAGGCGTTCTTTTGACTGGTAGGATGATAAGTCTTCTTCAGTCAGTAGCCCGGGGTTATCATGTGCGTTTTGCACGGCGCTAACAATATCTTTGGCTATACCTCCGCTATAAAACGCCTTAGGGCCGAGCGTTGAAATTTTCTTTAGCGTGTCGGCAAGCTCAGGGTTACGAAGAGTAGCCCCGGTTTGCAGTGGTTGCCCGTTGGGGTAAAAGTAGTTTGAAGCTTTGTCGTATCGGCCTAATGCTGGGTTTGTATTATTGGCAATAAGAAGGTGTAGGCGTTCCGAGACTGTAAACCCCTTCTCTGATAACGTTATAGCTTCTTTAAATAGTGCACTCCAGGGCAGCTTTCCATGCGCTTTATGAGCTTTTGCCAGTACCGAAACCACCCCTGGGCTTCCAACAGATCGTCCGCCGGTCAATGCCTCCCACCAGTTCATGGGTTTGCCTTTGGCATTTAAGAACAGATCACCTGTCGCCGCTGAAGGGGCTGTTTCTCGTCCGTCCCAACTAGTCAATTTATGTTGGTTGTTGTCCCAGTGAAGGATAAAGGCTCCACCCCCTATGCCTGATGATTGTGGCTCTACCAGTGTTAGCACCATTTGTACTGCGATAGCGGCGTCTACAGCGCTTCCGCCTTCTCTCAGCACGCGAACCCCTGCGTCGACAGCATACGGGTTGGCAGCTGAAACCATAAACTTGTTTGATTTAGTTGATAGCTTGTGCTGAACGCCTGTAGCCGCCTCGGGGTCTCTGGCTTCGGCTGAGGGCATTTTTGCCAAGCAGGTAGAGGATACTAGTACCATTAATAAAAGCATGCTTAGTGGGGGGAGGTAGGGCATGTCTCACTCGCAGTTTTTTCGGTTTTAAGGTGTTTTATATTTCAAGGTAGTTTGTAGTGTAGGCGAATAATAATCAATTGCCTCAGCCTGTGTGGTAACGTTGAGAAATTTCCTCATAGTTGGCAACAATCTTACTGACATAAAGGCTTGTCTCCTCATATGCGGGCATTAAGCCATACTGGGTGTAGATAGGTTGATTGGTCCAGGTTTTGGAAAGCCCTGCATTGTATGCCGCAGAGGCTGAGAGGATATTCCCGCTTCGCACTCGTAACGCATTAGCAAGCATTTTGACCATGGCAAAAATAGGCTTTTGGTAAGTGAGTCGTTCGTCAAACCGGCTAAAAAATTCGGTTTGTCCAAACAGGTCTCGTTTACCTAGTTCTGTAATATTGGTTTCTAGGTAATCAACGTAGTTCTTTTTAGCTTCTGCTATGCTGCTATTTATTTCGCTTATTTCAGCAATATAATCGAGTTGGTTTTGGGCTTCTTCAGGCGCCTCTTGACCTTGCGCCATAAACGTAAGTGCTTTTTCAAGATTAAAAAACTTAGTGCTTCTATTGTTCTTGATGAAGTTGTTTCGTTTTTTGATAAGTGCATCATACTGTTGAAGCGAACCAGCCAATTCAGGTTTTTTGTAAGGGGGATTGTGATGCGCGGGAAGGTCTCCTGCTACAATCATTTGGTGGCCGGCACGTGCGGTATAAGGCATAAATTGGCAGAGGCCAGCGGCTAATGAACGAGACAGCGCAAACTCACAAAACAGAGATTCTGCCTTGATCTGAGAGAGTACCCAAATAGGATCGACAGGGTAGAGAGATTCATGATGCTTAACTGCTTTATTGATCCAGTAGATGATATTGGTTAAACGGTTTTCAAAGTCAATTTGCTCGAAAGGCTGCTGCCAAAATTGGAGAGACATACCCGAATAGTGGGTTTTCATAAAGTCGTAGACGGCGCGCTCAAGTTTGACTCTATCGTTATCAGAAAGCTCGAACGAAGTGCCTCGATCAATTAGAAAGCTCAACGAGGTGTTATGGCCTGAAGTGGGCGTGTTATCAAGAGCTATAGTGTTGAGGCTTAATGTAGAGACAGCTATGCCTGAGCCCGCTAGAAGAAAATCTCGTCTATTGATGTTTGAGCCATATTTCATGAAAGATACTCGTAAGGAGGAGGGTTAGTACGTTACGAATTTATGAGCCTAACACCTATAGCGTATTTTAGAAATCCAAAGGAGTGAAAGGCTATTGACAGGTTAAAGTGTCTATATGAGCATGTGGGCAAAGCACCGGCCTGAATTAATCCAATTCAATATTATTCTGGGTTAATAACACGTTGAGATTACTGCTACTACAAATCTCCTCTAACGCCAAGGAGAGCTTATGGCCTATAGTGCCAGCCGCTAACTGTATTGGAACGTTATCGGCTGAGAGCGGCATAGTTGGATGTTAGGCCAACCAGCACTTGATAGAAAGCCTCTTGTTGCTTGGTTTTTTTAAAGTGGTTCTACCTGCTTCAATAACCTAGGTCAACCCAGAGCCGTTAATGCCATCTATGTTGTGGAGCTCTGCTGTAGGTTTCAGTTTTTTGCAACGAACTGTAATAACCTGCAACTGCATCACGAAGGCCTCGCGAACTTTAAATGAGTGTGGGTTTTACTAAACCAGGGCGATACTTATTTGCCTTTACACTCCAGCTTTTTGTTTCGCTTGATGAAACCAGGCTAAAACTTGTTGGCGATATTGAGAGCCATACAACTGAACAAATTGCTTCGTTCTAAAGTCATTTAGATCCTGCATGGAAGTAATGCGTTCATCAATAAATGCAGGTGTTAAGGGTAACCCGCATTCAACCGTAATACAGTGATGCCAATCCTCATAGTTCTGGGGTATTAGTCCATTCATCATGTTACTAGCTCTCCTGTAATGGGTTCTTGGATAGTTCTTGGAGGTCTGGGGGGGTCGTTTCTTTTACGAGATAAGAAACAGCGTCAGCTAAGGCAAACTCCCCTAAGCTTTCGCCACTAATATGACGCAGGTTAACAGTAAGGCTTTCAGCTTCTTTGGCCCCTACAACTGCCATATAAGGTACTTTGCTTAAAGTATGCTGGCGTATTTTGTGTCCTATTTTCTCTCGGCCACAATCTATCTGTACTCTTAACCCCGCTCTTCTGAATACCAAATGGATTCGCTGTGCATACTCTTGAGACTTTTCAGATATAGCGAGTACAGAAACCTGCACCGGTGAAAGCCACGCAGGTAACTTGCCTGCGTAGTGCTCAATTAAAATACCAGTGAAACGCTCTAATGAACCAAACAATGCTCGGTGTAACATAACGGGTACTTGTTTCTGCCCGTGCTCATCTACATAGTTAAGGTCGAAGCGGCCAGGTAAATTCATATCTACCTGAAGGGTGCCACACTGCCAATCCCGGCCAATAGAATCGCGTAGTGTAAACTCCAATTTCGGGCCGTAAAATGCGCCTTCGCCTTTATTAATGTCATAAGGCAAATCTAGGTTTTGTAAGGAAGTAACTAAGGCTGATTCTAGGGTATCCCATGTTTCATCACTTCCTATTCTATTGTCTGGGCGTGTTGACAATTTGATATGAACATCTTCAAAGCCGAAGTCGCGATAGATAGCCAGCACCAGCTCGATAACACGAACACACTCGACCTGCATTTGCTCCAATGTGCAATATATGTGAGCGTCATCCTGTGTAAAGTGTCGAACACGAAGTAGTCCATGTAACGATCCAGAAGGCTCATACCGATGCACCTTGCCAAATTCCGCCATTCTAATTGGTAGGTCTCGATAGCTTTTGAAGCCGTGTCGATACATTAATACGCTTCCCGGGCAACTCATCGGCTTTAATGCTAAAAGGCGATCATCTGGCGTCTGGGTGGTATACATATGGTCACGATAATTTTGCCAATGTCCTGATGTTTCCCAAAGGCTGCGATCCATAAGGTCAGGCGTGTTGACCTCTTCGTAACCTTCTTCCTGCTGTTGACGTCGCATATAATCGATTAGTTGTTGAAACAGTGTCCAGCCTTTTGAATTCCAAAATACAGACCCTGGCGCTTCATCTGAAAAATGAAATAAGCCTAGCTCTTTTCCTAAACGACGATGGTCGCGTTTTTCAGCCTCCTCCAACATATTAAGGTGTACTTTTAGCTCTTTCTTGTTAGACCAAGCTGTTCCATAAATCCGTTGCAACTGCTCGTTATTTGAGTCCCCTCGCCAATAGGCGCCAGAGATTTTCATTAACTTAAAGTGAGGTAGGAATCGCGTGTTTGGTACAT
Organism: uncultured Oleiphilaceae bacterium; assembly: GCA_913060665.1. Classification (GTDB taxonomy): domain Bacteria; phylum Pseudomonadota; class Gammaproteobacteria; order Pseudomonadales; family Oleiphilaceae; genus Alkalimarinus. Next base: position 103,824 of record CAJXUY010000007.1, read on the forward strand.
GAGGGCCACGACACATATCGATATATTCCTCATGATAGTATAACCCCATGCTTTCAACGTTAGGCATGTCTTCAATTAGCTGGAGTTTGTAACTCTCCTCACGCGCTTTGAAAATATCGACCACTTCATCTCGAAGCTGAATGCGCTTTACTACTTTATAGTTCGTCTTGATTAAGGCTCTCATTCGACTTTCAATCGACGCTAAATCTTCTGCCGTGAAAGGGCGCTTATAGGCGATATCATAATAGAAACCATTTTCAATAACGGGCCCTATTACCATCTTTGCATCAGGAAACAATTGCTTCACTGCATGCCCTACCAAGTGGGCACATGAATGACGAATAATCTCGCGCCCTTCCTCTTCATTTGGTGTAATTATGCGCAGACTGGCATCGCTAACAATGAGATCACATGAGTCGTGAAGCTGTCCATCTACCTCACCTGCCAAGGTGTTCTTTGCGAGCCCAGGACCAATATCTTCAGCTACCTGCATTACAGTGATAGGCCCATCGAAACTACGAATCGACCCGTCAGGTAATGAAACATTAATTGAAGTGTTACTCATATGTGCTCTCTACGATTTGGTAATTAGAATAGTGCTTTAAATCTGGACTAGTACTTTTGGTCAATGGCGACGGCATTATGCGCGTGTAGACTTTCTTGATGTTCAACCTTGAACCAATAGTCTGTGACGAATGCCATCTTCTCTAAGTCATTTTTGATACGCCGTGCTGCATCTTCACAGAACATTAGGTTTTCGGCATTCAAGCGCGCGAAGGCTTGTTCATCTTGACGCTTAACTGCGGTTTGAACAGGTGTGCCGATAATGCTTTCGAATTGAGAGACTAATGATACAAAATCGGGAAAATAGTCTTTTGCTAAAGAAAGTTTGAGATAAGCATATGATCGCTGGCTATGGGGCGTTGCGATAGAACCTGCATCGGATACAACCCAGTTCATCAAATCCTGTTTATCAATCTTACCGCCCGAGAATTTCTTGTTAATCGCCTCGGCATATAGCTGCCGAGAAAGGGATGCCGAACAAGGGCATGTGCTGGAATAGGCAATTGTGAGCTCAAGTTCCACAGTCAGTTGACCATTAAGCAACTGGATATCAATACGTACTGGATAAGACTGGAAGCCTATTTCGCCGCTAAGCAGTGCAGGTTTTTCAAGTACCAGTTCAAACTCAAGCACTAATCTGGCGTTTTGACTAATCCCCTCTTGGGATTGCACCATGCATTGCAGCAAGGACACGAGTTTATCTTTTGATAGAGGCTTTCCCGCTAGCTTCTCATTCAGCGCCAAATGAAGCCGGGACATATGAATGCCTTTTGCCTCAGCTTTATCGAAGCTTACATACAAGGATGATTTTGCACTCACCTGCTGAGTGTGAGTGTCTTTAATGGCGATAAGTAATGGAATGGCAAGCTCTTCCATCCCCACCCATTTGAGTGGCTTTTGAATCTCCGCTACGTGATGAGATGTGACGTCTGGCAATAAAGAAGGATTAAACATATTTTTCCTAGAATGACTTTTGTATTGGCTGCTAGCCTAAAGACGTAAATTTAAGTTGTTGTGCGGCAGAAGGTTTATCCAGCACCGTTTCGCCGTCATATACGAGCTCACCATTGACCCACGTGGCACAAATTCGTGAAGAGAATTCGACACCATCAAAAGGCGTCCAGAGGCAACGGTAAAGTGTGGTGTCATCAGAAGCGAAGGTCGTTTGGCATGGGTCAACCAATACGAGGTCTGCAAAATAACCCTCTCGAATGAAGCCTCGCTCTGCCACGCCATATCGGATCGCGGGGTTATGTGAGACTTTCTCAACAAGCTGTTTTATCGATAGCCGTTTGTGACGAACATGCTCCAGTACGCTCAACAACGCATGTTGAACAAGAGGTAAACCCGCAGGCGCCTCCATATAAGGCTTGTTTTTTTCAGCCAAGGTATGCGGCGCGTGATCTGTGGCGATAATATCGATCAGGTTTGATCTTAAGGCTTTTACTAGCGCATCCCGATCACTTTTCTTTTTGATTGCAGGATTACACTTAATAAGATTACCTCGCTTCTCGTAATCTTCTTCGCTGAACCAGAGGTGATGCACACAAGCTTCGGCAGTGATGCGTTTATTTTTAACGGGGCCTGACTCAAACAAGCTAAGCTCCCTTTCCGTTGTGATATGCAAAACATTTAGTTGGCTTTTGTATTTCTTAGCCAAACTAACGGCATACGAAGAAGAGGCATAACAGGCTTCATCATCACGAATGATTGGGTGATCATGAATCGTCATCTCGCGACCTGAGCGGCTCAGTTTCTTTAAGTACTGAGCGATGAGCGGGCCGCTTTCACAGTGCGTGGCAATCAAGACAGGACTTTCTCGAAAAATTGCTTCTAGGGCAGTTGGGTTCTCAACCAGAAGGTTGCCAGTCGAGGCCCCCATAAACACTTTGACGCCACAGGCAATAGCTGGATCCAATGCTTTAATTTGCTCCAGGTTGTCTTCTGTTGCACCAAGATAAAACGCATAGTTCGCCGCGGAATCTCGGGCAGCAATCGCAAATTTTTCGTCTAGCGCATCAATCGTAGTCGTGGCAGGGCTAACGTTAGGCATTTCCATATAGCTAGTAATTCCGCCCGCGACCGCTGCTCGAGACTCCGTGGCGATACGGCCTTTATGGGTTAAGCCAGGTTCTCGGAAATGCACCTGATCATCTATCATTCCAGGTAGAAGCCAACGGCCTTTCGCATCAACGACTAGTTCCCCAGGTTTTGCTGGAATAAAACTGTCTATCAGTTCAATGCGTTGATTGTTAATCCGAACGTCTACGTCGCGAATCTGCCCCTCGTTAACAACTAGTGCGTCTTTAATCAATGTACTTGGCATTGCGTTCTCGCTCTCCTTTTAAAGTCCTTTGCCGACAATATGAACTTGTTTTTCTGCTCGATCGACTTCCAAATAGAAGCAGTCAGGACGATGAGTATGGCAAGCCGCCCCAGTCTGATTCACGAGACAAAGAACACTATCGCCATCACAATCAAAAAACATCGATACCAGCTCTTGGGTATGACCACTTGTTTCACCCTTCGTCCAAAGCGCTTGACGGCTGCGCGACCAATACGTCACTCGCCCTGTCTCAATGCTTAGCTCCAAAGCCTCCTTGTTCATCCAGGCCATCATCAAAACCGCTTTGCTCTCGACATCTTGTGTAATGACTGGAATCAATCCTGATTCAGTAAATGACAAGTTTTCAATCACCTCATGCAAGGGCAAGCTTTCTCCATCAGTTTTCGTTTCCAGCGAATGAAAAAACTGACAATACATCTCTTTATCTCCAACTATTACGGTTAAATAATTGTGATGTTATAACATATCGTTAATGATTGAAATTCAAGTACTCATACTCAAATTATGAAAACACTACTGTCTTCTTTGCCTTTAATGTCTAAAACAAAGGGTGCCCAGCGCTAATCGTCGAGGCAGCATTATAAAAACTCCAACCCAATATAATCAGAATCACGCCTCCCGTTAGGCGTATGTAGTGACTAAAAACATGCGCAAAGAATCCATTACCTTCCTCTGAAGAGTTTATAAATCGCTCCAACCAAGATCGCGCGTATAAAGTTGCCACTGCGATCAAGCTCACTGAGAAGCCAGTCCCAACCCCCATCATCAAGGTTGCAATAACCCCGTAGGAGTACACGCCAACTAAATGTGCATAAATCAATACGACAATTGCACCAGAACAAGGACGAAACCCCATTGAAAGAATAACAGTAAGCGTTTGCCAAATAGACTCATTCTGCTTTGGCACATGGGTATGGGAGCAGCCGCACTCAGAGCTATGATTGTCAGCATGATGGTGGTGACTTTCATGATGGTCATGAGCGTGGCTATGATCTAAGTGATGGGAAATATCGATTTGCTTATTCGAACGGCGAAGTTTAATCATTCGCCTAATAGAGCCAACTACCATCATAAAACCTAACAGCACGACGAGAACGTAGCTTACCAAGGCCATATCATCCCCGTAACTTTGAACATCAGCCAACTTAAATTTCAGCACTCTAGCTAAAGCGCTTACAAGCACTATGGCGACAACCGACTGTAAAATAGCTGCTGTAAAAGAGATAAAAATCCCTTTCTTTACACTTTCTTGATTGGTTCCAAGGTAAGTTACGATCACCGCTTTTCCATGCCCCGGTCCTATAGCATGAAAGACACCATAGCCAAAACTTAGAGCAATGAGGGCTCCGCCATATTTAAATATATCTTCAGACACCGCGTTGATATGAGTCGCCAACATTTCGTGAAGTAGTTTTTGCCATTCAATCGTTGTTAAAACGAATGCTCCCCATTCGGAGTAAACTGCAAACCCCAGAGCAAAGACTAAAGCTAGTATCACTGCTTTTGTAGCTATTGCTAAATAGGATGTCCGAAGTGAGGTAGTTAATAAATTCACAATCATTACTCTTTAAAAATTGATGGTTGTCGTTTAAAGCCCAAGGCCAAATAACCGATCAAAACAACGCTTGATGTTAATTCACCCGAATTATGAGGGTGTGCTTGATCCGGAGCATTTAGCCGCTTCGCAACTAAAGGAAAAACAAACATTTTTATTCACTTTCTAAGCGCCTGTATTGATGCAATCACCACAGAGACAATTTATTTCTAACTGCGGACTAACGAGCTGAAAACCTTCGGACTCAACATCTTGCTTTATTCCTTCTTTAGTTACTTCCCCTAAACTAATTTCCTTAACGCGCAGGCATTTTTCGCAAATTAAAAACTGAGAAACTTCGTGTTCATGATGACAATCTATATGACCGCAAGCGACATATTTGTTTGCTAGGTTGAGCTTATGTGCAAATTGCTGCTCCTGAAGAAAGTCTAGTATTCGATATACAGACATAGGAGATATAGTTTCGTTAAAATTTTCCAAACATAAGTCAACCAACTCGTAGGCTGACATAGCTTTTTCAGAGAGCAGCAGGCCGGACAATACCATCTTTCGTTTTTCGGTCAATCGAACACCCTTTTGGTTACACTTCCGCTCGGCATGATCTATTTTTTCCTGACACCGAACCATCTCACTTCCTTTAACCGATAAAATGAAGTGTAACTAGCAAGCGATTCTCTCTTACACAACCAAAGGATATGATACAACATATCATTGGTCTCATCTACCAAATTTACTACATTATTGATCCAGTAGATGATATTGGTTAATCGGTTTTCAAGGTCAATTTGCTCGAAAGGCTGCTGCCAAAATTGGAGAGATATACCCGAATAGTGGGTTTTCATAAAGTCGTAGACAGCACGCTCAAGTTTGACTCTATTGTTATCAGAAAGCTCAACGAGGTGTTATGGCCTGAAGTGGGCGTGTTATCAAGAGCTATAGTGTTGAGGCTTAATGTAGAGACAGCTATGCCTGAGCCCGCTAGAAGAAAATCTCGTCTATTGATGTTTGAACCATATTTCATGAAAAATACTCGTAGGCAATAAAATTATACAAGCGTTGGGTTGTGCTTTAATCGAGATAAAGGCTGCGTAATTAACAGCCTTTATCTGTATCTACTGACTAAACTCGGAACGCTGCAAGCATAGCTTTAAGATCCCCTGCCATAAGTGAGAGTTCTCGACTTGATGCAGCAATTTCTTCCGTTCGGTTATTATTTTGGCTCGATAAATCGCTGACAGCGTTAACGTTCTGGCTAATTTCCTGTGATACGCAGGTCTGCTGCTCAGCGGCAGGTGCTATTTGTGTACTTGCATCCGTCATTCTAATGATTAATTCAGCTATATTTTGAAAAGATACATTGGCGGTTTCTGCGGCCTGTATACCATCGCTCATGCTCATTTTACTTTTATCCATTACACTAACCGCATTTTGAGTGCCATTCTGTAAGCGGGTGATAATTTCTTGAATCTCAACTGTTGAACTGTGCGTACGTTGAGACAAGGTACGAACTTCGTCAGCTACTACGGCAAAACCACGCCCGGTTTCACCCGCACGAGCAGCTTCAATGGCTGCGTTTAACGCTAACAGGTTAGTCTGCTCGGCAATCCCTTGTATTTCTCCCAATACCCTGCCAATCAAGTCGCTATCTTTGTGCAGGTCTTCGATTACCACTGAAGCTTCATCGATATTTTTAGCAAGTGCATGAATTGAATCTTGGCACTCTTTATTGACTATCGTACCATCTTTCGCTGTGGCATTAGTTTCTTGGGCTATGTCTGCTGCGGCGCTAGCATTGCTGGTGACTTCATCTGCTGAGGCACTCATTTGGGTAACGGCTGAGGCCATCATTTCGGTCTGGTTATGCTGACTATCAATAGCATTTTTAGTCTCTTCAGAAGTAACTTCAAGCTGGGTAGATAAACTCGACAAACTTAGTACTGAATTATTAAGCTCCCCTATCATCACCTGCAACCTTTCTACAAAAAGGTTAAACCAGTGCGCAAGATCTCCCAGTTCGTCACTTCGGTCGGCTGCAAGACGTTGAGTTAAATCTCCCTTGCCTTCTGCAATATCACGAAGCATTTTAACGGTTGTATTAATAGGTTCAATGGTACGTAACGCAAAGATGAATCCGATTGCAGCGGCTAAAACTGAAGCAATAGTGATGATGATCGCAGAGTTGAGAATAATGATTGACTTGAGTTGCTCTGTGGGAGCGAATGCTTCCTCAAGATCAATTTCACTCATAATAGCCCAGTTTAACCCTTCTATTCTTATTGGCTCATAAGCAGATAATACCTCGATACCTCTATAATCTAAAAATGACTGAAACCCCGTTTCTCCGGCAATGGCAGCCTGAGAACCCACGGTCTTCACTGACTGTAAACTGATATTAGTACCCTTTGCTTCAATCTCGCTTACAACCGATTCCGGTACGTCTATTTCACGCAGTAATTCGAAATACCCATCGGGATCTTCGACCAAAAACCGACTCATACTACGCATCGTAAAATCACTTCCCACTAGATACGTTTCTCCTGATTCGCCCAAACCACCAATTTTCCAGTGGTTATCATGAGTCATGATCTTATTGATTGGTTCAATAGGCATCTGGAAGATTAGAACACCTAATTTTTTACCCTGATCGAAAACTGGCGATGCGATAAAAGAAGCGGGTGCTTCGTAGGAAGGGCTGTAAGAAGCAAAATCTACCAAACCGACCGCATCCGGGTCGCTACTATCTTTAACCATTTTAAATGCTTCCCCTATACCGCTATTTGCATAAGGGCCATCAATTAATGATGTTGTGTAATCCAATTCTTTATAGACCGAATAAATAATATCACCGGTGACATGGTCAACTAAGAAAATATCGTAATATTGAAATCTTTGTAAATAATCGCGAATATGAGGGTGATACAAGCCATGATGTTTATTGTAATCTGACGCTTGTTTGGCACGTACTAAACCGTCTTTCTCGCCAAGTGCTTGAGGGTTGTTCGCAATATAAGCAGATTGCAAGGCAAGAGAGTCATTGTCTAGCCCCGCTAACATAGCCGTTATGTTCGCTTGTTTACCATTGTTTAGTTTGCGATAGTTTTGATCAAACTGATTTTGATAGTAACGTTGAACCGCGGCCCTTTCCTCGGCTAGGTCACCGTCTACTTGTTGACGATAACTTTTAAAGCCGCTACGAAAATCACTCATTGCATCAATTATCATTCGGTCATTAGAAAAAGTCAGTACTTGATTTTTAATGCCCACTAAATAATCATCAATACGTCGCGCGGTTGCGTCTCTTATTGCAACCAGTTTCCGTTGATTTTGTTCTTTAAGCGCATTGCGGCTAGAGTCGATTGCAACCGAACCAATTATCAAACCCACAACGATTATCGGAACAATCGCTAATAACAAGGCACCAATGATCAGTTTATTCTTTACTTTCATTTAAATTTCAACCAGTTATAAGTAATCTTTCAGTAAAGATCATAAAAAGGGTAACTTCAAGCATATCAATTCATATTTGTATGTGAAAACCCCGTCTTGGTCCAAATAATTACTTTGTTTATGATGTTTGCTCCGTCTATCTCCTAAATACAGCCATGGGCATCCCTCTCTTTGGGGTGAGAACTGCGCCGGCAAAGTACTCGGGCGGCGCCTTCTCCTCATATACGAGCTTAAACTTTCTGTATACCGTTACGAGAATAATGATGGCTTCGAGCATTGATAAATGTTCGCCTATGCAAACGCGAGGACCACCCCCAAATGGGCTGTAAACGTATTTTGGGAGGTTAGCCGTAAACTCATCTGTCCACCGCTCTGGATCAAACTTTTTGGGACTTTCAAAGTACTTATCGAGCCTTTGCATCAAGTACTGACAGATGTAAACCGTCGTTCCCTTATGGATTTTATATGGACCAAGTTGTGTGTCACGCTCTGCCTCGCGACCTATTGCCCAAACGACCGGCATAAGTCGCATCGATTCCTTGATTACTTTTTTAGTGTAAGTCAGCTTGTCTAGCTTATCTGCGGTCAGTGCTTCTCCATTTAAGACGTAATCAATCTCTCGCAGCATCTTCCGTTCTACCTCGTTATGCTGAGACAGTAGATAAAAGGTAGAGCTAAGTGTAATAGCTGTCGTGTCATGACCTGCCAGGAAAATAGTCATGATTTCATCCCGCAGTTGTTTATTGCTCATTGAGGAGCCATCTTCGTATTTGGCCCTCATTAAATTAGACAGGAGTGTAGGGTACTCAGAATCACTTTCTTTGCTCTCGTCGATGAAACCCATGACTTCGGATTCGATGACATCAATTAGATTCTGGTACCGCTTGTTTGAGGGCAGTGGAAGTTTATGGATGAAGGGGTGAGGTCTTTTAATTCTAGATAGTATAAGGTGCTCCAGTTCTTTTAGAGCCTCAAGGAGAGTTTGACCCTTATCGCCTGTGGTGGTGTTGAATATGATCTTTGCGATTATATTCGCTGTAAGCCCCATCATTTTGTCATGAATGTCGATGCGTGAGCCGTTAATCCAGGAACTCACTTCCAAGTCGGATAGTGATATCATGGAGTCAATGTATGTGGCTACGCTTTTGGGGCGAAAGGATGGCGACGCTAGTTTTCTTTGGGTTTTCCAAGACTCTCCCTCATTCGTCAGCAAACCATTACCAAAAACTTCTTTCACGTTATCCCAGAAAATACGGTTTTTTGAGTAGTCATGGTGTTTGGAGACCAGTACTTCTCCAATCAGCTTTGGGTCAAATATTGCAATTGAGTCGAAGTTCACCATGTTGAAACGAACGACATCGCCATAGTCTTTATGTAATTGTTGAAAGAAATTTTGTGGGTCTGAGTAGAGTTCCAGAAGACTGCCAAGTATGGGGAGTCCTTTGTGTCGAGGCGCGCTAGTCTTGACCATTATTGTGTCCATATCGAATTTGACCGGTATTATGGCGCAATAAGTTTCAGGGATCTGTGAAGCTGACCTGTAAAAGCGGGAAAACCAGCCGAACTAGTACGAGAAAACATATAAAATCTTATCAATGGGCTTATACTATTTTTCAACTCTTCAATTGATATGTCTCTTAGGTATCCATTAGCTACAGAGTGCATGATATTCGGCACACAATAGGGAGAGGATTGAGAGTAGCTGGAGTACCGGAGGACGCTAGAGGGGATATTTTGGGGCATGACAGTGGTGATGTCATGACTCTATAGCTGAAATTGACGAACTTATCTAAGCAGTTGAAAGGGTAGCGGATGAGCCAGCGTCTGCCACACTCACTTTAACTTCACTTAGAAATGCTCAATCACGAAAGGGAAATAAAAAAGGCTTAGCACTATGTGCTAAGCCTTTGAATTTTTTTCAAATAATTGGTGGCTACACCGGGATTCGAACCTGGGACCCCATCATTATGAGTGATGTGCTCTAACCAACTGAGCTATGTAGCCGCAACATTTGAGGCGCGTATTTTGTTGTTTTTGAAGGGGGATGTCAACCCCCTTGCCTCATGAATTTATAACAAGTTGATATAAATTACGATAAATCAGACGTTGAAGCGGAAGTGCATAACATCGCCGTCTTTAACGATGTAGTCTTTTCCTTCTAAGCCCCATTTACCTGCTTCTTTCGCACCTTGTTCACCGTTGAATTCAATGAAGTCATCATAAGACGTAACTTCTGCGCGAATGAAGCCTTTTTCGAAGTCGGTATGAATAACGCCGGCGGCTTGAGGGGCTGTTGCACCGATAAATACGGTCCATGCTCTAACTTCTTTTACGCCTGCAGTGAAATAGGTTTGCAGTCCTAATAGTGAGTATCCAGCGCGAATCACACGGTCTAAACCGGCTTCTTCCATACCCAGATCGGCAAGAAACTCTTCTTTTTCTTCGTCGTCGAGTTCGGCTATTTCTGCTTCTAATTTGTTGCAGATGGGAACTACTAATGCGTTTTCTTCTGCTGCTATAGCTCTCACTGTATCCAGGTGAGGGTTGTTTTCGAAGCCTTCTTCGTCGACATTGGCGATATACATCGTAGGCTTGATGGTCAGCAAGTGAAACTCCTGTAGAAGTGCTAGTTCTTCTTCTGAAAGGCCTGCTGTTCGCACTGGTTTTGCTTCATTAAGGTGTGGCAAAAGTCTTTCTAGGATATCAATCTGTGCTTTGGCTGTTTTATCACCGCCTTTGGCTATCCGGCCGATGCGTTTGATGCCTTTCTCAACACTATCAAGGTCAGATAGGGCGAGCTCTGTATTTATTACGTCGATATCTGCTGCTGGATCTATTTTTGAAGCTACGTGAATGACGTTCTCGTCATCAAAGCAGCGAACCACGTGTGCGATTGCGTCGGTTTCGCGGATGTTGGCTAGGAATTGGTTGCCTAAACCTTCTCCTTTTGAAGCCCCTGCTACAAGCCCTGCAATATCGACAAACTCCATTGTAGTTGCGAGTACGCGTTCCGGTTTGACTATAGCGGCTAGTTTATCCAAACGAGGGTCGGGCATAGGTACAACGCCAGCATTTGGTTCGATGGTGCAGAATGGAAAGTTCTCTGCGCCTATACCTGCTTTGGTAAGTGCGTTAAATAGAGTCGATTTACCTACATTTGGTAGGCCGACAATGCCACATTTGAAACCCATAAACGTAATCTCTAACAAGAGTGTATAAAAAAGAGGCGATATTATACCTGCAGTCAGGTCGCAAATAAATGGTGGTGGGTTCCTTAGTGAGGATTCTGTAGGGGTGTAATGTGAATTCTAGGTTTCTGAAAATGAATTGGTTGAGTTGGGCGGGTAGGGTGAGAAACAATATGGGGTATCGAGGGCTCAGGCTTTAAAGGCGTGTAGACGGTTCATGGCTTTTTGCCATTCGCCATTCACTATCTCGGGAAGTACTCGGTTGATTTCGTCATAGACGGCATTAAGCTGCTCGGTTTCTTGCTTGCCTATTCTGCCTAATACATGTCCGGTAACTCGTTCGCTGCTACCAGGGTGATCAATACCTAGGCGTAGCCTGTAAAACTGTTTGTTGCCGCCAAAGTGGCTGATAATATCCCTTAGTCCATTGTGTCCGCCGTGACCGCCACCTTGTTTGAGTTTAAGGGTTCCACAGGGTATATCAAGTTCATCATGTGCGACTAAGACTTCTTCAGGTTTTATTTTGAAGAATTGACAGAGGGCGTTAACGGATAACCCGCTACGATTCATAAATGTGGTGGGGTTTAGAAGGTGTAGATCATTACCGTGAAAATTAATTTTGGTATATAGGCCGTGATACTTTCTCTCTGGTCTTAGGCTGGTGCCAGCGCTTTTTGCGAGTTCTTCAACAAAAAGAGCCCCAGCGTTATGGCGGGTATTCTCGTATTCCTTGCCTGGGTTTCCCAGGCCAACGATTAAGCGAATATTATCCGGCATGATCTGAGGCTCTCTTTCTAGGGCTAAGGAGGCTTATTCTTCGCCTGCTTCCTCTGATGCTGATTCTTCGCCTTCTTCTATCTTCTCACCCTTAGGCTTGTGTACTGCTGCAACAGGAAGATCGTGATCTTCGCCATGCTGAAGTGCTGCAATTGTAACGCCTTTTGGTAGAACAAGGTCTGACAAGTGGATGATGGTCTCAACATGAACATCAAGCATGTCGACTTCGATGAACTCTGGAAGATCGCCAGGCAGGCAGGTGATTTCAACATCTGAACACTGGTGAGAGATCGCTCCACCTTCCATCTTAGCACCAACACACTCTTCTTCATTTGTGAAGTGAAGTGGAACATGTACGTTGATAGGCTGGTTTTTGCTTACACGCAAGAAATCAGCGTGCATGATTTCATCACGAGCAGGGTGACGCTGAAGATCTTTCAGGATAGCGCTTTCTTCTTTACCAGCAACGTTGATGGTAAGGATGTGAGAATAAAAAGCTTCGCTTTCTAAAGACTTAATGATCTCATTGTGCTTTAAGGTTAAAGATACTGGCTCTTTGTCGCCACCGTAAATGATAGCTGGAACCAAGTTCTCTAAACGACGAAGGCGGCGGCTCGCACCTTTCCCCTTGTCTGCACGAACTTCTGCGTTTACTACAAATGCATTAGTCATTTGTTATTCCTCAATAAAAATATAAACCTCTACTGCGATCTTGCGACCAGATCTGCAGTATGGGTGTTTCAAATGACGGCTAAAGCCGCCGGCTAATACGACAACGAGCTTCCAAAAGGAAGCCCGCTATCAAAATTCTCTATTTGTTACGGCGTTTTATTGGCCGAAGTGCGCTCTAATTAGTCAAATTATGCTCTAAATTAGTCGAACATAGCGCTGATAGACTCTTCATTACAGATTCTACGAATTGACTCTGCAAGAAGGCTTGCCATCGAGAGGGGGCGGATTTTACCACATTTTAGTGCTTTGTCACTAAGCGGGATGGTGTCTGCCACAATTAGTTCGTCTAGTGTTGATGAGCTAATATTCTCAATTGCAGGACCAGAAAGTACCGGGTGGGTGATATAAGCTACTACTTTCTCTGCGCCGTGCTCTTTAAGCGCTTCTGCTGCCTTGCAGAGAGTGCCTGCGGTATCGACGATATCGTCGATTAGAATACAGGTTTTTCCTTTTACATCACCGATGATATGCATAACTTGTGATACGTTAGCTTTGGGGCGACGTTTGTCAATGATCGCCAAATCAACATCGTTTAGGCGCTTTGCCATGGCTCTTGCGCGAACAACGCCGCCTACATCTGGTGATACGACCATAAAGTTTTCGTAATTGGCGCGTTCAATGTCATCAACCAAGACTGGTGTGGCGTAGATGTTATCAACAGGGATATCAAAGAACCCCTGAATTTGATCAGCATGAAGATCTACGGTCAGAAGGCGGTCTATGCCAACGCCTGTCATCATGTCTGCCACCACTTTGGCGCTAATCGCTACACGTTTTGAGCGTACGCGTCGGTCTTGTCGGGCATAGCCAAAGTAAGGGACAACTGCCGTAATTCGTGTGGCTGAAGCTCGGCGCAAGGCATCTGCCATTACGATAAGCTCCATGATATTGTCGTTAGTAGGGTTGCATGTGGGCTGAATAATGAAAACGTCTCTTCCTCGAACATTTTCATTGATTTCTACTGAGATTTCCCCATCGCTAAATTTCTCAACGACTGCATTTCCCATAGGGATGTGGAGAGCCTCAACGACTTGAGTAGCCAGTTTTGGATTAGCGTTACCAGTAAATACCATTAACTTAGACACGACGAATACCTTCAGGATAATTATCGAATATAGTATGATGAGGAGATAGAATAATGGCTGGGGTGGCTGGATTCGAACCAACGCATGACGGGATCAAAACCCGTTGCCTTACCGCTTGGCGACACCCCAGTAATATCATTTATGATACTCTTTCAGTTTCTTCAGTTTTGTTTGGTCTCAACAAAATAAGGGGGAGGAGTTGAGTCCTTTACTTATGAAACCTTTAACGCTTTTGGGTAACTTAGAAAACGCTGATTCAGCTTCTTCTTTGGAGTCAAATGCTGCAAAAACACAAGCGCCTGTCCCCGTTAGTCTTGATCTACCATGTTTGTTAAGTTCATCAATTGCAAACTTTACCGCTGGGTATAGCTCACTAACAATGTTCTCGAAATCATTGTGGTAGTTCTTGACGTCTCCCTCAAGAGCGGGCGCTATTTTCATCTTTGGAGTGTCTCTTGTCAAGCGTTGGTGAGAAAAAATTTCTCCAGTGTCTACGTGACAATCGGGGGTTAGAACAATGTACCAATCTTCAGCGGGGTTTGCGGGGGTTAGGATTTCGCCTATTCCCTCTGCCCAAGCTGAATGACCTTTAATGAATACAGGTACATCTGCGCCAAGGGTTAAGCCCAATTTCATTAGTTGTTTTATGCTTTGTTGGCAGTGCCATAAGTCGTTAAGAGCCACCAATGTCGTGGCTGCATCGGAACTTCCTCCCCCAAGCCCTCCACCCATAGGTAATATTTTTTCAATATTAATAGCAACACCTGTGGTGACCTTTTTGTAGGGCCTGAGTAGCATTGCCGCTTTATAAATTAGATTGTCGTGTTGATTAACACCTCTTATGGCAGGGGATATTTCTATGACATCTTCTGGTATGGTTGTGAAGTGGAGGGAGTCACTACGATCAATAAATTGAAATAGTGTTTGAAGCTCGTGATAGCCATCTTCACGTCTGCCATTGATGTGGAGAAACAAATTAAGCTTTGCGGGCGCGGGTAGGGAGATGCGAGTCTGAGTCATATTAATATTAAGGTAATTGCCATTCATTGATAATAACGGTTATTTTGGCTTGTTGCTGTCTTAAAACTACTTTTTTGGGCAGGTTAATATTATTTAAAACGGTATATTTGGAGTAGTTAATCTGCCAGCCATTTTGGTTTAGTTGGGAAAGTTCTCCGCTATTATTAAATTTCAACACTTTAATTTGATCTTTGGTTGACTGAATGGGCGCTGGAATTCCTTTAACCCAATATCTAAGTTGAGCGATTGGAAGGGGCCAGCCTATATGCTGTTGAATTAGTTTTGTGGGTTGGTAGGAGGTTATGGGGTCTTCACCCGACTCTGTCATCACTATGTAGTTGGGGTTGCCTTCAATTCGCGTGGCGCCGAGCCCAAAAATTGCGGATGAGAGGTCGATGATGAATTGGGCGTCTTGTTGTTTCCAGCGATTGATGACGGCGCTATCGATTCTTTCAGGAACTTTAACGCCTATTTTTCCTGAAAACTCCCAGTGATCAATGGCTGATAGCTGGGATATGGTTTCTTGCCATTCAGGTGGCTCTGCTAGTGTTAAAGGTATTTCTACGGTGCTCGCGCAGCCTTGCATTAGAAATGCAAGCAGTAAACCGGTTGCCCATAGTTGAGTCGTTGAGTGGGTAGAATTGCTCATTTTTGTATGGGGTTAAGGCTGCTCTGTTGTTGGCTTAGTTGGAGTGGGTGCTCCGAGCCTTTTCATTGTATCTTCTACAATGGTATTAGTGCTTTCTTTTTTGAGTGACTCTTGCCATAGTGTGAGTGCGCTGTCCTTATCCCCGCTTTGCCATAGAACCTCGCCTAGGTGGGCGGCAACTTCAGGGTCGGGAAACTGCGAATAGGCGAGTGTTAAGTATTCGAGAGATTTTTCCAGATTTCCCATTCGATAATAAACCCAACCCATGCTATCTAGTATTGCTGGGTTATTAGGGTTTAGCTCATAAGCTTTTGTAATGAGTTCAAAAGCTTCCATCAATCTGGAGGTCTTGTCAGCTAGTGTATAGCCAAGCGCATTGAGTGCTACTGCGTTATTGGGGTCAGTTTTTAGTATAGCGCGTAAGTCTTCTTCCATTTCATCTAGTCTCCCTGCTTTATCAAGTAGCATGGACCTTGAATATAGGAGTTTTGAGTTGGCAGGAAAGTCCATTAGTGCAATATTGATAGAGCCCAGTGCAAGGTCGTCTTCGTCAACGTCGAGTAATAAGTTAACCTCAATTAACCAGAAGTTTTCTGCTTGGTCAGGTGCGGCTTGCCTTAGTTTCTCCAGCCCCATTAGAGCTTCGTTAAGAAGGCCTTCTTGTGCCATCAAAAAACTCGCTCTGGAGATTGATGAGTAAAAGTGTGTGCCGCTTTCAACACTTAAGTAGTGTTGAATAGCTTTTTCGGTATCTTTATTTTTATCTGCAATTCTGCCGAGGTAAAAGTGTGATTCATTAGTATGCTGTTGAGAGTTTAGCAATAGATTGAATTGTTCAATGGCTTCTTCTTCATCTTTGTTTTCTAATGAAACTAATGCGTAAGATAATCTTAAACCTGCGACCTCTGGAAACTGTCCCATTAATCCCTTAAAAACTGACTGTGCTTCATCTAGTTGATTATCGTCAATGAGTAGTCGTCCGTAGAGGGTGCCCATTTTTCGGTTTTCAGGAAAGTTGTCCGTTTGTTCTTCCAGGTACTGTATAGCCTCAGGTAATTTCTTTTGATCGTATAGCAGACCTGCTTGAAGTAGGATCGAGGGTTGAAAATCGGGTTCTTTGGTAAGCAGGGGGGCTAGTGTAGCGACGGCGTCGTTGGTATGCCCTGTATTCTTTTGCATTACTGCAAGACTGTATATGACCTCTTTATTGTGAGGGTGTCGCTGATACAAAGACATATAAAGGCTGAGAAGTGTTTGCTGCTCTTCTTCTGCGAGTGTTTTTGAGTGCACTGCTAGCCTATCTAGATCAGCGTCACCGTTAAGCTCAATGATTTTTTCCATGTACACCATCGCTTCTTCATATTTTTTATTGCGCGCATGGTGGAAGGCTGCGAGTTGGTTAGCTTCAATATCATTGGGCTCAATTTCCGCCCAAACTTTTGAAAGTTGAAGTTGTGCGTTTCCGGCCTTTAGGTACTGTGCAATTCTGAAGGCGCGTTTGGTGATGGCTATATCTTTTGTGTTTACTGCTTGTTGAACATAATTAAGTAGCGTTATGTCGTAACGCCCTCTTTGTGCTGCAATCTCTGCGGTTAATAATGCATACATGGTTTCTGGATCAAACTCTGAGTATTCAATTTCCGGGTCCGCTGAGGGGAATTGATCTGCTGCTTGCTCGGGTTTGTTGTCCGCTACTGATTGTGCATCTGCCTGAGAATTAAATGACTGAAGGGAGCAGCCTGAAGCCATAACCGAGAGTATGATTGGCGGTAGAAATCTAACGATGTTATTTACACTGAATTTCATCTTGTTATTTATTCGCAGCAATTATTAAGCTTTATGATGACACAAGAAAAAAAATAAGCCTACCATCAAAAGTAAAAATTAAATGACGGTAATTTTTACTTAATATCATTTGCTTAAGGCGTTGCCGTGTTTGTTTTCCTCATTGCTGCATTTATTGGCTTTAATCAAGGAATATGGAAGGTGTTTTCATTATTCTCTCGCTCTCGTGACAATTATTCACAACTGTAGCGCAGGGTTGAGTGGTCTTATTGCTGTACGCCCTGTAAAATGCGGATTTTCAAAATCTAGTAAAGGTTCTTCAGATTATATGGCGTTGCTGGCGTTAGGTATTAATCATAAAACGGCTTCGGTTGCAGTACGCGAAAAGGTGGCCTTTTCGCCAGAACTGATAGTGGCTGCGCTTCAGGAGGCTCAGCAAGTTTCTGCTGTGAGTGAGGTGGCGATCTTATCAACCTGTAATCGAACCGAGCTTTATTGCGCTACAGGGCTTGAGGGTAGCCGCGCGCTACTGGAATGGCTGGGGGAGTATCATGACCTTCAGTTAGGCGAGCTAGAGTCTTGTAGTTATGCTCATTGGAATGAAGACGCTGCTAGACATATGATGAAGGTAGCTAGTGGGTTAGACTCGTTAGTTTTAGGCGAACCTCAAATTTTAGGGCAATTAAAGTCGGCCTATGCCACGGCCCGTGATGCTGAAACAGTTGGCGGTGAGTTGGGTCGGTTGTTTGAGCAAACTTTTTCGGTAGCCAAGCGGGTTAGAACTGATACTGCCATTGGTGAAAACCCCGTTTCTGTTGCTTATGCTGCGGTGCATTTGGCGAGCCACCTCTTCTCGGACATGAGCCAAAACCGAGCGCTATTGATCGGAGCGGGTAAAACCGTTGAGTTGGTCGCTCGTCACCTTAAAGAAGCGGGTGTTCGTGATATTACTGTTGCAAACAGAACGTTATCAAGGGCTCAAGAGCTTGCCCAAGAGATTCAAGGCGACGCGATTTTGCTATCGGATATTCCTGATCGTCTTCCTTACGCAGATATTGTTATTGCGTCCACGGCTAGTCAGTTGCCTATTTTAGGGAAGGGGGCGGTTGAACGAGCGCTGAAAATGCGGAAGCATCGCCCTATTTTTATGGTTGATATAGCGGTACCTCGTGATATAGAGCCTCAGGTTAGTGAGCTTGACGATGTATACCTTTATACTGTTGATGATCTAAAACAGGTTATTGATGAAAATGTTAAATCTCGAGAAGGTGCTGCTCGAGAAGCCGAGCACCTGGTTGAGAGTGGTGCGGCTGAATTTATGTTTCAGATCCGAGCACTCTCAGCGAGCAGTACGTTAAAGCAGTTTCGCGGTCAGGTAGAAGATATTAGGGATACCGAAGTAGAGAAGGCATTAAGAGTTATTCGAAACGGTGGTGACCCTGAGGCTGCGATGAAGGGATTGGCGCGAGGGTTAACCAATAAGATAATTCATAGTCCCACGGTTCAGGTTCGTAAAGCGTCTGCTGAGGGTCGAGTAGAAGTAACCGATTGGTTAAGAGAGTTATTTGAACTGCCTACCTCCAAGCAAGACTCTTCTACAGTAGATAAGCGTTAGCGTCTGCTGGCTCATCATTAAGCGCCTTTGAATATTACAATTTCTCAGTTATTTATGATTATTCCCGCTTTATTCATATAGAATACGGTAACTTGATTTAATAGAACAATGGTAAAAAAACCAAGATGAAAGCATCAATAGTTGCAAAACTGGACAACATTAGTGAGCGCTACGAAGAAATTGCCGCTCTGCTCAGTGATCCAGGTGTTATTTCAGATCAGAATAAATTTCGTGACCTGTCTAAGGAATATGCTGAACTAGAGCCTGTTGTTAAGTGTTTTGGTGACTATAAACAGGTAGATGACGATATTGAAGAAGCGAATATGCTGCTTCAAGATGGCGATTCTGATATGCGTGAAATGGCCCAGGAAGAGCTTTCTGAAGCAGAAGCGCGCAAAGAATTGCTAGGGCTTGAGTTGCAAAAACTTCTGTTGCCTAAAGACCCGAATGACACTCATAACGTATTCCTTGAAATTAGAGCGGGTACCGGTGGTGATGAAGCTGCTATTTTTGCGGGTGATTTGTTCAGAATGTATTCCCGTTACGCAGAAACCCAGCGCTGGAAAGTTGAAGTTGTAAGCGAGAGTTTGGGTGAGCATGGTGGTTATCGTGAGATTATCACTCGATTAGTGGGTGATGGCGTTTATGGTCAACTGAAATTTGAGTCTGGTGCTCACAGAGTACAGCGTGTACCTGAAACAGAGTCACAGGGTCGAATACATACCTCAGCATGTACTGTTGCGGTAATGCCTGAAGCAGATTCTTTGGAAGAAATTGATATAAATAAAGGTGACCTTAGGATAGATACCTTTAGGGCATCGGGTGCGGGCGGTCAGCATGTTAACAAAACTGACTCAGCTATTCGATTGACTCACTTGCCAACGGGTATTGTGGTTGAGTGTCAGGATGAGCGGTCTCAGCACAAAAATAAAGCAAGAGCGATGTCGTTATTGCAAGCCAAACTTAATTCTTCGCAGAAAGATGCTGCGGATAAAGAACAAGCAGATGCACGTAAGAGCTTGGTAGGTAGTGGTGATCGGTCAGAACGAATACGCACCTATAACTACCCGCAGGGACGTATTACTGATCACCGCATCAATCTAACATTGTATAAGCTGGCTGAAGTGACCGAGGGTGACTTGAACCCTGTCATTGAGCCGCTGTTACAGGAGTATCAGGCTGACCTTCTGGCCTCGTTAAGCGAAGATTAATGTCTGTATCGATAGCTGATTTGCTGCGTCAGGCAGACTTGCCTGAATCAGACACACCTAATTTGGACAAAGAGATATTGCTCTGTCATGTGTTAAATAAAGACAGGGCATACCTTTATACCTGGCCCGAAAAGGTACTCAACCCCTCTCAATTGACCGCTTTTTCAATCTTGCTCGAACGCCGTAATGCAGGCGAGCCCGTTGCTTATCTAACGGGAATTAGGGAGTTTTGGTCCCTGCCGCTAAATGTACATCCATCCACTCTTATCCCTCGGCCCGATACTGAACGTTTAGTGGAAGTCGCGCTTGAGTTAACATCCTGCGAGCCTTTACATGTTGTTGATCTTGGTACAGGTACGGGCGCAATTGCATTGGCGCTAGCATCAGAAAGAGTTCAGTGGATGGTGACGGGTATAGATCAGTCAGAGGAGGCTGTTTGTTTAGCGAAAGAGAATGCCCGCATTAATCAATTGGAGCGAGTAGAATTTAAGGTGGGCTCTTGGTGTGATGAGCTGGCCTCAAGAAGTGTCGACTTGATGATAAGTAACCCTCCTTATATATCGGATTCAGACCCCCATTTGTCACAAGGAGATGTTCGTTTTGAGCCTTTGTCGGCTTTGGTTGCTGCACAAAACGGATTATCTGATATCGTTGATATTGCAAAGCAATCCAGTGTCTGCTTAAAGGATCAAGGGTGGCTGATGGTAGAGCACGGCTTTGAGCAGGCAGGTGATGTACGACAGATTTTTAAAACCTGCGGGTATTCTAGTGTCGCGAGTTATCAGGACTTATCAGGCAATGATCGCGTTACCGTTGGGCGTTGGTTAGTGGTGGAAACTCAATGATTGAAGGAGGGTGTCATGACGTCACGGGATGATTACGATTTTAGTGATGAGCAGTTGCAGCGATATAGCCGCCAGATAATGTTGCCGGTATTTGATATTGCAGGTCAGTCACGTCTAGCAACAAGTCGTGTGCTTATTCTAGGGATGGGAGGTTTGGGTTCACCAGTTGCACTTTATTTGGCGGCAGCTGGGGTAGGGACGTTACACTTAGTTGATTTTGATTCGGTGGACTTGTCCAATTTGCAGAGGCAGATAGCACACAGGGTTTCGACAGTAGGTGAAAAGAAGGTTGAGTCGGCTAAAAAAGCGATTGCTCAGATTAATCCTGATGTAGATGTATTGGCCCAGTCGGAATTGCTTGAAGGAAGGGCCCTGTCGGATGCTATATCTGAAGCAGATATCGTCATTGATGCGACAGATAACTTTTCTTCTCGGTTTGCTATTAATGCGGCCTGTGTAAGTAGCAAAACGCCTTTAGTCTCGGGAGCTGCTATTCGCATGGAGGGGCAAGTGTCAGTGTTTGATCCTCGTATGGGCGATTCTCCGTGTTATCAGTGTTTATACTCTGATATTTCGGAAGATGAGCTAACGTGTTCAGAGGCGGGGGTAATGGCGCCTTTAGTAGGGATTATTGGCTCTGTGCAGGCGATGGAGGCTGTAAAACTCGTATCAGGTATGGGACAGCCGTTAGCAGGTAAGTTATTGATATTGGACGCCATGACGATGGAGTGGCGAACCATGAAATTAAAGAAAGACCCTTTATGTCGGGTCTGTTCCTCAATTTCGTGACTTGGACTCAGTCTAAAGGTTGGCTTCAGCGAATTCTGCTAATATTGATCTTGGAACACCCTTGAGGTGGATATGCCCACCATGCTTAAATCGCTTAAAACGTTCGGTCATAAAGGTTAAACCTGAACTGAGTGGGCTGAGGTATGGGGTGTCAATTTGGGCAAGGTTACCTAAGCAGACAACCTTACTGCCAGTGCCGGCCCGAGTAATAATTGTTTTTATTTGGTGGGGCGTCAAGTTCTGGGATTCATCAATGAGTATTAAGCTATATTGGAAGCTTCGTCCTCTGATATAGTTCAAGGACTTAAACTGAAGGGGGACTTTGTCGAGAATATATTCGACACTGCCGTGAGTGTTTTCATCATCTTGGTGTAATGCTTCAAGGTTGTCAGTAATAGCTCCAAGCCAAGGTTCCATTTTTTCAGTTTCTGTCCCTGGTAGAAAACCAATATCTTCGTCTAGCCCTTGAACACTGCGAGTAGCAATAATGCGTTTGTATAGCTTGCTGGCGACTGTCATTTCGATGGCGGCGGCTAATGCGAGTATTGTTTTTCCCGAGCCGGCTGCACCCGTCAGGTTTACTAGGTGAATATCTGGGGATAGTAATAAATGTAGTGCGACTGCTTGGTAAATATCCCGTGGTACGAGCCCCCATGCCTCCTGTTGCATTAGGTCATCATGGTGCATATCTTCGAGCACAATTTTTTCATCATTAAGGTCTATTACTTTACCAATAAACCCTTGCTCATCAATTACGAATTCATTGATATGAAGCACTTCAAGTGGCCCTTTACGCTCTAATATATGCTCGGTTACACCTTCTCGTTGAATCGTTTCAACCTTGTCGATGTTGTCCCAAAATGAGTTTTTGAACTCGGTATATCCTGACGGGAGCAGTTCTACATCATCTACGAGTTGATCATTATGGTAGTCCTGCGCTTCAACTCCAAAACCTCTAGCTTTTAAGCGCATATTAATGTCTTTGCTGACGAGTATTATTTCGCGATTTTTATGGAGTGATTGAAGGTCTGCAAGACTATTGATTATTTTGTTGTCGTTAAGGTGTTCTGGAAGGTGAGGGCCTTTTCCGTCTACGGGGTTCATTAAAATTGAAATGGTGCCTAAGGGGGCTGACTTTTCTGTACGCTTGATTGGCACGCCTTTTTCAATTTGATTGGGTGTCGCATCACCAAGCAGTTGGTCTATCATCCGAATAGCTTGTCTGCAGTCAGCGGCTATTGATTGTTTTACTGCTTTTAACTTGTCGAGTTCTTCGAGTACGGTCATTGGAATAATGACTTGGTGTTCTTCAAAGTTTAGCAGGGCGCCTGGGTCGTGAATGAGGACGTTAGTGTCGAGTACGTATGCTTTTTTCTTGTTTCTGCTTACAGCCATGCAATAAATACCTCTATGAGCAAAATACCGAATTAGGCTAGCGAGTTATGGGTGCATCGTATATAGATCTGGTAAACGAGTATGCGATATTAATAATTACAAAAAATATCATACTAGGGAAGTGTTTTTATTGCTCGTTGGGTTAAGAGTGGCTAACAAGCGCACCTTTCCATAGGTTTTTTAAGGATAAGGCGAGGTCTTTTTTAAAGTCGGGGATGAACGTATTGAAAGGGTATTGCTGCTGTAATGGTTTGAGTTTCTCGGGCCAGTTTTGCATCTGCCATAAGCCTAGAATGAGGGCGTTGGTATGAAGTAGTAAGCTTCCACACTGACCTTTTGGGAATTGTGGGAATGCCTCTCTGAAGAGGTTGTCGATTAAATTAATTTTTTCGTTTAACATTAATTTAAACTCTCCAACGATTTTTATTTCAACATTCTGTTCGAGTACAGGGCTGGCCATGCTAGCGAGTGGCATAAACAAGGGGTTGTTGTCGAGAAAGTTGATCAGGGTCGTGAGTAGGTTATCTGCCAGTTCGTCGGGGGAGGGTGGCGCATCAAGCAATTTAATGACTTTAGTCATCAGTGTCTCATAATCCTCTGAAAGCATGGCAAGGAATATTTCTTCTTTGGTTTTAAAGTAGAGGTAAACGGTGCCTTTGGCTAGACCTGCTTGGCGTGCAATATTGATGACAGATGGCAGGCCGCTGGTGTCTGCAAGGTAAAGTGCTTTGGCTGCGTCAAGAATAGACTGTCTTCTAGCGGCCTTTTCATGGTCGTCTATCGCTCTAAGTCTTTGGGGCAAGCATCTCACGTGGGTGTTGCGTCCTGTATCTATTAAGCTGTAGGGAGGTGGGTGCCTTGTATTGTACAGAGTTTCACGACTGAGCGTCAGCGATTATTTTTAACAGGTCATAGGTCGTTATAATGCCGGTTACTTCGCCAGCATGAGTAACGAAGACTCGATGGATGTGTTCGTCCATCATAAGCTCGGCAATTTCTGTTATTGGGGCGTCTTCTTCTACTGAGAATACAATAGGGGTCATGATATCCCGTACTTCAACGGGAACGTTTATCATCTCTTCGAAAAGAAACTGTCTGAGTCGACGAGCTTCTTTAAGGTCCTCATCAGACATCCTCTTCTCATGCTCACTTGAGACGTTGTTTAGGTGGAAGTCAGCAATATCTTTTAATGTAGCAATTCCAATGACTTCACCACCCTCGTCGATCACGGGACTTCCACTGACCTCGTTGTCAGATAAGAATTTTGCAAATTTCTGCATGGTCCATGATTGAGGCACGGATTTAATATGTGGGGTCATAATGTCGCGTGCGACAAGTGTCATTGGGGATTCCTTTTCACTATTCCAGTTTCATTCATTCTAACTCTGCGATGAAGTTTTGAGAAGTGCCTAGTAATGATGAATCGCTCTATTGTCGGGTTAATTTCGAATTGACACCCATTATCATGCCTTGTTGATCGAACAAGATTTCAGCATCTTGATACTTTGGTAGCTTGGCTGTGCGCTCTAACGCCTGAAGGGATTTGATCGGGATATCTATAATTAGTGAATTGACTAACCATCCTGGCAATATTCCACCTGGTTCTGTGTGTTGTAGCCAAACCATTTTTGTTGTGTTGTCATCAAGGGCTTCAAACGAGTAGACCGTTTGTGCAACATGAACTCGCTCGAATTCATCGCTAATTTCTTTTTTGCTATTGGTCGCCCCCATATGCATTAGAATTATGCCACTCTTTGGGTCGCTGCTGGTTCTAATATGGAGTGCATAGTCTCTATCTTTAAAGGGCCAAGGCATGTCATTAACAGAATATGCGTATCGATCGTTAAAACTGGTTTCATCGAAGCTACTTGCTTCGGTACAGCCCAATACCCACTCCATGCATGATTTGGGGTTCGCCATAACCGCCATAATGTTATTCAGAGGCGCGTCAATGATTGCGACCGCTTTGAATGCCTTAAAGTTAGAGTTTGGGTGTGGGCGGGTATATATAGTGATGTTCTCTTCGGTTTCCTTTTTGTCCCAGTCAGGTGCATCCATAGGGATTTCGTCAGAAATAGCGAAAGGAGAAGAAAGAAGCGCTGCTGAAGTTAAAAGTGTAGAGATGTATCTTAAAAAGGAACGGGTCATAGGTAAACTTTTTTGAGTGTTAAAATTAGGTTTGGCATTTTATGTTACTTTTAGTATAAAAAGCTCTAATTAGAAAATAAAATGGTTGTATGTGTTGTCTTTCGAAAGTGTTGTCACTGGTAATGACGACATATCCCAACGAGTTAACAGTTATCTAGAACGCTAATTCTAGCATTGACTGATAGCCAAAAATGATAATTTATATACATTTTAGTAAAAATGTTCGAATGAGTTGAGAATGTTATTTGTGTGATTATTATCGCGGTTGAAGAGTATTGAAACTAGAGGTGTAAACGTGAAAATAGGTAATGGCATAAGGTTAATCCAGAAAAACGCTAACCCGGTTTATGGAGAAATAGCACAGCCAGTTTCTGAGGTTAACTATTTGGATTATGACTTCAGAACACCTATGGATAAGCCTGTTACGGGTATTCGTAAACGAATGTCATTTAACCAGTTTCAATTTATCGGCATCATGAATGAGGATATTATTGCGGGTATCGCGATTGTTGATTTGAAGCTGATTAGTAATGTGTTTGTGTATGTGTATGACCTGAATAGCGGCGAATTATTTGAAAAAAGTATACTTCAGCCCCTTGCGATTGGGACTGCTATTGAAGCTAAGCCAGATACGGGGTCAAGTAGTTTTAAGCAGTTTGGTAATAGTATAGGCATCACTACGAATAAAGATGGTAGTGAGCGATATTTGCAGGTTAGTTTGGGGCGCGTTGTCTCGATAGACGTTACGGTTTTCCAGCCTGCCGGGTTTAACCCTCTTCGAGTGTGCTCAAAAGCGGGTTATAACGGCTGGGTTTACACTCAGAAAGTGGCGGGGTTGGCTGCTAAAGGGACGGTTGCTTGTAATGGTAAAAAATATCAACTAACACAGAAAGATGCCTCGGCTAGTTCGGATTGGAGCTGTGGTTTTATGCGTAGAGAGACCGCATGGAATTGGGCGAGTTTTTCTGGCATGTTATCAGATGGTAGGCGTATTGGTCTTAATTTGGCGGCAGGCGTCAATGAAACCGGGGTGACTGAAAACTGTTTGTGGGTTGATGGTGTTTTAACAAAGCTCAATATGGCGGTTTTTGAGTTTGATCGATACCAGCCTGAAAAACCGTGGAAGGTGAAAACGACTGATGGACTTTTAGCGTTGAAATTTCAGCCTGTAGGTAAGCGAGAAGAAAAAACTAACGCGTGGGTTATCGCCTCCAATTTCAAGCAGATGTTCGGTCACTTTAGTGGCTGGATGATTGATTCTTCGGGCGAGAAAATTTTATTGGATCATATTCCAGGGTTTATGGAAGACCATTATGCTAAGTGGTAAAAAGTGCTGATAAATGAACTATAAAAGAGCGGCTCTTAGCCGCAATTGATATGAATACCATTGCGTCAAAGTGTCGCTCCTGCAGAGCTCAATAACGATTAATCGGGTAATGTCACATTCAGCTCAAGTACAGAGCAGTTACCATTATTGTCCAGCTGAACCTGAACCTGGTCTTGATCTATCGGCACATATTTACGAATAACGTCCAGAATTTCCTGCTGCAGTTGCGGCAGGTAGTCAGGCTGGTCTCGTTTTGTTCGCTCATGAGCAACAATGATCTGCAATCGTTCTTTGGCAATTGAAGCTGTGTTTGTTTTCTTTGTTTTAAAGTAGTCCAAAAAACTCATTATTACCCCCTAAACATCCTTTTAAAGAACCCTTTTTTCTCGACTTCAAGGAAACGATGCTCACGCTCTTCTCCTAATAGTCGGTCTACCGCGTCTTGATAAGCCTGACCTGCGTCGCTGACCTCGTCTAGTATAACGGGCACGCCTTGGTTAGATGCGCTCAATACCGTCTGGGATTCAGGGATAACACCCAGTAGCTTGATCGCTAATATATCTTTAACGTCTTCTACGCAAAGCATTTCACCTGTTTCTGCTCGTGCAGGGTTGTAGCGCGATAGCAATAAGTGCTCTTTTACAGGGTCGAGGCCCATTTCGGCTCTTCTTGACTTACTCTGAAGGATACCCAAAATACGGTCGGAGTCTCGTACTGATGATACTTCAGGGTTAGTTACGATGATGGCTTCATCGGCATAATATAACGCCATTTGTGCGCCATGCTCAATTCCCGCAGGTGAATCACAAATAATATACTCGAAGCGCTCAGCCAGTTCGTTTAGTACTCGTTCAACACCTTGTTGTGTCAAAGCATCTTTATCGCGGGTTTGAGAGGCAGGTAAGATGAATAGGTCATCAACGTGCTTATCTTTAATCAGTGCCTGATTGAGTGTTGCTTCTTCGTTAATAACGTTAACGAAGTCATATACCACTCGGCGCTCGCAGTTCATGATGAGGTCAAGGTTTCTAAGGCCCACATCAAAGTCAATAACGACAGTTTTGTGCCCGCGTTTTGCCAGTCCCGTTGAGACGGATGCACTGGTGGTCGTTTTGCCAACACCACCCTTGCCTGATGTAATCACTATTATCTTAGCCAATGTATAGTTTCCCGTTTGTCATGGTTAATCGTTGCTGATTGTCCCTATCATTCTTTCAGCGTTTTAGGCTAGCTTTAGTTTAAGTCTGTTTGTAAAGCCAGTTTGCTGTAATCCTGTGAGCACGACACTTACAACTGAGTGGGTGCCCTTTATCATTAATCTATTAATGGATTTACCGTCAATGTTTCATCAGCAAGATGAATTTGAGCAGGTTTTTTCCAGTTTCCATTTTGTAAATCTTCACTAATTTTATACTGTCCCGCAATGGAAACAAGCTCTGCTTCCAGGCTATGGCAAAAAATACGTGCTTTAGTATTACCCTTTACGCCTGCGAGGGCTCGTCCTCTGAGTGGACCGTAAACGTGAATATTACCATCTGCTAGAATTTCTGCTCCAGCACTAACTTGGGCTAATATAATTAAATCGCCATTTTGTGCATAGACCTGTTGTCCTGAGCGGACAGGCTGATAGATTATACGGGTTTCTTGCACCTTTGTTTCTTTAGGTTTTGACGTGTCAGCCACTTGAATTGAGTTGTCATTAGACTGAGTTTGTTGTGCTTCTGCTGGGGCTGATTCTGCATTTTGTGTGTTAGTCGCTTCATGCTTACTTTCCGTTGCAGGTGTTTCTTCAACTGGGTGTATATCAGCTTGTTCAGTTTCAGTAGTAGGGCTTCGTTCTTTCTGCGCAGGCATAGTTGCTAAACCGGCCAATTTTGCTGCTATCTGCTGTGTTTCAGTCCCGCCTCTTATAGCGACAGGCTTAACTGAGAAAGTGCTACAGATACGGATTATCTTGTCGAAGTCTGCAGGACCTTTGGCTCCATCAAATTTAGCGAGCCCAATAACTACGGGGAGGTTATTGAAAAAACCTGGCGCCTGTTCTGCCTTTGCGGATAGCTCCGCTGAAAACTGAGAGGGTTCGAAGTAGCTGAGCTCTAAAACAGTCAGAGGGAGTAGGGACCCTTTTAACTGTAAGCAACTAGTCTGCTGCGCTGATAATGCGGTTGAATTCATGTGCTAGTCCTAGCATTCGTCCCTGAGATGCCAACACCTTGATGGTGATTCCCGAGAGTTTTTAGCTGAAAGTTATTATTTGCAATATGCCGTTCATGTTAACACGATCCATAAAATATGACTCTTTTTTTAACGTTAATAGTTTTTTAGGTTAAGGGCTATTTTTTGACTTTTGCTTGCTCATATTTACGCGTGGGTGTCATAATTAACTGTATATAAGAACAGTTTTGTTTGTGGGTGTGATTTGGTTCTTATTAAGAGGTTGTTTGAATGAGCATAAGAAAGATTATCCATTGTGATTGTGATTGCTTTTACGCTGCCGTTGAGATTCGTGATAACCCGCTGTTATGTGGGCTGCCGATAGCGGTAGGTGGGGCGCCAAACTCCAGAGGAGTGATAGCGACGTGCAGTTATGAGGCAAGACAGTATGGTGTTCGGTCAGCGATGTCTTCTGCTAGAGCGGCTCAATTGTGCCCCGATTTAGTGTTTATAAAGCCTAATATTGCTAAATATCAAATGGTATCGCAGGCGATTCATGGGATCTTTAAGCAATATACTGACCTTATAGAACCTTTATCGCTCGATGAAGCGTACCTCGATGTGACCGATGCACCATTTTGCTCCGGTAGTGCCACGCTGATGGCGGAAGAAATCCGGACCAAAATAAGTCGGCAGTTGGGTATCACTATCTCAGCGGGTGTTGCTCCCAATAAATTTCTTGCCAAAGTAGCAAGTGACTGGAATAAGCCTG
Organism: uncultured Oleiphilaceae bacterium; assembly: GCA_913060665.1. Classification (GTDB taxonomy): domain Bacteria; phylum Pseudomonadota; class Gammaproteobacteria; order Pseudomonadales; family Oleiphilaceae; genus Alkalimarinus. Next base: position 133,229 of record CAJXUY010000007.1, read on the forward strand.
ATGGTCTTTTCGTTGTGCGCCCTGAAGAGATCGGCTCATTTGTTGAGCGTTTGAATGTTTCAAAGATAAACGGTGTTGGGAAGGTGACTCAGTCAAAGCTTAATCAAATGGGGGTTGATACTTGTGGCGACCTACAGGCATTTAGTGAGGCAGAATTGACTCAGGCATTTGGGCAGTATGGTAAACGTCTTTTCTCGGTGGCGAGAGGAGTGGATAATAGGCCAATACAAACTCATCGTAAGAGAAAATCTATCTCAGTAGAACATACCTACTCTAAAGACTTAGTAAGTGTTGACTTGATAACTGGGTGCGTGCCTGTATTAATGAGTGAGCTAAGGCTGCGGTGTGAGCGTAAGCTGGCTCAAGGTAGGCAGGTCGTCAAGCGTTTTGTGAAAGTGAAGTTTTATGATTTTACCCAGACAACGCTCGAGCATAAGATTGATAATATCGACGAAGATTGGGACTCCAACCGTGTCTATAGTTCTCTTTTAGAGGCTGCATGGGCTAGAGAGAAGAAGGCGGTGAGGCTTTTAGGGGTGGGGGTTAGACTGGGCGACGGGGAGGTTGTTGAAAGCCGCCAGCTGTCTTTGCTATAAAGAATGCGGGTAATTATACAATTCTCTTCCGTTGGCTGTTTTATTGAAGCTCTCTGGTGCCTATAATGAGTGCAATTTACGGCATATATATGTCGCTTGGTTAGGCGTTTGATCTTCCATATACATGAGTAGTGACCAATCATAATAATGAAAGCAGGTTTCTAAGGGTAATTCATGACAACGATTATTGATCCAATGGATGAAGGTGTTGAGCGGGTTTCGCTTAAAGAATATACCGAGAAAGCATATCTTGATTATTCGATGTATGTCATTCTTGATCGTGCTTTGCCCCATATTGGCGATGGGCTAAAGCCAGTACAGCGTCGTATCGTGTATGCAATGTCGGAGCTAGGGTTAAAATCGACCGCCAAATATAAAAAATCAGCCAGAACAGTCGGTGATGTACTTGGTAAGTTTCACCCTCACGGTGACAGTGCCTGTTATGAGGCGATGGTGTTAATGGCGCAGCCATTCTCATATCGCTACCCTTTGGTGGATGGCCAAGGAAATTGGGGAGCTCCAGATGATCCAAAGTCATTTGCCGCAATGCGTTATACCGAATCAAGACTGGCTCATTATGCTGATACACTGTTAAGTGAGTTAGGACAGGGGACAGTTGATTGGGGCCCTAATTTCGATGGGACGATGGAGGAGCCTTTAACGTTACCGGCTCGTCTTCCTAATCTATTGTTAAATGGCACTACCGGTATTGCTGTAGGTATGGCAACGGACATACCTCCTCATAACCTTAGAGAGATGGCCTCCGCTTGCGTCCGTTTGCTTGAGGAGCCGTCGGCAACGACTGAACAGCTACTTGAGCATGTTAAAGGCCCTGACTTTCCAACCGGCGCTGAAATTATTACCCCTCGGTCAGAGCTACAAAAGATCTATGAGACAGGGCGCGGTTCGTTAAGAATGCGAGCAGTCTTCACCCAAGAGACCGGTGATATTGTTGTAACAGAACTTCCGCATCAGGTGTCGGGAGCCAAAATACTCGAACAGATCGCGGCCCAAATGCAGGCTAAAAAGCTGCCTATGGTGGCTGATTTACGAGATGAGTCTGATCATGAAAATCCTACAAGGCTGGTAATCGTACCGAAATCAAACCGTATTGATATTGATGCATTGATGGCGCACCTGTTTTCTAGCACAGATCTTGAACGAACCTATCGTGTGAATATCAACGTTATTGGTATTGATGGGCGACCTGCGGTTAAGGGGCTTTTGACCATTCTATCAGAATGGCTGCAATACCGAACAGGTACGGTTAGGCGCCGTCTTCAATATCGGTTAGATAAAGTATTGAAGCGGCTGCACTTATTAGAAGGTTTGTTGACCGCATTTCTCAACATCGATGAAGTTATTCATATCATTCGTACTGAAGATGAGCCAAAAGCGGTGTTGATGCAGCGTTTTGATCTCACGGATATTCAGGCTGATTATATTCTTGATACCAAATTGCGTCAGCTCGCGCGCTTGGAAGAGATGAAAATCAGAGGTGAGCAAGACGAGCTAGAAAAAGAAAGAATTTATCTTGAGAAAATACTGGGCTCAGCGCAACGCTTAAAAACTCTGGTTAAGAAAGAGTTGTTAGCAGATGCCGAAACCTTTGGTGATGATCGCCGTTCACCGATTGTGGCGAGAGCCGAAGCGAAAGCTTTTTCAGAAGCCGATCTAGTTTCTTCTGAGCCAGTGACGGTAGTGCTCTCTGATAAAGGCTGGGTGCGTTCAGCTAAAGGGCATGATATTGATCCAACGGGGTTAAGTTATAAAGCAGGTGATAGCTATTCACTATCTGCCAAAGGCCGCAGTAATGAAGGTGTTGTGTTTCTGGATTCTACTGGCAGAGCTTATACGCTTCCTGCCCATACCTTACCGTCGGCACGTGGTCAGGGTGAACCATTGACCGGGCGAATTAACCCTCCTTCCGGCGCGACCTTTAAAGGGGTGGTGATGGGTTGCCTAGACAATAAGTTATTGATGATGAGTGATGGCGGGTACGGATTTGTAACCAGTGTGGCAGATCTGCAAAGTAAAAATAAAGCTGGTAAAGCGGCACTGAGTCTGCCCAAAGGCGCTGAAGTAATGATGCCGATACCAATAGATGATGCTGCAAGTCAGTACCTGGTTGCGGTTAGTAATGAAGGCCGGATGCTGGTTTTTCCTGTTAGAGATTTACCAGAGCTATCTAAAGGTAAGGGCAACAAGATTATAAGTATACCGTCTGCACGTGTTCAAAGTCGTGAGGAGTTAATGGCGTTAGTGACGGTTTTCTGTGAGGAAGACCGTTTGGTCATTCATTCTGGTAAACGCCACTTGAAGCTGCGCTTTAGTGATTTAGAACATTATTTAGGTGAGCGCGGAAGGAGAGGACACAAGCTGCCTAGAGGCTTGCAAAAAGTTGATCGAATTGAGGTGCTTACCAGCCGTCAAGAAAGCTCTGGTGGTGAAAGTTCGATGGGTGGAATGGAATAATAGCGTTCGATTAAACAGTAAACTGATTGATAAGGGCCAATGTGTGAGTGAAATAGTATTAATTAATGTGTCCGGCCAGGATAAACCAGGGTTGACCTCTGAGATTACTGAAATAATGGCTCAGTACCAGATTAGAATCTTGGATATTGGGCAGGCCGTTATTCATGATCATCTGACATGGGGGATCTTGATCGAATTACCTGAAGAGCAATCTTCTTCTCCCTTGTTGAAAGATTTGCTGTTTAAAATGCATGAACTAGGGTTGCCGGTTCGTTTTGAACCGGTATCTAAAGATGAGTATGAGAACTGGGTGAAAGGTAAGGGTAAGGCGCGCTATATTGTTACATTACTTGCTCGTTCGATTACTGCAGATCAAATCGCGCAGGTCTCGAAGGTTACTGCTAATAATGGCTTGAATATTGATAATATTACCCGCTTATCGAGTCGTCCACCGGTTGAAATTGATGAAAATGAGAGTCAGGCTTGTATTGAATTCTCTGTTCGTGGAACCCCGCCAGATCTCGACTGCTTGCGTGCGGAGTTTCTTCAAATCGCCGCTGATATGAATGTGGATATTGCGTTTCAGGAAGACTCAGTTTTTCGGCGTAATCGCCGGCTAGTGGTGTTTGATATGGATTCAACGCTTATTGATGCAGAAGTCATTGATGAGTTGGCAAAAGAGGCGGGTGTCGGTGATCAGGTGGTTGAAATTACTGAGCAGGCGATGCGTGGTGAGATTGAGTTCACTGAAAGCTTTGCCCGTCGCGTGGCTCTGTTGAAAGGGCTAGATGAAGCTGTGTTAGCCAATGTAGCTGCACGCTTAAAGCTTACTGAAGGTGCTGAGCGGTTAATTGGGACGCTTAAAGGGCTTGGTTATAAGACTGCAATCTTGTCAGGTGGCTTCACCTATTTTGCCAATAACCTCAAGCAACAACTTGGGATTGATTATGTCTATGCCAATGAGCTGGAAATCGAAGACGGTAAAGTAACGGGTAGGGTAACAGGGCAGGTGGTTGATGGCGACCGTAAGGCTCAGCTGTTACTTGAAATAGCAAAGAAAGAGAATATACAACAGCAACAGGTTATTGCTGTTGGCGACGGAGCTAATGATTTACCGATGTTAAGTCAGGCTGGTCTTGGGGTTGCATTTAGAGCAAAGCCTCTAGTTAAAGAGAGTGCCGAGCATTCGATTTCAACATTAGGACTAGACGGAATTTTATACTTGATTGGCTTTAGGGATCGAGAGACTGAATAAATATTAATCGCGCCAAAGTGGTTTCTATGGTGATATGTGTATCAAAGTAGGTGGCGATTTTGGTGTGATGGTGCTGTTGTCTTGCCACGAAACATTAAATAGAGCTAGAAATACCTAGCCCTATTTACTCTTCACTAAAATCGTAGTTCATTTCGGGGGTAGGGGCTTGTAGGTAATAGCCCTGAATATAGTTAACCCCTGCCTGCCATAACGTTGACAGAATAGCGGCATTCTCGACTAACGGCACGATGGTGAGTTTACCTTGAGCTTGCAGTGACTTGATCATCTCTTTGATCTGTTCTTTGGTTTCATCATCCTTCTGAATCTCATCCGTAAATGATCCATCGAGTTTAACGTAGTCGGTATCAACATGCTTAAGGGTGTTGAATGGGTTAAGTGCACAACCAAATCGACTAATAGAGACTTTGCAGTGCAGCTCTTTTAGCCCTTTTGCGAAATCTTTCGCTTGTTTCAGGTAGGTAATAGCCTCTGATTCATTGAATTGGAATATCAGTGAATCACCTGGCAGCCTTGCGGCTTTTAATGCAATGCTTAACCAAGGCATAAATGTTTGGTCTTGAATGGTCTCTGCCGTTAAATTCAGTACTAGTTTAGTCTGGTGCCCTTTTGAGCGGTGGCTGCTTAAATGTTTGATGGTTTGCAAAATAACCCAGCGGTCAATTTTACTCGCCATTTCAGAAGGTCCAGAAGGTGGCAGGAAGTCATAAGGAGAGACATCGTTGCCTTCATTATCGAGCATTCTTAAAAACGCTTCATAATGCTCTTCGCTTTCACCCCTTAAGCTGATAATAGGCTGAAAAAGTAGCTTGAAACGATTATCGTCGAGTGCCTTCTGTAAGCTTACTACGGTCGTTTCACTATCGTCACCCGCAATGACTTTTTGAGTGAAGATCAGCGCGCCATTGCCCGTTTCGTGACCTTCTTGTTGACGTACATCGTCTGAGGCAGTATGTGAGCGGCCTAGTAAATCCTGAGCTTTCGGTGCATTGTCATTGATTAGGGCAACACCAATACTTGTGGTGACCTGAATGGTTCGGCCGGAGACATCTGACATGTGTTGTTCTACCGCGTTACGTATTTTTTCGGCGGTAGTTTGCGCATCATTATCGTCTTGAGGCATGGCTAACAAGCCATACGCATCGTCACTGATTCGTGCTAATGTCCAGGCTTCTTCCGCTTGTTCGCGTAAAACGTTAGCAATATCGCTGAGCACCAAATCGGCACCAGCAATACCCGCGTTTGATTTAATCTGATTAAAGCTATCGAGTGCGATATAGTAAAGGGCGCCTGTTTGGCCTTTGGCAACGGCTAGTTCTATCGCATTATCGACTTTATCCATCAGGTACTGCCGATTGTAAAGTCCTGTTAGCAGATCCTGACTGCTAATTTCTTTTAGGCGCTCTTCTAGTTCTGCGCTATCTTGTTCGGGTCTTACTACTATTTGGGTGCAAGGCTCGCTATCGTATGTTGCTACTGAGAACGACATTTGTACTTTAACTTCAGAGTCGTCACTTCTTCGCGTTACGCACGTTAGTTGCTTTTGTCTTTCTTCACCGTCGGTATAGAGTTTGGTTATCTCTTTGAATTCGTCTTGGCTTGCCTGAGTTAAGGTGTCCAGCACGGGTATGCAAATGAGGTCATCGATATCATCGTAACCCAAAAAGTCCATATATGAGCTGTTTGCATAGATATGCATGCCGTCATTGATATAGGCAATGGCATCCTTTGAACTGTCTAGAAGCAATTGGCATCGCTTCTCTGCTTCTCGAAGATGAACTTCGATTGAACGACGGTTTCTGCGTTCATATAAGTTGCTGAGTTCTCGGTTAACCGCCAAAATAAGATGTTTACGATCTTTAAATGGTATAACGTCTTGGGCGCCAGCCTTCATATAGTTGACGATGCTTTCGTCTTCTAGGCAGTTATTTAAAACGATAAACGGGATATCTTTATCGAGGCGTTTGATATGAGAAAGTGATGTAGAGGCCGTAAGCTCGGTTTCTTCTTCTCGTGCTAGAAATAGATCCCATGAATGCTCTTTGAGTGACTCCAACAAGTCTTCTTCTGAGGTGACTCGATGAGCTCTGGTTGCTCTTCCGGAGTTTCTCAGTAGGCTGACCATCTCTTCTGCATCATTTTGAGATTGATCCAGAATAAGAAGGTGGACTGTTTCATTTTTCTTTCGCATTAACTCTACTTCTATAAGGTATGGTCGTTTCGTTTGCTGGACGTATAGTTGGGTGGATTTGAGAGAGGGTAGCCCTCTCTTTGCCTTGTCTCTATATTATCGCGTGTTTACAGCGATGGCCATAGCGAGTCAAAATCATCGTCACCACCGCTCTTAGTTACTTTTGGTAATTCTGCAATACCGCTGCTTGAGAATATCTTTAACTCAAACTGGCTAAAGCTTCCTGTTGCCGCGACTCGCCGATTGAGTTGGCACTTTGTCTCTTCGCCTTGTTGGTTCAGGAGTATTCGTTGTCCTGTCTGGAATGGTAGTCTTGGCGTGATGAGCGTTGCGGCTTGATCAATCGCTGAAAGCTCCGGTAATAGCAACCCTCTCAGATATTCGCTGTTCTCGCCTGTCTTCTGAATAAGCTGTACCCCACAAGGTTGAGCTGAGGGTGCTAATAGCTCTATACCGATTTGGGTTCCGTGTTGTTTAACTTGTCGAATCCAGCGTATGACGGCCACACTCCACGGGTGAGCCTCACTCTCCCTAATGCCAAGAATTTCACCTGCTTGAATATTTCCAGGGATTTCACCTAACCACTGCAAGCAATATCCACCAGGGCTGGTGTTAATTAGTGGTGCATTATAATGCTTGAATGTGGTTTTTTTCTGTTTGTCTTCATCGTAAATTGAGCGTGTAAAGTTAACCGGAATACTGGCATGCTCTTCAGTTTCAGACCCAGAAGATCCTGCGTCAAAGGCACCGGACCATGCATCATTCTGCTTTTTGCTGCGGTTAAGGAATACATTGTCGCCATCAGGTTCGATGTGCCGTTTGATCATATCCTGAATCAGCTGAGTATTAAACTCGATTTCACCCGAACAGAAATAGTGAGCGGCACTCAACCCTGTGCATAATTGTAGGTGGCCTTTGCTCGACATACGTTTGAAGTTGCGTTTGGTCAATATGCCTAATGCTTGGGCCATATGCGCGACAAGTTGATCTTGGATGTTGTTTGGTATCTCAATGAGGTTGTCAGCATCTTGCTCTTTACGCCCATTAGATGATAGGTAGTTGGTTAAATGCTGCACTAGTGTTGCGGTATCGAAACCGTAGAAGTGGTCGGTTAATGAATCATGTAGAAGGCTTCGATAAACCGGTGGCGCGTCGTTTTCCATATTGAGCACAAATGTGGAGCTGGAGGAATAATACTGACCGATATCTGTATAAGTAGCCCAGACTTCAAATGCATTATATATTTGGGTTAGGTCACTTTGTCTCAACTGGTTTGTTTTACAGCAACCAAGAAGTAGGAGCCTTTTATAGGCTTCCTCAATACTTGTTTCAGGCTTGCTGGTGTTTTGTTCGTCTTTTATTGCGTACTTAAGCAAGTCTGATGTTTCTGAAAATTTGAAAATAGCATGGGATTCTAACCACACATTTTTTGGGCTCGGGCAGTAAAGCTGAGAAGATCTTAGGACTGTACGCGCATATTCACTGATGACCCTATGACAGGCTATTGCAAGATTCTTCTTAGCTTTTTCATTTTTAGGCTGTTCTGAGTTTTCGAGAATAACAACCTTGTAGCCTGTTGCTAAATGTATTTGCAGCGCTTGCGATAGATTGGCAATTTTACGTTGTTTCTCAGGTAAAATGATCGGCTGGTTGAGATAGTGCTTCGATAGTTCATTACAGACGTATTGTATCGCAGGGCGAATGAGTTCAAGTAATTGGCTGCGTATCTGTGAGCTTATAATGAGCTGATTTAACTCAATGATTGCGTGATAAAGCTGACGAGCTGTTTCACCAATATTAGCCATAGGAAGAGAGCTTACCCATTCTTCTATATGGTTGGGCGTTGCTTCGCAAAATGAGAGGGTGGCCAGGCTTTGTTCTGGAACATTAAGGTTGAGGTTTTTTACCTGGCTAGTCATCAAGAAACACCATATTTATCATACAAAATACACAGCACTGCCTATCAGAGAGTAAAAAGGCTCCCAGCAATGGCAGAAAGTTGTTGATGCGTGAGTAACGTTGCTATACAACTATCTTTACAATACAAGCACCTACCGGAAAGAATAGCAGAGATTTGCGAAGTGTCAGCAAAAACTACTTGATGCTCTGATATTTATCCCAAATAGATTATATTTTTCACTATTTTACTTTTTGGTTACCTAATAGTATTGCATTTCTATTCGCAATTCATGCCTGAATTATTGTAAAAAACTGTAATGCTTCATTTAATATATATAAATAAGTCGTCAAATACTATGTTGGTATGTGTGACTTATCGAGGCGGACTTATTCAAGGTGGAGGTCAAGCGGTGTTTTTGATGCTCTATGTGGGATTTCCGCCACTAGCTTGGGAACCAGATATCCTGGGAGTGAGGCTAGAAGGTCGGCGTAAATTTCTTTTATTCGTACCTGAGGTAGGTCGAAGTGAGCAGCACCTTCTATTTTATCTAATCGGTGAAGGTAGTATGGAAGAACCCCTGCATCAAATAGTGTTTCACTGAGTGTACTTAAAACCTCTGAATTGTCATTAATGCCTGCAAGTAGTACTGATTGATTAAGCACCAGTGTTCCCGTTTCTTTAACTCTTTGAATAGCCTGCCTAACGGCGTCATCAATTTCGTTAGGGTGATTAATGTGTAGTACCATGACTTTTTGTAGCGGTAACACTGAAAGCCAGTTAAGTAAGGCCTCGTCGACTCTTTGAGGAATAACAACGGGTAGACGGGTGTGAATTCTCAATCGCTTTATGTGGGGTATATCGCTGAGAGCTGATGTGAGCCAATTCAGTTGTTTATCATTACTCACCAGGGGATCCCCGCCGCTCAGAATTACTTCATTTAACTCGGGATGTTGGTGAATATAGTGGATAGATTGCAACCACTGTTCCTTGGATAGCCTGTTGTCTGCGTAAGGGAAGTGTCGCCGAAAACAGTAGCGGCAATTAATGGCACAGGAGGCACCTGATACCAGTAATACTCGACGCTTATATTTATGTATCAGACCCGGTATGGTGTTATAGGACTCCTCAGATAATGGATCTTTTGAATAACCTTGGGTGGGTAGAGCTTCTTGGTGGGCGGGTAAAATTTGTTTTAGTAGCGGGTCATTAAGGTTGCAGGGTTCTATTCGTTGCAGATAAGGCTCAGGTACAAATAATTTAAATTCATCATTGGCTGGGTCGGAAATGTCGGAAAGAGGGATGTTTAATCGCTCTGAGAGTATTTTGGGTGATGAAATTGCGTTAGAAAGTATCTCTTTCCAGCTAGGAACTTCGACAGCATCAAGGGTTCGCGGTATCATTAGCTACTTTCCATAACAACATTTATAAGCAACGTTTCTGAGTTCTATTTAAGATACAATAGGGTTCAAAAATTTTATCGTTAATTTTACAGACCGGTGAGGAACAATGGCCAACTATTCTACCAATGAATTCAAATCAGGTGTTAAGGTTATGCTGGAAGGCGACCCCTGTGCCATGCTTGAAGTTGAATTCGTAAAGCCTGGTAAGGGACAGGCCTTCAGCCGAGTGAAGTTGAGAAATCTTAGGACTGGGCGTGTTTGGGAGCGTACCTTTAAATCAGGTGAATCGCTAGAGGGCGCCGATGTTATCGATCTCGATATGGAATATTTGTATTCTGATGGAGAGTTTTGGCATTTCATGCTGACTGATGGTTCATTTGAGCAGTTTGGTGCAGATGAGACCGCAGTGGGTGATACTAAGTTGTGGCTAAAAGAGCAAGTGGTCTATGGGGTTACATTATATAATGGCGCACCTCTTTCGGTAATACCGCCTAATTTCGTCGATCTCGAAGTAGTTGAAACAGACCCAGGTCTGAAGGGAGATACCGCGCAAGGCGGCACTAAGCCCGCGACATTTACGACGGGTGCAGTGGTAAACGTACCGTTATTTGTCAATATTGGTGAAGTACTGAAGATTGACACTCGTACGGGTGAGTATGTCAGTCGCGCCAAAGGTTAATGACATGCTAAAGGTTAATGGGGTGGCGGCTCAGTGAGTTGGCGTCCTAGTTGTCAGCTTGAAGCATTAAGGCTGCGGGCTGATATTCTGGCATCGACCAGATGTTTTTTTTCTGAAAGGTCGGTGCTAGAAGTTGATACTCCTGTTTTGTCGCAGTCTACTGTCACAGACCTTCATCTAGCTAGTATTTCTGCCCAGGTTGATTTACCTTTTCAGAGCGGCTCTCATCAGATGTTCTTGCAGACATCACCTGAATTCTCGATGAAAAGACTTTTAGCGGCGGGTTCCGGTCCGATTTATCAAACCGCTAAATCCTTTAGAGATGGTGAGTCAGGTAAGCGTCACAATCCGGAATTTACCATGTTAGAGTGGTATCGCCCTGGGTTTGGTTTGCTTGAACTAATGTCTGAAGTGACAGATTATATTGCGGTTGTAGCGAGTCTGGAATCGCCTGATATCATTACCTATCAGCAGGCTTTTCAGCAGTACCTTGATATCAACCCTCATCTAATTGACAGTGAAGCACTCTGTCAGTTGGCTAAAGATAAAACGGGAATTTCCGGTGACGACTTCAGCCGAGATGACTGTCTTGACTTATTACTAACACATTGTATTGAGTCAAAGCTTGGGTATGAGCGGCCGGTTTTCGTGACTGATTACCCTGCCAGTCAAGCGTCTTTGGCCAACATTAAAGAGGTTGATGGCGTACTTCTGGCGCAAAGGTTTGAGCTATATGCCAATGGGCTAGAGCTAGCGAACGGCTACGATGAATTGGTTGATGCCGATGAGCAGTTATGTCGCTTTGAAGCCGACAATAAAGCGAGACAAGCGGATGGGCTACCAGAGATACCGATTGATTATCATTTGGTAGAGGCGTTAAGGTCGGGGATGCCTAGATGTTCGGGTGTTGCGCTGGGGTTAGATCGTTTGCAGATGGTTATGCAAAACACTTCATCAATTGATGAAGTGATTGCGTTTCCCATTGGTCGGGCCTAGCGAGGGCTAGGCTTTAGGCAGCTTGCCAAACTCTTGCCCCATTCTAACGACTGATCCAGTCATTAGCTTTTCAGTAAACTCGACCATATTTTCAGGGAAGGCTAAAACAACCGTTGACCCCAATTTAAATCGCCCCATCTCGTCACCTTTGTTGAGTGTGATCGGGTTAGATGGCTCGGCTGGATATTCGGTCACCTTCAGTTTTCTTACTGGTGGAGCAACTTGCCCAGACCACACTGTTTCAATGGCTGCAACAATCATTGCGCCGACTAATACCATCGCCATTGGCCCATGTTCGGTATCAAAAATGGCTACTAATCGTTCATTTCGCGCAAACAGACTAGGTACTTTTTCAGCGGTCACAGGGTTTACTGAAAACAGTTTGCCTGGCACATAAATCATCTCTCTTAGTGTTCCTGCTAGCGGCATATGAATTCGGTGATAGTCTTTTGGTGCCAGATAGATGGTGGCGAACTTGCCCCTCATAAATGGTTTAGCGCGCGCCATATCTCCGCCAAGAAGATCTGTAAGGCTGTAATCCTGACCTTTTGCTTGAAATACTTGGCCGTGATTGATGTCGCCTAATTGACTAATAGCACCATCAACAGGGCAGGAAACCAGATTGCTTTCATCTGCAATTGGGCGTAGGCCGGGCTTTAGTTCTCGGGTAAAAAAGTCATTAAAACAAGGGAAGTCGCTAGGGTTCTCTTTAGCAGCTTCAGCCATGTTGACCTGATATCTATTAATAAACCACTTAATAAATGCGTCTTTTATTTGCGGTTGTTTACAATCAGCTAGCATTCCAACTGTTCTAGATAACGTATGCTGAGGGGTGAAGTACTGACTGAGAACAAATAAGTTATCAAGCATTGATGGTGTTTGCCTATGGTAAGTAAATTTGTCTTTGAGTGAAATCGACCGTTTAATAATCGATGGCTTTGCTGCATTTATTTATCTGCAATTTTACTGCTTTAGTCTTAGAACTCAAGATTGAACGCATTGCTGATCAATGTTTTTGGTGGGTTGAAATAAAATGGCCTATACCCCATTAAAGCTCAACTGGGGTTTCTGGACGATTTCCCCACTCAGACCATGATCCATCGTATGCTTTAACTTCTCTAAACCCTAATATTTTGGCTACTAGGTAGGTAAAGCCTGAGCGGTGATGCGTTTGACAGTGGGTAATAACTTTCTTATCGGTTGTAATGCCGATAGCGGTGAGTGATTCAAGCAATTGCTGCTGATCTTTCACTCGTAGCGCTCGCTTTGGGTCCATCGCTTGCGTCCATTCGAAGTTAGCCGCGCCGGGAATATGGCCTTTCTTGGCTGCGAGTACTTTTTCCCCTCGATATTCTTGCGGAGATCTTGCATCCCAAATTACGGTTGCTGTTTCATTGAGTGCGCTGAGCACCTCGTCAAGTGACGCGGTATGGTTGTGATTGACGCGAGCTATATAGTCGGAGGCTTGTGTGGGTTGAGTTGTCTGAGTTAAGGGCCATTTCTCGTCTTCCCAAGCTAGATAGCCGCCATTTAAATAAGAGTATTTAACGTGCCCGATACTATCTAAAAGCCATATAAAGCGACCTGCCCAGCCACCACCTTCATCATCATAAACAACCACATGCTTGTCGTCAGTTAACCCAATCTTTTTGAACAGTTGGTCCAGGGTTTCCTCAGTGGGCATTTTTCCAGGTGCAGGAGGGGTGCCGAGTTGTGTTTCACTGGGTGATATATGTACAGCCCCTTCAATATGACCCTCTTGATAGCGAGCAGGATTACAAATATCGATTATAAGAAGTGAAGGTTGGCCTATTATTGCTTGCAGCTGTTCTGGTTCAAGTAGTAAAGGGATTTTCAGTGAACGGTCTTCCATGGTTAAAAGCTCTTTTTACGCAATGCTATCAATTAAAAGTTTGCTGTTCGGGAATATTACCAGATTATAGCGCTGATCTTGAATCCGAAATACTCATTTATGATATTCGTTTACGATTTATTTGCTCGTTTGGCAGCCAAATATTGGAGGCAGTGAGTAGCAGCGCTACACATATACTTAAACTGTTTGTAATCGTACTCCGTGAGTGTTTGGCTTTCGTCACCCGAATCAGCATAGAATACGGCTACGGGTTTTTGATTGACAAAAATCGACATTAGGAAGAACTCTTTAGCACCGCTTGCGACCTTAAACTCTGGCGGGATCATCGCCCAAATATTTTTATTACTTGATGGCTTAACCCAGATGCTGGATGGTTTTTCAATTAGCCGAGAGAACAAGGTTGGTTTTGTCAGGTCAGCTTGGTAATTGCTTAGCTGGGGGTGATTGCGCGTGCCTACATTATAGTAAGCTTTTAGGCGTGTCTCATTAGTGTTGACCAGTGCGACAATGGCCTTCTGAAGCCCTAAACCATAAGAAATACACTGGGTGGCTGCATTCATGAGTTCATGAAGATCTACGAAGTTGTCTGGGTTCTTTAGCATGAGTTCTGTGAACTCGCTAAAGGTATCTTTGTCGCCTCGTAGTGAATGGCTGGGGGGGCTAGCTTCAATAATACCTTCTTGTTCGGCCTCTTTCTTGACCTTTATTTCTGCGGGTTTTATTCGACCTGGTTTGGCGGCTTTTTCCCCTGCATGCTCTACTCCGCGGTCTGTTTTATGGGATGCTGTGTCAGGTTTTGGTTGCTTGGCCTGTGCCGGCTCTGTCAGCGGGGTGAAGGGTAGAGCTTTCTCGGTGACGGGCTGAGCGATCGGCGAATGAGTCGCCTTGTGTTGAGTTGCCTTTCCGTTTCTGACCTTTTGTCTTGCTGGAAGTAGTAGCCTTGCTGCAGGTAGCATGATGCCCGGTATAGGGTGTTCTCTTGACATGTCTACGGCGCATTGGTGGGTGAGCGAGATAGCTTGGTCAAGAGGGACGCCCATATAGACCGCTATGACCTTCTGGACCCTGAGTGTGGCGCGGGAATACCAGTCTTGAGATGCATAATAAGCAAGTATGTTGGCTAAGGTAATGGCAAATGATGGTTGAGAGCTTATTAGGTTGATCTGTTTATCATCAACTTTGATTGGGCGCCCGTTTATCCCAACATGACGACTCATCTTGATCCACTGCTTAGGCGTCAGTTGATTCTCGGCCGAGTAACAAGCCTTTGTGAGTGGTGGTAAATCAAGGTGGCCAACAAGGCCTTGAGCGAGTTCAGGAATTGAACAGCCCAGCACGTCGGTTTCTGCCTGCTTTGGTGTTTTGAAGCTATCATGTATAGCGTGACGAACTAACTTCATCTCGGGTGTCGCGAAACGCCACAAATACCACATGGGTACACCACAAAAAAGTGCCCCCCAGTAAATATCCTCAGCTTGACCTAATGCCTTGATATTAGAAAAAGACCGAGCTAAATAAGAGGCAAGCAGGCTAGAGCTGATGGCGCGGGCATAATAATATTGCTGGGTATTGCCTGTTTTCGACTTAAGAGTTGGTAGCGAGAGTGTTATTTGCTCAAGACTTTCAGTACCAATCATACTGATAGCGTGATCCAGTGTTTTGCTAAACGGTGCGCTATCTTCTTTGCCTTGGTTGGCTTTGCTCATTATATGGTATGAGAAAACAGGGTCTTTATTGACCTGCTCCGCAATTTTTCTATAGGGGAGTTTATCTTCTTTTAGGGTCTTTAAAACTTGTTTTCCAACAAAGGGGCCGGTGGGAAGTATTTGTGTCGTTAGAAGTTCTGACCACTCTTTGGCGCTAGTAGGTGTATCTTGTTTATTCATAAGTATTTGTTAAATGATTAAAAATGTTCTTAACTAACTATAGTAGTAAATATTAAAAACGTAGTATGAAATAGCAAAAATGGTGCAAATTAGTCAAGGCAAAGTGAAATATTGCTGTGTTGTACAAAAAGACTACCGTTTTCTCATGGCTATTTCACTTTATTGGAATAACATATTGTATTAATCGTTCATTTTGTTGGTTTGTGGTCTATGGCGTTAATTATTGGATTTATCATTGTTATAGCAAGTGTGCTGGGTGGTTATGTGCTTTCTCATGGAGAGATTGCGGCACTGTGGCAGCCTTTTGAAATACTTATTATCGGTGGTGCTGCTTTTGGTGCATTTGTGGTTTCTAATCCTTGGCATACGATTAAGACCGTTTTTACCACGTTACCGTCGTTACTCGTGGGGGCAAAGTTCAATAAAGCGATGTATATGGACTTGCTTAGTCTGCTCTATGATATTTTCGATAAATCACGTAAACAAGGCGTGATGTCGATTGAAGGGGATGTCGATGACCCGCATGGGAGTGAAATATTTACACGTTACCCGGCTATTTTAAAAATGCCTGCGGTTATTGAATATATTACAGACTACTTGAGAATTATAAGCACTGGTAATATGGCGTCTCATGAACTTGAAGGCTTGATGGATCTTGAAATAGAGACTCGGCAGACTGAGCTCGAAGAGCCTGCGCATGCGTTGCAAAAGGTTGCGGATGCGCTTCCCGGTTTTGGTATAGTGGCGGCTGTATTAGGTATTGTCATTACCATGGGTTCCCTTGGCGGTCCACCAGAAGCGATAGGTACGCACGTAGCGGCCGCTTTAGTCGGAACATTCTTGGGGATTTTATTGGCCTATGGGTTTGTAGGTCCGATGTCTGCCTTGATGGAGCATATGGTGCACGCCGAAGTTAAGGCGCTTGAATGTATTAAAGTCAGTATTTTGGCCACTATGGGTGGCATGGCGCCTCAGATGGCCGTGGAGTTTGGTCGGAAGGTGCTGTTTTTTGATGTAAGGCCAAAGTTCCAAGAGCTTAATGATCATGTCAAGTCACGTTAGTCCTCGTTGTATTAATAGAATTAAACAGGTTTGGGTTTAAGAGTGGAAGACCTTCCTCCTATTATTGTTCGAAAGGTTATTAAAAAGGGTGGCCACCATGGTGGTGCCTGGAAAGTTGCCTTTGCCGATTTCGCGACAGCGATGATGGCATTCTTTCTTGTGCTGTGGCTGACTGCGACGACGAGCCCAGAACAGAAAGAGGCCATCGAGGGTTATTTTAAAGACCCTATTGGGTTTGTTGAGGGTGGGAGCCCCAACCCGGTTGACCTCGATGGCAGCGCATCAATGGTTCGGTCGTCCTCTGCTGACCAGCAAGATACTGATATCCAGTTTGAAGATGAAGAAATTGAAGAGCTTGCTGATACTATTGAGGAAGAACGCTTACAAGACCTTATGGTAACGTTGCAATATAAAATTGATCAAAATCAAACTCTTAAAGAATTTAAAGATCAGCTCTTATTGGATATTACACCCGAAGGGTTGAGGATTCAGATTGTTGACCAGTCAAAAAGGCCTATGTTTGATAGCGGCAAGTCAGAACTGAAGTTTTATTCTGAAGACTTGTTGGTTGAGCTGGGTAAAACTATCTCCCAAGTACCGAATAAAATAAGCCTCACTGGTCACACCGATGCGTCGCCATTTTCTGGGCGTGAGGGGTATACCAATTGGGAGCTTTCAGTAGATAGGGCCAATGCGGCAAGAAGGGCGGTAGTCGCTGGAGGGGTCGACCAAGACCAAGTCTCGCGTGTGGTAGGGTTGTCGTCTTCAGTGTTGTTTGATAAAAAAGACTCGTACGCAGCAGTCAATCGTCGAATAGCTATCATTGTGTTGAATAGAAAGGCTGAGGACGAAATTACTCGAAATGCTGGCGTCAGGGATGCGGGAGTTAGCAACAAGGGAGAAAACCAAAAGCTAGAAAGCGGCAGCTGGTTTGACGATGTTGAAGAGGTGAACCCAGATGATGTGTCTTGGTAAAAACTAGTCCCTCAGCATTAACCCCCTGTCATTTTGGTCTTTTATCGCATTCTTAATGCGTCGATAGCTGTCCATTCGTCTTTCTGAAATCTCGCCACTTTCGACTGCTTCAAGAATGGCGCACTTGGGCTCTTTTTCGTGGTGACAATCTCTAAAGCGACAAAACCCGAGATGAGGGCGAAATTCGATAAAACCTTCTAGTAGCTCTTGTTCCCCTATATGCCACAGCCCAAATTCTCGAATGCCGGGGGAATCTACTAAATCACCTCCACTGGGTAGGTGGAATAACTTTGCTGTGGTGGTGGTGTGTGTGCCTTTTCGCGTATTTTCAGAAAGTGCACCGACTCTAATGTCGTGCTCAGGGAGTAGGGCTTGAATGAGTGAAGATTTCCCTACGCCTGATTGACCAACAAATACGCTGGTGTGTTCGTCAAGCCAGTCGAGTAGTTCAGACATGCCTTTATTGCCACTGCCATTGTTATCTGTACTGCTATTGTTGGTAGTTTTTATAGGCGGTTTAACAGAGGCTCTTATCGTGTGATACCCAAGTGACTCATAGAGTTCCATCATATCGTCAATGGGCTTGCGATTGCCATCCGTGAGTAGGTCTGTTTTATTAAGCAGAATAACGGGAGGGATGCCGACGGTTTCAGCCGCCACGATGTATCGGTCTACCAACCCTTGAAAGGGCTCGGGCTCAGGGGCAATAACAATTACGATGTAATCAATGTTGGCTGCTACTGGTTTGAGGTTGCCAAAATTATCTGGACGTTGAAGTATCGTATCACGCTCAAGCCTTGCCTCAATAATACCAGTGAAGTCTTTACCAGCGCGCCAAATAACCCGGTCACCGGTTACTAGCGATTCAATGTTAGCCCTGACGTGGCAACTATGAATCTCGCCCTTGTCTTCTCCTTCTAACGCTTCAATATTCAGTAATTGACCAAAGTGGGCTATCACTATGCCCTCTTGCTCTTCGCTCAAGTCGCCCGCTTGTAATTGCCTGCTAATATCGCGTTCGCGCTTCTGGGCGCGCTGGGTACGTTCTTCTTGAACTTTTTCTACGCGCCATTGCTGCCGTCTGTTGAGCTTTCGTTTGGCCATATTCTCTAGGAGACCTTTAATTTATTTTGAGCATGGTAAATAACTGCTAAGATGAGCCCATGATATTGGATTTACAGATGATTAGCAGCCTTTGATGGCTGATTAAGGAAACTTTATGGCTCGAAATGAAAACTTGGTATGGATCGATCTAGAAATGACGGGGTTAGAGCCGGAAGTTGATCGTATTATTGAGATAGCAACCATTATCACTGATGCTGATTTAAATATACTGGCTGAAGGGCCCGTGCTTGCGGTGTATCAGCCTAATAGTGTGTTGGCGCAGATGGATGATTGGTGCACAAACACCCATGGAGCTTCTGGTTTAACCCAGCGCGTAAAAGATAGTCGGATATCTGAAGCTGAAGCTGAACGCCAAACGATTGAGTTTATCGCGGGTTATGTTGATAAAGGTGTTTCACCGCTCTGCGGCAATAGTATTGGTCAGGATCGTCGATTCTTAGTTAAATACATGAAGGACCTGGAAGCTTTTTTCCATTATCGCAATGTTGACGTGAGTACGGTTAAAGAGTTAGCTAAACGCTGGAAGCCAGATGTCGCGAGTAGTTTTAAAAAGAAAGGCGTTCATTTGGCACTTGACGATATACGTGAGTCTATTGGTGAGCTGCAGCATTATCGTGAACACTTTTTTAACGTCTAATTATACTTTTATTGTGTAATATCGATTGCTTGCACTTTGCCTTGGTGTTGCGTCAACGCCCATTCGACATGTTCCCTTACAATATCGGATGGGTGGTCTTGCTTTTGTTCTAACGCTTGTACTGTTTTCTCTGAGCTTGGTGCGTTTCCAAGTGCTATCGCAATATTTCGTAACCAGCTTTCGTAGCCTGCACGACGAATGGCTGATCCTTCGGTTAGTTTCAGAAAGGTTTGCTCCTTCCAGTTAAATAAATCAATAAGGTCTGGGGTAGTGAACTGGTGACGAGGTGAGAAGTCACTTTCTGTAGATGATTTTGAAAAACGGTTCCATGGGCATACTAGCTGGCAGTCATCGCAACCGAAAATACGATTACCCATGAGTGGTCTTAGTTCTTCTGGAATAGCGCCTTTTAATTCGATAGTTAAGTAAGAGATACAGCGTCTGGCATCAAGCACATAAGGTGATACAAAAGCATTGGTGGGACATTTATCGAGGCATTCGGTGCATTGGCCGCAATGGTCTTTTTCGTATGGTGGATCGACGGGGAGGGGGATATTAGTGAAAATTTCCCCCAAGAAAAAATAAGTGCCAGCTTGACGGTTGATGATCATTGAGCTTTTTCCGAACCAGCCAAGTCCGCTTTTTTGAGCAAAGGCGCGTTCCAGAACGGGTGCGCTATCAACGAAGGCGCGAAAATGATAGCCAGACATTCCTTCATTAATTTTCTGCGTCAGGAGGTTCAGTCTTTTTCGAATCAGCTTATGATAGTCGCGCCCTAATGTGTATCGAGAGATATAGCCTTTGTTTTTATCTTTAAGCACTTCAATCATTCGGCTATCTTCGGGTAAATAGTCCATTCGAAGTGATATAACACGAGATGTCTCTTCAACTAACTGGTCAGGATGGTAGCGCTTACTGCCATGTTTCCCCATATAATCCATATCGCCCTGATATTGCTTCTCCAGCCATTGAATAAAGCGTTGTTCATGTTGTCCAGGGTCTACATCCGTGATGCCTACCTGTTGAAAGCCTAGTTCTTGCGCCCACTCTTTGATGTTGACGGCAAGTGCATGCAGATCGTTATCTGACGGACTTTCTTTGTAAGTGGTTGGTGTGGCGGGTGGTTTGTTCAACGCATTTTACTCAACAGTATGGTGTGGGGTGTAGTGTTTGTTATTTACATTAAAAATTGTTTATAAAATGATCTTTTTGTGTTGGTTTGCTATTATTAACAGTAGTCTAAGAGATAATCTTTAAGCGGTTTATTACCTTATATACGGTAATGTTGTTGGTTCTGAACCGTTTAGCTTAACGGTTTAAATTGAGCTGCAAGACTAACTTGGTTGAGTATTATACGGCAACTTACGATATGAATAGAGTGCTAAAACAGCAATTATCTTCTTTTGAAGAGGTATCGCTGCCCCGAGAACTGTATACCGCAGAACAAGTCCGAACATTGGATCGGTTGGCGATAGAGGCGATGCCAATTGAAGGGTTTGATTTGATGAAGCAGGCGGGCAAAGCTGCTTTTCGTATGCTGTTGCGTCATTGGCCAGATACATCGTCATTGTCTGTATTTTGTGGTGGAGGCAACAATGGCGGAGACGGCTTAGTCATTGCAGGTCTAGCCGCTCAAAAAGGGTTAACGGTAGAAGTTACTTTGTTAGCTGATACCGATAGGTTGAGAGGCGAGGCTGCTGCAGCTTGGTGTTGGTTGACAAGTTTGAATGAGCTTTCAAACCTTACATTTGCTCAATGGCACCCTGAATCGACTATTCAAGACTCACTGATTGTAGACTGCCTTTTAGGAACCGGGTTGACGGGAAATGTTCGCGGTGACTACACGACAGCCATAGAAAAGATTAATAAGTCAGGTCAGCCGGTTTTTGCAGTTGATATTCCTTCTGGGCTCTGCAGTGATACGGGGCGTATTCTGGGGAGTGCAGTGGTTGCCCAACGAACCATTACGTTTATTGGCGTGAAGCAAGGGCTTCTAACGGGTGAGGGGCCGAGGGTGATAGGTGAGTTGGAATATGACTCACTGGGTGTGCCTGGCGATATTTTAGGGCGTATAACACCGAACTGTTTTAGGGCTGGGTGGCCCGAGTTTGAAGCGAAGCTTCCGCCTAGAGAGAAAGTCACTCACAAGGGGCACTATGGTCGCGTGCTGGTCGTGGGTGGTGATCACGGAATGGCGGGGGCAGCGCTAATGGCCGCAGATGCGGTATGTCGTGTTGGTGCAGGGCTGGTGTCTGTAGCCACTCGTCCAGAACATGTTCCAGCGTTTGTCGCTCATCGTCCAGAGGCTATGGTTCGAGGAATTGAATTTGCTCAACATCTCGAAAGTATGCTTCTAAATGCAGAGGTAGTGGTCATTGGCCCAGGGTTGGGGCAGGGGACTTGGGGGCAGCAGCTATTTCAGAAAGTAATGCAGACCAACAAACCTATGGTAGTGGATGCAGATGGGCTCAATATGTTGGCCGCGCAACGTTTAGGGCCGCGAGATAATTGGATATTAACACCTCATCCGGGAGAAGCGGCCAGATTGCTCAACTGCTCTGTTGAAACCATTGAGAGTAACCGGTTTCATGCAGTGTTACAGTTGCAGCAACAATATGGTGGTACGGTGATTCTTAAAGGCGCAGGTTCATTGATTGCCACTGCTGCTCCAGGTAATACTGTAACGGTTTGGCTGGCAGATACTGGGAACCCTGGCATGGCCAGTGGTGGTATGGGGGATGTTTTGAGTGGAATCCTGGGGGGCTTGCTTGGTCAAAAGGCCGTTGATTCAGCGATAGTCGCACCTGCAGCTGTCACGCTTCATGGCGAGTCCGCGAATTTGGCACGGGTTTCCGTGGGTGAATATAGTTTGTTAGCGTCAGATGTGTTGGGGGCAATCCCTCAATTATTGAAAGCGGTATGAGTAATATTTTAATAAGCTTTGAGCTGTTAGAATGCTCAGAATTAAGCTCTGTACGGTGTATATAGGTAGGGTCGAACGTTTGTTAGATAGTATTAAGTTAGGTCAGAATAAGCAAAGCGTGATACTTGAAAGCGAAGCCGACACGGTTGCATTTGGCGGGTTGCTGGCCAGTGCGTGCATAGGTGCTGGAGTCGTCTTTTTGAATGGCGATTTAGGAATGGGTAAAACCACGATGTGTCGGGGTGTGCTGAATTCGTTAGGTTATCAAGGGCGCGTAAAGAGCCCAACTTATACGCTTGTAGAGCCTTATGAGTTGAAGTCTGGCATGGTATATCATTTTGACCTCTATAGGTTAGGTGACCCCGAAGAGCTTGAGTTTATGGGGATAAGAGACTATTTGGACGAGCAGTCTTTGGTGATTATTGAGTGGCCAGAAAAAGGGAAAGGGGTTTTACCCGAAGCAGATATTGAAGTGTTTTTTGAATTAGAAGGTATGGGGAGAGCGGTTCGCTGGAGCGGAAGCTCCGTGCATGGCGAAGAAATTGCTGCGCGACTTACTGAAAGTTTGACTAAAGATTGATTGTTTTGTTGTTAGGTGGTGTGAAGTCAATGAGTACACGTAAAAATAAAGCAGGTGCGCATTATTTGCTGATGTTCGGCATGTTATTGCTAAGTATTGCCTCGATCACGAATGCAGCCAATGTGACTAATGCGAGAGTTTGGCCTGCCCCCGACCATACTCGGCTAGTATTTGAAATTACTACCGGTGTGGAGCACAAGCTTTTTAGTATGAGCAAGCCTGATCGAATTGTTGTGGATATGAGTAATGTAAAATTGCTGACAGATCTATCTGATTTGTCGTTGGCCGGCAGTCCGATTAAACGCATTCGATCCGCCGTCAGAAATAGCAAAGACCTTAGGGTTGTATTAGATGTTACTCGACAGGTTGAACCGAAAAGCTTTTTGTTAAAACCCAATCAGCAATATGGTAATCGCCTAGTTATTGATTTATATGAGCGAGAAACTAAAAAGAAAGCACCAAAGGTCGTCAAGTCGATTGATCACCAGAGTCAGCGGAGAGATATTGTCGTTGTAATCGATGCAGGGCATGGCGGTGAAGACCCGGGCGCACTGGGTCCTGGTAGAGTGCGAGAAAAAGATGTTGTGCTTGCGATATCGAAGGAACTAAAGGTGCTGGTTAACCGTAAGAGCGGTATGCAAGCGAAAATGACTAGAAATGGCGACTATTATGTGGGCCTTAGGCAGCGAACTGGGTTGGCAAGAAAGCATAATGCTGATTTGTTTGTGTCTATTCATGCTGATGCATTTAATAAGCCTCAAGCCAGTGGCGCATCTGTATATGCACTCTCTAAGCGAGGTGCTACTAGTGAAGCGGCTAGGTGGTTGGCTAAGAAAGAGAATAGTGCAGACTTAATTGGTGGTGTCGGCGGCGTAAGCTTGGACGATAAAGATGATGTGCTGGCAGGAGTGTTGCTCGATTTGTCGATGACAGCTAGTTTGAACGCGAGTTTAGGTGTGGGCAGTCATGTGTTGAAGGCTATGGGGGGGATGACAAGGCTGCATAAAAAACGCGTCGAGCAGGCCGGTTTTGTAGTACTCAAATCACCTGATATACCGTCTATTCTGGTCGAAACCGGGTTTATTTCAAATCCTGCAGAAGCGAGCCGCTTGAAAACCAGGAAGTACCAAAAGAAAATGGCAAAGGCGATTTACCGAGGTTTGGATACTCATTTTAGAACAACTCCTCCCCCGGGAACTTTGCTTTCTTACCAGCAATACAATAGAAATGCGAATAGCCCGAAAAAATATAAAATACAGCGTGGAGATACTTTGTCGGGTATTGCAAAGCGCAATCAGGTGACAGTGAGTCAGCTAAGAAAAGAAAACAGTTTACGGTCTGATCAAGTCAAGATAGGTCAGGTTATACGTATCCCTGCATCTTAAAATTTCAGTACGTTGTGTTAAATCGCGTAGGGCATATTACAAATAATGAGTCGAATACATAAGTTATCTCCTCGCTTGGCTAACCAAATAGCGGCAGGAGAAGTGGTTGAACGACCCGCATCAGTCGTAAAAGAGTTGCTAGAAAACTCGCTAGATGCAGGTGCGCGCAGGGTTGATATTGATGTCGAGAGTGGTGGCATCAAACTTATAAGAATTAGAGATAATGGTATGGGGATCGCGCAAGATGACCTGCCGTTGGCTTTGAGTCGTCATGCGACCAGTAAAATCGATACGTTGGATGATTTGGAAGCGGTAGCAACACTTGGCTTTCGTGGAGAGGCATTAGCAAGTATTAGCTCTGTCTCGAGGCTTTCACTCATCTCTCGTCCAAGAGCGAACGGGAATAGAGTGTCTGCTGAGGATGCGGCGCCGCTTATTCAGCAAGATGCTGGTGCTGAAGGTGCCTGGAAAGTAGAAGCCGAAGGCCGGGACATGGATGCCAAGGTGAGTCCAGCTGCTCACCCTGAAGGCGCAACGGTAGAAGTACGAGATCTTTTTTTCAATACTCCCGCTAGACGAAAGTTTTTAAGAACCGAGAAAACTGAATTTGGACACCTTGAAGAAGTTGTAAAAAGGCAGGCGCTCAGCCGTTTTGAAGTGGGTTTTTCGTTGCGACATAACCAGCGAACGATTCATGCGCTGAGACCGGCTGTTTCGTTGCAAGATAAAGAGCGTCGAATTGCGGCCTTGTGTGGCTCGCAATTTATGGAGAACTCAGTGGTTATTGATGTTGAGGCATCAGGGCTTAAACTCTGGGGGTGGGTTGCGCTTCCGACATTTTCCAGAAGCCAGGCTGACCTCCAATATTTTTTTGTTAATGGGCGGGTAATACGTGATCGTCTTGTCGCTCATGCGGTAAAGCAGGCATATCGTGATGTGCTCTATCATGGGCGCCACTCTGCGTTTGTGCTCTATTTGGAGCTTGATCCTGCAAATGTTGATGTTAATGTACACCCCACCAAACATGAAGTCCGTTTTAGAGACGGGCGCTTGGTTCATGACTTCATTTTTCGCAGTTTGCATAAAGCGCTAGCTGATGTGCGGCCTGATGATCGTATGAACCTGAACGACGCTGTGCATACAGAAGGCTCTGCAGGTGTTACTCCGGGGTCATTGATTCCTGGTGCTCATCACGGGGTTGTGTCGCCAGTAGAAGGTACACCTATGGTGCCATCCTACGGAGCTCAGGCCGTGATGCCACTAAGGGAGTCAATCTCCACAAACCAAATTCAAGAACAGATGTCTGGCTACGGAGCTCTGCACCCCATTAACCATGTTGCTTCTGAAAATGGAATGGCTGCGAAGCACCTGTCTGAATCAGATCAGCTCGAACCACCGCTTGGTTATGCTATTGCTCAGTTGCACGGTATTTACATACTATCTCAGAGTTCAAAGGGGTTGGTTGTTGTAGATATGCATGCAGCGCATGAACGTATTACCTATGAGCGTATGAAACAAGCTTATTATGCGGAGGGTGTTAAAGCGCAACCGTTATTAGTGCCTGTGACCATTGCAGTTAGTCAGAGGGAGGCGTCTGTTGCTGAAGAATTTAAAGATGCATTTACCAAACTTGGTTTGCAGATTGAGCGCATTGGGCCAGAGTCTCTAGTGGTAAGGCAGGTGCCGGCCTTTTTGAGGGATGCAGATAGTGAGCAGCTCGTCAGAGATGTTATTTCAGATGTTACTGAGCACGGAACGAGTGACCGTGTTGAAGCGTTAGCTAATGAAATGATGGGCACAATGGCGTGTCATGGCTCAGTGCGAGCAAATAGACAGTTAACCATCCCAGAAATGAATGCGCTGCTTCGAGATATGGAAGCCACTGAGCGAAGTGGTCAGTGTAATCACGGACGTCCAACCTGGACGTTAGTGACCATGTCTGAGCTAGATAAACTCTTTCTTCGGGGGCGTTAATGAGTGCTCCTCAAGGTATATTAAAAACTAGTGTCCAGCCGCCAACGGTCATCTATCTGATGGGGCCTACCGCGTCAGGTAAGACAGATTTAGCAGTGGCGCTTACTAAAGTATTACCGTGTGACATTATTAGTGTAGATTCGGCATTGGTTTACAGAGGGATGGATATTGGTACAGCCAAGCCCGAGGAGGAAGTGCTTAAAGAGGCACCTCATCGATTGATCAATGTCTGTGAACCTACAGAATCATATTCTGCGGCACACTTTAGGGACGATGCGCTAAGAGAAATAGCAGCGATTATCGAAAAAGGGCGTATCCCTCTGCTAGTAGGCGGGACGATGATGTATTTCAAAGCCTTAGATCAAGGGCTTGCCAAGCTCCCTTCTGCCGACCCTGTTATAAGGCAGAAACTATTGGATGAAGCCGAAGACAAGGGTTGGGGGTTTATGCATCAAAAGCTTGCAGAAGTAGATCCGGTTTCAGCTAAAAGGATTCACCCTAATGATCCTCAGCGTTTACAACGGGCGCTCGAGGTGTATGAAATATCAGGTAGAACTCTAACAGAGTTTTGGGCTGATCAGGCAGAAACAAAAGAAAAACAAGAAACTGGACAGAATATTGAAGAGCATTACACTAATTGGGGAAGGGACTCTTTTAGTACTTTGTCGTATAATGCGATAAATATTGCTGTATCGCCTAAAGAACGCTCAACGCTTCATGACAGAATTGCTTTAAGGTTTAAGCAAATGCTAAGTAACGGGTTTGTCGAAGAAGTTAAAGTATTACACCAATCAGAGATGCTGAATTTATCAATGCCTTCTATGCGTTGTGTGGGTTATCGACAAGTTTGGGAGTACTTAGATGGCAACCTCAGCTATGATGAAATGGTTGAGAGAGGCATTATTGCGACGCGACAACTGGCAAAACGGCAAATAACCTGGTTAAGACGATGGCCTAATCTGAACTGGTTTGAATCAGAAGATCCGGAATTACTTGCCAAGGTATTGAAAATAGTACACTCTGCCACCAATTAGTATTGTAACTTGTAACGTTTTAAACATTTTTAGTTTGCCTTTTGCAGACTGAAGGAAGAATTAAACATAAAAACAGGAGATTAGAGATGTCGAAAGGGCACTCACTACAAGACCCTTATTTAAATGCATTGCGCAAGGAGCGCATTCCAGTATCCATTTTCCTGGTGAACGGCATTAAATTACAAGGGCAGATAGAGTCATTTGACCAGTTCGTTATTTTATTAAAAAACACTGTGAGCCAAATGGTTTATAAACATGCTATTTCTACGGTTGTTCCCGCTAGAAATGTGCGTTTGGCTCCGGCAAACCCTGCTGAAGAAGGCGAAGGAAACACCTAAGATAGGAAATAATTAATTTGTTTGAACGTCCGGATACGGGTGAACGAGCGGTATTGGTTCACCTGGATTTTACGTCCGATCGTGAACGTGAAGACCCTCAAGAGTTTAAAGAGTTAGTGAGGTCGGCGGGCGTTGAGCCAATGACGTTAGTTGAGGGTTCAAGAGGGCATCCTAGTCCGCGATATTTCGTGGGCGAAGGAAAATTAGAAGAGGTACGTCAGGCCATCGAACTTTACGATGCCGATGTGGTTCTTTTTAATCATTCGTTGTCGCCAAGCCAAGAACGTAATATTGAAGCCGCTTTAGAGTGCAGGGTAATTGATCGCACCGGCGTCATCCTTGATATATTTGCTCAACGAGCAAGAACTCATGAAGGTAAATTACAAGTTGAGTTAGCTCAGCTTGAGCATATGTCTACACGTCTGATTCGTGGTTGGACACACCTTGAAAGACAAAAAGGTGGAATAGGCATGCGAGGGCCAGGTGAGACCCAGCTCGAAACCGATCGCCGCCTGCTTAGAGCTAGAATCAAATCAATTAATAAACGTTTGGATAAAGTACGCAAACAGAGAGATCAGGGTAGGCGTGCGCGGGTACGTGCAGATATACCCACTATTTCTTTGGTTGGTTACACTAATGCCGGAAAATCGACCTTGTTTAATCGTATTACTGCGTCAGGTGTATTTGCGGCTGATTTATTGTTTGCGACGTTGGACCCTACGCTGAGGCGAATGGAGCTTCCTGATGTGGGCTCAGTTATTCTGGTAGATACCGTTGGATTCATTAGGCACTTACCGCATAAGCTGGTGGAGTCTTTTCGCGCGACGTTAGAAGAAACCTGTAATGCAAACCTACTCTTGCATGTGATCGACTGTGATGATGATAATCGCCTCGATAACATAGAACAGGTTAAACTAGTGCTTGAAGAGATCGGGGCTCATGAAATTCAGGTGCTTCAGGTTTATAACAAGCTTGACTTACTGGAAGAACGTCAGCCGAGAGTTGATAGAGATGAAGAGGGAAAACCTTCCAGGGTTTGGGTATCGGCTAATACTGGTGATGGTATGGAATTGTTACTTGATTCCGTGTCTGAGTTGTTGGCGGAGGACCTTGTTCACCAGCATTTGATATTGGAAGGACAGCAGGGTCGCTTGAGAGCACTTTTCTATGAGACAGGTGCCGTCGTTGCCGAAACGTTTGATGAATGCGGTCAGGCTTGTTTGGAAATACGCATACAGCGACAGGACTTCAATCAGTTATTACGTCGAGCTGAGATTGATGAGAGTGAGTTGATTTTTCAAGACCATCAACCTCAAGTAGATTAAGTAGAAAGATTAAATTTCAATAATGTCACTTGCTGTATTGGATTAAGATCAATAGTATTCGTGCTAATACATTTGGCGAGGATTTATTTAGGCTTCTAATTAGTGAGAGTTGGATATGAAGGTTTCCTCTCAATAACGCTGTAAGCTTATCAAACAATCTTTATGTTTAACTTTAGAATGCAAACTAACGGAGAATCTTATGGCCTGGAATGAGCCGGGTGGTAATCGAAATGATAAAGATCCTTGGGGCGGCGGTAATCGCGGTAATGATCAAGGGCCACCAGATTTAGATGAAGCGCTGAAAAAAGGTATGGAAAAACTCAATAAACTATTTGGCGGCAAGCCAAATGGTTCCGGGGACTCTGGCTCTAGTGGTCGTGGTAATGGGTCAGGCGCTGCCGTCGGTGGCGTTTTCGTTATTGTTATTATTGGTTTGCTTATACTGTTAGCGGTTGAGTCAGTTTATACCGTTAACGAGCGAGAAAGAGCGGTTGTATTGCGATTTGGAAAATATGCAGAAACATTGGGGCCAGGGCTTCAGTTTAAGCTTCCGTTGATAGATCGCGTTGAAAAAGTTGATGTTACGCGCGTTCGTTCTGCTGCTACTCGTGGACATATGCTGACTGAAGATGAAAATATCGTAGAAATCAATTTGGCGGTTCAGTACGTTGTCAAAGACCCTAAAGCATTTGTACTTGATATTCGAAATGCAGAAAGAACGCTTGATTACGCGACCGATGCTGCATTACGCCATGAAGTAGGTAGTGCTGAATTACATCAGGTTCTAACTGAAGGGCGTTCTGTTTTGGCAGTTCGTACCCAAGATCGTTTACAGAAGTCGATGGATTTCTATCATTCAGGGTTGCAGGTTAGTAAGGTTAACATTGAAAGCACGCAAGC
This sequence comes from uncultured Oleiphilaceae bacterium, assembly GCA_913060665.1. Classification (GTDB taxonomy): domain Bacteria; phylum Pseudomonadota; class Gammaproteobacteria; order Pseudomonadales; family Oleiphilaceae; genus Alkalimarinus. Next base: position 162,756 of record CAJXUY010000007.1, read on the forward strand.
CCCTACTGAAGTTCAAGATGCATTTCAGGATGTTCAGCGAGCTAAAGAAGATGAGCAACGAGTGAAGGCAGAAGCGGAAGCATACCGTAATAAGGTAGTGCCAGAGGCTCGAGGTATGGCTCAGCGTATACTTGAAGAAGCGAGCGCATATAAAGAAGAAGTTATCGCCAGAGCGAAAGGTGATACGTCTCGTTTCCTTAAATTGTTGTCTGTTTATGAGAAGGCTCCTGAGGTGACTAGAGAGCGCCTATACATCGATACAATGCAACGAGTGATGAGTAATAGTAGTAAGGTTCTGGTCGATGTTGAGGGCGGCAATAACATGATGTACTTGCCTTTGGACAAAATGATGTCTAGCACATCTTCAGTAGGTTCAGGCTCTTCCTCTGTTTCACGTTCAATAGGATCAGGACGGTTGAATAGCGATGAAATAGGAAGTTTGACAGACCGAGTTCTACAAGAACTGCGTAATAGACAGTCTGATAACACGACTAGAAGAGGGAGAGAGCAATGAGTCCTAAAGCTATTGGCATTATAGTTGTCGCCTTAATCGTACTTATCGTAGGCTCTGCTTCCATTTATGTGGTACCAGAAACACAAAGCGGTGTTAGGCTGCGTTTTGGTGAGTTAGTCGAAAACGAAATTCAGCCTGGTTTGCACTTTAAGGCTCCGATGATTGATGAGGTAAGAAAGTTTGATGTACGAATACTGACCCTAGATGTGCCAGCACGTGAGTATTTGACTATTGAGCAGAAACCTCTTGTTGTTGACTCGTTTGTGACTTGGCAGGTTAATGATGTGGCTAAGTATTACAAGAGTACCTCTGGTGATGAGACGCGAGCGGTCATGTTGCTATCATCTCGAATTGACAATGGTTTGCGCGATCAGTTCGGTATACGCACGATGCATGAAGTTATTTCTGGTCAGCGAGATGATCTGATGATCGAATTAACGAAGTCGATGAATACAGTGATGGCCGAAGAGTTCGGGATTAGAATTGTAGACATACGCATTAAGGGAATCGATCTTCCTAAAACGGTTAGTAGCGATGTTTATCGTCGTATGAGGAGTGAAAGAGAGAAGGAAGCTCAAGAGCATCGTTCAAAAGGTCGTGAGTTGGCAGAAGGGATCAAAGCTGATGCTGATCGTCAGAAAATAGTTGTTGAGGCCGAAGCATACAGCGAATCAGAAGTTACTCGTGGTGAAGGTGATGAAATTGCGGCACAAATTTATGCTGATGCCTATAGTCAAGACTCTGAATTTTACTCTTTTTATAGAAGCTTATCTGCTTATGAGGACGCGTTCTCTAATAAAGGTGACGTACTTGTAGTTGACCCGGATAGTGACTTTCTTAAATACTTGAAACAATCTCAAGGGCAAAAGAAATAAAAGTCTGGTAAAATAGGGTTAAAATAAGACCGGGGCGTTAGCGGACTAATTCCCCGGTTTTTTTGTGTGCAAGAAAAGGGTAAAATCGCTCTCTAGATGAATAAATGACCGGCGTTTAATGTACAGGGTCAACTATTGATACTATTTTGCAGGCTTAGCAGTCTAATGTGGCGGATGGTTTAATGTGGCAAGAAGTCGGTATTGCCTTCAGTATGCTCTTGGTTATTGAGGGGATTATTCCATTTTTGTACCCTCAACGATGGAAAAATTTGGTTCAAACGCTTGCCCAAATCGACAATCGATCGATGAGAATTATGGGGCTAGCGAGTATGCTACTGGGTACGGGGTTGCTCTACCTGGTTCATTGAATAGATAGAAACACATTAATTAAATAAGTGCATTATCCATTGCACTTATAAAATGTACTTTGAATAGATTCTGACAGGCGTAAAAATGACAGTATCAGATCGCTGGTTGCTTCCTGATGGCGTAGATGAATTATTACCTCCTAATGCAAGGGGTGTAGAACAACTGCGAAGACGGTTGTTAGATAACATATCTAAGTGGGGCTATGAGCTTATTACCCCACCGATGATTGAGTTTTTGGAGTCACTATTAACGGGCACCGGAAACGACCTTAATCTTCAAACATTAAAAGTAACCGATCAGCTTTCCGGTCGACTGATGGGCATTCGTGCTGATATTACTCCTCAAGCGGCTAGAATTGATGCCCACTGCCTAAGACAAAAAGGTGTCACTCGGTTATGTTACGCCGATGCCGTTATCCATGCTCGCCCAGCGCACTTGCTCACTAATCGTTGCCCTATTCAGATCGGGTGTGAATTGTTTGGTGAAGCCTCCCTGGCTGCAGACATAGAAATAATCTCTTTAATGCTCGACACGCTGAATTTGGCAGGCCTAGAGAAAATTCATGTGGACCTTTCCCATGTCGGGATATATCGAGGCCTTATTAGTGACGCAGGTTTTGAACGTGATACCGAACGCGCTATTTTTGATGCGATACGCAGAAAGTCTATTCCAGAACTTGATGAACTGTTATCAGGAAAGGCTGGAGATCCGGCGATTGCGAAGATGTTATTGCAGCTGGCAAATGCTTCAGGCGGAATTGAAGCGATTAAAGGCATCAAGACAGTTGTCGCAGGTGCATCCAGCGGCGTGCTTAATGCCGTTGAGCAGCTCGAATCAATATGTGAGCAATTACAGCAGCGTTACCCGAATGTAGAGCTAGGTTTTGATTTTTGTGAGTTACGTGGTTACAACTATCACACAGGCTTGGTTTTTGCTGCCTACTACACCGGCTATGGGCACGCGGTTGCGCAAGGCGGCAGGTATGACGCCATCGGTAAAGAGTTTGGTAGTGAGCGCTCAGCAACAGGATTTAGTGCTGATTTAAAGATACTAGCGACCCTTGTCTCTCCTGATGGCATTGATAACAAGAAGGGGGTTTTTGCTCCTTTTAGTGATGATGCGGCTCTTTGGGATACGATTGATCGTCTACGTAAATCAGAAAAGGTCGTTCAGTCTCTTTCTGCTGACGGCGACAAAGATAGCGCAGCTAGGGCTGGTTGCGACAGGGAACTGGTTAAAGAAAATACTAACTGGGTGGTAAAACCAATATAATGATTGGTACTTCCGTTACTGTTTTCATATTGAACGAAGTGAATGGGAATTGAGTACTTATTTAGTTAATGTTTTAAGGGCGTTTAGCTTTTAACTTAAATAAATATGCCGACAGTTCCGCTTTAATACTGTATTTGTTTTAACAGAGTATATAAACGATGGGCAAAAATGTAGTCATTTTGGGCACCCAATGGGGTGACGAAGGTAAGGGTAAGATAGTTGACCTGTTAACTGAACAGGTTGCTGCAGTTGCTCGCTTTCAGGGTGGTCATAATGCAGGCCATACACTGGTTATTGATGGTGAGAAGACAGTTTTGCACCTTATTCCATCAGGTGTCTTGCGTGATAATGTGACTTGCTTAATCGGTAACGGTGTTGTGCTTTCACCAGAAGCCCTTTTGAAAGAGATGGGTGAATTGGAAGAAAAAGGTGTTCCCGTTAGAGAGCGCCTACAAATAAGCTTGGCTTGTCCGCTTATTCTGCCTTATCACGTAGCATTAGATTTGGCTCGTGAAGCAGCACGCGGAAACAAGAAAATTGGGACGACTGGTCGTGGTATAGGTCCTGCTTATGAAGATAAAGTTTCACGAAGGGGTATTCGCTTAGGGGATCTTTGTAATAAAGAACGCTTTTCTGAGAAGCTTCGTGAAGTTATGGAATATCACAACTTTGTGTTGCAAAACTACTACAAGGTTGAGCCTGTAGATTTTCAGAAGACACTAGATGAAACCTTGGCAATGGCCGAGCAAATTTTGCCAATGGCTATCGATGTGGTTGATGAGCTACATGATTACCGCAAAAAAGGTGAAAACATCTTATTTGAAGGTGCGCAGGGCTCACTATTAGATATTGATCATGGTACTTACCCGTTTGTTACTTCGTCAAATACGACGGCTGGTGGAACCGCGACAGGTAGTGGCTTTGGTCCTATGTACCTAGATTATATTTTAGGTATTACTAAAGCCTATACCACTCGTGTTGGGTCTGGACCTTTCCCTACAGAACTTTTCTGTGATCAAGGTGCTCACCTTGCGAAAAAAGGACATGAGTTTGGTGCAACCACTGGACGTGCCCGTCGATGTGGCTGGTTTGACGCGGTCGCGTTGAGGCACGCTATTCAGATTAATAGTGTATCGGGTATCTGCCTGACTAAGTTGGATGTGCTTGATGGCCTAGAGACGATTAATGTTTGTGTTGGCTACAAAACCAAGAATGGTGAATTGACGCGTCCACCTGTTGATTGTGATCACTATGAAGACCTTGAACCTGTCTACAAAGAAATGCCAGGCTGGAGTGAGAGCACATTGGGTGTGCAAACACTTGAAGGGTTACCTGAAAATGCTAGAAATTATATCAAGTACCTTGAGGAGCAAATTGAGGCTCCGATTGATATTATTTCAACAGGACCTGATCGTAATGAAACAATAGTGTTGCGTAGTCCGTTTGAATAAGACTATTTAGACACTAAAAAGGCAGAGTTTTTACTCTGCCTTTTTTATTTCTACTGGGTAATACGAGTAACCTTTTTAAATAGCGCTTATTTTGTCGCAACGAACGTAGCCCTTAATGGAGCTGGATAACCCTCAATGGTTTTGGATGAGTCTTGTGGGTCCAGAAAACTATAGAGAGATTGGTAAGTCATCCACTCCGTCGCCCTTTGCTCTTCGGTCGTTGTTTTATTTAAATCAACTAGTTTGACATCGTTAAAGCCTGCTCGCTTTAGCCATAGTGCTAAGGTGTCGCAGCTTGGTATAAACCATACATTTCGCATCATGGCATAGCGATCTTCAGGCATCAGGCATTGCTCATTATCGCCTTCAATTACCAGTGTCTCCAGAATTAACTCTCCGCCTTTTCTTAGCGTACTTTTGAGTTCAATAAGGTGATCAATAGGGGATCGACGGTGGTATAAAATACCCATTGAAAAGGTGGTATCAAATGCTTCGAGGTTTGCCGGTACCTCTTCCATTCGAACGGGTAGTAGATGAATGGGACTTTGAGGGCCGCAATACTTTTTGATAGCCTCAAACTGGGTTAAAAACAGGTAGTTGGGGTCGATGCCAATGACGCGCTCTGCGCCTTCTCCTAGCATTCGCCAGCAGTGATAACCTGATCCACAGCCCACATCCAGTACTACTCTGTTTTTAAGGGGGGATATATGAGGGATAACCCGATCCCACTTCCAGTCCGAGTGCCATTCGGTATCGATGTATGTATCGAATAGTTCAAACGGACCTTTTCTCCAAGGGCTGAGTGTGGCAAGAGCGTTTTTTAGTTGGGCTTGGTCAGCGTCAGAAATACCACCTTTCAGGCTTGCTGTAATTGCAGAAGCATCGAGTGCTGTGCTATCTGCTTTAATATTAGGTAGCTGGCTTAATGCTTCTTGCCATCTAGCAAGATCTCCATGAGGGTTGTCTAGCAGGCGTTGTTCAAGTTGTGGAATTAAATTATCCAGCCAGCGATTAAGAGGCCCTTGTTTCATATATTGAAAAAGGTCTTGGTATATTTTGAAAAAATCCACAGTCACCAGCCGAATTATTGAGTTATTTGATTGCTAAGAATGATACAAAGTTAAAGCATTGATACCACACCGCCACGCTGGAGAAACCACAATCTAAAAGACGTTGTTTATGCTCTTCTATGGTTTCTGGAATAAGCACTTGCTCAAGCGCTGATCGCTTTTGGCTGATTTCAAGGTCACTATAGCCATTTGCTCTTTTGAAATCGTAGTGCAGTGCCTCTAGTGTTTCTTGTTCTTGCGTGGGTTCAAAATACACTTTTTCTGACAGAAGTAGTGCACCGCCGGTGCGTAAACCATTGGCGATATTCTTCAACATACTAGGGCGGTCTTCTTGTCGTATAAATTGAAGGGTGAAATTTAATGTAACCACAGATGCATTTTCAATAGTAACGCTTCTTATGTCATCACAGCGTAGCTTTACCGGGGTAATTCCATAATCCAGCCCAATGTAATGTTCGCAACGTTTAATCATAGCTTCTGAGTTGTCGATAGCGATTAAGGTGCTCTGGGTGTTCTTTAGACCATGGCGCATCGCCAGCGTCGATGCGCCAAGGGAACAGCCAAGGTCGTAGCAGTTAGTGCCAGATGTTGCGTAACGTTCGGTAATGAGCCCTATCATGGGGATAATGGTGGTATAGCCAGGCACGGATCTCTGAATCATATCTGGAAAGACTCTAGCGACCGCATCATCAAATGCGAAATCTGTGACCCGGTCCAGCGGTGAGGCGTAAATATTATCCGGTTTTTGATCTACCATGCTGTTACCAAATATGTCGTGTTGATTGATAAAGTGCTATCGGGATAAGCAGGGAAATTATTTTAGCCTATTGTTGGCTTATCCCCAATCCTAGATGGAATTTTGAATAACTTAATCTGAGAAATTACCATGCCTAATAGCATTAATATGCAGCCTATTATCGCTTTTGTGGTCAAAACTTCATTCAATAGTATCCAGCCACCGATTGCGGCAAACAGGGCTTCAAGACTGAGTATGATGGCTGCATGGGCGGGATGGGCATTTTGTTGTGCGATAACCTGTAGAGTGTAAGCAATACCTACAGAGATTAGCCCCGTGAATAATATAGACTCGCCAGCCAATACGATGTTAGATACTTTGATTGTTTCTGTGAAAAAGGCCACAGCAAAGCTTAGTATTGCACAAACGGCAAACTGCACGACGGATAGGGAAATAGCAGAAACCTTCGGCGAGTACTTAGCGATTATAAGAACGTGTCCTGCCCAAAAAAGAGCGCCTATTAATACTAATGTGTCGCCGTATTCTATGGTCAAGTCATCGGTCACACTTAGAAGGTACAGCCCGATGAGGGCAAACGCGCACCCGCCCCATGTCTCTTTTCGTGTGTACTGGCCAAAGAACAGTGTGATGATTGGAATAATCACGATATAAAGACCGGTAATAAACCCTGCTTTACCTGCTGTAGTATATTGAATTCCTACTTGTTGAAGGGTTGATCCTGCAAATAAAAAGATGCCCGCAATCGCGCCGTAATAAAACACGTTAGAGGATGACGTTTCTTTAGATTGTGAGGACAGCCACCACCAGACGGGAATCAAAGAAAAGGTGCCTAATGCAAAGCGTGCGGCATTAAAAGTAAATGGCCCGACATGTTCCATTCCTGTGCGTTGAAACACAAACGCAAATCCCCAAATAGCAGCAGTAATAAGCAGGAGTATATTGGACTGTAGGTTAGACTGTTTCATGTTGAGCATTGCCGGCTAGCAACGCACACCTCTATTTTTGTAATCTACAATTAGTCCTTGCATGAATTTATCGTCATCGGACTCGATAAACAGGTATCCGTCTATACATTGTGCCGTTTGATTAGAAGGCTTACGCGAGATCAGGTGCTCCTCTCCTTTTTTTATTAGAATCGCTTTATAGCTACTGACAGGGAGCTCGTTTTTTGCTTCGTTGTGTTTAATCTTACCGGTAAACTCGAGTGCCGCAACGGTTATGATTACCGCACTGATAGTAGACATGATGAGGATGTTTTTGCTAACTTTATCGTCGTTATTGTTGTTAGCAGTGGTTTGTGGCTCTGACATAAAAGGCTCCGAACGAGTTTATATAAGGGTAGAGAAGAGAGCTTAAAATAACCTTAAAGGTTCTTCATCTAGTGCGGCCAGCTGTTCTCTTAGTTCTAGTATATGCTCCGCCCAATACCGTTCAGTGTTAAACCAAGGAAAGTGATGCGGAAATGCCGGGTCATCCCAGCGTTTAGCTAACCAGGCACTGTAGTTCATTATTCTGAGTGTTCTGAGTGCCTCGACTAATATTAACTGGGATGGTTCAAAGTCAAAAAATTCATTATAGCCTTCTACAATCTCAGAGAGCTGCGCTGTTTTCTGGTGACGGTCCCCAGATAAAAGTAGCCATATATCCTGAATTGCGGGCCCATTACGACAGTCATCGAAGTCAACAAAGTGAGGTAAGTCATTTCGCCAGAGCATGTTCCCTCCATGACAGTCACCATGCACTCGAAAGGTGTTTAAATCTGGCAGGCGATGCCATATGGCACTGACTCTTGAGATTAAATCTTGGCTTAATGTCTCATAGGCTATCTTTAATTCACGAGGTATGAAGTCGTGAGATAGCAGAAACTCTCTACTGGAAACGCCCCATTCATCTACCGTAATATCAGGGCGGTGCTGAAAACGGGTTTGAGCGCCAATGGCATGCATCCTGCCAAGATAGCGGCCAATTAGGAACAAACTGTCTAAATTATCGAGCTCTGGCGCATGGCCACCTTGCCGTTTAAAAATTGAAAACTGGAACCCGTTATACTCGTGCAGTGTTTTGTCCTGCTCGCTTTTGATCGGCGGTACAACGGGAAGTTCATGGTTAAACAACTCCCAAGAAAACTGGTGTTCCTCTAGAATTGATGCTTCACTCCACCGGTATGGGCGATAAAACTTAGCGATAATTGGCGTATCTTCTTCAACTCCGACTTGATAAACCCTATTTTCATAGCTGTTAAGTGGGAATATCCGAGCATCACTTAGAATTCCAAGACTTTCGACTGCGTCAATAACGGTCTCTGGTTTTAGATCATTATACGGGTGTGATTGATCTAAAGTGTTTACCATTGATAGCCTCAAGCGAATGTCTTTATTGATAGGCGAATAGTACCATATTGCTTTCGATTTACTGTGTGATTATTTTCAATAACAATCTACGCTAGGTAATACTTAAATAAAATTTGGGTATTGCGCGCGCTTTCTCTATCTAGCGCTTTCTTTGATTGGGGTTTGTAGTATAGTCAGCTCGAAGCAGCCTATTGGTTCGTGAAATAATAAAACTTTAATAAGTCCACAGGGAGTTAAAAATGAAGCAAATAGTTTGTGTTTTCTTATGTATTATCCTTACTGCATGCGCCTCATCATCACGCCGCAATATTCAAATGAATTATGATGAAAGTGCGCCATTTGATAGTTATAAAACCTATAGCATTGAAGCCGTTGAAGGGGACAAGCAGGCTGCTGGATTAAGCAGCTTGATAGAGAGTGGAATTATTGGCGCAATGGCGGATAAGGGTCTTAGTCAAGCGGTGAATGGTAAAGGAGATTTGCTGATTCGTTATGCGACTCATATAGCGCGTGGCGAAGAGATGAAGCTAGAGCAAATTAGTACAGGCAAAGGTGTTTATACCCGTAGTCAAATGGAAGCCGTTAACGAGGGGTCGTTATTGGTGAATATTATCGACACTAAATCTGACAGGATCATATGGAAAGCATCGTCTATTAGCGACATTACCGGTGTGGCACTTGAAGATGTTACGCAGATTAGGGTCGATGAAGCAATGGATGAGGTTTTTGAAGGTTACCCTTCTTCAATGTTTTAATCCATTATAGGTGAGGTCGTGCATGGTATCAGTGGTAACGAAAAAGGTTATCGCTGATACCTAAAATGGTGTGTTAACCGTCATTTACGATTAAACATCACCAGACTAAACGATCTCTATCTAAATACTCACGCTATTGTCTTAATTGATTTATTAGTTAGGTTTTAGGCCTTGTACTCTAAACCAGTTTTCATCAATCTCCCACCTGACATGCTTGAACTCTGAATTAGACAATACAATGCCTTTTGCTTTAGCTTGAAGTCTGGCCATTTCTTTTTGAGCGTACTGCATGCCCTTACTGTTATCGGCTTCGTCTTTGAGTTCAGGAAAAAGCAGCTTCAATGCCGTCGATGCGGGAATGTCTGCCGAACGTAGCGTCCCCATTACCGCGGTATCGGCGTCTTTTCTTAAGATGCGGAACGGGTAGGGGTAACCTCCGAGTTCTTTGTCTTCCAGTACTGTGTTATTAATAAAAATAATCGACATGTTGCTATAGACAATCCATGCAACAAAAAAGGACGCAATGAGCATCACAATGGTGAATTGCTTTTTATCCGACATTAACGCTCCGATGTTTGTCTGAGTTCATTCTGGAGATAGAGTATGGCGGGTATTTTAGCGCTCATCAACTTTAGTTGTCTATCTTGAATCGGTGTTAAAGGCATAGGCAGGTGCTATTCAAATATAAGCAGTATAGCCGTTAAGAAGGGTTGATTAGTGCTCTGTTTAACCTCATAACTTAATAAGTGGTTAATTATTTGGAGCCTACTGTATGGCGCTTGATTTGGGTCTTATTGCCGCAAAAATTAAGCTGGTTTGGCATGAAAAACCAGATAGAGTGTGTTGTAGCTTGAGTCAGATGGCGACCGAACTTAAGATGAGTCGACGAACGTTGCAGCGTAAGCTTAGAGAGGAAAATACCTGCTACCTAAGCTTGCAGGATAGTGCTAGGCTTGATTTAACAATTTGCTTTTTAGCGGCAGGGAAAAGCGTCGAGGAAGTTAGCGATTCATTAGGGTTTGCCAACAGGCGTTGTTTTACGCGCGCATTTAAACGGTGGACCGGCGACTCCCCGAGAACATATAAAAAACAACTATGAGAAAATAATAATGAAAAAATTTTTAGGTAAAACGGTTGTTATTACCGGAGCAGGGTCAGGTATCGGAAGAGGGCTTGCTAAATTATTGGCAGGCAAAGGCGCGGCACTTGCGTTGGTTGACCTCAGTGAAGAGAACCTTAAAGAAACGGTGGCTATGTTATCCGATAAGGTGTTGAGTGTTCGTTGTTACCCTTTGGATGTAAGTGATAAAAACGCCGTTTACGAGCTGGCAGATAAAGTATATAAACATTTTGGCCGAATCGACGTGGTTATTAACAACGCAGGAGTAGCGTTAAGCGAAACTGTAGAAGATATGAGTTACGAAGATTTTGAGTGGGTAATGGATATTAATTTCTGGGGCGTTGTTTATGGTACTAAGGCTTTTTTGCCATATTTAAAACGTTCTGGAGAAGCCTATATAGTCAATATTTCAAGTATTTTTGGTTTGATTTCTTTGCCTACCCAGTCAGCCTATAATGCTAGTAAATTTGCTGTTAAAGGGTTCACTGAAGCATTAAGACTGGAGCTAAAAGGCACTACGGTTAACCCTATTTGTGTGCACCCAGGTGGTATAAAAACCAATATTGCAAAAAGTGCTCGTTTTTACAAAAGTATGGATGGTACTCTTGATCGCGATGACGCCATAAACTTGTTCGATAAATTTACGTGGACAACCCCTGACAAGGCGGCTGAAACGATTGTTAATGGTATTGTGAAGAATAACAAGCGAGTTCTGATTGGCCCTGATGCACGAGTGGTTGATTGGTTTCAGCGACTCCTCCCTGACGGCTATGATCGAATTCTCGGCGTGCTTTTAAACAAATCCCTTTAAGGCGTTAGATGTTAGAGCAATATCATGTTGATTGTGTCGTCATTGGTGGCGGTGTGGTGGGAATCGCAACCGCGCGTCAATTGGCGATGGAAGGGCGTGAAGTCTGGTTGCTTGAAGCGACGAGTGAGCTCGGAAGTGAAACGTCTTCTCGCAATAGCGAAGTCATTCATGCCGGTATTTATTACCCAACACACAGCTTAAAAGCCAAGCTCTGTGTTGAAGGGCGACGAAAACTATATCAATATTGTGTACAGCAGAATGTTCCGCATAAAAAATGTGGTAAGTTAATTGTTGCGACCAACTCTGAACAGGTCGCTGAGCTTGATCAGATACTTGCTAAAGGAAGGGCGAACCAGGTTGAAGGGCTAGAGATTATTGAGGCCTTGCAACTCAAAAAACTTGAACCTGAGCTCACCGCGTTAGCGGCCATCAGGTCATCGGTTACCGGTATCGTTGATAGCCACGCGTTAATGCAACAGTTGAAGAATGATGCTGAGCAGTTAGGCGCCCATTTTGTTTTCAATAGCCCGGTAGTTGAAGGCAAGGTGGTGGATAGTGGAATTGAGTTTGTGGTTGGACAACTAGAGCCATTTCGACTCATCGCCAACACGATTGTTAACAGCGCAGGGCTTGATGCGGTTAGCTTATTATCGAAAATCAAAGGGTTCCCTCGCGAGCATATTCCGACTATGTATATGGCGAAGGGAAATTACTTTTCACTTCCAAGTAAGGCCCCTTTTAAGCATCTTATTTATCCTGTACCAGAGCCCGGAGGGTTGGGGGTTCATCTCACGTTGGACTTAGCAGGGCAGGCAAGGTTTGGGCCTGATGTCGAGTGGGTTACCGAAAAACATTATTCCGTTGATGAGTCTCGTAAAAATGGATTTGAAGACGCTATTGCGCGCTATTGGACCTCTGTTCCAATGGGAAGGTTGCAACCTGCTTATGCCGGAATTAGGCCTAAATTAAGCGGGCCGGGCGAGCACTCGGAGGATTTTTTGATACAGGATGCTTCTGTTCATGGTGTGCCAGGGTTGGTTAATCTTCTAGGTATTGAGTCACCCGGATTGACCTCCTGCCTATCTATTGCTGATTATGTGACTGCGTGTATTAATACTTAAACTGTATCGCTAGGCAATGGTTTATTCAGTTGCATTTCAGGTCTTATTTCCTAGAGAGTATGCTTCTATCTGCATCCGCAATTGCGGATATTTCGGTTCAGGCGAAATGCCATTCTCATTTCTTTTATGTCCAGCCGGGACAATTTTAGAAGTAAAAAGCAATCGGTATCATTAGTATATAGACTAAGATAGTTATCAATGCGTATGTGTTTGTTTTTAATAAAAGGTTAATAGGGCCGGTGGCACTTGTAGAGGTATGCATAAATGAACAAAGGTGACCCTATTGTATTCTCATTTCTTCTGCTGCCTGGGTTTGCTTCGTTACCCATGTCATCAGCTGTTGAGCCGCTGCTAGTTTGTAATCGATTAGAAGGGGAGGATCGCTATAGAGTAGAGTACTTAAGTCGTGATGGGCAGCCGGTCACCTCAAATAATGGGTTGTCTTGTGTGGTTGACAAACCCTTGGATAGTTGCGCCCATGACAGTATGTTGATGGTCTGTGGTTGTTCGCCCGCAGAGCATCAAACAGATCCCGCATTGATCAATTGGCTGAAGCATCATTACCGAAATTTCTCGGCACTAGGAGGTATCTCATCGGGTGGTTATCTACTCGCAGAAGCAGGGCTATTAAACGGTAGAAAGGCTTCAATTCATTGGTGGGGGACTCATCTACTAAAGAAACAGTTTATAGATGTTAATGTTTCAAAGGATGTTTTCTCTTTAGACCGTGATCGTTTCACCTGTAAGGGCGGTACTGCAGCGCTCGATATGATGCTGGTGTTGGTGGGGCGCCAACAAGGGGCTGATATAGGGGAGGCGTTAGCTCAGTACTTTGTGAGAGAGCGAGTGGGAGGGGATGAGTCTTCCCAGCGTAAGCTACTGTCAGCACATGAGCGAGCGGAGCAACCGAAGCTAGCAGAGGCCATTGATCTTATGGAGGCGAATATTGATGAGCCCCTTACTGCAGACGATATCGCCCGCCATGTCGCGATATCACGCCGGCAGCTTGAGCGTATCTACAAAAAGTATCTCGACTCTGTACCCTCCAAGTACTATTTACAAATTCGTCTAGATCACGGTCGAAGTTTGTTACATAACCGTACGGCTAGCATTACTGATATTGCATTGTTATGTGGGTTCTCCTCCGGCGCTCACTTTAGTACGGCATACCGCAACTTATATGGGCTAACACCGAGCGAAGAGAGAGCTAGAGGTTAAGGAAAGTCGCAATTGGTATGTCGGGAATTAATAGGGTGATAACTAGGTGTGTTCGTGGCATGAATTACTAAACGAACTAGGCTTAGCTGTCCTTATTTCGTAACCTAGTGTCGCATTCTGACAAACCTTTTTCATAAACTCATACTAGAATACTCTTTGTTGAATACAAAACTGACGTCACCGTAGAGGTGCTATATGTTTTGTTGGTATTTATTTTAGTGAGGAAGGCATGACAACCCAGAAAACCGTAACCCGTGAAATGTTCGATGATGTAATGGTACCCAACTATGCGCCCGGCAAGGTTATTCCGATTCGAGGCGAAGGCGCGAAGCTGTGGGATCAAGACGGAAATGAGTTTATAGATTTTGCCGGCGGAATAGCGGTTAATGTGTTGGGGCATGCACACCCAGCATTGGTGGGTGCACTTAAGAGTCAAGGTGAAAAACTTTGGCACTTAAGTAACGTACTCACAAACGAACCTGCCATTCGTCTCGCTCAGCGTCTTACTGATTTAACCTTTGCGGAAAAAGTGTTCTATGCAAACTCAGGTGCCGAAGCCAATGAAGCTGCATTAAAGCTTGCCAGGCGTTTCGCATGGGAAAAGTTCCCCGCAGATAAAAATAATGGTGTTGAAAAAAACGAGATTATTGCGTTTAACAACAGCTTTCATGGTCGAACGTTGTTTACTGTTTCTGTGGGTGGACAGGCTAAGTACTGTGAAGGTTTTGAGCCAGTGCCAGAGGGGATTAGCCACGTCGACTTTAACGACCTAGATGCTTTGGCTGCAACGATTTCAGACAAAACCTGTGCTGTGATCATGGAGCCTATTGAGGGTGAAGGCGGAATCGTACCTGCTACACAAGCATTCATCGAGGGTGCGCGTGCGCTCTGTGACAAGCACAACGCATTGTTGATTTTTGATGAGGTACAAACAGGGGTGGGTCGTACAGGCGCGATGTATGCGTACATGAACTATGGTGTTACCCCCGATATTCTCACTACGGCTAAAGCGTTAGGTGGCGGGTTTCCTATTGGTGCGATGCTCACTACCACAGATATAGCGAATAGTTTGGTTATTGGGACTCACGGCAGCACTTATGGCGGTAACCCTCTTGCTTGTGCTGTTAGTGAGGCGGTAATCAATATCGTCGCAGACCCCAACGTGCTGAATGGTGTTAAAGAGAAAAACAGGTTATTTGTTGATGGTCTTAATGCGATTAACGCAAAGTACCAGATATTTGACGAGGTTCGCAGTGCAGGGCTATTGATAGGCGCAGCACTGAATGACAAGTGGCAAGGTAAAGCAAAGGATTTTTTAGATGCCGCTCAGTTTGAGTATGTCATGGTGCTGGTAGCGGGGCCGAATGTTGTCCGTTTTACACCTTCATTGGTGATTGATAATGAAGATATTAAAGAAGGGCTTGCTCGGTTTGAGAAAGCGGTAGCAATGGTTGTTAACTAGAGATACCTAAACAAGTTCTTGCAGCGTAAACGGATTGGAGAGGCAATATGCTGATTGTTAGACCCAGTACTTTCTCGGATTTAGCGAGTATAGAGAAACTCGCCAATCATAATAGCGCGAAGATATCGACGCTTCCACAGCAGCGAGATAAGCTCAGTGAAAAAATCGATGCATCTACTCGGTCGTTTGCAGCAGATGAGTCTATGGAGGGTAAGGAGCAGTTTTTACTCGTTATGGAAAACTCCGAGACCGGTGAGGTGCTGGGTACTGCGGGGATTGATCGTTGTGCGGGAAATGGACAACCGTTTTATAACTATCGGCAAGATGAGTTGATTCATTCTTCTCACCAGCTTCACGTTAACAATCATATTCCCGTACTTTACATGACGCATGAGTTGACGGGTAAGACGCTTTTTTGCTCATTGAGTATTGATTCCAAGTATCGAAATACAGACTATTTTGAGTTGTTGTCACGTTCTAGGTTGCTGCTTATTGGCTTGTTTAAAGAGCGATTTGATGAAGATATTATTATTGAAATTCAAGGCGTCTCTGACGAAGACGGCGGTTACCCTTTTTGGGATAGCTTAGGACGTCATTTTTTCGATATGGACTTTGCAACGGCTGATTACTACTCTGGCATTAAGAGTAAGACCTTTATTGCTGAGCTTATGCCATCTCATCCTATTTATGTACCTTTGCTTTCTGAAGAGGCCCAAACGGTCGTTGGGAGGCCTAACGCGTTAGCAGAAAAGAACTGTCAACTGCTTCACCGTGAAGGGTTTCGTGTGGGTAAGCATATTGATATTTTTGATGGTGGCCCAACCCTTGAAGCCCATGTTAATCATCTAAATACGGTGAAAAGCATGCAGTCAAAAAGTACTAAAGTAAGTGAATCTACCCGTGGAGGTGTTAAGTACCTTATCTGTAATGGTTCTTTTTCCGATTTTAGGTGTGTTGTTGGCCAACTAACTGACGGCATAGGTGATGTGATTCGCATCAACCAGACGCTAGCTAAGGACCTCAACGTGTCTGAGAACGAGTGTATTACATTTGCTGCCCTTTAGTTATCGCTCATAAATAGAACGTGGGAGCCAAGGCTAACGAATTGACAGGAGCTGAACGTAATGATGATCATTCGTCCAATTAATGCGAACGATTTTACTGACCTTTGTCATTTGGCAAAAAATACAGGTTTCGGCGTTACATCATTGCCTGATAACCCAGATCTTTTGCAGACAAAAATAGAAAAAGCGGAAAAAGCATTTGCTGAAAAGGTCGATCCTTCACACGCCAAATACATGTTTGTGTTAGAAGATACTAATTCAAAAAAAATAGTGGGCGTGTGTGGAATAGAGGCGCAAGTCGGACTTGAAGAAGTCTGGTATAACTATCGTATTAGTACCACCGTGAATGCATCGATTGAACTGGGCGTACATAACCAAACTCCGACGCTATATTTGACTAACGATCTAACTGGTTGTTCAGAAGTCTGTTCATTATTCCTTGATGCTTGTTACCGCAAAAACAGTAATGGGTTGTTGTTATCAAAAAGCCGATTCCTATTCCTTGCAGACTTTCCTGAAATGTTTAGTGAAAAAGTGTTTGCTGAAATGAGAGGTTACTCAGATGAGCAAGGGCATTCTCCGTTTTGGGAGGCGTTGGGTAAAAAATTTTTTACAATGGAGTTCTCGCGGGCAGATTATCTTACCGGTGTGGGTGGAAAAGCGTTTATTGCGGAGTTGATGCCTAAGTATCCCATCTATTTACCATTTCTAAGTAAAGAGGCACAAAAAGTCGTAGGGCTGGTGCACGAAAACACTGAACCAGCACGAGCGATGCTGGAGGCAGAGGGTTTTAACTTTAACGGTTTTATCGATATTTTTGATGGTGGTCCTGCTATTGAGGCATTTGTAAATAATATCCGTGCCGTAAGAGAGAGCTTTAAGCTACACGCTCAAGTCGTGAAAAACCTTAAGGATACAAACGGTAATAATCAGCCGCTGTATCTTGTCTCAAATCGAGCGTTCTCAAACTATCGTGTTGCGCTAGTGTCAGGTTCAAGCATTTGTCAGGATACGGTTGATATTTCAGTTGAGCTGGCTGAGCAATTGCAAATCCGCTCAGGGGATATTGTGCGTGCCGTTAGCTTAAGAGAAGTGAAGAGGTGATTATGCTGAACAATGAAGCGAATGCTAGCTGTAGCTCAAACTCTGGGCATCTTTATATCAATGGCGAATGGCAAAAAGGGCAAGGGGAGGTGCTAGATTCAACGTGCCCGGTGACACAACAGCAAGTTTGGTCGGGAAATACTGCCACCGCAGAAGATGTAAATGATGCGGTTACAGCTTCTCGTAGTGCATTTTCAAGCTGGAAAAAATACACGCTGGAACAACGGAAAGCAATTGTACGGCGATTCGCCGAACTTTTAGGTGAAAACAAAGAGCATTTTGCTCAGTGTATCGGCAGAGAAACAGGCAAACCGTTATGGGAGTCTCGAACTGAAGTGGCTGCGATGATCGGTAAAATCGAAATATCGATTAACGCTTACGAAGAGAGAACGGGTACACAGGAGAGCGATGCCGCCGCAGGTCATACTGTTTTGAGGCACCGTCCACATGGTGTAGTGGCGGTTTTTGGGCCTTATAACTTCCCTGGACATCTTCCAAATGGGCATATTGTTCCCGCGTTACTTTCTGGTAATACCGTTGTTTTTAAACCCAGCGAATTGACCCCTATGGTGGCGGAAGAAACTGTTAAGCTCTGGCATCAGGCGGGCATTCCTTCTGGGGTGTTAAACGTGGTACAGGGTGCGAAGGAAACAGGTATCGCATTAGCGGGACATGATCAAATTGATGGTTTGTTTTTTACAGGTAGCTCGGGTACGGGGCATATTCTTCATCAACAATTTGGAGGGCGGCCTGATAAAATTTTGGCGCTCGAAATGGGGGGCAATAATCCATTGATTGTTGACCACCCAAGTGATGTTGAAGCTGCGGTGCACCATACGATTATGTCTGCATTTGTTTCTGCCGGGCAACGCTGTACCTGTGCGAGACGGTTGCTGGTGCCAAGAGGTGTGGAAGGTGACGGTTTTATCGAGCGTTTGGCGGATGTTGCGGGTCGCTTAAAAGTAGATGCATATGACGCAGAAGACGAACCGTTTATGGGGGCACTAATTTCTATTGACGCTGCTAAGGGGTTATTAGACGCCCAACATTCGCTACTTGAATCGGGTGCTACCTCTATTTTGACTATGCAACAAATAAAGCCAGATGCCGCTATGCTTACGCCTGGAATATTAGACGTGACTCATGTCGCAGACTTCCCTGACGAGGAGCACTTTGGTCCACTCTTGAAGGTGATTCGTTACGATTCGTTTGAGCAAGCCATTGAGCTTGCTAACCAAACTAGCTTTGGGCTTTCCGCTGGCTTGATTAGTGATGAGCGTGCGTTATATGAGCAGTTTATTGGTGAGATTCGAGCGGGCATTGTTAACTGGAACAAACCGATAACCGGTGCTAGCAGCGCAGCACCTTTTGGTGGCATTGGTGCCAGCGGAAACCATCGACCGAGTGCTTATTATGCGGCTGATTATTGTGCCTATCCGATGGCATCAGTAGAGGATGAGCGCGCAAAATTGCCTGCCCAGTTATCGCCCGGTTTGGATATGTCTTAATGTCTAAATCTAACGTTACTTGATTTAGCAGTAAGTATTAATTGTAAAAAGGTAGGTAAGAGATGGCAGCACATGAACTCAATTTTGATGGCCTAGTTGGACCCACCCATAACTATAGTGGGTTGTCTTACGGTAATGTTGCATCTAAAGAGAATGTGATGGCAGTATCAAACCCTAAAGAAGCAGCAAAGCAAGGCCTTAGAAAAATGAAGGCCTTGCAAAATATGGGGTTTAAACAAGGTGTATTGGCACCACACCATAGACCCAATATCGAAGTACTAAGAACTTTAGGGTTTGCTGGTAGTGATGAAAAAGTATTGACGGAGGTGAGTCGAGTTTCTCCGGTATTGCTTGCTGCGGTCTCGTCTGCGTCCTGTATGTGGACCGCGAATGCTGCCACGGTTTCACCGAGCGCAGATACGTTAGACGGAAAAGTTCACTTTACGGCAGCTAATTTGAATGCAAAGTTCCACCGCTCGATAGAGCATCAATTGACGTCTAGCATCATGCGAGCCTCTTTTCCTGATGAGCGTTACTTTGCTCATCACGATGCCTTGCCATCTGTATCTCAATTTGGTGATGAAGGTGCTGCGAACCATACGCGTTTTTGTGCTGATTATGGTGTCGGGGGTGTTGAGTTTTTTGTTTATGGTCGACGAGCGTTTGATGAGGCAGCCCCTAAACCCGATAAATATCCTGCTCGACAGACAATAGAGGCGTCAGAGGCCGTCGTAAGACTTCATCAGTTGCCTGATGAACGAGTGGTGTATGCGCAGCAAAAACCTTCTACGATTGATACTGGGGTGTTTCATAATGACGTGATTTCGGTGGGGAATGGCAATGTACTATTCTATCATGAGGAAGCTTTTTCAAATACTGAGACTGTCTTGTCTGAACTTGATCGAAAACTAAAAGGTACCTCGCTAGAGGCTATAAAGGTTAGCAATGGTGATGTGACGGTTAATGACGCGGTTCGCTCTTACCTTTTTAACAGCCAGTTATTATCTAAGCCCGATGGCTCAATGATGTTGGTTGTGCCAACAGAATGTAAAGAAGTGGCTTCTGTAGCGTCTTACCTTGACCAGCTTGTACTATCAGGAGGGGCTATTAACCAAGTGGAGATGTTTGATCTTAAACAAAGCATGCAAAACGGAGGGGGGCCTGCTTGTCTGCGGTTGCGTGTAGTTTTGACAGAGCAGGAGCAGGCAGCCGTTAACCCGCACATTTTGATGTCGGATCAACTGTTTATCAGGTTAAATCAGTGGGTTGATAAACACTACAGAGATAGGTTAACCGCAGAAGACTTGGCGGATAGCTCACTGTTGAAAGAGTCAGAAACAGCATTGGATGAACTCACTCAAATACTTAAGCTGGGCTCGGTATATTCATTTCAACAGTGAAGGCTGGTTGTTTAATGAATGATGGGGGGAGCAGGTTGTCGGGGCGCTTCACCCATATTGACCAGTCGAAGCATAATCCCTGCACGTTGACCGACACCGACCTTACTGTTGGGGAATACAATATATTCAACTTGGTCTTTTACTCGGTAACTTTTCTCTTTATCCTCCCAAATTAAACTACCTTTAGGGTACTCTCTGAAATTACTAACATCTTCCGGAATATACAGCACAAAATCTTTACCTGTATTGATGATCTCATGACTGGCTATAAAACATTGAACTCGGTGCTCCGTTCTTCTGGGCTGTGGCCATTTACCTTTTAGTCTCAGTCGAAGGTTATCCGTGATTGCACGGTATTTAAAATCAGGGTTCTGACCAAATGGTCTGACTTTACCTAGCTCAACGGTAAAACTTTCAGCCTCATAGTTTTCTGCCGTATGGGAGGAAAACGTCGTAGCCGGCGTGGTTTGAAAAAGGAATGCCTCCACATCACTAAACGCCAAAAACTGGAGTTGTGTAGGGCTTGTTGCTCGCCCTGCGATGTAGGGGTAGATAGCAAACCGTTCAAATACAGAGTCTCGGATAGCGGTGTGAAGGTCGTAGTGGTTAACCAGGAATTTGCCCCCTCGTTTAACAAACTCATCCACATAATGTTCTAAAAGTGCGGCTCGTTTGCCTTCTATTGAACCGCAATATGATGCAGACGCATGTAGGCCACAAAATAGCCGGTTCAGGTTATGTTCTATATAACGTTCCCCTGTCACCATTGCCTCAGGGTTACCGAAGATAAAAAGAGTCGGTACTTTAACCGGACAAGCGCCATTGATAACTTCGTTAATCAGCGTATTACAAAATTCTATAGGTGCGGTTTCATTGCCATGAATGCCTGCTGATAAAATCAGTTTGGTAGGTTTAATACTGTTATCATTCGCTGGAGGGATAAACTCTAGAACCCCTAGTGCGTGTAATATGATTGTTGTCCCATCGGCTAGTTGAGTTGAACAAGCTTCTATCGCCACAGAGGCATATTCTAGGGTATGGCTAAGAAAGTCGGTTGAAGCACCAAATAGGGTTTGTCTTATGGTTGAGTTAGTGGCATTCATGATAATGGTTTTAGATGGGCTAATAGCTTATTTTCTAAATGTCGGAAGCCGAATATCAGTGTGAATGTAATGCATAAGTAGATTGCGGCTACAAACAAAAATGCGTCGAAGGGGGCATAATAGCGAGAGTAGATATCTCTTGCAGCGCCTGTTAAGTCAACGATGGTGACTACGCTGGCAATGGCACTTGCGTGAAGCATAAATATGACTTCATTGGCATAGGCGGGCAATGCGCGCCGGAAGGCACTGGGTAAAATGATTCTATGCATTCTTTTGGCCCAAGACATACCATATGCCTTCGCCGCTTCTATTTCACCTGCGGGTGTATTGTCAATAGCGCCTTTAATAATCTCAGTAGTATAAGCGGCGGTATTTAAAACAAACGCTATAAGGCAGGGGTAGAACGCCTCACTAAGGATGTTATCCCAAAGCCAGGTATCTTTAATACTGTCGATTTGAGCGGTGCCATAGTAAATTAGAAACAGTTGCACGATGAGTGGTGTGCCCCGGAATATGTATACATACAGCCAAATGGGTTTGCTAATCCAAGGGTTTTTTGATGTTCTGAGAATGCCCAATGGCAGCGCGATAATGGCCCCGATGATGAGTGCTAAGAAAACAAGTTGAATGGTTACTACAAACCCACCCCAATAATGAGCAAGTGTTGAATGGGTAAAAATATCATTTTGCGCGAGTAGCTGATTGAGTTGTTCAAACATGACTTATCCCTTCACCACGCCAGCGCTGTATTTTTGTTCAAGCTTTTTTAGGCCCCATTCAGACACGGCGGTCATTAGAAGAAAACCAATGATCACCGGCAGTAAAAAGCGAAATGGTTCATGGGTGGCTTTTGCTGCTTCTGATGCTAGGCGCACCATATCGGAAAGGCCAATGATGGACACCAGTGCTGTTGTCTTCAATAACACAAGCCAGTTGTTACCTATACCGGGTAGAGCATGGCGCATCATTTGTGGAAACATTATGCGACTAAAAATTTGCCATGGTTTCATTCCATAAGCTTTACCCGCTTCAATCTGTCCAAGCTCGACTGATTGAAATGCGCCTCTGAAGGTCTCTGCCATATAGGCACCAAAAATAAACCCAATGGTGATGACACCAGCAGTAAACTCATTCACATTAATCCATATATCTGAATCAAATGTATCGTTTATCCAGTCGGAAAAGCTATTCATCAACATTTGCCCACCAAAAAATATCAGCATCATTAATACAAGGTCAGGCACCCCGCGAATAAGCGTGGTGTAGGTGGTGGCGATTCCTTTAAGGATTGGGTTGGGCGAAAGTTTTGCCATAGCACCCAATAGGCCTAGAAATACTGCTAATAGCAAAGAGAGTATTGCTACCTCAACGGTCAATACGGCGCCTTTTAGAATAGATGGGCCGTATCCATGAAGATCTAGCATAGTAAAGTACCGTTAAGGTTGAACGTAAGGGACCAAAATGCTAGTGATCCCTGTCAGTCATCTAGCTTCCGCTAGAATGGTAGGTCTTTTATATCTTGATGTTGTAGCTGAAATACTTCTTCATAATGGTGTCGTATGTGCCGTCTTCCTTAAGCTTCTTTAACGCTTTATTAAACTTATCTGCAAGCTCTTGGTCGCGCTTACGGAATGCTACACCGATACCGTCACCTACTGGAATAGTGTCACCAACAGTTTCATAGTTGCTATCAGTAATGATGGTCTTTTCACCTACTGGGTAGTCAAGAAATACAACATCCAAGCGGCCGCCGGTTAGATCAAGTACAAGGTCATCTGCGGTGGTGTACCGTTTCACTTCAATCACATCACCTAGCTTTTCAGTAACATAATTGTCTTGAAGTGTGCCGCGTTGAACGCCGACCTTCTTACCTTTCATCACTGTTTTATCGGCTGTGTTCAAGTTAGCGCCTTTCTTGGCAAACCAACCGGAAGGCGTGTTGTAGTAACCTTCAGAGAAAAGAACTTTCTTTGCACGTTCTTCCGTAATCGACATAGACGACATAATGGCGTCATATTTACGCGCTAGAAGGCCAGGGATAATGCCATCCCATGCTTGAGGTATCCATTCACATTTGGCTCCAATTTCAGCGCAAACTGCATTTCCCAAGTCAACCTCAAAACCGGTAAGCGTTCCGTCAGGAGCTTTGTATTCAAATGGCTCATACGGTATATCAACAGCTATTCGCACCTCTTTCCAGTCTTTAGCTTGAAGTGAGCTAGCAGTAAAAGCTAGTATGCATGAAATTGCAATTATCAGTTTTTTCATTAGTAACCCCTTATTAGGTGATTTGTTGATGTTTTTGTAGCGTTTTTCTATTAACTATCCCGGCTTTTGATTTCGTTGGTAAAGTTAATATTTGGGAGCTAGAAACTGCTTCATTCTTTCTGAATCAGGGTTATCAAAGACTTTTGACGGTGTACCTTGTTCTTCAATTAAGCCTTGATGCAGAAATAAAACCTGTGATGAGACATCTTTTGCGAATGCCATCTCGTGAGTGACGACTATCATGGTGCGGCCTTCCTCTGCGAGACTTCTCATTACTTTCAATACCTCACCGACTAATTCAGGGTCGAGAGCAGATGTGGGCTCGTCAAATAACAATACTTCGGGTTCCATTGCCAAGGCCCTAGCGATAGCGGCTCTTTGCTTTTGCCCTCCTGACATTTGAGAAGGATAGTAATCGCGGCGTTCATATATTCCTACTTTGTTAAGAAGCGAAGAGGCTTTTTCAATGGCTTCTTTTTTAGAAATACCTAATACGTTAACAGGGGCTTCGATGATGTTTTCAAGAATGGTCATATGAGACCATAAATTAAACCCTTGAAATACCATAGATAGGCGGGCTCTCATTTTTTCTACCTGCCTTAAGTCGGCAGGCACTCTGATACCCTTCTTATTGGTCTTGAAGCTTAGTTGTTCTCCATGAACAAATATCTCCCCTAGAGTGGGCGTTTCTAGTAGATTGATACACCTTAAGAACGTACTTTTTCCTGATCCAGATGAGCCTATGAGCGAAATAACATCGCCTTTTTGTGTTTCAAGCGATATTCCTTTAAGAACTTGAAGAGTACCAAAGGTTTTGTGAATATCAGTTACAATAAGGGGAGCAGTTTCTCCCATATATTTCTCCTGAAGTATCAGGTTTATTTATCTGAAAAGCGTTTGTTATCTATTGCTATTATTACGATTAGTCGCATTCGTCATGCTATGAGTAAATGGCAAATAGAATGCTGTCTCCTGCTCTAAGTAAGAATAGCCAATAAATTGAAATTGTTCTTATTTATTATATTTTGTCGCATGAGCAAATATTAACGTTCTGTGAGGTTGCTCGTCGTGAATTTCAGCAAGTACCTGTTTGGCTGTAATAGGTTTATGAGAGCGAGGTGGGGGTGTGTTAACATTTTTGATGGCTAATGCTTCGATATGAGAAGCATAACAGCAGGTATTGATAAAAGCTTTAGTCTGTATATTGGCCATAAGAATGGGACTTATCATTCAGACTGTCCATTTTCTTTTATGTTTGTTAGTGCGGGTCATCCTGCCACTACGCTCTGCTGGTCCTATTCTTTCATGAGGTAAAATATAAAATCAACACCTTTGAAAGAATAATGTAATATTTTAAGAACGTTAATAGTGTAAAGTGATATAGAACTGGTCGTGCTTAATGCCTGTTAATTTACTGTTTTTAAACTAATGTTATCCACAAACGAAGTAGGTTAAAAAGTGAAATGGTAGGTAGGTTGTCTCAGTGCATAGCTATTCGAGTGCTAAGTGTGTTTTTATTGAACTGTGGTTTCGTAATGGCAGACGCAAGCAATGTAACGAGAGTTTGCCTTGATGAAAGCGAATGGTATCCATTTACGTTGGTTGAAGGTGGGACGGCAAGTGGTATACATATAGATATTATCAAACGCGCATTTGATCGAGTTGGAGCAACGGTTCATTTTCTGCCTATGCCTTGGAGACGGTGTTTGCGAGAGGCAATGCGTGGACGAGTAGATGCAGTCGGGACTGCATCTTTTAATGAAAAACGTGCAGCTTATTTGCGTTACCCTGATGACGCAGCAAATGAGAAAAACTCACGCTATCGAGTTGCGCAGGTAGAGTATGTCATCTTGACATTGGAAATCGACCCTTTTCAGTTTAACGGAGATGTAGCAACGTTACCCAAGCCGGTAAGGGCTCCACGAGGCTATTCTGTCGTGGCGGACCTGAATAGGCTGGGTGTTGAAGTAGATGATAATTCTGCGAGCGATGAAGTTAACATTAAAAAGCTATTACGTGAGAAAAGGGGGTCAGTTGTAATAATTCCTGAAATGGCGAAGAAGCTAGGCCAGCAAGCTAGTTATAAGGGGAGGCTAAAAATAAGTGAAAAACCGTGGAAGTCAAAATCATACTTCCTACCATTTTCCAAAAAATCTACGGTTTCTGATCAAACTATTCAGGCAGTATGGGTGGAGATAGAGGCTGCGAGAAATGATATCGACTTTATGGATATGCAAACGGCGAGATACAGCATCATTCCATGAGAGTATCAAGCACTTCTTCAAGGGCGGGTAGTCAGAGTTGTACAGGAGAAAATGTTAGGTGTATCTTTCTGATACGTGTAAAGATGGGGCTTATAACGTGCAGGAAAAATCGCAGCACCATTGAATCAATAGTTATAGGTAGGTATTAAGCTTGATGGTGAGTGCGGGGGTGGATTCCTAGCTGCCGAGCAATGAAGGCTGTCGAGAGGGTATGTTTGGTGCTGCAGATAAGGCCTTATATAAGGCAAAGCGAACAGGACGAAACAATGTAGTTGTGGTTTAAAAGTCTGGTTATGTATTTTTATTGCTAATAGCTATTGACCTCAAACCTAAACGCTATATAATGCGCCCCTCTTCTGCAGAAGGCTCTGGAATACAGGGTGTTGGTAGAAGGCTAAGGTGTTGAAATAAGATAACTTTTTTAGTGTTTTGTTTTCGTGACTTAGGTTGGCTCAAGCGCTTCGGATTAATCGTTAAATGATTATCGCGAAGGGGCTGAAAAAAGGGTTGACAG